>JAYZQJ010000247.1:0-18176 GCA_036149055.1 Myxococcota bacterium | reverse complement strand
GGGCCCCATGGGCGCTTCGCCCCATGGGGGGAGGGTTTGCCTCAAACCCGCCCGCAAGAAGCAGCGCGTGCCGCAGGGCCCCCAGCGCCCCGCGCTGGGGTCGCGGGACGAGCGCGAAGCGCGACGTCCCGACGGAGTCGGGAGGGGGGCCCCATGGGCGCTTCGCCCCATGGGGGGAGGGTTTGCCCCAAACCCTCCAACGAGAAGCAGAGGGGTTGCCCCAAACCCTCCTAAAAATCCAGCATCGACCCGAACACGAAGAACGCCGCGTACGCCACGCCGACCGCGAACCAGCTGACCGACGGCACCGCGAGCGACAGAGCGCCGAGCGCGAGGCTCAGCGCGGCCACCCACAGCGTCCGAGGGTCGACCGCGAGGCTCTTGATCGCGATGCTGCCCGCGAGCTGCAGCAAGGACACCGCGAGCGCCTGCTCGATGCTCCCCCCGAGCCAGCCCACGGCGAAGAAGACCGGCGCTTGCGCGAGGAGCAGGGCCGCCAGCCCGAAGAAGAGGCGCCGACCCGCCTGGTTCGGCAGCAGGTCCGGGGATCGCGTGATGGCCAGCGCGCCCAGCAGCCCCGCGATGGCCCCCGCGCCGGCGACGTAGGTGAAGAAGCCGACGGGCCCCGGGCCCGCGAGGGCCAGGACACCGAGGGCGGCGTTGTAGAGGAGGAAGAGCACCCCGAACGCGACGCCGTAGGTCCTGCGGGAGCCCGCCGAGAGCCCGAGGTCCCGGTCGCGTGCCTCCGCCTCGAGCGCCTCGATCCGCGCGGCGCGGCGGTCGAGGTCGACCCGCAGCTCCGAGACCCGGGCCCGCAGCCCGTCGGCGTCGGACAGCTGGCCGAGCTCCTCCAGCAGCGCCTCCGCCTCGCCGATGGCGTCGCGCGCGAGGGCGCGCTCGACCATCACCCCGAGCGTCTCGCGCAGGCCCGCCCGCGCCGCCTCGTTGCCCGGCCACGCGGCGAGCGCTTGCTCGAAGCCGAAGCGGCAGGTCGACAGGTCGCCGCCCTCGTCGAGCCGACGACGGGCCTCGGTCGCGAGCCGGCGGGAGCCGGAGTGGGCCCGGTAGTCCAGGATCGCCCGCCGAAGCGCGGCCACGCTCTCGAAGCGATCGGCGGGATCCGGCGCGCACGCGCGGTTGGCGATCGCGCCGAGCTCCGCCGGCACCTCGCCGCCGTACACGAACGGCTCCGACGCGAACGCGTGGTACAGCAGCGTCATCAGGGTCGGGCCGTCGTGGCGCGGCTGGTTCGTCAGGACGTGGTGCAACGTCGCGCCGAGCAGGTAGACGTCGGTGTGAGGACCGAAGCGCGTCCCGTCGCCGCTCGCCATCTCGGGCGCCATGTAGCGCGGCGTGCCCACGACGCTGCGGAGGCTGGCGCAGTGGGGGAGCTCGGCCGGCTCGGCGTCGTCACGGAACCGCACCGCGAGGCCCCAGTCGACGACCAGGACCTCGCCGAAGGGGCCGACCAGGACGTTGTCGGGCTTGAGATCCCGGTGGAGGATGCCGCGGGCGTGCGCCATCTCCACCGCGCGACAGACGGCGAGCAGGGTGTCGAGGTGGACCTCGAGGTGCTCCGCTCGGCCGAAGGTCTCCTCGATGTGCGTGCGCCAGCTCCGGCCTTCGACCCGCTTCATGATGATGAGCGGCGCGCCGTCCGGGGCGACCCCGAGCCCGTGGATGGGCACCACGTTCGGGTGCGAGAGGGAGCCGGTGACGCGCGCCTCGCGGATGAAGTCGGCCACGCGCCCGGGGGTGCGCGCCTCCTCGCGGAGCGCCTTGACCGCCACCTCCCGGCCGAGCGCTCGCTGCTCGGCGGCGCGCACCACGCCCATGCCACCCTCGCCGATCACCGCGCCCAGCCGGAGCTCCCCGCTGCTCTCGGTCACCGGGAGCGGGGGGAGGGTGGGGGGCTCGGCCGCGGGCTCGCTCGCGAGGGTGCCGTCCGGACGCAGCGAGAGCGAGCCGACGTCGATCGACGTCGCCTTCAGGGTCGCCTCGAAGGACTCGCGCGTCCGGCTCATGCGGCGGCGTGCGCGTCGAGCGGCCAGCGACGGACGGAGACGAGCGGCTGTACGTCCTTGAGCTGCTGGCGGAGCTCGGCGATCGGGGTGCGCGTGCGCGGATCCTGGCGGAGCGCGCCCCGCAGCACCTCGGCGAGCTGGGCGAGGTTCGGGTCGCGCGCCAGCCAGTCGAGGCCCCGGAAGTCGCCGTCGTGCGAGAGGTGGGCGGTGATGATCGACACGTCGCTCTCGCCGGTCACCAGGGTGCGGCCGGTGAGCACCTCGAAGGCGAGCGCGCCGAAGGCGTAGACATCGGCGGCCATCGGGCTCGGCTGGCAGCCCTTGGGGACGAGGCCCCAGATCTCGGGCGCGCCGTAGTTGCTGGTCGCGCAGCCGGGGCGGAGGTGCCTGCCGGCGAGGCCGAAGTCCACGAGCACCGGCGTCCCGTTCTCTCCCGCGAGCGGGTCGGCGTCCCGGAGGATCACGTTCGAGGGCTTCACGTCGAGGTGTCCGACGCCGACCCCGTGCATCGCCTCGAGCCCGGCGGCGATGCCGTCGAGGATCGCGAAGGTCTGCCGCAGGTCGAGGGCGGCCGTCTCCACCACGCGCTCGAGCGTGGGCCCCTCGACCAGCTCCATCACCAGGATCGGCTTGGGGCGCGCGCCCGCGTCGAAGGTGACGAGGTGCGCGAGGTTGTGGTGCTCCGGGATCGACAGGAGCGCGCCCGCCTCCTCGCGGAAGAGCCTGAGGAACTCGTCCTCGCTCAGCGTCCGGGCGGCGGCGCCAGTGAACTCGGGCACCTTCAGCGCGAAGCGGGAGGCGTCCTCGTTCTTCTTCTCTTCCACCCGGCGGGCCACGAACACGCTGCCGACCGCGCCGGAGCCGAGGGTGCGCAGCACGTAGAACCCGCCCAGCGTGCGGCTCGGGGGGAGCCACGGCGGCAGCGGCGACTCCTTGGGCGGCGCCGGGATGGAGCTGCTGCGCGCCGGGGCGCCCGCGGGGGCCTCGCGCGGCAGGCGGAGGGCGCGGACCAGCGCGCCGGCCGCGACCTCGGCGAGGGGCGCGGGCAGGTCGTCGTGCAGGGCGTCGATCGTCGGCGCCATCGACTCTCGGAGCGACTGCGGGTCGCCGCGGTAGGCGCGCTCGATGGCGATGTCGACGATCTTGAGCGCCGGCGCCGCGACCCCGTGGGTGTCCTCCGGGGTCTCGCCGAGGCGTCGCTTGGCGCCCACCACCAGCCGCATCAGGAGCCGGATCGCCTTCTCGAGCGCCGAGATGCGCGAGCCGCCGCCGCCCGCCTCGCCGGCCAGCTCCTCGAGCGAGCGCGCCGCCTTCAGGCGCTCGATGGCCCGCCCGAAGGCGAGCAGGGCCGCGTGCAGCGCGTCGACCCGGGGTGAGCTCGCGGCGGGGAACGCGCGGGTCAGCTTGCGGAGCGCGTCGAGGCTCGCGCGGCCCCGGCTCTTGGTGTCGCGCACGTCCTCGGCGGTGACCCGGACCAGGTTGGCGTAGGCGCGGAAGATGGCCTCCATCTCCGGCACCATCGACGCCTCGGCCATCGTCACGAAGCCGTCGACGTCGGGCACGTGGCGGACCACCGCGAGGAAGACGTCGCTCAGCTCGCCGATCTCCTCGCGGAGCAGCGCGTCGCAGGCGCGGGCGGCGGAGGCCCGCAGCACGCGGGTGAGGGTGGACGGAGCGTCGTCGCGCACCCGGCCGAGGAGAGTACGCACCACCCGGAGCCGGCGCCGCGCGAGGTCGGTGCTCTTGCCCGAGCCCCAGCTGCCGTCGGCGTCGATCGCGTGCAGCAGCGTGCGCAGCCGGTGGCCGCGGAGGGCCGGGTGATCGACCGAGCCGTCGTCGGTCACCGGGAGCCGCTCCTGGGTCAGGAGCCACTCGGTCAGGCGCGCGAAGTAGAGGTTGAGCGGCGCGGTGGCCGAGTCGTCGTCGCCGCGCGAGCCGAGGGTCAGGAGATCGGCCAGCGTGCTCGTCGCGAGCAGGGCCTCGTCGAGCTCCCGCAGGGCCACGAACGCCTCGCGCCTCCCGTCGGCGTTCGTCTGGGGCGCCGCCTCGAGCTTGCGGAGCGTGGCGTCGACCCGCTCCAGGACCGAGTGCGCCCGGGTGAAGGCGGCGCGCGCGCCCTCCTCCGCGAAGGCCATCAGGGCCTCGTCGAGGTGGGAGCGCAGGGTCGGCGCCCAGTCCCGCTCCTCGGCGGGCCGGAGATCCTGGTCGAGCGCGGCCGCGAGCGCCGCGAGCCCGTCGTCGTCCGAGTCGAGGAGGCCGCCCTCGCGGAGACGCGCGCGGGCCATCTGCCCGGCCCAGGCCCCGAAGTCGCCGCCGACGCGCTCCTGTCGCAGCGAGATGAGCCCCTCGGTCGCGTCGAGGCCGCCGGCCCGCACGATCGCGGTGCACAGCTCCTCCGCCGCCTCGGGCTCCACCTCGGCCGCGCGCGGGAGGCCGAGCAGCATCGCCGCCGCGACCCCGCGGTCCCGCTCGAAGATCGGCCCCTCGAGGAGCTTCAGCGCCCGGGTGAGGGCCCGCCCCGGGTTCACCGCGATGCTGGCCGCCAGCGACGCGGCCGCGCGCCGCCACTCGGTGGGCGACAGGTCCGGATCGAAGCCGGCGTTGATCTCGTCGGCGAGGCCGATCTCGTCCTCGCTCAGCAGCCCGCGGGCGGTGGCGACGTGGCGCCAGACGAGCGGCTCGCGATCCTCGAGCAGCCGGCGCCACGCCCGCCGCACCCCGCCGTGCTCGAAGACGCCGAGCACGCTGTCGTCGCCCTGGGAGCAGCGGCGGGCGGCCTCGCGGGCGGCGCGCTCGAGCAGGCGCGCGGCCAGGCGCCGCTGGGGCAGCGAGCCGGTGGACGGCGCGCTGAGCCACTCGTCGGCGAGCTCGCGCCGGGAGATGAGGGCCAGGGCGAGCGCGTCCGCGCGGGTGCCGCTGCCGATCGGTAGGTCGAGTGCGAGGGCGACCCGGGCCCGGACCGCGGAGCCGCTCAGGGCCCGCCGCGAGCCCATGGCGAGCCGGGTGGCGAGGGTGACGAAGGTGGCCGCGTCGCCGGTGTGCAGCATGCGCGCGACCCGCCGGCCGAGCTCGCGGCGCTCCTCGCCCATCGGCAGCACCGACGCCAGCTCGTAGAGGGCGGCCGCGGAGTGGGCCGGGGTCAGGAAGTCGAGGTCGTCGAGCAGCCCGTTGGCGATCGCGGCGCGCACGCTGGCGAGGACCGCGTCCGGGTCGAGCCCCTCGAGCGGGACCGGCTTCTGCTCGGCCGCCTCGGCCGCGAGGTTCGCCATGCTCTGGCGCCACAGGGCCCGGCGATCCTCGACGTCGTGGCTCTCGTGCAGGCGCGCGAGGCCGTCGACGTGCTCGCGAGAGGGGCGGGCCCGCGGCCGGGAGAGGAGGAAGGGCTGTTCAGCGGCGTCGGACAAGGACCTTCAGCATAACGGTAGGGAGCCCAAGGACTGAAACGGCTGCGCGTCGAGTCAGCCCGGCACGCTCTCGCGCTCCTGGGCCGCGAGATCCATCGCGGGGCTCAGGACCAGCTCTTCGTCGCCGACCTCGATGCCCACCTGGGCGAGCAGCCGGAGCGCGTTGCTGGTCTTCACCACGCCCGGCCGCAGCCGGTAGTCGAAGGTCATCACGCCGTCGGCGATGACGTCCGTGAAGTGCACGTTCGAGACCCCGTCGCGCTCGTGCTCGAGCTCGCTCAGCGCCACGTCGTGGGTGGCCACGAAGCCCATCGCGTCGCGGTCGAGGAGGTGGCGGACGACGGCCCGCGCCCCGAGGTGGCGGGCCTTGGCGTTGGTGCCCCGGAGCAGCTCGTCGAGCAGGAAGAACACCGGGGGCTTGCGCTCGGCCTGGCTGACCACGAGCCGCAGCCGCGCCAGCTCCGCCTGGAAGTAGCTCGCCCCGGTCTGCAGCGAGTCGGCGATCCGCATGCTCGCCCGCAGGCGCACCCGGGGCACCGTCATCGATCGCGCGATCACGGGGCCTCCGGCGAGCGCGAGGGCCACGTTCACGCCCACCGCGCGGAGCAGCGTGCTCTTGCCGGCCATGTTCGACCCGGTGACGATCAGGCAGCGCCCGGGCCCGTCGATCGAGACGTCGTTGGCGACCCGGTCGGCGGCCGGCAGGAGCGGGTGCGCGATCTGGCTCGCCTCGAGCCCCTGCTCGCCGTCGACCACGGTGGGCATCGTCGCCGACAGGTCCTGGTGCTTGAGCACCGAGAGGCTCGCCAGCGCCTCGATCTGGCCGACCACGTCGAACCACTCGCCGCACTTGCGGCCGACGACCCGGATCCAGCGCTCGATGCCGATGAGGCAGTTGAGGTCCCAGAGGAGCAGCGGGTTGACGACGATCCAGACGATCCCCTGCTCGCGCAGCTCGTACCAGCTGACCCAGCGATCGAGCCGGCGCATCTGAGTCGACGGCGGCGCGCCCTCGATCCGGAGTCGCGCCTTGGCGTCCTCGAGCAGCGGCGACTCGAAGGCGTGCCCCTCGATGACCTCGAAGAGGTTCGCGTACGCGTCGACGAAGCCCTTCTTGGACCCCATCGCCTCGTAGATCTCGCGGGCGCGCGCCTCGGTCGAGCGCACGATCGCGATCTGCACGGCCAGCGGGAGGAGGAACGCCCACCCCGGGAAGCCGGCCACGTAGTTGCCCGCGATGAGGAGGCCGACGGTCACCATCGGCAGGAGCGGCGAGACGATCTTCAGCCACGGCTTCGTCTCGTGCACGCCCTTGCGGTCCATCATCTCGACGAACGGGCCGGGGTCGAGGCGCTCGCGGCCGGTGTCGAGCACCGCGCCCTCGAGCTCCGCCCGGAAGTCGACGAGCGGCGCCAGCTCCACGACCGCCGCCTGACGCGCCGTGATCTCCTCGCGGGTCGCCGGGGAGGCGAGCCAGCCGGTGAGCGTCTTGGCCCCGGCCGCGGTGTGCGTGGTGTCGATGCGCTGCAGCAGCGACGCCTTGCCGACGATGTCGAGGTCGGAGGCGTAGGGGTGGCCCGGGGGGATGGTCGCGTAGGGCTCGGGGAGCGCGTCCCACTGACCGGTCATGCGCTTGACGTGCCGGTCGTGGAGGTCGCGTCGGGTCGTGGCCCGATCGCGGCGCGCCATGGTGCGGCCCTGGAAGCCGCGGACCACGAGGAAGACGAGGAAGGCGGCGCCGCCGCCGGCGGCCAGGATCCAGTCGCCGCGGAACAGCCCCGAGCCGGCGAGCACGGCGGCCAGCCCGAAGAGGGTCAGCTGGACGATGCTGAAGCGCTGGTCGGTCTGGTCCTGCGCCGCGCGCTCCTTCTCGAAGCGGTCGCGGAGGGCCTGATGCTGGGAGAGGGGGCCGCCATCGGCGCCCTCGGCGGCTCCGCTCACGAGCTCTCGCCGTCCGCGCTGCCCTCGGCGTCCGCCGGCTTGAAGTCGGGTGGCAGCTCGGAGCCCTCGCCGAAGAAGAAGTCCTCACACTGCTTGAGGAGGAACTCCGTGCCCTGCTTCGAGCTCACGTCGATGCGGAACTCGTTGATGAGCATCGTCGAGTGCGCGATCCAGAGCCGCCAGCCCTCCTGCGACACGTTCTCGTGGATGCGCTGACCCAGCTCGTTGGGGAACGGCGGGCGCGGGAGCTTCTCTCCCTCTTTCTGAGTCTTCACGCAGAACACGGTGTCGGCCATCGGTGAGCGTCTCCCTGGGGCTGGCGAGCGTAGGTCTCGGGTCCGTTCGCCGCAACCTTCAGCGACCGGTGCCGTAGAAGCCGTCGGCGAGGCTCGGGCACACCGAGCGCAGGATCTCGCACTCCATCGGCGGCTCCGGTTGCTCGAGGAAGCGCTCGAGCTCCGGGAGGTTGCCGGCCGCGGCGCAGCTGGGCGCGCGCACGTAGTCGAGCCAGAGCTCGGTGTCCGCGGTCACGCAGGCCTCCACCTGGGCCACCGTCGCCTGACAGAAGGGGTCGACGAAGGGATCGCTGCAGTCGGTGTCGAACCCGTCCTCGGGCGGATCGGCGAGGCAGGAGGTGACGTTCACCTCGCACTCCTCGGGGTTGCGGGTGACGATGAGGGCCCGGCCGACGCAGGCCCGCTCGGCCCGCTCGGCCGCGCCGATCTTGCCGTCGATGTAGGCCACGTAGCTCTCGCAGGCGGTGCGGGCCTCCGCGTCGTCGAGGTCCGAGGCCTGCTTGTCGTCGGGCGCGCCGCTGTCGTAGCTGCCGGTGCACCCGACCAGCACCAGCACGATCGAAGCCATCCAAGCTCGCATGGGCACCTCCTCCGCGCGCGATCCTACAGGGTTCTGTGGGATCGATGCACAGAGAGATTTCTCTCGCGCGCCTTTGCGAGGTGTCCGCCCATGTAGGAGGTAGGCGCCCATTCGAAGGCCCATGGGGGAGACGAGATGATGGAGCGGACCTGGAATCTGGCCCTGCTGGCGGGCTGCCTGCTGGGTGGCTGCGCGGCGCAGACGGCGCGCCCGCCGGCCGACGACGTGAGCGCGAAGCAGGAGGCGCTCGAGGGCGCGCCCTGCACCGAGGACGCGCAGTGCGACGCGTGGGAGTACTGCGATCGCATCCTCTGCATCCCGGAGGCGGGGGCCTGTCCGGCCCGCGGCGCCTGCCGGGCCACGACCCGCTTCTACGACAACGAGAGCACCCCGATCCCCGACGCCGATCCGGCCGGGGTGGCCCGGGTGATCCGGGTCGAGCGGCCGGCCGCGAACGTCGCCCGGCTGCACGTGAGCGCGACCCTGCGCCACACCTGGCGGGGCGACCTGCGCGTCGTGCTGGTGTCGCCGAGCGGCACCGAGCGGGTCCTGCACGACCAGACCGGCGGCAGCGAGGACGACCTCACGATCACCACCGACGTGACCGACGCCTTCGACGGGGAGTCGGCGGTGGGCGACTGGACCCTGGTGGTGAGCGACCACGCCCGGCGCGACACCGGTCGCATCGCCACCTGGCGGCTGGAGTTCGACTTCGCCGAGCCGGCCCCCAGCCCCGAGCCGGGGCGCGGCGTCTGGAGCCAGGTCGTCCTCCCGAGCACCGAGAGCGACCACCCGTACGCGAACGACTTCGATCGCACCTGGGACCTGCGCCCGCTGTCGGCCGGCGCGACCCGGGCGCGCGTCCACTTCGCGCGCCTCGACGTCGAGCGCGGCTACGACTTCGTCGAGATCCTCGACCTGTCCACCGGTGCGGTGCTCGACCGCTTCACCGGGGACCTCGGAGAATTCACGACCGGCGAGTACCCGACGGGCGATCTCGGCGTGCGCCTGGTGACCGACCACTCGGTGACCGGCTGGGGCTTCCACGCCGACCGCGTCGAGGTCTTCGGCCTCGGCTGCCTCGAGGACGCCGACTGCGGGGACGGCTTCCAGTGCCCGACCGAGGTCGTGCGCTGCATCCGTCACCCCTGCTTCCTGAGCTGCGTGCCGGCCGCGCCCGGCGGCGAGGGCGACGCCTGCGCGGCCGACGCCGACTGCGCCGAGGGGCTCTTCTGCGGCACCGGCGGCGCGTGCCTCGCCCGCGGGGCGTGCGACGTGGTCGCGGACTGCGATCTCCCCGGCAACTCGTGGATCCACCCGCTCTGCGTCGGCCGGCCGACCTGCGACGGCGTGAGCTGCGGCTGGGCGTGCGACACCACCCCCGCCGAGTGCGCCGAGGGCGACACCCGGGACGACGGCTGCAACACCTGCACCTGCGCGGGCGGTCGCTGGGCGTGCACCGAGCGCTTCTGTCCGCCGGTGGGCGGGCCCGGCTCGAGCTGCGGCGCGGGCAGCACCTGCGACGCCGGCCTCACCTGTGACCGCGGCCCGACCGACGGCGCGAGCTGCGTGTCGAGCCAGCCCGGCGTGTGCGAGCCCGGCCCCGAGGCGCGGCTCTGCCCCGCGGTCTACGCGCCGGTCTGCAGCTGCACCGGGCAGACCTTCCAGAACGACTGCGCGCGCATCGGCCTGGCGCCCTGGGCGCACGAGGGCGCCTGCGCGCTCGACGTCGCCATCCCCGACGCCGACGTCGACGGCGTGACCCGCACGGTGGACGTGCTCGCTCCGGTGGGGGCGCGGCGCGCCCGGATCCAGGTCCAGATCGACCACACCTGGCGCGGCGATCTCGTGGTCTGGGCCGACGCGCCCGACGGCTCGCGCCACGTGCTGACGAACCGCGAGGGCCGCTCCGACGACGACTTCGTCTACGACCAGATCCTGGACGTGCGCGACGCGATCGGCACCTGGACGCTGCACGTCAGCGACCGCGCCTCCCAGGATCGCGGCGTGCTCCGCTTCTTCAACGTGCTCGCGCAGTAGGCGACCTGCGGGCGCTCCCTCGCGGAGCGCTCGCGGGCCCTCGCCTCAGGGGGCCGTGCAGCCCATCACGACGACGTCGTCGATGAAGCCGGAGTCGTCGCCGGTGGAGAGGCTGACGTCCTTGTCGTAGCGCCAGCGGAGGGTGTGCGAGCCGGCGGTGAGCGGGAAGGTCGCCGTCGCCGGGCCCACGGAGCCGGCCCAGTCGTCGACGGTGGCGCCGTCGATCGAGAAGATGAGGTCGTCGCAGCAGCTCTCGCTGCTGACCCGATAGGTGAAGCTCACCATGCCGGCCCCGCCGCAGGTCACGTCGAGCTCGAGGTCGCTCGTCTGGTTGTGCGTGATCGGGCCGCTGCGCGCGCTCGCGGTGCCGGTCAGCGGCGAGGTCGTCTCGATGATCCACGGCGACGTGCCGCCGCCGCGCCACGCGGGCCCGAACGCGCCGGACTCGAAGTCGTCCTCGAAGTCGCCGTTGCCGACGCACGCGCCGGCCTCGCAGACCTCGCTGCCGCAGTCCGAGTTCACCAGGCACATCTGCCGGTCGCGGCAGCCGCGGCAGTCGAAGCCGCCGCAGTCGCGATCCGTCTCCTCGCCGTTGAGGAAGCCGTCGTCGCAGGCGGGCTCGGCGCAGGCGCCATCGACGCACACCATGCTGTCGCAGTCCACGCCGCGGGTGCACGCGTCGCCCGCCGGGCAGCCCGGGCAGGTGACGCCGCCGCAGTCGACGTCGGTCTCGTTGCCGTTCTGACGGCGGTCCTCGCAGGTCGGCTCGGCGCAGGTGCCGGCGCGGCAGACCGAGCTCTCGCAGTCGTCGTTGCGCTGGCACATGCGGCCCTCGCTGCACGCCGCGCACTCCATCCCGCCGCAGTCGACGTCGGTCTCGCTCTGGTTGCGGGAGCCGTCATCGCAGGTGGGGACGCCGCAGACGCCGCCCGTGCACGCCCCGCTCAGGCAGTCGGTGTCCTCGACGCAGTCGTCGCCGTCCACGCAACCCGGGCAGGAGCCGCCGCAGTCGCGGTCGGTCTCGTCGCCGTTGCGGCGCCCGTCGAAGCAGTCCCCCGGCGCCGGCCCGGTGTCGGCCGGCGTGGGGCGCGCGTCGGTGCGGGCGCCGCTGTCGAGATCGGGGATCCGCGCCGGGCCGCCGTCGCAGGCGACGAGGGCGAGGGTGGCGACGGAGGCGAGGGCGATCGAGCGAAGCATGCCGCTAACGTACGTCGGCCCGCGCCCCCCGGTCGAGGGTCAACCGCGACGCAGGATCAGGGCGGCCCCGAACAGGATGAGCGACAGGACCGGGGCGAGCCCCCGGGCGCGCGCGCCGCCGGAGCCGCAGCAGCCGCCGCCGCTCGACGCGGTGGGGGGCGCCTGGTCCTCGGCCGGGGCCTCCGACGCGGCCGGGCGGGGCGGCGCGGCGTCCACCCACTCGCACTGGCTGCGCTGACAGCGCGCGTCGCCGTCGCAGCGGGGCTCGGCGTCGCGGCAGGGGCCGCGGTCCTCCGCGATGGGCGCGCACGGGTCCGGCGGCTCCTTGTGCGCGCCGGGCCGGCACATCTCGGCCGGGTTCTCGACGTAGGCCACGCACCGCATCGCCGGGCAGCGCGCTCCGTCCGGGCAGTCGGCGTCGGTCTCGCACCAGGGCAGCTCGCAGCGGGTGCCGCCGTGGTCGGTCACGACGCGCTCGCCGTCGCGGCAGGTGATGTCCTCGGGGGGCGGCAGCGCGTCGGCGGCGGCCGCGGCGGGCGCGGCGAGGATCAGCGCGAGCAGGGCGGCGCGGGTCATGCGCCGACGGTACCAGAGGTATGCTCGCGCCCGTGACCGACGACCGACGGGGGGTGGCCTACGAGAAGGTGGACGCGGCGTACTTCGCCGAGCGCGGGCTCAAGCGCTACGCGCGGGTCTGGTCGCTGTGGGCGCTGGGCGTCGGCGCGGTGATCAGCGGCGACTTCTTCGGCTGGAACTTCGGCCTCGGGTCGGGGGGCTTCGGCGGCATGCTCGTGGCCACCGCGATCATCACCGTGATGTACGCGGGCCTCTGCTTCTCGATCGCGGAGATGTCGCCCGCGCTGCCGCACACCGGGGGCGCCTACTCCTTCGCCCGCACCGCGCTCGGGCCCTGGGGCGCCTTCGTGACCGGCCTCGCCGAGAACATGGAGTTCATCCTCACGCCGGCGGTGATCGTCGTCGCGATCGGCAGCTACCTCGGCGCCATCTTCCACACCCCCGCCGAGCTCGCGCCGCTCTGGTGGCTCGCCGCCTACGGCGTCTTCGTCGGCCTCAACGTGTTCGGCGTCGAGGCGAGCTTCCGGTTCACGGTCGTGATCACCTTCGTGGCGCTCGGCATCCTCACCCTCTTCTACGTCACCGCGATCCCGCACTTCGACCTCTCCCTCGCGCTCGACCTGCCGGGCGAGGACGCGTGGTTCCCGAAGGGGTGGGGCGGGGTGTTCGGCGCGCTGCCGTTCGCGATGTGGTTCTACCTGGCGATCGAGGAGCTGCCGCTCGCGGCCGAGGAGGCGCACGACCCCGCGAAGGACATGCCGCGGGGCATCCTGCTCGGGCTGCTGACGCTGGTCGTCGCCGCGTTCCTCACGCTCCTGCTGAACACCGCGATCCCGCCAGGCGCCGCGGCGATCTCGACGAGCGAGGAGCCGCTGCTGGTCGGCCTGCAGACCACGCTGGGGGAGGACGTCGGGGCGTGGCTCGCGCTCTTCGCGGTGGCCGGGCTGGTGGCGAGCTTCCACACCATCGTCTTCGCCTACGGCCGGCAGATCTACTCGCTCTCGCGCGCCGGCTACTTCCCGCGCTGGCTCAGCAAGACCCACGCGGTCCGCAAGACCCCGCACGTGGCGCTGGTGGTGGGCGCGACGCTCGGCTTCGTGGTCGCGCTCGTCCTGCACTACGTGGGCACCGACCACCCGGTCGGCGCGGTGCTGCTCAACATGGCCGTGTTCGGCGCGGTCATCAGCTACGTGCTCCAGATGCTCTCGTTCATCGCGCTCCGGATCCGCTTCCCGGACCTGCCGCGGCCCTACCGGAGCCCCCTCGGGATCCCCGGCGCGGTGATCGCGCTCGTCATCGCGCTCGTCACCCTGGTCACCTTGTTCGTGGTCGACCCGGTCTACCGCCTCGTCGTGATCGGCGCGGCGATCTGGTACGCGCTCGGCCTGGTCTACTTCGCGGTGCACGCGCGCAAGAACCTCGTCTACTCCCCGGAGGAGGACTTCGCCGAGCACGTCGCGAAGGGGGGCCCGTGACCGATCGGCTGGAGGCCTCTCCCTGGGCGCTCCTGCGGCGGGCCGCGGGAGGGCCGGCGGCGCTCCGGGCCAAGGCGGTGGGGCTGGCGAGGGCGCTCTCCGCCTACGCCGACGGGCCGGCGCTCGACGCGCGGCTCGAGCGGCTGGAGGCCCTCGGCTACCTCGAGCGCGCGCCGTCGCGGCTGCAGCTGGTGGTCGGCTCCATCGACATGCTCCGCTTCTGGATCAGCCCGGCGGCGGCCGAGTACTACGCCTCCCGCGGCATCTCGTTCGGCTTCCACCAGGTGCTCCGCGTGCTCGACGATCCCGCGTCGATGGTCGACCCGACGGGCTTCCTCAGCACGCGCGACGCGATCATCGGCCACCTCATGCAGGTGGTGCACGCCAACCCGGCGTACGATCTCCAGCTGCTCGAGAGCCACGAGGGCGGGCTCGAGGCGCTCGAGGCGCAGGTGATCGCGATGCTCGAGGGCACCCACCCGCGGGTGGAGAGCATCGGCGCCATCGTCGAGGAGCCCGACTACCACGCGCGGCTGCTCGCGTACGTGCGCGCCTACCGCGAGACGAGAGACGCCGACGCGCCCCTGCGCGACAACATCGCCCAGGACCCGAAGTGGCGGCGCATCGAGCGGACCTTCGGCACGCTGCCGGGCGCGATGCGCTACTTCGCGGGGCTGCCCGACCGGCCGCTCGCCGCGGCCTGGCACCTGCTGACGGTTCGCTCGTTCCCCGGCTGAAGGTCTACTCGGCCTCGTCCTCTTCCGGCGGGAGGAACGAGGTGCTCAGGGGCGCGACCGAGACGATGAGCGCGCGCTTCTGGAGCCCGCGGGTGATCCGTCCGACCGAGTTGAAGCGGGTCGACGCGTAGAGGAGGGTGACCCGCTCGTCGAGGGCCACCGGCGCGGGGTAGCGGAGGTCGACGCTCTCGAGCAGCTCGACCTCGTGCCGCTCGAAGGCCACGCCGTCGAAGCTGCCGGCGACGTAGAGCTTGTGGGCGCCGTCCTCGCGGATCGACTCGAAGTAGAGGCGGACGAGCGGTCGGCCGGCCGGGGTGGTCACCGCGAGGGCGCCGGGGTGCGCGCGCTCCAGCTCGGGCGACTCCCCGAGGTCCATGCCCTCCACGGTGATCGGCCCGAGCGGAGTGAACGCGAGCCCGTCGCTCGAGCGCGCCACCCGGATCTCGCCGCCCGCGTCGTAGTACATCAGCCAGTCGCCTTCGGGCCCGCGCACCACGCTCGGGCGCGTCGGGGCGCCGGTCGCCGCGGCCTCGGGGCCGAGCACCGGGCCGTCGCCGACCCGCGTGAAGGCGCCGTCGAGGCCGGGGGCCTCCGCCACGCCGATGCCGCCGTCCGCCGCGTAGTAGAGCCGCGCCACGCCGCCGTCCTCGACGACCCACGGATCGAAGACCTCCTCGCCCTCCCAGGCGGCCTCCGCCGTCAGGATCGCGCCTCCGCCGTCGAACGCCCCGAAGCCGTCGTCGCGGCGGGCGCCGCGGTGGATGCGGCGCGCCTCGAACGCGGGCCAGAAGATCTCCCCCGCCGGGTGGTCCTCGGGGACCATCGGGAGCGGCTCCTCGACCGGCGGCGCGGAGGTGAAGAAGACGAAGTCGCCCTGCACCATCGCGCCCACGAAGGCGTCCTCGAGGAGCAGCAGGGCCGCGCCCGGCGTGCCTCGGAGGCCGGTCTCCTCCGGCGCCTCGAGCACCCGGAACGCGCCGGTCCCGCCGTGGGGCAGCGCCTCGGGCATCCCGCCCGGATCCCCGATGGTGCTGCAGGCGGGCGCGATCAGCCCGAGGGCGAGCAGGCCGGCGACGGCGACGAGTCCGCGCTTCATTCGAACCTCGCTTCGATCGTGGCCCCGCCGGCGATCATGTGGCCTTCGGCCGTGTAGTCCCCGATGGGATCGATCGGCGACTCCTTGATCATCGTGCGCGACGGCAGCCACCCGTACTGGAAGTGCACGTCCATCGCGAGCGAGCCCGGCAGCACGGGGCGGAGCTGGAACAGCTCGAGCCCGGCGCCGACGCTCCAGGCGTGACGGTCGGTGTCGATCAGGTTGAACGCGCCGCCCTGGTTCGGGGCCGGGCTGTTCTCGTAGAAGTAGCCGGCGCGCACCGCGAACGCGAGATCGGTGTTGCGCACCGCGGTGTACTCGACGCCCACGCGCGGCACGATCCGGTCGGAGAAGTTGGCGTCGGCCGGCACGCCCTGGGTCAGGCTGTCGGGCACCATGATCGTGTCCTGGAGCTCCGGCGGCACCGCGATGCGGAGGTCGATCGCGCTCGAGCCGATCGGGCTCTGGTAGAGCGACCAGAAGAGGTAGGTCGCCTCGAACGAGATCCGCAGGTCGGGGGTCGGCTCGACGCTGGCGCCGAAGCTGATCTGGTGCGGCACGTAGGCGTTGACCGACTGCGAGAGCAGCGAGAGGTAGCCGGGGATGACCACCTCGCCGACGATGATCCGGGTCGCGTCGCGCGCGTCGATGCTCGGCCGCCCGCTCGAGTCCAGGGTCCCGACCTCCGCCACGAGCGTGTTGTCGAGCGCGTACTCGCCGCGGTAGACGAGGCCGAAGTTCAGCCACTCGAGCGGCTGCACCTGCACGCCGACCTGCGGGTAGCGGATGGTGATCAGCTCGGCGGTGAGCTGGTGCTCGAGCTGCGAGTTCAGCGAGGGGTTGGCGAAGTCGATGTCGCCGCGGATCAGCAGGTTGTTCTTGGAGTAGCTGAGGAACGCGATGCCGCCGCCGATGCGCAGCCAGTCGAAGGGCTGGATCGACAGCGAGGTCGCCAGGTACGTCCGCTGACCGCGGTTGTCGTAGAGCTCCCAGCGCGGGCGCTCCCGGGGCAGGGTGCGGGTCCGGGAGACGCGCTGGTCGTTGAGGTGCACGCCGAGGCCGAAGGCGAACCGGAAGTCGTCGATCCGCCCCGGCACGTTGAGACCGAGCACGATGCCGTGCACCGGGTCGACGTTGGAGTCGTACCCGTTGACCTCGAACATGTGGTGGGCGCCGAACCAGCCCACGCCGACCCGCAGCTCGCCGCTGCGCACGAGGCCGGCCGGGTTGTAGTAGTTGGCGCTGAAGTCCTCGACGTCGGCGGTGACCGCGCCGCCGAGCGCGACCGAGCGCGAGCCCATGCCGTAGGTGTCCATCGGCTGGGCCACCGCGATCGACGGGGCCAGCGAGAGCGCCGCGAGGGTGAGCAGGAGGGCGCGCATCAGAACTCCGCTCCGATCGTCCAGCCGCCGACGAGCCCGTAGCCGCTCGTCACCATCGGGTCCGCGCCCGCGGTGCGGCCGATCTCGTGGGTGCGGTCCATGAGCACGTGGGCTTGCCCGTAGGCGTCGAGCACCAGCTTCTCACCGCCGGGGCCGAGGTGGATCGTCCAGCCGAAGCCGGCGGTGAGGATGTGCCGGTCGTTGTCGAGGACGCGGAAGGGCACCTGCTCGCTCGTCGGCTCGCCGTTCGGTAGGCGGCGGTTGGCCATGCGCGCCGGCGGGGCCGGCGAGAGCTGGAGCGCGTAGCCGCCCCGGAAGGCGAAGGTGAACTCGCCGTCGCGGTGCGTGCCCTCGACCGCCACCCGCGGGACGACCACCGGCGAGAACTCGGGCGCCGGCGCCTGCGTGCCCATCGCCGTGGTCCCGATCTGCATGCCGGGGAAGGAGCTCCACAGCTGGGTCGTCACGTTGGCCACCAGCATCAGGCTCGGGATGGGCTTCCAGTGCCCCTCGGCGATGATCGTCGGCGGGTCGTACTGGACCACGCCGCCCACCCGGAGCACGGGCAGCATCACCGGCAGGTCGGCGGTGGCGATGTTGAGGTCGGTGATCGACACGAGCTCGTGCCGATACGTCAGGCCGATCCCCCACTCGGGCTGCGTGTAGCGGGCGCCGACGATCGGGGCGAAGGTGGTCAGCAGCTGGGTCTCGACCACCGAGCTGAAGGCGTTGGTCTCGTCGAGCCGCACGTCGAGCACGCCGAAGACGTTGGCGAGCGCGCTGAAGCCGAAGCCCAGGGAGAGCCCGTCGACCAGGCCGTGCAGGTCGATCCCGAGCCCCACCTGGACGGCGAGCACCTGGGCCCGGTCGAGCACCGTCCACTGCGGCACCTCCGGGAAGGTCACGTTGCCGCGCAGCAGGACCTCGGCCGGGGTGTAGAAGCCGCCGCCGAACACCAGCCGATCCTCGAGCACGTCGCCGAAGGGCAGCGGCAGGTGGAAGCCGATCACGATGCCGCGGCCCGGCGTGATCGGGGAGCGCTCCCCGTCGATGCTGAGCTGGAAGTTGCCGCCCTGGAGGCCGAGGTGCAGGCCGCGCGTCCGCACCGGCGCGAGGCCGGCCGGGTTGCTGAAGACCGCCTCGTAGCCTTCGACGTACGACGCGCCGGTCATCGCCATGCCCGGCGAGCGGCCGCCGAAGCCGAAGAGGTCCTGAGGGGAGGCGTACGCGGTGCTCGACGTGAACAAGAGCAGCAGCGCCGCGAGGGGGGCGTGTTTCACGCGCGTGACGATACACGAAGAGGACCCCCACGCGGGGATGAACGGCGTTCAACCGGCGACGGAAAAAGAACGGCCGCCGCGAGCGAGTCGCGGCGGCCGTCGGCGAGCGCGGTCGGCTCAGCCCGGGCGGCAGTTGACCGTGATGCGG
>JAYZQJ010000246.1:0-13469 GCA_036149055.1 Myxococcota bacterium | reverse complement strand
GGACGCGTCCCGGGCCGCCCTCGACGCGCTCGGCGCCCACCCGCTGCCCTCGCGCTTCGCGGCGGAGCGCGATCTGCTCGTGGGCGGCATGACCGGCGCGGCGGGGGGGGGGGGGGGGGGGGCGGGGGGGGGGCGGGGCGCCCCCCCCCCCCCCGCGCCTGCTCTTCGACGAGGGCGAGCGGATCCAGAAGCTCGCCGCCTGCCTCGCCGAGGCGGGCCCCGGAGGCCTCGCGCACGACGACGCCTTCCGCGAGGTCTATGGCTTCGACTACGACGCGGCGCTGCACGAGGGGCTCTTCCGGGTGCTCCTGCATCGCACGCGCGCCGCGCTCGAGGGCGCGGGCGACGTGGTCCGCCGGGACGCCGCGCTCGCGCTGACCCCGACGCGCCCGTTCGTCCTCCCGGAGCCGCGGAGCGCGCCGCCGTTCGGCGACCGGCTCCTCCGCGCGATCGCGGCCAGCCCGGGCGTCTCGGCCAAGGAGCTCGCGGCCCAGGTGGGCGACCGCGTCCGAACCGTGCAACGCGCCCTGCGCCTCCTGCTCGACGCGGGGACCTGCCGGAGCGAGAAGCGCGGCCGCCAGACCGTCTACACGGTCGAGGACACGACCTTCAGCGAGCCCACCCACTTCGGGGAGCGCGCCGGTGCGTGAGCTGCGCTGGGCCGGGGGCACGCTGCACGTCGTGCGCGAGCTGGCGCGGGGCGGCATGGGCAGCGTGGAGCTCGCGCTGCGCGATCAGGGCGGGTTCCGGCGCGCCTTCGCGGTGAAGCGGCTGCACCCCGCGCTCCGCGGCGACCCGGAGGCGCTCCGGCGCTTCGTGGACGAGGCCTCGCTCGCGGCGGAGCTACGTCACCCCAAGGTGGTCAGCGTGCTCGACGTCGGCCACGACGCGATGGGCCCCTTCATCGTGATGGAGCTGGTGCACGGGCTCTCGCTCCGCGAGGTGTCGAGCGCGGAGCTGCCGCCCCAGCTCGCGCTCCGGATCCTCACCGGCGTCGCCGAGGCGCTGCGCGCCGCCCACGCCCACGACCTCGCCCACCGGGACGTCAGCCCCGGCAACGTGCTGGTCGGCTTCGACGGGACGGTGCGGCTCATCGACTTCGGGCTCGCGCGCGCCGTGCAGGACGAGCGGTCGCGAGAGCTCCTCCGCGGCACGGTCGGCTACATGTCGCCCGAGCAGCTGCGCTTCGAGGCGGTCGACACCCGCACCGATCTCTTCTCGCTCGGCGTGCTCGCCTTCGAGTGCCTCACCGGCGAGCGCCTCTACGGCGACGCGGACGCCCGGATCGCGGCCCGGCGCATCCTCGCCGAGCCGCCCCCCGATCTCCGCGCGGGCCGGCCGGAGACGGGA
Source organism: Myxococcota bacterium (assembly GCA_036149055.1). GTDB lineage: Bacteria > Myxococcota_A > Polyangia > Polyangiales > Sandaracinaceae > JAVJQK01. The sequence continues at coordinate 12,119 of JAYZQJ010000246.1, read as the reverse complement.
GACGACGTGTCCACCCTGGTGAGCGCGCTCCTCGCGAAGCAGCCCGACGAGCGACCGGCGGACGCCGACGCCGTGATCACCGCGCTCCGGCGCGCGACCCACGAGCGGGTGCTGGACGAGGGCCCGCTCGATCTCTCGGACTGGATGGCCACCACGTTCCCGGACGCGCTCGCCGAGTGGCGGGCCCGCATGGCCGCGTCGTGGCGCCTGCTCGAAGACGCCGCGCCGGAGACCGAGCCCCGGCCGGCCCGCCGACGCTGGCCCTCGATCGTCGCCGCCGTCGCGGTCGCGCTCGGCGCCGCGGCCCTGCTCTTCTGGCCCGAGGCGCCCCCTCCCGACGGCGCCCGCGCCCGGAAGGCGGACGTCACCGTCAAGCTCGAGCCCATCGTGACCGCGCCCGCCGCGCGCCCGGAGGCCGAGCCCGCCGAAGAGGCGACGCCGCGGGCCCGTCCCCCGCGTTCCTCCCGCCGCCGCGCGCGCCGACGGCGCCCAGCACCGGAGGCGGCGGGGACGGAGACGCCCGACGGCGAGCGCCGCCTCTGGCGCTGGTGATCAGCGCAGCAACACCGAGCGGACGTCGCCGCGGCTCTCGATGCCGCTCGCGCGCCCGATGTCGGCGTCGAGCCCGTAGCCGGCCAGCACCCCGTTGTAGAGATCGGCGGCGTGGAGGTCGAGGTCCACGTGGCTGCCGCTCCGGAAGCGGTCGACCCCGCCGACCACCGCGTGGAACGCCTCGCGGTGATCGTGGTTCCAGCCGTACTCGGTGCCGATGACCACCGTGGTGTTGTCGAGCACGGTGCGTCCGTCGTCCTCGAGCGCGTCGGCGTCGTCGAGGCGCGCGAGGAAGTAGGCGAGGTTCGTCATCGCCCAGTGCTGGTAGAGGCGCGCGTTCCGGCGGTCGTTGCCGTGGAAGTAGGCGTCGTGCTGCGAGCTGCCCGGGAAGGTCGTGCTGTCGCCGAGCGCGCTGTAGGTGCCCTCGAGGTTCATGTGCCCGCCGGCCGACTCGAACATGAGGTTGCCGAAGCGCACGAGGTCGCAGCGGAGCGCCATCGCCCAGAGATCGGCGTGCAGCCGGAAGACCGCCTGCGCGTCCTCCCACCGGAGCTGCGGGGCGCCGTCCCCGGTGCCGTAGGTGAACTCGTCGTAGTCCCACGTGCGGCCGCCGAAGCGCAGCTCCGGGTCGCGCGGGCGCTCGGGGAAGCTGCAGGCCGTGGCGCCGTCGCCGCGATCGATCACCGCCTCCGCCGGCGCGAGCTGGGTCTCGATCTCGCGGATGGACGAGAGGTGCTGCTCCATCTTCAGCTTGGAGCGGTGCCCGAGCGGCGAGGCGTCCCCGCGCAGATGCCGGTACTGGCCCATCACCGTGTCCAGGATGCTGCGGCGGACGCGGCGCTCGCGGTCGCGCGCGGGATCCGGAGGGCTCGTCGGGTCGGTCGGCGGGGCCGCGCTGCCGAAGACCTGGTCGAAGACCTCGCTCGGCCGCTTGATCGGCGGGCGCGCCGAGCCGTCCGGCCCGTAGACCCGGAGCGCCTGCGCCGCGCACGCTCCGCGCCGCCACCAGAGGCCCGACGCGAGCGTGGCCCCGGCCGGATCGAGCTCCCGGCGCACGTGCTGATCGAGCGAGGGCCCGCCGGCCACGTTCACGTCGCGCGGCCGCTCGCCGACGAAGACCGAGGCGCTGGTCTCGCAGTGCGCGCCGCCCGCCCCCTTCGCGTTCTCGACGCTGAAGGTCGCCATCTTGGACGCGAAGGGTCGCAGCGGCTCGAGCGGGCCGTCCCAGCCGCGCTGCCAGTCCGGGTCCAGCCCGAGGCCGAAGAAGAGCGTGACGAGGCGGTTCGGCGGCGGCGAGTCGCTGAAGGCCCGGCCGAGCGTGAGCTCCTCGAGGAACGGCAGCGCGATGGCCACCGTGCCGGCGCCGCGCAGGATCGTGCGTCGGGTCGTTCGCTTCATCGGGCCTCCTCCGGGGCGGCGTAGGTTCGAAAGACGTCGTGCCTGACGATGGCGAGCACCAGCGCGCGGTAGTCGCCGCCGCCGGCCACCAGCTCGACCGCGAGGTCCCGGGCGGCCGCCCGCTGCCGGTCGCCGAGCTGGGTGCCCATCGCGTGCTCCACGTGGCGCTGCGCGAAGCACATCTGCACCTCGGGGTTCCGCGCGAGCGCGGCGGTGTACTCGTCGAGGTCGGCGTAGGGCTCGTTGAAGCCGCTGACCGTGTACTGCCCCGGGATCCAGCCGTCGGTGCGCATCACGTTGCCGTGGTCGTCCTCGGTGCGGAAGCCGCCGCGGTAGTCGAGCTGCTCGAAGCCGTAGGCGAGCGGGTCGAAGGTGGCGTGGCAGGTCGCGCAGTCGCCGCGCTCGAGCCGGGTCTCGGCGATCAGCCGGTCGGACGCGTCCTCCGGCAGCTCCTCCAGGAAGCCGTCGATGATCGTCTGCAGGTCGGCCGGCGGGCTCGGCGCGTCGCGGCAGAACATCTGGTCGAGCAGGAACAGCCCGCGGGCCACGATCTCGCCGCCGTCGGCGTTGGTCATGCCGGCGACGATGCCCGGCTGGGTCAGGAGCCCGCCTCGCCCCTCGAGCTCGCTCGTGTCGTAGAAGCGCACCCCGTCTCCGAGCGACTCGAGGTGCCAGCGCTCGGCGAGCGCCGGGGTCAGCGCGGCCGACTGCGAGGTGAGGATCGACAGGAGCGGCTCGCCGCGCTCCCACACGTGGTCCTGGTAGAAGGCCACCGTCGCCTCGACGAGCTCCGGCTTGAGCCCGTCCCCGTTGGGCAGGGTCGCGAGGCGCGCCCAGTCGTAGATGAAGCGCGCGGTGCTCCGGCGCGCCCGCGGGTCGTCGAGCATGCGCTCCGCCTGCGCCGCCACGCCCTCGGCCGAGTCGAGCTCCCCCGCCTCGGCGGCGCGCCGCAGCGCCTCGTCGGGGGCCGACAGCCAGAGGAAGTACGAGAGCCGGCTCGCCATCGCGTGCCCGCGCACCACCCGCTCCTCGGCCGTCTCGTCGAGGTAGAGGTAGAGGAACTGCGGCGACTGGAGCATCGCCTCGAGCACCGCGCCGGCCGCCTCGTCGAAGCTGGCCTCCTCGGCGGCCACCGCGGCGAAGAGCGCCTCGAAGTCCTGCTGCTCTCGCGCGTCGAGCGGCCGCCGGAAGAGCTGGGCGCCGGCCGACGCCACGAAGGTCGCCTCGCAGCCGGGGTCACGGCAGCCGGCGTGCGCGTCGACGAAGGCGGCGAGGTCCATCTCCGCCGTGACCGCGGTCGCCAGCCGGCTGTACGCCCGCACGTGGTCGGGCAGCGTCGCCTGCCCCTGCCCGGTGTTCACGAAGCCCCCGACCGGAAGGTCGTCCGGGATCGCGTCCGCCTCGGCCGCGGGCGCGGTCACGCCGAGCGAGTCCTCGAGGGTGTGGAGCACCTCCTCCCGGGTGAGCCGCCGGGCCAGCGGCGACACCGGCTCGAAGGGCAGCACCTCGATCTCGCGGGTGCGCTCGCCGGGGCGCAGGGGCTGATCGTCGGCCACCCGACCGACGCACCCGGTGAGGAGCAGGAGCGCGAGCAGGGCCCTCATCGGCGCCTCCGGAGCAGTGGCAGCAGCGAGAGCAGCGCGAGGAGCGGCGCGGGCGCCCCGGGGCTCGCCGCGCAGCCTCCGCTCAGCGCGGCCGGCCGCCCGCCGCCGTCGGGCCCGGCGTCCACCGGGGTCGGGGTCGGGGTCGAGGCGTCCACGGTCGCCGCGGGCCCCGCGTCGGGCTCCGGCGACGTCCCCGCGTCCACCGCCGGCGGCGGGCCCGCGTCCTCCACCGGCGGCGGGCCGGCGTCCTCCGGCGGCGGCGGGGGCGTGAAGCGCGTCTCGGCGAGGTCCTCCCCGCCGCCCCGGCTGCCGCGGGCCGTGTCGTAGAACATCAGCCGGTCGATCCGGAACAGCTGCGAGCGGCCCTGGATCACCAGGGTGTAGTCGCCGGGCTCGAGCACCCAGTCCGCGTCGTGCTTGCCGTGGATGTCGAGCGCGCGGGCCCCGGTCCACGACCACGCCTGGTTGCCGCCGCCGAAGAGCTTGATCGGATCCCCCACGCTGCCGCCGGGCTGACCGACGAAGGGCACGTAGCCGCCGCCCGCCTCCTCCACGTGCACGAAGGCGTCGTTCGAGATGTCGGTGCGCACGCACTGGTCGCTCGCCGGGCAGCGGTCTCCGTCGGGGATGGAGAGGCTCGTGCAGGTGCGGTCGTGCTCGCTGCAGCGACCGTTGGCCTGCGGCGCCCCGGTCACGCAGTGATGCGTCCGGGCCGCCCGGAGGTGCAGCCGATAGGTCCCCCCGGTGTGAACCCGGAAGGTGTAGCGGAGCGGGCTGCCGGCCGGGCCGTTGCAGATCCCGTTGCCGGTGAAGATGTAGTGCGAGCCGCTGGCCGCCGGGATGTCGGTCCGGCGCTCCCACTCGTGCCCCGAGGGGATCGGCACCGACTCCATCTCCATGACGACGTACCCGTCCACCTCCTCGAACTGCTGGGCCAGGGCCGAGGCGGGGAGCGCGACCAGCGCGATGGCGACGATGATGGCTCTCATGCCTTCGAGCCTGCGGGACCCGACGCGAGCGGTCCGTTACGGCGGTGTCGCGGATCGCGGCCCCGCTGGACGCTGACAGCGAGGCATGCTCTGCTCGGTCGATGTCGTCCTCGATGTACAGCGCCGGGGCCGTGTTCCTCGCCGCCTCGCTCGCCGTGGGCTGCGGCAGCGCGCCTCCGCCAGCCGCGACGAGCGGAGAGGCCGAGAGGCCCGAGACGCCGGCCGGCAGGCGCACGCCCCCGCTCGAGGCCCCGCGCGAGACGACGATCGCGAGCTCGGCCTCATCCGACTGGGTCGTGATCGGCACGCCGATGAAGCTCGCGCTCCGCCTCCCGAGCGGCTGGCATCGGGTGGACGCCGAGACCCTGTCGCGCAGCCGACGCGCGCACCTCCGCGGGGGAAGCGCCGAGCTGGCCGCCGACGTCGAGCACACCGGCTGGCGTCGAAGCCTCCAGGTGGCGGCGATGGAGCGTGACCCGGTCGGGGCCCCCGGAGGCGTCCCCATCCCCACGGTGCAGATCATGCTCCGTGAGCTGCCCGGGCCGGTGACGGTGGAGCGCCTCTGCGAGATGACCACGGCCGCCCTCCAGCAACGACTCCAGGACGTGAGGCTGGTCGCCAACGAGCCCGCCGCGGTCGGCCCCCTCGAGGGAGGCCTCTGTCACGTGAGCTACCAGCTCGACACCACGGACGGGCCGACGCCGGTCGAGGCGCTGACGTACTTCGTCATCCGGGACGGCGTGAACCTGCAGATCAGCGTGTCCGGACCGCTGGGGCTCGATCGCGCCGTGGTGGACGCCCTGCTGACCTCGATCCGCGGCGTCGACTGACGACGGGGCGTTCTGCCCCGGACCGCCCCGGTCACCGCCGCGTCTCGACGATGAGCCATTGACCCCCGGCCGTCCGGGGATGTACTGACACTGACGTCAGTGACAGCCCCGAGCTCTCGAGGCACCGGAGGGGAAGCGTGAGCAAGCCGATCGTCATCGGAATGGACGTGGGCTCCACCACCGTGAAGGCGTGCGTGGTGGACCCGGAGTCCAAAGAGATCCTCTGGCACGACTACGAGCGCCACCACACCAAGCAGCCGGAGAAGGTGCTCGAGTTCCTGATCCGGATCGGTCAGGCGTTCCCGGAGGTCGCGCGCGAGGACGTGCGTCTCTTCATCACCGGCTCGGGCGGAGGCCCGCTGGCCACGCCGACCGGCGCGAAGTTCGTGCAGGAGGTCAACGCGGTCACCCTCGCGGTCGAGACGCTGCACCCCGACGCGGGCAGCGTGATCGAGCTCGGCGGCCAGGACGCCAAGATCATCATCTTCAAGGAGGGGGAGAACGGCGACAAGACCGCCTCCTGCTCCATGAACGACAAGTGCGCGTCGGGCACCGGCGCCACCATCGACAAGTGCATGATCAAGGTCGGCATGCCGCCCGCCGAGACGGTGAAGCTGCACTTCGACGACTCGAAGCTGCACCACGTCGCGGCCAAGTGCGGCGTCTTCGCCGAGACCGACATCGTCAACCTCGTGAAGACGGGCATCCCGTCGACCGAGATCCTCTGCTCGCTCGCCGACGCGATCGTCATGCAGAACCTCTCGGTCCTGACGCGCGGCAACACCCTCAAGCCGAAGGTGCTGCTCCTCGGCGGGCCGAACACCTACCTGCCCTTCCTGCAGGAGTGCTGGCGCAAGCGCATCCCGGAGATCTGGGAGGAGCGCGGCTTCGACTACCCGAAGGACGTGCCGCTCGAGGAGCTGATCCCGGTCCCGCAGAACGCCGAGCTCTACGCGGCCTACGGCGCGGTGATGTACGGCCTGCACGAGCCGGCCGAGGTCGGCGCCTACCTCGGGCTGAGGGATCTCGAGCGCTACATCACCGAGGGACGCAAGGAGCGCCTGGGCGAGAGCGCGGGGCCGCCGCTCGCCACCGACCAGAGCGAGCTGAGCGAGTTCATCGAGGCCTACCGCATCCCGAAGTTCGAGCAGGCGGTCTTCTCGCCCGGTCAGACGGTGCGGGCGGTGATCGGCCTCGACGGCGGGAGCACCTCGTCCAAGGCGGTACTGCTGAGCGAAGAGGGGGAGGTCCTCCGCAAGGCCTACACGCTCTCCAAGGGCAACCCGATCCAGGACACCAAGGATCTGTTGCGGGAGCTGCGCGATGGCGTGCGCGCGGACGGCGCGGAGCTCGAGGTGCTCGGCTTCGGCGCGACCGGCTACGCGGCCGACGTGCTCGAAGAGACCGTCATGGCCGACGTGAACATCGTCGAGACGGTCGCGCACATGATGAGCGCTACCCACTTCTTCGGCGACATCGACGTCATCTGCGACATCGGCGGCCAGGACATCAAGGTCCTCTTCATGGAGAACGGGGACATCAAGTCCTTCAAGCTCTCCAACCAGTGCTCGGCCGGCAACGGCATGCTGCTGCAGGCGATGGCCGACCAGTTCGGCCTCCCGGTCACGAAGTACGCCGAGACCGCGTTCCAGGCCGAGCTGGCTCCGAAGTTCAGCTACGGCTGCGCCGTCTTCCTCGACACCGACCGGGTGAACTTCCAGAAGGAGGGCTTCAGCAAGGAGGAGCTCCTCGCCGGCCTCGCCCAGGTGCTGCCGAAGAACGTCTGGCAGTACGTGGTCGGCGTGCCGCGACTGGCCGCGCTGGGGCGCAAGTTCGTCCTCCAGGGCGGCACCCAGTACAACATGGCCGCCGTCAAGGCGCAGGTCGACTACATCAAGGAGCGCGTCCCCGGCGCCGAGGTCTACGTCCACCCGCACAGCGGCGAGGCGGGCGCGATCGGCGCGGCGATGGAGACCCTCCGGGTCGTCAAGCGCAAGGGCAAGAGCCGCTTCGTCGGCGTCGACGCGGCGATCGACCTCGAGTACACGACCAAGAACGACGAAGAGACCGTCTGCCACTTCTGCCCGAACGAGTGCAGCCGGACCTTCATCGACGCCTTCCGCCCCGACGGCTCCACCGCCCGCTACATCAGCGGCTTCTCCTGCGAGAAGGGCACCGTCGAGTCGAAGGAGGCGATGATCGAGCTCGTCCGCGAGCGCAAAGCGATCATGAAGGAGTTCCCGAACCTCGTGCACTACGAGGCGCTCAAGGCCTTCCAGAAGCAGAAGGACCTGGACGCGATGCCCGAGGCCGGCGCCCCGACCGAGGACGTCGAGGTCAAGCAGACCTTCTGGGGACAGATCAAGCACGAGAAGATCCAGCGCGGCTTCGAGCGCGCCCCGAGCGAGATCTACGAGCAGCGTCGGCGCTGGCGCCTCGGCATGCCGCGCGTGCTCAACATGTACTCGACCGGCCCGTTCTGGATGGCCTACTTCCAGAGCCTCGGCGTCGACCCGCGGAACATCGTCTGGAGCGACGAGTCCGGCGAGGAGATGTTCGCGGAGGGCGGCAAGTACGGCTCGGTCGACCCCTGCTACCCGTCCAAGGTCGCGCAGGCCCACTTCCACAACCTCTTCTTCAAGCACCACGAAGAGAAGCCGCTCGACGCGATCTTCTTCCCGATCCTCACCCACGTGCCCTGCTTCATCGAGCACGCGGTGGACCACACGTCTTGCCCCATCGTCGCCGGAACGCCGGACGTGATGAAGGCGGCCTTCACGAAGGAGCAGGACTTCTTCGCGACGCGCGGGATCACCTACTACGACCCGTCGATCTCGTTCGTCGAGAAGGTGCGCATGAAGCGCGTGCTCTTCGAGACCTTCCAGCAGGCGCTCGACCTCACGGAGGACGAGAGCAACTTCGCCGTCGACCAGGCCTTCGAGGCGCTCGAGCGCTACGACCAGGACGTCCAGGCCAAGGGCAAGGCGATCCTCGAGCAGGTCGAGTACGAGAACCGGGTCGCCATCCTGATGATCGGCCGCCCGTACCACCTCGACCCCGGCCTCCACCACGGCATCCCGGACGAGTTCCAGGTCCTCGGCTACCCGATCCTGAGCATCCGCTCGATCCCGAAGGACCACGACTGGCTCCGGCGCTTCTTCCAGAAGGACCTCGACGAGGGCGTCATCCAGACGCCGCTCGACATCAATGACGTCTGGCCGGAGAACTACTCGGCGAACAGCGCGATGAAGGTGTGGGCGACCAAGTTCGCCGCCCGCCACCCGAACGTGGTGCTGCTCGACGTCTCGAGCTTCAAGTGCGGCCACGACGCGCCGACCTTCGGCATCATCGACCGCATCGTCGAGAAGTCCGCGGTGCCCTACTCCGCCCTTCACGACCTCGACGCCAACAAGCCCGGCGGCTCCATCAAGATCCGCGTCAAGACCTACGCGCACTCGCTGAAGCTCCACGAGGAGCGGCTCGAGGACATCGCGAAGAAGAAGGACGAGCTGAGCCGGCGCATCGACGAGAAGCGACTCGAGCTGCTGCGCATGAAGCAGGAGCAGCTCGCCTCCCTGAAGCGCCGCGACCCGGCGCTCGAGCAGCAGATCGACGAGGTGACCGCGCGCCTCTCGGCCTACGTGCGTGACGCGGACCCCGACAAAGACGCCCGCGAGAAGGCCCAGAAGGGTCTCATCAAGCTCGGAAAGAAGACGGCGGACGGCGGCCTGGTCCGCGTCTGAGCGCCACCCAACCCGGAGAACGTGCCATGGAAGAGCTGGACATCGAGAAGGAGCTCGCGAAGTTCGAAGCCGAGCAGCGCGCCGCCCTCGGCCTCGGGAGCGAGCAGAAGGAGCACTGGACCGACGAGATGGTCGATCCCTTCTTCAGCGCGAAGCAGAAGGCGCACACGGAGATCCTGGTCGGCGGGCTGACGATGGCCCACGACTACCTCGTGGAGGGTGGCCTCAGCGGCCTCGGCTACACCGTGCGCTCGCTCGACTGCCCGGACACGAAGGCGCTCCGCTTCGGCAAGGAGTTCGGCAACCGCGGTCAGTGCAACCCGACCTACTTCACGGTCGGCAACCTCGTCAAGGAGCTGTGCCGCCTCCGCGACGAGGAGGGCATGACCGCCGAGCACATCATCGAGCACTACGTCTTCCTGACGGCGGGCGCGTGCGGCCCGTGCCGCTTCGGCATGTACGTCACCGAGTACCGCAAGGCCCTGCGCGACGCGGGCTTCGACGGCTTCCGCGTGCTCCTCTTCCAGCAGACCGGCGGCCTCAAGCAGGCGAGCGGCGAGGAGCTCGGCCTCAAGCTCGACCCCACCTTCTTCGTCACCATCGGCCAGTGCCTCTTCGCCGGCGACATCCTCAACCTCCTGAGCTACCGCGTCCGCCCGTACGAGGTGCAGGAGGGCGCGACCGACCGCGCCTTCGCCGCGGCGAAGAAGGAGGTCTACGACGCGCTCGCCAAGCGAGGCAGCATCCTGATGGCGCTCTGGCGCGCCCGGAAGCACTTCGCGGGCGTCGAGGTCGACAAGCTGCGCGCCAAGCCCTCGGTCGCCGTGCTCGGTGAATTCTGGGCCATGACTACCGAAGGCGACGGCAACTACCACCTGCAGCGCTTCCTCGAGCAGGAGGGCGCGGAGGTCTCGATCCAGGTCATCGCGAACCTCCTCCTCTACAACCTCTGGGAGTTCCGCCACGACACCAAGGCGCGCATGAAGCTGAAGGGCGCCGACGGCGGCAACTTCGGCCTGAAGGACAGCGACGTCGGGCTCACCCTCGCGGGCCTGTACCTCGGCGAGATGGCGCTCCGCGCGTGGTGGCAGGGCTGGGCCCACCTCACCGGCCTCAACGCGCACCACCTCCCCGACATGGACCTCGTCGCCCAGGCGGGCCACAGCTTCTACAACCAGGAGCTCCGAGGCGGTGAAGGCCACATGGAGGTCGCCAAGCTCATCCTCAACGTCGTGAAGAACAAGGCGCACATGACGCTCAGCGTGAAGCCCTTCGGCTGCATGCCCTCGAGCGGCGTCTCGGACGGCGTGCAGAGCGTGGTCACCGAGCGCTACCCCGACGCCATCTTCTGCGCGGTGGAGACCAGCGGCGACGGCGCCGTCAACTTCTACTCCCGCGTGCAGATGTTCCTCTTCAAGGCGCGTCAGCGCGCGCAGGCCGAGTACGAGCAGGCGCTCGCCGAGGCCGGCGTCACCGAGGACGAGATCCGCGCCTTCGTGAAGGGCACCCGCTACGCGAGCCCCTTCTTCAAGCCCCCGCATCACCACGCCGGCACTGGCGCCGACTTCGTGCGCCACGTCGGCCCGCTCGTGAAGGCCGGGCGCCTCGGCCGCGCGAAGATCCACGCCACCCGCTTCGCCGCGTCGGTGAAGAACGCCGTCACCAAGGACCTGCCGGCCTCCTACGGCCGCCTCCGCGAGGTCGCGCCCTACCTGCCCGCGCTCGTCCGCTACGTCGGCGTCGAAGCGCGCGACTACCTCCCGGTCATCCAGGAGGGCCTCGAGAAGATGGTCGAGGGCGTCATCAAGCCGAACGACGAAGAGCAGCAGGCCATCGACCGCGCCGAAGAGGCCACGTCGATGATGCCCCCCCAGCCGGTCCGAGCCCCGGCCGCGTCGCTCCCGGTCATGGCCTGAGCCCCGAGGCCGCGAGGAGCTCGTTCCTCGCGGCCTCTTCGCGCATCTCTGCCGAATCGAGAGGCCTCCGCCGGGCATCTCTGCCGAATCATCCGCGGCCCTGGTCGTTGCGCGGAAGCGGCTGCGAGCCCAGGGGCGCCGTCCCATCGGGACCGAGGACCCGGGCCAGCGCGCCGCGCGCCTCGCTCGATTCGGCAGAGATCCGCGCTTGGAGCTCACGCTCCGCGGATGATTGGGCAGAGATGCCGTCGTCGGGCGGCGACGCCGGCGGCCTCGGCGATGCGGCGACGGGCCTCGAGAGTGAGGCCGAGGGCCACGCCGGCACCGCGTCACCGATCCCCACCGCGCGCCGCCGGAGACGGCGCCGAGGTCGAGCTCGCGTCCGCGACTCCTTCGCGCCGATGGCGAGCTCGGCTCCGCCGGGCCGGGAGGCCTTCGGCCGGCCCGGTCCACGCTCGACGTCGCCTGAGCATCGGCCCCCCCTCTCGACTCGAGGCGGCGGCCGGGAGCGGAGGCGGCGGTCGACGAGATGGGAGGGCGCTCCGACCCGACGCCCCGGAGGCTCGGGTCGCGACGGAGACCGAGAGCTTCTCGGCGGCCGTCGACGTCGCGCAGCCAGCCACGGGGTTCCCCGAACCGGCGCGCGCGACGAGCGAACCACGCGCCGCGGCCGGGCCCCGAGCGGGGAGAGCTGGTTCGGCGTCGAGATGTTCCTGGACCTCGGCGACGCGCGGAGGGGAGGAGGTGCGGGAGCCGGGTCGCGCCTCTCCGTGTGAGCGTCGGCCGGTCCGCCGAGCCGCTCAGGCGGCGCGGCGCTCCGCGGGGCCGGGACGCTTGCCGGGATCGATCGCGCCTCCGGCCCGGCGCCACCCGATCGAGAGCAGCCAGGTCCGCGGCGGCTCCGCGGGAGAGTCGCGGGACGGGAGCATCGAGAGCGTGGTGCGGATGGCACGGGACCAACCGTCGAAGAAGAAGCCGCTGCTCAGCGGGTCCACCCAGGTGCGCGCCCGCGGCATCAGGCCGTGACGCTTGGCGTTCCCCAGCGTGTACGCGATCGCGTTGCGCACCGAGCGCGGCGAGGTGAGAG
>JAYZQJ010000245.1:0-42341 GCA_036149055.1 Myxococcota bacterium | reverse complement strand
CCTTGATCATCGGGAACAGCAGCGACGTCTTCAGATCGATGCCGGGGGCCGCCCGGCTGAACGTCCCTCGCAGCGCGCGCAGTCATTTTCGCCGCGCGCTGCTAGTCGCTCACACCGCCTTCAGCATGCGGTAGAGCGTCGCCGGGCGGTGGAACGTGAGGGTGAAGTGCCCGAGCCGGACGACCGCGCCGTCCTTCAGCGGCCGCTCGCCCTTCAGGGGCGCGTAGTCGAGGTCGATGCCGTTCTTCGAGCCGGCGTCGCTCAGGCTCATCGCGTCGCCGTCGATCCGGACGCGGGCGTGCAGCTTCGAGATGCTGTTGTGGTCGATGCAGATGTCGTTGCTCTGCGCCCGACCGATCAGCAGCGTGCCGGCGAAGCGCGGCTGCACCTTGATCATCGGGAACAGCAGCGACGTCTTCAGATCGATGCCGGGGGCCGCCCGGCTGAACGTCCCTCGCAGCGCGACCGTGTGATACGACCAGCTGCGCTCCTCCTCGGGGACCGGCGGCGAGCCGACGAGCGCGCCGAAGCCCAGCCGCTCCGCGAACGCCTGCTCGGTGCCGTGCTTGGCCAGCTCGAGGGCCTCGCCGATCGGGATGGGCTCGGGGGGGACGACGCCGGACACGACGGCAGCATACGTGCGGGCCGCCCACGCCGGCCAGCCCGATCAGGGCTCGAGCGGGGTGGCCGCCGGGTCCTCGAGGGTGAGCGCGCCGGCGGGAGCCCCGGACAGCCTCAGGTGCCCGTTCGGATCGCTGCGCGTCACCCAGACGCTGCCGTCCGAGAGGCGCAGCGCCAGCAGCCGCGAGCCGAGCACCCGCTCGCCGTCGGGCGCGTACGCGTAGACGTCGGCCTCGGCGTCCAGCGCCGGCCAGGTGGGACTCGCGCAGACCGCGGCCGCCTCGGGGGCGAGGGGCTCGGCGGCGCAGCGCTCGAGCGCCTCCGTCACCGCGGCCCGGGGGAGGTGGCCGGCCTCGGCGGCGGCGCTCGCCCAGCGCGCGGCGGCGGCGCGCACCACCCCGGCGTGGCGGCGCTCCAGCCAGCCGAGGGGGTGAGCCCCGGACGGGCAGGGCGGGGCGGAGAGCGCGCCGAGCGCGGTGGCCACGTTGGCGCGCACGAACGGATCGTGGCTCGTGCTCATGCGGCAGAGCCCCTCGTGAGCGTCGGCGTCCAGGACCCCGCGGCGGGCCATGCGGGCGAGCGCGAACGCCGCCGCCGCCGACGCCGGCCAGGAGAGCTCGGGGCCGCGCTCGAGCAGGAGCGCCGCCTCCTCGGGCCCGCCCCGCTCCCCCATCACCGAGGCCGCCTGCGTCTGCACGGACGAGCTCGGGTCGTCCATCAGGCGCCTCAGCGCGGCGCGCGCCGCGTCGTGGTCGCGGGCGCCGATCGCGCGGGTGATCAACAGGCTCCGGCGCGGGCCGGCCCGCTCGAGCAGCGAGGCGAGCGGCTCGGCGGCCTCGGGCGGGTGCCAGGCCACGAGCACGTCGAGCGCGCGCGCGGCGAGCCCGAGGTCGTCGCCGCTGGCCACCTCGACCATCAGCTCCCGCGAGGTCTCGGCCAGCTCGGGCGGCAGCGCCTCGTCCGCGGCCAGCCGGGGCAGGGCGCGCGCGAGGGCCATCAGCACCGCGTGGCGGTCGGTCGGCTCCCGGCGCCGCAGGCGAGAGAGCAGATCGCGGATCACCTCGGGCGACGCCGCCGCGCCGGCCGCGCGCGCCGCCTCGAAGCGCAGCCGCCCGTCGGTGTCGTCGAGCAGCGCCAGGAGCGCCGGGGCCCCCTCCGGATCGCCGATGTCGCCGATCGCGCGGACCGCCGCCAGGCGCAGCTCCGGATCGCGATGCGAGAGCAGCGTGCGCAGGGTCGGCAGCGCGCGGGTCGCGCCCACCGTGCCCAGGAGACCGATCACCGGCTGGCGCTCGGCCTCGCTCACGTGACCGAGCACCGCGAGCAGCGGGTCGGCGGCCCGCCCGTCGGGCTCCGCCTCGGCGAAGTAGCGGCGCAGGGCCTCGAGCACCGCGAGGCGGATGTGGACCTCCTCGGCCCGCAGCCGCTCGAGCAGCGGCACCAGGGCCTCGGGCGCGCCGGTCGCGCCGAGCGCGCGCAGGGTGGCCGGCGGCTCCCCACGCCCCTCGCGCAGCGCGGCCAGGAGCGCGGGCGCGGCGGCGGCGATCGAGTCGAAGCTCGAGACCGCGAGCAGGGTGCGGGCGAGCTGGGTCGCGTGCGCCGGGTCGTCGGCCGTCTCGAGGGCCTCGGCCAGCGCGCGGGTGATCGCGCCCGAGCCGTCCTGTCCGTCCCGGGCGCCGCGCCGAGCGCGCTCCACCAGGGTCTGGGCGGCCATCGGTCGGGTGCGCGGCGGCCGGAGCGCCTCCACCAGAGCGGCCCGCGCCACCTCGCCTTCGATCTGCCCGAGGGCCGCGGTCACCGCGCGGGGCAGGCGGGTGTCCGGCGACTCCATCAGCGCGACCAGCGGCCGCACCGCCTCCTCCGAGCCGAGCCGCCCGAGCGCGCCCACCGCGGCCAGCCGCGGCTCGGGGGCGTCGTCGCGCAGCCCCTGCACCAGCGCTGGCACCGCCCGGTCGTCGCCGAGATCGCCGAGCGCCGCGTAGACCGCGGCCCGCACCTCCGGCGCGTCGTCGCGGGCCCGGCCGACGAGCGGCACCACCGCGCGTCGGTCGCCCAGGTTGCCGAGCAGCTGGGCGGCCAGCGTGCGCACCCGGACGTCGACGTCGTCGAGGCGCCCGAGCAGCGGCACCACCACCTCGTCGCCGCCGATCGCGGCCAGCGCCTCCACGCCCGCGCGCCGCACCTCGGAGTGCGCGTCGCCCAGCACCCGGACCAGCTGCGGCACCGTCCCGTCGGCGGCGATCTGCCCGAGCGCGCGCGCGGCCGCGGCCCGCACGTCGGCCTCTGGATCGTCGAGCCAGTCGAGCAGCCGCGGCACCGCCTCGGGCAGCCGCACCCGGCCCACCGCCTCCGCCGCCTCCGCGCGCACGCCCGCGTCCTCGTCCTCGAGCGCGGCCAGCAGCGCCCCCTGCACCTCCGACGCCGGGTAGCTCGACAGCAGCTGCACCACCTCGCGCCGCCGCGCCGGATCCGGGTCCTCCATCTCGCGCCGGAGCCGCGTCAGCCGCCCCTCCCACTCGAACCCGAACGAGGAGACCGCGAGCGCCACGATCAGAATCCGCGAGACCCAGCCCACGCCCCCGTTCTAGCAAAGCCCCGCGCCCCGAGCCGGAGGGGACGGAGTTAACTTGTGAACTTACGTGGGTGATTGGCCTACGTGTGGTCATATCGCCTACACAGGTCAACAAGTTCACTCCGTCCCCCGGTCCGTATTCGGAGACCTCGGCAGCGCTGCTATCGTCGCGGCATGGCTCGGAGCGTCTTCGTGCGGGCGAACGGTCTGCGCTTCCACGTGCTCGAGGAGGGGGAGGGCGATCGCCTCGCGCTCTGTCTGCACGGCTTCCCGGAGCTCTCGCGCTCCTGGCGCCATCAGCTCCCCGCGCTCGCCGCGGCCGGGTACCGGGTCTGGGCGCCGGATCTCCGCGGCTACGGCCAGACCGATCGACCGGGGCGCACCGCGGACTACGCGATCGAGCACCTCGTCGACGACGTCGTCGGGCTCATCGACGCCTCGGGCGCGCGCGAGGTCTCGCTCATCGGGCACGACTGGGGCGGCTTCGTCGCCTGGCACGTCGCCTCGCGGCACCCGACGCGCCTCGCGCGGCTCGCGGCGCTCAACATCCCGCACCCGATGCCCTTCCTCCGCGCGATCCGCCGCGGCCCGCAGCTGCTCCGGAGCTGGTACGTGCTGACGTTCCAGATCCCCGGCCTCGCCGAGCGGCTGCTCTCGGCGAACGATCACCACCGGGTCGCGGCTGCGTTCACGAGCATGGCGGTCGACCCGGGCCGCTTCACCGACGAGGACCTCGACGCCTACCGCCGCGCGGCCGCCGAGCCGGGCGCCCTCCGCGCGATGCTCTCCTACTACCGCGCCTACCTCACCGGCGGCGGCGCGCGACGTCAGCGCGCGATCGGCTTCCCCCCGATCGAGGTGCCGACCCTCGTGATCTGGGGCGAGCGGGACACCGCGCTCGGCCGCGAGACCCTCATCGGCACCCGCGAGTACGCGCCCGACCTCACCCTGCGGTTCATCCCGCACGCCTCCCACTGGGTGCAGCAGGAGGCGCCCGAGGAGGTCAACGCGTTGCTCTCCGCCTGGCTGCGCAGCGAGCCCGTGCCCCGCACCTGGGAGCTGTGAGCCTCAGCCCCCGCCCATCTGCTGGAGGGCGAGCAGGCCGAGCACCCGCTCGAGCTCCTCTTCGGTGAAGGACGCGCGCAGGTCGACCTGCGGCCCGGCGGCGGTGATCTCCGCTTCGCGCAGCGGCCGATCGAGCCCGACCGCGCGCACCAGCATCTGGCCGGCGTAGAAGTCGCGCTGCTCGGTGAACCAGCCCGCGGCCGCGGTCGCCGCCGCGTCGTCGGCGTAGGTGCCGTGGGCCTCGAGGTTCACCCGGCCCTCCTCCTCGGCGTCGTCGCGCACCACGAGATCGATGCTCTCCGGCGGGTGCTGGATGCGCCGCGTCGTCGCCGCGCTCAGGTTCGACGCGCTGGCCGAGATGATGACGCCCTGCTCGAGCGCCATCGCGGGCTCGAGGGTCTCGTCGGCGTCGCGCCGCAGCTGATGATCGCGGGCCACCTCCACCACGTGGGCGAGGGAAGCCTCGGTCGTCACCGCCAGCTCGTTGTCGGCGGTGAGCACCACCACCCGCGGCGGGTCGGTGTCGGCCGGCCAGTCGACGACGTCGAAGCCGCCCTCCTCGCGCCACGCCGGGCGCTCGCCGCGCTCGACCGACATGTTCAGCACCGCCTCGCGCACCCGGGCCGGGCTCATGTTGTGCCGCACCAGCATCACGCCGTCGCCGGCCATCGAGCCGGACGCGGTCACGAGCACCCGGTCGAAGTCGCGCACCGGATCGATGCCGCTGTCGCCGAGGAGCTGCTGCCAGGTCGGGTAGCTGCGCACCGCGGAGGCGATGTCGTCCGAGAGCGACGAGCTGCGCACGCGCTCCATGTCGATCACCGCGCGCACGTCGTGCTCCGCGGTGACGTGGCTCATCGGCGGGCCGGTGGGGCGCGGCGGAGGCGCCTCGACCTCGGCTCCGGCGGTGGCCTGAGGCGTGGGCTCGGCCGCCTCTCCGCCTCCGCAGGCGAGCAGCGTCAAAGAGAGAGCGATTCCAAGTCGTCGGATCAAGATGATGTCTCCGGAGGGTCAGACGCGCGTCGCGTCGTCCGCATTCTCGTCCAGGAGCTGAAGCTCCACCAGGTGACGATAGAGCCCGTCGGCCGCCATCAAAGCGTCGTGCGTCCCCTCTTCCACGATCCGGCCCTGATCGAGCACCACGATCCGGTCCGCGCGCCGCACCGTGCTGAGGCGATGCGCGATGACGAGCGCGGTGCGCCCCCGGAGCAGCACGTCGAGCGCCTTCTGGATCGCGGCCTCGCTCTCGGCGTCGAGGTGGCTGGTCGCCTCGTCGAGGATGAGGAGCCGCGGGTCGCTCAGCAGCGCGCGCGCGAGGGCCACCCGCTGCCGCTGCCCGCCCGAGAGCTGCACGCCGCGCTCGCCCACCGTGGTCTCGTAGCCGTCGGGCAGCGCTCGCACCATCGCGTCGATGTAGGCGTCCTTCGCCGCCCGCTCGATCTCCTCCATCGTCGCGTCCGGCCGCCCGTAGGCGATGTTCTCGGCGAGCGTCCCGCTGAAGAGCACCGGCTCCTGGGACACGGTCGCGATCGCGCGGCGCAGCTCCTCGAGGTCGGCCTCGCGCACGTCCAGGCCGTCGAGCCGCACGCGGCCGCGCGCGGGGTCGAAGAAGCGCGGCACCAGGCGCGCGAGCGTGCTCTTGCCCGCCCCGCTCCGGCCGACCAGGGCCACCGTCTCGCCC
This sequence comes from Myxococcota bacterium, assembly GCA_036149055.1. Classification (GTDB taxonomy): domain Bacteria; phylum Myxococcota_A; class Polyangia; order Polyangiales; family Sandaracinaceae; genus JAVJQK01. Next base: position 36,402 of record JAYZQJ010000245.1, on the reverse strand, counting down.
GGCTTCAGCACCAGGTCGACGTGCTTCAACACCGCCACGTCGGGGCGCGCGGGGTAGCGGTGCTCGACGCCCTCGAAGCGCACCTCGCCGCGCCCGGTGGGCAGCGCCTTGGCGTCGCGGGGGGAGCGGATCTCCGGCACCGTGTCGATGACCTCGAAGAGCCGGTCGGTGGCGCCGGCCGCGCGCTGGAGCGAGCTCCACAGGTTCGCGAGGCTGCCGAGGGCGACCGCGACGATGGTCGTGTAGAGCATGAACGCCGCGAGGTCGCCGCCGGTCATCTCGCCGGCCGCGACCGCGCGCCCGCCCACCCAGACGATGAGCGCGATGGCGCTGAAGCCGGCGAAGGTCGCGCTCGCCATGAACGCGCCGCGCCAGATGGCGAGCCGCCGCGCCGCCTCGAACGCCGCCTCCACGCCGTCCGCGTAGCGCCGCGCCTCGTCCTCCTCGCGCCCGAACGCCTGCACCGTCTCGATGGCGCCGATCGCCTCCGACACCCGCGCGCTCGCCTCGCCGAGCCGGTCCTGCACCGCGCGGCTCCGCTCCCGGATCTTGCGGCCGATCAGCACCACGCCCACCGCGAGCGGCGGCACCACCGCCAGCATCACGAGCGTCAGCTTGGCGTTCTCGATGAAGAGCAGCACGAGCCCGCCGAAGAGCTGGATGGCGTTGCGGAGCGACATCGAGATGTCGGTCCCGACCGTGCCCTCGACCACCGCCACGTCGCTCGCGAGGCGCCCGACCAGCTCACCGGTCGACCGGGTGTGGAACCAGCCCGGCTCCAGCGAGAGCAGCCGCCCGAAGACCCGCTCTCGCAGCTCCGCCACCGCGCGCTGCCCGAGCCAGCTCATCAGATAGTGCCGCGCCCAGGTCAGCCCGGCTTGCACCACGAAGAGCCCCACCAGCCCGAGCGCGATCCAGTTCAGCAGCGCGAGCGAGCCGTCGACCACGCCCTCGTCCACCGCGAAGCGCACCGCCTGCGGGTAGACCAGCGAGATGCTCGAGCCGGTGAAGAGCGCGATCGTGGCCAGCACGAAGCGGCCCTTGTGCGGGCGCAGCACCTCCCCGAGCCGGGCCAGCCGCCGCAGGCTCCGGTTCGGCTTGCGCCTGGGCGGGTCGGCCGCGTCGAGCGCGGCCATGGACTCGGAGCCGGCAGCCATTCCGCCAGACTTTGCGGCCGCCCCCGCCCGATGACCACCTTTTCTTTCGGGACCGTCAGTCCGATCGACGCACCACCGTCCCGACAGCCCCGTGGACGACAAGAACCCCGCGCCGCTGGACCGCCCCACGAGACATGGCGGACCTGCTCGAGCTCCCGGGGGCGCTCCGCGACCACGCGCTCGTCCCACGGCTCGTCTACCTGGTCGACGACCTCACGCAGCTCGACGTGCCCTCGCTGCGCGCGCGCGCCCTGCCGGCCACCGCGACCGTCGCGCTGTGGGCGATGAAGCTCGCGCGCGACCACGGGGTCCTCGAGTCGGTCAGGCAGATGTCCGATCTTTTCGTGTCGCTGCTCCGGAGCGAGGACGGCCCGGAGGCATACACGACCTTGCTGCGCTATCTTCGCACCGTATCCACGGGCGAGACCGATCTGATCGAAGAGCTGGCGGTCCGCCTCGACCCGCTGGCGATGGAGAAGCTCATGACGCTCGACGAGATGTACGACGAAGTGGTCGAGAAGCGGGTGACCCGGCGAATCACGCCGCGGATCGAGCGCGAGGTCACGGAGCGGGTCGAGCGCGAGATCACGGAGCGGGTCGAGCGCGAGTTGACGCAGCGGGTCGAGCGCGAGGTCGCGGAGCGGGTCGAGCGCGAGATCACGGAGCGGGTCGAGCGCGAGGTGACGCAGCGGATCGAGCGCGAGGTCGAGGCGCGGCTCCGTCGCCTGGCGCACCGCGCGGCGGTGAACCAGCTCGTCGGTGTGATCGAGCGTCGCCTGGGCGCGCCGTCGCCCTCTCAGCGCGAGGCGCTGGAGGCGGGGGACGAGGGGGCGCTGGCGCGGTGGACGGAGCGCGCGCTGGACGCGCCGAGCTGGGACGCGCTGCTGGCGGAGTGACGGCGCTCAGGTCTCGCCGAGCTCCCAGACGCGGACGAGGAAGTGAGGCTCGCCGCGGCGGTCGACGACGTGGATCTTGAGCGGGGGCTCGCCGGGGGCGGCGACCGGGGTGCATCCGGGGCCGGAGTAGAGGTCGCCGAGCATCGACGCGTCGAGGATCTGGCCGCCCTGGTCGGCGAGCTGGCCGGGGGCGATGCCGAGGGCCGCGGTCAGGCGCTGGAGCAGCGGGCCGAGGTCGGGGTCGGCGCAGTCGTCCTCGCCGTCGCGCGCGGCGACGAGGAAGTCCTCGGCCACCTCCGGGGTGGGGGAGGGCACGAGGCCGAGCTCCTGCTGCGCGGCGGCGCAGGCGGGCCCGCCCGGTTGAGAGCACCAGAGCACGATCGGCGGCAGATCCTCCGCCTCGGCCAGGGTGGGCGGCGGCGCGTTCCGGTTCGCCTCGGTCGGCAGCGGCTGGTCGGGCGAGACCACGCGCGGCCGGTTGGTGCGCGCTCGCAGCTCGACGCCGCCGCACCCGAAGGCGACCGTCAGCGACCAGACCACACACCACCACGCGCGCACCGCCGGGGACCTTGCGCCGAGCCGCGCCGGTTCGCCAGCCGCGCCCTCCGCGCCCTACGCGCCCTACGTGCGCAGCACCGTGCGCTCGAGCTCCTTGCGGTGCGCCTTCCCGCGCAGGCTCCAGTAGGGCTTGATGTGCAGGCTCGCGCGCGGCACGCCCCGCTCGAGGAGCGCCGCGCGCAGAGCGAGCACCGAGCCAGCCTCTCCGGAGAGGAAGACCCGGCCGCCCGCGGGCACCTCCAGCCGCTCGAGGTGCGCGCGCAGCGCCGGCCCGTGGGTCTCGGCGCGCTGCACGGGCTCGAGCTCCGTGTCGGCGCCGAGGTGCGCGACCGAAGCGGCGTCCTCGGGCGCCACCTCGATCGCGCCGCGCAGCCGCACCCCGCTCGGGAGCGCCGCCGCGATCGCCTCGGCCAGCCCGATCGCCGTCTCGTCGCCGTAGAACGCCGCCCAGCGCACCTCGGGCCCCGGCCCGGTCATGCTCGAGGCCGGGCCCAGGAAGTGGATCGCGTCGCCGGCCGCCAGCCCGCGGGCCCACGCGCTCCCGGGGCTGTCTCCGTGGGCGTGGAGGACCAGGCTCATGACGCCCGCGGCCGCGTCGACCGAGGCCGGCGTGTAGCTGCGGAGCGCCCCGTCCCCGACGTGGATCTTCACCTTGTCGCCCGGGGCGAAGCGGGCGCGACGCAGGGCGGCGCCTTCGACCCAGACGCGGATCACCCGCGGAGACAGCGCCTCCACCTGCGTGACCGAGGCCGCGTGGCCGGCGGCGCGCGCGAGGGCGCCCTTCATGGACGAGATGGACATCGAGAACCCTTTCGCGTCGAGAACGGTTCTCATCTTGGGGCGCGTCGCGCGAATGTCAGCCCCCAACTGGAGCCAGAACGTTGCGGACGCGGCCTCGCCCCGCGTACTCTGGTCGGCGATGGAACGCCGCGCGAACGAGCGCTACCGCGTCTGGTTCCCGCTGACCGTCGTCACCGACGAGGGGCAAGAGGGCACCGCCATCAGCTACGACGTCAGCGCCTCCGGGCTGCTCATGGCGTGCCCCGGCAGCCTGCAGGTCGGGGACGAGGTCACGCTGCGCTTCAAGATGGCGGCCGCCGACGAGCGGGAGCGCGCGGTCCGGGCGAAGGTGCTCCGGGTCGAGGCCACCTCGGATCCCGAGGGCCCGTGGCGCTACCGCATGGCCGTCGAGTTCGCCGAGCCGCAGCCCGACCTCGAGGGGCTCCTCGAGGGTCAGGTCGAGGATTGACGGGCCGGCTCTCCGCCTCCACACCGTAGAGACGATGGCACGCGAGGGCGACCGACCGAACCTCCCCGTGCTCGGGGGCCTCTGGGGCGCGCTCGAGTCCGGCGGGCCGCCCACGCTCGAGGACGCGCGCGCCAAGCTCGGCGGCGCCTGGGTCTCGGCGCGCCACGTCGGCGAGTCGCTCGACGTGCCCGGTCCCGAGGGCCGCCGGATCGGCCTCGTCATCCACTCCACCCCCACCGAGCGCGATCTCTGGGTCGGCCCCGGCCGCATCCAGCGCGTGGCCCTCGCCGACTGCCGCTCGGCGGGCGGCCTCGTGCCCGACCTCGACGACGTCGCCTCCGACGCCCGGGTGCACGCCTCCCTCTCGGAGGGCCAGCGCGTCACCTTCCAGCGCCGCGACGGCTCGGTCGGCGTCGGCACCCTGGCCGAGAAGTGCCGGTACGGCTCCCTCGTCGGCCTCGACGACGGCCGCATCCTCGCCGTCAGCTTCCGCAAGCTCGCCCCCGCCGCCGCCGACCACGAAGCCCCGAGCTGAGGGCGCCGCGTCTCGAACGCTGTTACCTTGAGCGGCAGTGACTCGACGTCTGCTGCTCCTGACGCCGCTCTGTCTGCTCGTGCTGGCGCTCGCGCCCCCGGCCTCGGCGCGCCCCGACAACCCGCCGGGCGGCCGCCGCGTCGGCCCGTTGACCATCGGGCAGCCGCCCCCGCCCCTCGCGCTCGAGCGCATCAGCGGCAGCGGGGGCCTGACCCTCGACCAGCTGCGCGGACAGGTCGTCGTGCTCGACTTCTGGGCGACGTGGTGCGGCCCGTGCCGCGCGGTCATGCCCATCCTCGACGACATGCAGCGGCGCGACGGCCGCCGGGGCCTCACCGTCGTCGGCATGTCGCCCGAGCCCGAGCGCGCCATCCGCCAGCACCTCCACGCGCAGCCGGTGGGCTACACCATCGCGCGCGACCAGGGCGGCACCATGCGCGCCTACGGCATCCGCGGCATCCCGACCCTCGTCATCCTCGGCCGAGACGGCGACGTCGCCGAGGTCATGGTCGGCGTCGACCGGGCGCGCATGGCCCGGGTGGACGCGCTCGTGCAGCAGCTCCTGGCCCAGCCCACCCCGTGAGCCCCGGCCTCGACGCGGTCGTGCTCGACCTCGTGAGCGTCGCGCGCAAGGCGGGGCTCCGCATCGGCACCGCGGAGTCGCTCGACGCCCAGCGCGCGGCCATGACGGTGGGCCTCGCCCGGCGCGACGACCTGCGGGCCGCGCTCGCCTCGACCCTGTGCAAGCGCGAGGAGGACCGGGCCACCTTCGACCGGATCTTCGACGGCTTCTTCCAGCGTTCGCCGCTCTCCAGCCCGGCGCCGCTCGAGCAGCTGCGCGCCGAGGGCGTCGACGAGGAGACCCTGGCCGACGTGCTGCAGCGCCTCGAGGCCGGCGGCGGCGACGGCAGCGGCGGGGGCGCAGGCCTGGCCGCGCTGCTCCGAGGCGACGCCGAGCTCGAGCAGGCGGTGGAGCGGGCCATGCGCCGGGCGCGCGTCTCGGACATGCAGAGCGCGATGCAGGTCGGGCTCTACTCGCTGCGGGTCCTCGACGCGCTCGACCTCGACGCGCTCGAGGCGCAGGCGGGCGAGCTCCGCGCGATGCTCGCGGCCGAGGGGCGGGGCGGCAGCGCCGTCGCCGAGGCGCTCAGCCGGGCCCTCGAGACCCTGCGCCGCCGGGTGCGCGCCCGCGTGCGCGAAGACTTCGAGAACCGGAACCCCGACCGGCTGGCCCGGGGCCGCGCCGAGCGGCTGGAGCGCGAGGCCCTCGCCCGCCTCGACGCCGACGAGCTGCGCCAGGTCACCGCGGAGGTCCAGCGCCTGGGCCACGTGCTCCGCGACCGGCTCGAGCGCCAGCGCCGCCGCGCGCGTCGCGGCCGCCTCGACGTGCGGGCCACCGTGCGCGCCGCCCAGGGCACCTTCGGCGTCCCCTTCGAGCCCGTCTTCCGCCGCCGCCGCCGCGACCGCCCCAAGCTCGTCGTGCTCTGCGACGTCAGCGACAGCGTGCGCGCCGCCGCGCGCTTCCTGCTGGTGCTCGTCTACGCCATGCAGGAGGCCTTCCGCCGCACCCGGAGCTTCGTCTTCGTGCGGGACGTGGGCGAGTGCACGCACCTCTTCGACAGCCGCCCCATCGAGGAGGCCACCGCGCTCGCCTTCGGCGGCGACGCCGTCCCGGTGGGCGCCAACAGCGACTACGGCCGGGTGCTCGGCCAGTTCGCGGACCGCCACCTGGCGCTCGTGGACCGGCGCACCACGGTGGTCATCCTGGGCGACGGCCGGAGCAACCACCTCGACCCCAACGTCGAGGCGCTCGAGTCCATCCGCCGCCGCGCCGCCCGGGTGGTCTGGCTGAACCCCGAGCCGCGCAACAGCTGGGGCTTCGGCGACAGCGAGATGGAGCGCTACCTGCCCCACTGCACCTTCGCCGCCTCGGTCCGCACGCTGGCGCAGCTGCGCGCGGCGGTGGAGCGCCTGGCCCGCGCGATCGCGCGCTGATCAGCCGCCGCAGTAGTCGGTGCCCGAGGGCGGCGTGCCCTCGTTGCAGGTCGATCCCGCGGTCGGGTCCTGGAGGCACTCGGACGCGCCCGCGCACCGGTACGTGCAGCGATCCGGGGTGAGGCCCACCGTGCGGCAGAGCCCGCCCTCGGGGCAGTCGGCGTCGGTGCTGCACGACTCGTCGGCGAGCAGGGCGCGCACCGCCTCGCACGTCGCGTTCGTCTCGTTGACGCCGCAGTACCGCAGCCCGGTCTCCCCGGACAGGCTCGTGCGCCCGCTCAGCGGCACCGTGAACGGCCGCTGGCAGCCGCCCGCGGCGGCGCCGTCCTTCAGGCAGTAGCCGCCGGGACGGTCCATCCCGTCGTAGCGCATCGGGACGCAGTAGTGGTCGGCGGTCCCGCAGTTCGCGTCCGTGTCGCACGGCTCGCACGTCTCCTGCGTGGTGCCGTAGTCGGAGCAGGTGTTCTCGCTCGTGCACGGGTTGCCGCCGCACGCCGAGTCGTCCAGCTCCGTGCACTGCACGCAGGTGCCCGCCCCCGGCTCGCAGACGCCCAGCCCCTCGATGCCTTCGCACTGCCCGGAGTCGTTGCAGCCGACGCACGTCCCGGACACGCAGCGCGCGGCGGTCGGATCCGAGCAGTCGCCGTCCCCCATGCAGCCCACGCAGACGTTGTCGGCGACGTCACAGATGGGCGTGTCCCCGGTGCACGCGGAGTCGTCCTCCGCGTCGCACTGCACGCAGACTCCGTTCTCCTCGTCGCAGACCGGCCGCATCCCGGTGCAGGCCGTGGGGCAAGGCCCGGCCGCGTCGGGCTCGGCGTCGCGTGGCCCCGCGTCCGTGCCGTCCAGGGGCACGCACTCGTCCTCCCCGTCCGGCATGGCGAAGCCGTCCGGGCACGACACGGTCTCGGGGCAGCCGGTCAGGGCGAGAGCGAGAAGACACACCAAGCTGAGGTTTCGTCCGGTCACGCGGGAACGATAGCGAACTGCGCAGGGGGGAGTGAAGTAAGGACGCAGCGCGCCCTCCGCGCCTCAGAGGGGGAGCCAGCTCCCCGGCCTCAGCGGGGGGGAGCTCCGCCCCGAGCTACGCCGCGACCAGCCCCACCGACACGCCGACGAACACGTCCGCCTGCCCGGCCGCGCCGGCCTCCGGACGGCGCCGGTCTCCGGGACGATCGCGCCGAGCAGGGTGGGCACGCGGAGCGCGGTGCCGGCGACCCGGACCCCGACGATGGCGCCACGGTCGCGATTCTCGACGCCGATGGCGCGGAGTAGGTTGGCTTCGATACCCAAACGAGTTCCGCGGTGTTGGAGCTGTCACACGCCGACGCACGCGGAAGGAGATGCCTCGAACCAACTGGCGCGCGACCGGGGTGTGGAGCCGGTTCCGGCGGTCGACGAGGCGGGAGAGGCGAGATGATCGTGCGCCTGCGGCCTCGGCGGCGAGATCCTCGAGGGCACGGTCTACGGGTGGAGCCTGAGAGCCGAAGTCGACCACATGGTCCATTCCATCCGGCGGTTTCGCGACCGCGTCTGGGTGGCGTCTGGCGTCTTCGGGTTGCACGCGCTCGACGGCGACGAGCTGGTCCCGGTCAAGCCCAACGTCTTCGCGCGCACCCTCGACACCACCGAAGACCGCCTGCTCATCACCGCTCCGCAGATGGTCGTCGACACGGTGGACGGCGCGCAGTTCCAGGCCACGTTCGTGGACGGTTTCGCTGCCTATACGGGCCTCAACTAGATTGTCGGGCTCCGGCGGCGCGGACGAGTCGGGCATCTCCGGCATCGTTCCGCCCCGCCCCGTTCGCGGCTCGGTCACGACGTACGGAGAGCGCGCGTGCGGTCGAGGAGCTCGCTCGGGGCGGGATGTCGGAGGCGCTCGGCGCGCTCGGCCGAGCGAGCGAACAGGCGGGGCTCAGCGCCAGAGAGGCGGGTTGCCGCCCAGCGCCTCGTAGAGATGGATGTCCGGGAGGGTCTCGAAAGACGCGAGGTCGTGCGTCTCGACCAGTCCGCTCCGTATTCAAGGGCCTTGGAGACGTAGAGCGTGGCGCCGAGCACCGAGCGCATGAGCGTGCGGTCTGGGCTCGACGCAAATCCACCGCTCCGGGACGAGCTCGAGACTCACCTCCACCGGCTCCCCGGCAGAAACCGTTCTCGGATGGGGAGCCAGCTCCCTCCCGGAGCAGGGGCGGCGGACCGACGGCGGCGAAGAGCGCAACGCGCCCTGCGCGGCCTGCTACGAAGATGAGAACGTGCCCCACACCGAAGCGGGGCCGGGCGAGACTCACGTCTCCCGAGGAGCACCATGGATCCCGAGAACGAAGACGACATCGGCGCGACGTTCAGCCGAGCCAGCGGCGCGAGCTGCGAAGACTGCCTCGTGGTCGCGCAGCGGTTCCGAGAGGCCTGGGGGTTTCGGCCGCCCGACGGCGAGTCGTGGCTGGTCCGCCAGACCGCGGCGCAGACCGAGACCGTCTTCTTCAAGCGCGGCTGGTACACCGGACTGTGGACCTCTCCGACGGGCGCGGCGTTCCTCTCCGACGCCAACGGCGCCGTTCATCGTCTGCCCCCCGGCGCGTCGTCGGAGGTGGCCGGCAACTGGGTCACCGACTCCGTGAACGCTACCGTCATGGGCGTCTGGGGGCTGTCGGACGAGCACGTCTTCGCCTGGGGCCTGGCTCCTGATGCCCGCCCCGCGGTCTTCGGCTGGAGCGGTCGAGACTGGCGCGAGCTTCCGCCCTTGGAGGAGCGTGTGATCGCGATGCACGGCCTTCGCGCGGACGCCATCCTGGCGGTCGGCGAGAAGGGGCTCGTCGCCATCTGGAACGGAACCCGCTGGACGCGGATGGGCGGGGTCTCCCAGGAGATCACCCTGGGCAGTGTTCACGTCGTCAGCGACGAGGAGAGCTACGCGGGGTCACCCGACGGTGCGCTCTATCAGGGCAGCCTTCACGGTTGGACCGCGGTGTACGACGACGGGGAGCCAGTCGGAGGCCTGGCCCACTGGCAGGGAGAGCTCTGGGTCGCGAGCTTGGCCGACTCCGGCCTCAGCAAGCTCGCCGGTCGTCAGCTGCAGCCCGTGAAGCCGGCCCTCCGCGCCCTCTCGTTGGAGGCGCGAGACGAGCTGCTCCTCTGCACGATGGACGCCGTCATCTCGACGCCTGACGGCGTGGCGTTCCGCGGCCGGCTGGCGGACGACTTCGCGGCCTTGCTTCGCGGTAAGGCTCTCGCGTTCTGACCCCCCCCGACTGCGTGTGGCGGCGATGTTCGCCTTCGGGAATCGTCTGGGTGAGTCCGGTAATGTTCGAGAACTCCGAGCAGCCGTCCTCCACTAGAAGGAGGGCCCGGCGGAACCCAAGCCTGCCCTGAAAAAGGCGCATCTCGGTCAGATGGGGAGCCAGCTCCCCGGCCTCAGCGGGGGGAGCTCCGCCCCGAGCTGCGCCGCGACCAGCCCCACCGACACGCCGACGAACACGTCCGCCTGCCCGGCCGCGCCGGCCTCCGGGAACGTCAGCAGCACGCGCGGCCGCACGTCGAGGGCGAGGTGCTCGGCGACGAGGAGCGACAGCGGCAGCGCCCAGCCGAAGTAGGCCGACGTGGGCCCGTCGCTGCGGAACACGGCGCCGGTCTCCGGGAGGATCGCGCCGAGCAGGGTGGGCACGCGGAGCGCGGTCCCGGCGATCCGGTTCGTCAGGGTGACCCCGCCGCCGATCATCGCGACGACCCCGCCGCTGCCGTCGTGAGCCGCGTCGTCGACGCGCGAGAGCACGTGGGCGCGCACGCCGAGCCCCGCGCCGTCGAAGAAGAGCGCGTCGAACGGGCTCTCCGCGTCGGACTGGCCCAGCTGGAAGTGCAGCGACACCGCGGCCGAGGCACCCAGCCACGCGCCGCCGCCCTCGACGAACGAGCCGGAGGTGAGCCCCGCGTCCAGCTCGATCCCCAGCGCCCCGCTCCGCGTCTCCCGCCAGGACGGGAGCGCCACGAGCAGCGCGGGCGGGTCCGGCGGCGCGAGCGAGTCGGGCATCTCCTCGAGCCCGTCGTACGGCTCGTCCTCCTCGACTTCGACCTCGACCTGGACTTCGGGCACGGCCTCGCGCTCCACCGTCGCGTCCCCGGCTCCCGGCGGCGGCTGCGCGCGCGTCGATGTGGGAGCGAGCCAGAGCGCGAGGAGCGCGGCCGTGAGCGAGAGACGTCCCATCGCCGCGTGGGACGCGCGAGCGGCGGATCGGGTCTCGGGCTCCGAGTCGGGGCTGCGCACGCCGCGCCTCGACTCCTCGTTCGCTCAGCGGGCGCGGGGCGGACTGAGGCGGCCGAAGAGGAGGGAGAAGACGAGCGCGATCGCCAGGGTGAGAGCGCCGACGCCGGTCGCCCAGGCCCCGAACGCGTCGTGGGGGCGGCCGCACACCGTGTACCAGCGCGCGCCGTCGACAGGCGTGGCCGCGCAGTCGAAGCTGAAGCCCTCGTCGTAGTCGTCCGCGCAGAGGTAGAGGTGCCGCGTCAGCCCGGTGACGTCCTGCGCCTCGACGTAGCACTCGCCGACCGTCTGATGAACGCCGGTCGAGCGGTGGGTCGCGGGATCGAAGCTCAGCGCGATCGTGAGGAGGACGGCGGCGTGGACGAGGATCGCGATCCAGGCCACGCGGTCGGTCGGCCGGGGCTCCGGGATGGAGAGCCGCGCGCGGCCACGCCACGCGAGGGCCGCGTAGGCGACGATCCCGGTGGCCAGCGCGACGTAGCCCGGGGCGCCGCCGTCGAGCTGCTGGAGGGGCGTGATCTGCAGGACCATCACCACGGTGGTGAGGCCGGCCAGCATCAGCAGGCCGAGGCCGAAGGTGCGGGCAGAGACCTTCGGGTCGCGCGCGAGGGCGCGGTCGAGCAGCCAGGCGAACGAGCCGGCGAAGGTGAGCACCCAGAGCGTGCTGCTGGCGGGCGCGCCCAGGATGCGCTCGGCGATCGGGAGGTCGGTGTCGTGCCAGGTCCACCAGAGGAGCTTGGCGCCGACGATGTCGAACGGGGCGTAGAAGAGCGCGGCGCACAGCCCGGTGAGCGCGCCGGCCGCCAGCCCACGCGCGCCGCCTCGGCGGACGGCGACGGTCGGGTAGTAGAGGAAGCAGACGTAGAGGCAGGGGATGTACAGCGGCAGCCGTGGCGTCAGCATCACGGTGGCCTGCGCGTGCCAGAAGTTGTCGACCAGCGGGAGCGCCATGAAGATCAGATCGTTGGCGGTGCCCGCCACCAGCGCGCCCAACCAGGCGAGCAGGTGGGCGCGCTCGGTGCGCAGGGCGTGGACCAGCGCGGCGGTCGCGAGCCCGATGAACAGCAGCTCCCCGAGCAGGAAGGATGGCATGACCGCCCACTGCTCGAGCGGGCTCCTCAGCGCGGTCCAGGGCATGTCAGTAGCGGACGAAGTCCCCGGGGTCGTCCGGGCCGTCGCCGTCGACCTCGGCGCCCTCGACCTCGGCGCCCTTGCCCCCGAACACCCCCTTGCCGTAGCGCCGGTTGGTGCGCCGGAGGGTGCCGTGGAGGCGGTCGAAGATCATCAGGTGCTGGCCGAAGTTCACGTGGAAGTGGACGTGGTGGTCGTCGTGGTAGGAGGTCGACGCCTGCCACGGCCAGATCGACGACAGCCGCACGCCGCTGTGATCGATGATGTTGAAGACCAGCACGTAGACGAACACGGCGATGGCCGACACGTAGTGGAAGGGGATGACGAACAGCGGCAGGAGCGTCCCCGCCTGCAGCATCAACATCTCCGCGGGGTGGACCGCGGTCACCACCCACGGTGATGGGGCGCCCCACTTGTGGTGCACGTGGTGGAAGCGGCGATAGAGCGCCGGCCGGTGCAGGAGCCGGTGGACGTAATAGGCGGCGCCGTCGACGAGGAAGAAGAGCACCACGGTCCCGCCGATCGTCCAGGGCCAGCCGTAGTCCTCGACGTCGAAGTAGATGGGGGTGGGGAGGCCCTGGGTGATCGCGAACACGAGGTGCCCGCTCACCAGCCCGGCGAGCACCAGGTTCCCGGTCGCGAGGCGCATCGCCTTGCGCTGCATCTTGGCGCTCGGGAAGCGCTTCGGTTGGCACTTCCACGTCTCCGGCTCTCCCCGCCGGAGCACGTAGTACCGGAGGTGGTAGTACCCGCCCACCAGCCAGAGGATCGCCACCCCCGCCGCGGCCGAGCCCAGAACCACGCTCGGGTACAGCCCCCAGTCCACGCCCGACTCCATGCGGCGAGCCTGGACGCTCACCGTCCGGCCGTCAACGAGCGCTCCTCCATGCCGTCGTCCGCGCGCAGAACGAGAGCACGAGGGCGCTCGGCGTCGTGTAGAACATCCTCCGACCTGGATCGTCTCGATGTCCATGCTGACCACGGTGTCTCGCTGCCTCCTCGCCTCCGCGCTCGCCCTGGCGTGCTCGTCCACCTCGGCTCGACCCGCCGAGGTGGCGCCGGGGCCGGTGGCGAGCGGGAGCGCCGACGCCGTACCCGAGCCCGAGGAGCCGCCGCCGCCGGACGAGGAGCCGCCCGAAGAGCCCCCTTGCGCCCGCCGCGCCGCGGCCGACTGCCGCCGGGAGCAGGGGTGCGTGATGGAGCTCCACGTCGGGTGCCGTGAGGTCGTCGACGCGTGCGACCGCCTGGTTCCAGGCGCCGCGGCCCCGGGCGAGGATGGCTGCTCGCTCCAGGATCCCGCGTGCGTCTACGACCCGCGGGGGCAGCTGTGCGTCGCCTACACGCCCGTCACCGAGTGCCCGCCGACCCTCGCCGAGGCGCGCGCGCTCCCCATCGACTGCGTGCTACAGCGGACGCCGCTCGAGTGCGCCTACGAGGAGGAGGGCGGGGTCACCTTGGCGTGCCGCGTTCCCTCGATGGGCTGCCCGGGCGGGATGGCCCGGCGCCCCGAGCCGCCGGCCTGGCTCGCGGCGCCGACGCACCCGCCGGACTACGCGCCCGACGGTTGCCCGCTGACGGAGCGGGCGCGCCGCATGCGATGCCGCGCGCCCCGCTCGCTGGAGTGCCGGGACTGCGCGGGCATCACCCAGTGCGTCGGTGGGCGCTGGCAGATGACGAGGTGGTTCCCGCCGCGCCCGTGACGTGCGGTCAGCGGTAGGCGGCGTGCGTGTAGTACTTGGGCCTCGAGTCGAGACGGACGTGCAGCCACGGGACGCCGAGGCCCGACGTGCTCAGCCACAGATCGCCCCGCGCCGCGCGCCTCCACTCGGCGATCTCTTCGCCGACCGCGACCCACAGCGCGTCGACGCGCTCGGGCGGCGCCTGGCGCACGAAGCGCGCGAGGTGCAGGGCGGCGTCCTCGCGGCCGGTGGGGGAGGGCGCGACGAGGCGCGCGTCCCCGCGGAGGCTGTCGAAGCGCGCGACCTCGCCCTGGCCGAAGTGCTCGCGGAAGGCGTCGGGGCGCGCGCGGCCAGAGGCGAACGCCGAGGTCGGCACGAGGACGAATTCGAGCCGAGGCTCGGGCGCCGCGGCCCGCCAGGGGCAGCACTCCCAGAAGTACGCCTCCGCGGGGGCGTCGCGGAGCGCCCGCGTGAGCAGCGCGCGGACCTCGGCCTCCTCGCGCAGCCCGCGCGCGAAGTCAGGCCAGTCGAGCGGGGCGCCGCCCTGACGCAGCCCGTACGCGTCCACGCCGCCCTCGGCCCGGCGCTCGATCGCGTAGTCACCGGCGCTGGCGATCACGTCCACGGAGCCGCACCGTAGCTCGAAGGTGAACGAGAGACAGCGGTCCCCCGCGCCGCGGCGTCCGAGATCATCGGGCGATCATAGCAAACGACGGCGACGGCCCGAGGTGAGGTAGGCTGCGCCGCGGGCATGACCACCTCGCTCGAGACCTGGCTCGCGTACGAGCAGGAGCTCCACGCCCTCGGCGAGCGCGTCGCGGCGGTGTACGCGAGCTGGCACGAAGGCGCGCCGGCCCAGCTCGACCGGCTGCACGCGGACCTGCGAAAGCTGCTCGGCCGGGCGGCGACGGCGCTGCCGGCGCGGGGGCCCGTGGCCGAGTGGACGAACGCCGCGCTCGACGAGCTCGGCCCGGAGCCGACGCGGCGCGCCGCGTTCGCCCTGGCCGTGCTCCAGCACCGGCGTCAGTTCCCGGCGGTGTACCTCCGGGCGCTCGTCCGGGCCGCCGCGCGCATCGGCTACGGCGGCGAGAGCGCGCTCCTGCTCGCCTCGCACGCGCACGGGACGGAGCGCGTCCTCCGCGCGATGGTCGAGGCGGCGCGCGACGGGCTGTACGGACCGCGTGAGGCGCACTTCCTCCTCTACTACGTCCGGAGCCGGCGCTGGGGCGGCGAGGACCGGTCGGACCCGGACGCCTGCCGCGCGCTCGTCGACGAGCTGTACCGGCTGCTCCCCTTGCGCTGACCGGCACTCCACTCCGCCCTCGACTCCGCCCTCTCGACGCGCCCGCGTCGCCGCACTCCCGATGTCGGCTTGGGCTGCTACGATCTCCTCGATGGACCGAATCGACCCCGAACAACTCCGCGCCTACGCCGCCCGGGACTGGGGGGCTCCCGAGCGGCTGGCACGCGGGCCACGCGCCCGGATGCCCGTCCACGAAAAGGTCCGGATCGCGATCGAGTTGTACGAGGCGACCAAGGCCAGCCGACCGGGCTGGCCGGACGAGGCGACCCGTCGCGCGGACTTCGAGTCACACCTCCGGCTTCGCGCGCTACTCGATCGAGCGGCCCATGTCGGCGCTCGGTGACGCCCTAGGAGCGCTGGCGATGTAGGTCCCACATCGCGCGTAACCTCCTGGCCCCGTGGAAGGGCCGATCGGCGGCGTGGTCGACCCTGGCATTGGGGCATGGGTCCCGACCACTGCGCCTGGCTTATCGCCAGGTCACCCGGCCTGCCCGATCTCGTCGTTGGTGTATTAGTGGCCGACTCGTGCGCGCTGCTCACTGATCGTGCGGGCGTGAGCGTGGGCCAACGCCGCCATCCGCTGCGGCTCCTCCATCATGTCCATGGGAGTCGAACCTCCTTGCTGCGGCGAGCAGCGGCTGGCGAAGCGCAGCTTGATGCGCGGGCGGATCCGAGGGCTGGCGAGGGTGGCGGCGGCGTCCGCTGGACCACTCGCCGGCGCCTAGTGTCGGCGACGGTTCGACTCGAATGCGCCCCCGGACACCGCAACGTCCAGCGCGTCCCCTCCTTCATCGCAGTCGTGGATCCGATATGCGCGAACGGTCATGAGGGTCTGGCACGTCCGGCATCTGATGGTCCCGCTGCCGGGGCCCGGCTCCGGAAGCCTCGCGGTCTTGGAACGGGACGTTTCTCCGCGCTGGCCGCGTACCTTGCGTTCCTGCTTCTTGCGTCGGCGGCCGACGGAGGTGCGGGCAGCACCGCTCGTGGTGACGTGAACCTTCTTCCTGTGCTTAGCGAGACGGTCCTTTCGCACGCTGGCAGCGCAGTCAGGGCAGCTGACCAACTCGCCGCTCGCCTTTCGTGCTGGCAGTGCGACTCTAGTTGCTGCCGAATGTCGGGCTAGGTGTGTGCTAATGCGATCCGCCCGAATCTTGAGGTGACAGACGGGGCACTCCCGCATCGTCCTGCATTGCCCGTGGAGCACCAGAACGCCGCCGTGCACTTTCGCCACGTGATGGCGCAAGTTCTTCTGGTTCACCGTGGCGGAGCAGTGTGGACACGTCGCTCGACCTCGGGCGGAGCGAACGGGTTCTCGGTTCTTCTTCTTATTCTTCTCCTTCCTCTTCGTGGGCCGAGGTGGGTTGGGAACGTCGACTGGGAGCAGAGGGCTAGCTTGCGGCAGCCGATTCGCTCTCGGCGACAGCTCAGTGTCGACGTAGCCGCGTCCGAAGCACCGAGGGCAGTTCTCGTTCGCCCCCGTGCACGAGCACGTCGTGCGGCTCATTCTCTCGGCCGTCGGCGCGTGCCCGTCGGGCTCCCTTCTGCGGTTCGGTTCGTGCACTCCGGCTTCCGACGGATCTGGCGGCGGCCTCGTCGCGACGTCTACTACTCGAGCGCGCTCCATCGCAGATGGGCCGCGGCTTGCGGTTGGATCCGCCTTTCGTTTGGTCTTCTTCGGCTGAGAAGGCTTGGCTAGTCGGACCGTGTCCGACCAACGCTTCGAGTTTCGCGGGTCGAAGGAGGCTTGTCCGCTGTGCAACCTCCGTGAGTGCAACTCGAAGTCCCCGGCGCGCACGCGGTTGCCGCAAGTGTCGCAGAGGTGGAAGACAGCCGTGGAACCCACGTCTCCCGCGCACGGACGACTCTGCTTCGCAGGCTTGTCCACGTTTCCCCCGCTCTACTGTCACGTCTGTCGGGCTAGCGCGTCAAGGCTCAAGCCCAGCTTCGGCACGTGCTTCGACTCGTACCCCCCCGGAGTCTCTCGGGGCGTGCTGAAGCGAGGGGCGGCATGGCCCCCGAGCGCTGCGCCTTGCAGATGCGCATGGCCTATCGCCAGGTCACCGGGCCGGCGCGCGTCCCGTCGTTCGACCGCATCCACGCGATCCACGCCGCGCTCGTCCGCGCCTGAGCGCGCCCGTCTCCGCGCGCCGGTGAATGTTCCACGCCGGCGCTCAACCCACCGGCCATGAGGGAGACGATTCTCGTCGCGCTCCTCCTCGTCGCGTGCAGCGACGACGAGGTGCGTCCAGGGACCGATGCGTCCGTCGCGCGCCAGGGTGACGCGTCCATCACCGACAGCTCCGTCGCGCCGACGGACAGCGGAGGCGGCGTGGACGCACGTGCGCCTGACGCGGCGCGGCCGGTCGAGGACTGCTCGACCGAGCTCGATGAGGACGGGGACGGCCGCGCGGGCTGCGAGGACCCCGATTGCCTCGACGAGTCGCGCTGTGTCGAGGCCGAGCTCGACGGGCGCGGCCTGAGCGACTGGACGCTCTGCCAGTCGCTCGCCTTCGACGACGCCGCGACCCGCGAGCGCTGCGAGGCGGGCCTGCCGGCGTGGGTCGAGAGCACGCGTGAGCTCCGCTGCGAGCTCGTGCCCACCGACGTCCGAGTCGACGTCTACTGCCCGCCGGAGGGCTCGACCGAGGAGGTCGTCGAGCTGCGCTGGCGCCTCGCGATGGACCTGACCGGGACGAACCGGATGCTGGGCCCGAGCACCTACCAGAGCACCCACTACATGGCAGACCTCGTCTTCTCGAACACGGTCACCGAGTTCGGCGCCGGCGCCTCCGGCGGTGACCCGCTCCATCCGACCGTCGAGGACTGGGCGGGCTACCGCGCCGTCGGCTGGGGGCAGCTCCCGCGCGGCGCGCGCTTCGTCGCCTTCACGACCGTCTCGGTCGACGTGTCCACGGTCCACGTCATCGACGGCGGCGCGAACGTGTCGAGCAGCGGGCCCACCTACGTGCACAACGCCGCGTTCGAGGTCCCGCGCGCCGGCATCGGCGACTGAACGTCAGGCGCGGCTCTCGCGTCTCCCCACCGAGCCTCCCCAGGAAGGAACGCTCCCGACGCGACGAGCCCTGCACACGAGGCCGGGTGTAGGCTCGCGCCGTGTCCTCTTGTTTCCGCAAGGGCGACGAGCGCGTCTGGATGTCCAACGCCTCGGCGGAGCTGCATCTCGAGGAGTGGCGGGCCGCGCTGTCCCGCTCGGGGGCGCGCACGACCCCGGAGGGGAGGGTCCTGGAGGCGTCCTTCACGCGGCGCCTGGAGTCCGGGCTGTACGACGTTGACTTCGCGGACGCGGAGCTCGAGGAGGAGAGCGTTCGCCGGCTGCTGTCGCGACTCGTGCGGGAGCTGGCGCAGGACGTCGTGAGCGCCGCGGCGGGGGCGGCGCCGCGCGCGTCCCTCGAGTTTCTCGCGGGGCACGAGACCCGATGGCGCGCGGCCTGGGTCTCGTGGGAGCGGGCACTCGTCGGCTGGCTCGCCGACGCGCCGCTCTCCATTCCCGAGCCGCTCGACACCGCGAGTCGCACCTTCGAGCTGTCGGCGAGGGCGCGGTACGCATCCCGCGAGGGGACGAGGGCGGAGGAGGCCGCGCTGCGCAGGGAGGTCTGCGATCTGCTCTCGCAGGTGACGGACTTCGTGGGCCCAGACCTGGTGCGCGACGAGCTGCTCACGCTCGCGGACATCGAGGAGGCGCTCGGCAACCTGCGCCTCGCGGCGCTCCGCACGCGCGCCGCCGCGGAGCTCTGCCGCGACCCGGAGGAGCGGCGCCTGGCCCTCGAGACCGCGGCGCTGCGCGAGGCTTACGCGCTCGAGGGGTGAGCCGCCCCGCCTCGTCCCTCTCCGAGGGGGCGCTGCCTCGTGAGGAACAGCCGCGCGAAGTAGTAGAGGAAGAGCGCGAAGAAGAAGGCGTCCCCGACGATGACGACGTAGGCGCTCGCGTTCGCGATCCCGGCCAGGTGGAGCTGGAGGAGGTTGAGGGCGAAGCCGATCTTGCCGATCCCGCCGACGAGCACGATGCCCGTGTGCTTCACCGGGTCGTAGGCGACGACGAGGTAGCCGATGAAGTAGACGAGGGTCGTGCCGCAGGCGCCGCGGTAGATGGCCGTGTAGAGCGGGTCGGTGAGCGCGCGGTCGAAGAGCAGCTCGAAGGCGAGGGCGGGGTTCAGGTAGCCGATGATCCCGCCGGCCAGGTTCCAGAGCGCGGCGGTCACGAAGAGCGCTCGGAACAGCGAGAGCTCGCGGGGGGCGAGGTGAGGTCGTCGAATCGTCATGGGGAGACTCTGCGACTTGACCGGGCCGCGCTCAGTGGCCGAGCCTGACATTCCCTTGTCCGAACGTGACATCGACGTCTCCAACGTCCGGCCGGCGTTCGAGGCCTCGCTGCGCTTCGGCGCGACCGAGGCCGAGCTGGCGGAGGAGCTGGGCTGGCGGCGGGAGGCGCTCGAGACCGACGGCGCCACGGTGAGCGGCACGTCGACCTACCGGCACATGGAGCTGATGTACGGGCGCACCGGCTTCGCCGACTTCATCGTCGCGGCGACCGAGCTGCACACGCTCTCGAGCCTCGGGGTGGTGGGGCTGGCCTGCAAGACCGCCCCCACGGTCGGCGCAGCGCTCGTCTGCCACCAGCGCTACCAGCACCTCACCAACCGGACCGCGCGCTACGACACCTCGATCGACGGAGACGCGCTGACCATCCGCGAGGACCGCTTCGGCGCGACCTGCCTCGGGAGCCGACTCGTCTCGGACTACACGATGTTCATCGCCGTGCGGCTGCTGCGTCTGGGCGGCGGCTCGCCGAAGGTGCTGCGCATGCACAGCCGGCGCGACGCGATGTCGGACCTCGAGCGGGCGCGCTTCGAGCCGCTCGTCGGCGCGCCGATCGAGCTCGGCGCGGACGCCGCCACCCTCGTGCTCGACGCCTCGATCCTGGCCGCGCCGATCACCAGCGCCGACCCGGAGCTCGCCGACTACCTCCGCGGCGTGCTCGAGCGCGCGGCGCCCGGCGAAGAAGACGAGGCGCCGCTCCTGCGGGAGGTCCGCGAAGCCATCCAGGGCGAGCTCGTGCAGGGAACGGTGACCGCGGGCGGCATCGCCAAGCAGCTCGGCCTCGGGCAGCGCACCCTCCAGCGCCGCCTCGCGCGCCACGGCGTCACCTTCGCCGAGGTGCTCGACACCACCCGCCGCGACCTGGCCGAGCGCTACCTCGCCCGCCCCGAGCTGTCGCTGAGCGAGATCGCGTACCTGCTCGGCTACACGGAGCAGGCCTCGTTCCACCGCGCCTTCCGCCGCTGGCACGAGACGACGCCCACCGCGTACCGCGCCGCGCCGTCGAGGAAGCCATGAACCTCTTCGGCAAGCGGCGCTGCGCGCGGTGCCGGTAGGCGTGGACGCGTCCTGGTGGCCCTCGAGGGGAGGCGTGCCCGCGATACCGAACGGAACACGTGGCGTGGACGTTTCGCCTGCGCCGCGTATTCTCTACGCGTGCACGGGCGGCTCAGACGACGGAGGGCTGGGGGCTATCTGTCCGCGCTCGTAGCCTTCGCGTTGGGGACGGCGGCTTGCTACCGCGCCGACCCCACTGACGGGTGGTCGGGCGAGGAGACATGGGAAGTTCGGCAGAGCGCCCATCGAGTTGCAGTCATCGCCCACACGATTCGGAACCAAACGGGGCGCTGCCCCGACCTCGATGAGCTGGTGGCCGAGGAGTGGTTCACGGTCGAGTCGACCAGCGACATCGCTGGTCGCCGCTTCCGGCTGGAGTGTGGCGAAGGGTATGCGCTCGCGACCAGCGCCGGTTTCGACGGCGAGTTCGGCACCGACGACGATCTCACAGGCAAGGCCGACGACGCGAGACACTAGATCAGCGCCGCGGAAGCTGCCCCGGGACCGTCCGAGCGGGAACGAAGGCGCGGAACATCTGAACTCTGTCCCATACGCGGTGGAGTGCCGTGAACGATGGAGAGCCGCGTAGGGTTCCCTCGAGAGAAGCCGTCTGCTCGAGCACGGTCGTGGCGTGGCGCCGAGTCTCCCCGCGGCCGAGCGCTCGCCTGGCGTCGCGCCGAAGTGCGGCCAGCGCGCGGGACGCGCTCTCGACGTTCAGATAGCGCTCTCCCTCGAGCCTGACGTGGCCTCCCGGTGACACGCGTGCGCGCACTTCGTGGCCCATGTGCCAGGGAACCGTTCCGAGCATGTCGCCGACCACAGCGTGCGTTGCGAGACTCACTTCGGTCCACCCCCTGGCTAGCCCGCCGCGAGCGCGAAGCATGAACCACGCGCACCTCGCCAGGAACAGCTCACCTCGTGGAGTGTCTGCGACAGCGCAGCCGTGAAACTCGATCCTCGCGCCGCCCGCCATGAGGCCCGAGAACTGCGCTAGCTCCTCCCAATCCGAGAAAGGGTAAGCGCCGATGTCAAGCCGCCCCGGTCCCCCGTGGGTGTGGAAGTCCAGGTACCGGAGCTGTGCGCCGTCCCGGAGATGGCGGCCCAGGATCTCCAGTAGTTGTTCGCGGTTGCTCGCCTCCTCGGCGCGCCCGCCGCTCGATTCTGCGGCGTGGGTGCGGGCCTCTTCGATCAGCGCTTCGTCGAATACGAGGGAGGTGGCGCGGCCGGAGGCGATGTGCAGGTGTGTAGTCATCCGCGTCGGGATCGTATAGCGCGATATCGGGCCTTGGAGCGAGCGAGTCGGTGTTCCGCTGAGGCGGGGCCAGCCTCGGACGATGTCGCTGCACACCGGACCTCGACTTGCTTCGACCCACCGCGCTCGGGCCAGCTCGAGACTCGCTCTGCGGAAAGGGGGCGCCACGAGATTCGCCAAGACGACGTCCGAAAAACAACTCGCCGACGCGACCGACGCATCCTGTATCCTCCGCGCCCGGCGATCCTTCTTGCGCAACGGAAAGTCGCCGGCCGCTCGCTGACGCGGGAGCGGCAGAGACACGATGGCCTCTGACCGAGGACGGGGATCTCCATGAGCAACGAGCATGACGAGTCTGAGAGTGGAGATGAGATCGTGGAGACCGTCGGCGACGTCGCGGAGGGCGTCGGCGAGCTCGGCGAGACCATCTCCAAGGCGGCCGAGGGTGATGTAGCTGGCGCGGTCGGGAGCGGGCTGGGAGCCCTCGGCACCGCGGGCGAGCTCGCGGGCGGCGGCCTCGGCGACACCGAGTCGGACGCGCGGGATGCGGTCAGCTCGGTCTCGACCGTCGCCGCCACCGCGTCATCGGTCGTGAACACCGGCCGGAGCCTCGTGGGTGCCGCCCAGTCTGGTGACATCGGCAGCGTCGCGGGGGCGCTCGGGTCAGCTGGGGATGTCGCTCGCTACATCGTGCCTGAGGGCGAAGCTCGAGAGGCGCTGGAGGGGGTCGATTCCGCGACTCAAGCGGTCCAGCAAGGCGGCGAGTCTCTCGGTCGAGCCGGCGGTCCACTCGGAGGTGGCGCGGGGCGTAACCCGGTCGAGTTTCACCTCGAAGTCGCCGGGCTCGACGGGCAGTGGGGCGTGACTTCGGTGTCCCTGCGGGAGTCTCTCAACTCCATCCCCAGCGCCCAGATCCGCGCTCGCTACGAGGGGCATCCCGAGCGCAGCGATTTGCTGTTGGCAGAAGCCAAGCTGACCGTCGAGCGCGGCGAGCAGCTACGCGAGTTCAAGGGGATCGTCTTCCACGCCCGGATTCTAGAAGGGGACGAGGACTCCGAAGTCACGTTTCAGCTGGCGCCGGCGGCGACCTACCTCGCGCACAGGGTGAACAACCGCATCCACCAGAACCTTACGGTGGTGGAGGCGATGATCGAGACATACAAGGGAATGCTCGGACCGCTCCAACGCTCGGTCGACGAGTCGAATCTGCAGCGCACCTACGAGAAGCGCGAGTACAACGTCCAGTACCAAGAGAGCAACCTATCGTTCCTGTCGCGACTGGCGGAGGAAGAGGGGATCTTCTGGTTCTTCGACTACGAAGGTGACAAGGAAGTCCTCGTGCTGGCCGACACCGTCGCCGGCCTCGCCCAGGCGCGGTCCAGCGATGGCGGTGAGGCTCCCTACCACCCCGATTCCCGACAGGCCCCGGACGGCGAGAGCGTCACGCAGGTCAACCGCGACGAAGTCGTGGGCGCCACGGACGTCGTTCTGCGTGGATGGGATTGGACCAACCCTGCTCTGGACGTGGTTGGAGAGCAGACCGGGCGGGGCGACGCCGAACCCGCTACGGAGATCTACGACCACACCGACGCGCTCATCGTCCACGACTACCGCGACGAGCAGTACAAAGGGAACACGGCCCGGATCCAGGCACAGCTGCGCGCCGAGCGGTTGGACCTCGACCGTAAACACTGGTCAATGGACGCCAACGTCGTCTCGGCTCACCCCGGTCGGACGCTCGCGGTGGTCGGCAGTCCGGGTGACTTCGACGCACGGTACTTGATCGTGTCGATGACCTCACACGGGAGCGCCACGGAAGGAGTCTCGGGTACGTGGACGAGCTCTATGGAGGTCGTCCCGACGGCGGTCCCCTACCGGCCCCCGCACCGGACGCCGCGCCCGGTCGCTCACGGTCCCGAGACGGCCATCGTGGTGGGGCCGGACGGATCGGAGATCCACACCGACGAGCACGGCCGAGTGAAGGTCCGGTTCCACTGGGATCGCGACCACGCGCCCCGCGAGAACGACTCGAGCTGCTGGATCCGCGTCTCCCACAACTGGGCGGGTCCGGGCTTCGGCACCTTCTTCCTGCCGCGCGTCGACATGGAGGTGGTCGTCAGCTTCCTCGGCGGCAACCCGGACCGACCCATCGTCACCGGCTGCGTCTACCACGGGACCAACCGGGCCGGCGTCGAGCTGGACGCAAAGAAGACCCAGAGCCTCATCCGCACGAAGTCCTCGCCCAACAGCGAGGGCTTCAACGAGATGCGGTTCGAGGACGAGGCGGGCAACGAGTTCATCTACGTGCACGCGCAGAAGGACTACAACGAGGAGGTCGAGAACAACCACTCGACGCACGTCAAAGCCAACCAGACCAATACGGTCGACGTGGATCAGACCGAGACGATCCACGGTGAGCAGACCATGACGGTCGACAAGAACCGGACGGTCACTGTCACCGGCAGCCAGTCGTTCAAGATCGAGGGCTCCGAGGCCAACGACGGGATCACGGGCTCGAAGCTGGATATCACCGGAGACTATCAGGTCGACGTCTCCGACTGGATCAAGGTCACCGCGCCCACCTACATCGAGCTCAACTGCGGTGAGAGCAAGATCCGCATGGAGCCAGGCAAGATCACATTCCACGCTGGTCAGGGGGCGGAGATCGTGCTCGACGCCAACGCCAAGACCACGTCGAATGCGGGAACCGAGCAGCTGCTCGACGCCGACGCCCGAACTACGGCCAGCACGGGGGCGGAGCTGAAGCTCACGAGCGACGCCGACCTGAAGTCGATCGCCGGGAGTCGAGTGCTGCTGGACGTGAGCGCCCTGATGACCTCCAGCAAGGCGGCGGTAGTCGAGCTCAACGCCGACGCCAACATGAGCGGCGACAACGCGCAGGTCGCTGGACGGCAGACAGCGGAGGTCACGGCACCGACGGCGACCCTGGCGGGGGCGGGCGGCAGCGTCGAGGCGGCAGCGTCGGGAGTCGATGTCGCCGGGCCCACGGTGAACGTGTCGGGGCAGAGCATGGTCAACGTCTCCGGCTCGGTCGTGAAGATCAACTGAGGTCGCCATGGACGCCCTACGCCAACCGATCGAGCGTGTCGCCGAGGCGACGCAGTGGTTCCTCGTCGCCAAGGAGATTCGACTTCTCTACATCCGCACGGACACGAGCCTGAGGCTCGCCGTCCTCGAGCAGATCGCCGCACTTGAGCACAGCAGCAACAACGAGCAGCCCTTCGCCATCCTCGAGGCGCCCGTCGAGGAGGACGACGACGGCTGGACACTGCGGCAATCGGAGCTCCGCGACGATTGGCTCGACTGGACCGAGCTTTACGCCGGGGTCGAGCCTCCCATCTCGATGCCGGAGCTCCCCGTCACCCATCCGGAGCACGGGCTCGCGGGCTTCGGCGCTGCTTTGTCGCGAGCGATGCAGCTGCTGCCGACTGAACCGTTTGCCGACGCCGGGCTCACGCTCGTTCTCGCCCCCGTTTGGGTCAGAGACGCCGAGAGTTGGAGAGGTTCGATGCGCGCGTTGGTTCAACGCTCGGAGCTTGCGAGCGCCCGCTTCATCGTCGTCGAGTCCGACACGGAGGCGCTCATGCCTGTCTTAGACGAGCTGGGTGCGCTGGCCGAGGGAGTGGATGCGCGCGTCGACGCGGCAGCCGCGAGAGCTAACGCCAGCCAGATTCTCCAGGGCATCGCGAGCGCGCCCTCGGGCGCCGACGGCCCGAGACTTGCGGGAATGGCTGGCCCATCCGTCGCCCCACCGCGTCGTTGGAACGCGCCGCCGGAGCAGGCGCCGGAGGAGACCGCGCGGGCCTACTTCGACGCCGAGTTGCCGTCGGGACTGGCGGATCAGGACCGAGTGCAGGCGATGAAGCTGGCAGTGTTCCAGGCCGCGGATGCCGCGCAGAGGGGGGACCACGAGGCAGCGATCGCCCGGCAACGGTCCGCGCGCGACACGGCAGTGGAGTTGGGGCTCGAGCGCGAAGCCATCCTCATGCAGCTCGTGCTTGGGAGCTATCACCTTCAGGTCGGCCAGAACGAGGTCGCCGAGGGCGTCTACCATCGGGGCAGCGAGCTCGCGCAGGAGTACGGACACAACGACCTCGCCGCGCAGTGCCAGCTCGCGATTGGATCGAGCCGGCTGCTGGCCAAGCGCCGGCTCGACGCCGCCGACTCCTACGAGCTCGCCGGCAGCATGGCCTACCAGACCGGGCAGAACGTTCTGGGCATCGAGGCCTATCGCACGGCGGGCCAGATCCTCGCGCAAGAGGGGCGGGTGGAGGAGGCCACCACGGCGTGGCGGACGGCGCTGGGGATCGCCGAGAACTCGCCCGCGGACGAACGTCGCGCGTCGACGGCCGCCGACGTGGCGGCGGAGCTCGCCGAGTTCTGCCGGTCGCACGGACTGCACGCCCAAGCGGACGCGCTCGACACGCAGGCCGCGATCCTGCGCGCCGAGATGGATGAGCCACCGGCTACGGATCAAGGGGCAGCCTGATGCTCGCGTCGACCTTCTTCGACCCGGTCCTCGGGATAGACACTCACATTGTGCTGGTGCCGGCCCCGCCGTCGCCGAGCCCGATTCCGACCCCGGTCCCTCTCCCCTTCGTGGGCTTGGTGTTCGATCCCCTCGGTCTGCTGGTCGGGGCCGGGATCGGGATGGCGCTCGGAGGCGGCCCCGGCATCGTCCTCATCAACAACCTGCCCGCGACGAACTGCGGCACCGAGGTAACCAACCTCATGACGTGCCCGCACCTGCCGGCTCCTGGCGTTGCCTTCGCCACCGGACTGCCGGGCAACGACGCCCAGCTGTACTTCGGTGCGCTCGACGTCAGCCTGGCCGGCACCCTCGCCGTCCGGTTCGGCGAAGCGGCTCTTTCGTGCGGTGACCCGATCCGGCTGCCGACGAGCGTCGTGATGGCCGTGCCGAAAGGATGCCCGGTCGTCATTCTTCGGCCGCCGGTGCCCGACCTGATGGCCATCGCGATGGCCATCGCGATGCGCGCGGGGATGGCCGCGCTCCGAGGGCTCGTGCGTCGGGGTGCACGGCTCATGCGCGCTCTGCGCCGAATGCAGCGCGCGAGCCCGCGGTGGACTCGCGTCGCGCAGCGGCTGCAGCGCTGGGTGGACAACATCGCGCCACGAAGGGTGCGAGCGCGAATCAAGCGGGGCCTGTGCTTCCTGACCGGCCACCCCGTGGACGTCGCCACGGGAAGAGTTCTCACCGATTTCACGGACCTGGTTCTCCCTGGACCACTGCCCCTGCGATTCGAGCGTTACTACGATTCCTCCCTCAGCTGGCGGCGGGGCGCTCTGGGCTATGGCTGGGCGCACAGCCTCGAGGAGGCCGTTTGGACCGAGAGGGGGAAAGTCGTCTATCGCGCCGAGGACGGTCGCGAGGTCGAGTTTCATCTGCACGAGCGCGACGGTCGCACGCTGCGCTCGGGGGAGGAAATGTTCCTGCCCTTCGAACAGCTGACGCTCCGCCGCGGAGAGCATGGAGCATGGTCTGTTCGAACTCTGGATGGTGTTACCCGCGAGTTTCGACCCGTTGCGGGTGACACGTCAGGAGTGGCGCGGCTCGTCCGACGACGTGATCGGAACGGCAATACCATCGATGTTCACTACGACCGGGACGGTCTGCTCTCGCGAGTCCGCGACTCCGGGGGGCGAGACCTCGTCTTCACGCACGACCACGAACGACGCCTGGTGGCGGTGGCGGTGCCTTCCCCTCGAGGCACCGGGACGTACGTTCATCGGCGGTTTCGGTACGACGGCGACCTACTGGTCGAGGCGACCGACTCGCTGGGCGAGAGCTGGAGCTTCGAGTACGCGTCGAAGTTGCTGGTTCGCGAGACCGACCGCAACGGGCTGTCCTTCTACTTCCAGTACGACGGCCATGGAAGCGGCGCCAGGTGCATTCGCACTTGGGGTGACAACGGGATCTTCGACCATGTGATCACTTACGACATCGCCAACATGCGGACTGTCGTGGAGGACTCCTTGGGAGGTGTCCGCACCTATCAGCTCGACACTGCCGGCCAAGTCGTCGCTGATACCGATGCTCTCGGGGGGACGACGACCTACGAATACGATTCAGCTTCGGGGCGTGTCGCCGCCGTTGCCACGCCGGAAGGAGCAGTCAGCCGTTGGCAGTACGACAGTCGAGCCCGACTCACCTCCTTCCAGGCCCCCGATGGAGGGCGCACCGCCGTCCTCTGGGTCGATGACCTCGATCGCCCGGCGAGCATCGAAGGACCGCTCGGCGAGAAGTCCATCTTTCGCTACGACGGCGTAGGGAACGTCGTCGAGAGGCAGAGCCCGGATGGAACGATCACGGAGCTGACGTGGGAGTCGGGGCTGCTGCGCTCCCTCGCGACCCTGGGCGGCGTCCGAACGGACATTCGGTACGACGAGTGGCGGTGCCCAGCTGCGCTCGAGCGCGACGGGGTACCGCTGAAGCTTGTTCGACGCGACAGACTCGGGAACGTCGTCTCGGTGTCCACGGATCCGTCGAACCAGACGAGCGTCGAGTGGGACACAGAGGGCCGGACGCGCGTGGTCGAGGGGCCCTTCGAGGTGTCGCGCTTCGACTACGATGCAGAGGGCTGCGTCGTTCGGAGTCAGGTTGGAGGCCGAGATGCAGCCTACACCTACGCGGGCCTCCGGAGGCTCGTGCGGTATCAGGAGGCAGGCCGTGCGGTGGACGCAGGGTACGACACGGAGGGGCGGCTCATCGCCGTGGCGAACGAGGCGGGGGAGCGCTTCGCACTCCGCCGCGACCGGGCGGGGCGGGTGGTGGAGGAGGTCGGGTTCGACGGAGCGAAGTGGAGCTACGCGCGAGACCGCGATGGAGAGGTCACCGAGGTCCGGTCACCCTCGGGTCGATACACGAGCGTCGGTCCGGACCGCATTCAGTCCACCGAGGACGGTAGCCTGGTCCACTACGAGTACGACGCTGCCGGGCGTATCACACGAGCTCTGAACGGCTCCGCGGACATCGTGCTCGAACGTGACGCCCTCGGGCGGGTCCTCGCCGAGAGCCAAGACGGAGGGGAGACCTGGGTCCGGTCGAGCTTCGGAATCGGCGCACCGCGGGTCGCCGTTCAGAGCGACCTGGGCGCATTCACTCGCGTTCTCCGCGACGAGGGGGGCCGAGTCGCCGCCGTCGAGTACGCCGGGGCGGGCGAGCCCGCAGGACAACGACAGGTCGTCGATCGGGACCGTCTCGGCAAAGTCGAGACTCGCAGCCTGCCGGGTGGAATATCCGTCCGTTGCGAACACGACGCGCGTGGTCGACTCACCGAGAGGCTGACGACACGCGCACGGGGCAGCGACGCCGGACCTTCGCAGGCCGACGTCGTCGTCGACGCGCGAAGCTACCGGTGGGACGGGCTTCGAAGGCTCGGGGCGATCATCGACGCCGAAACCGGACCTACGCGCTACGAGCACGAAGCGCGCGGGCGGCTGGTGAGCTCCGCCGCCGGAGGACAACGGTTGCTGCGCTTGGTCGACGCGGTCGACAACGTCTACGCCGACGAAAGCCAGGACGGCCGGCGCTACGACTCGGGAGGCAGGCTCCTCGAGAGCCGAGAGTCGTCCTTCGCGTACGACGAGGAGGGGCGCCGCGTTCGCCGAGTGGATGCGGACGGGAGTCATTGGTCGTACGAGTGGTGCGGCCCGCTCCTCGCGGCGGTCCGCCGTCCGGACGGATCCACGGTGAAGTTCTCGTACGACGCATTCGGCCGTCGAACGAGAAAGCTCGTCGAGTCGGCCGGGCCGGACGCGGCCGTGGTGGCCGAGACCAGGTTCGTCTGGGACGGCGATGACCTTCTGCATGAAATCGAGGTAGGAGGGCGCACCAGGACCTGGCACTACGACCCGGAGGTCGCTTGCCCCATCGCGGTCGACGATGGAACCGAAGTGCTCTCCGTGGTGGTCGATCACCTCGGTGTCCCCACGGACCTCTACGACGAGCGCGGGGAGCGCGTCGTGCAGATGTCCCTCGACATCTACGGGCGAGCCTCCTTCACGCTGGGCTCCACTGCCGATTGCCCATGGCGGTGGCCGGGACAGTACGAGGACGAGGAGACCGGGCTCTACTACAACCGCTGGCGCTACTACGACCCGGAGGTGGGAAGCTACCTGTCACCCGACCCATTGGGGCTCGCCGGGGGCCTCCGATTCTACGCCTACGTCGCGGACCCGCTGGTGGGCACGGACCCGTTCGGGCTCTTCGATGAGTTCGAGGTCGCACCCTATGGCGACTCCGGCCACACTGGGGACAAGCTCGACGCGGACGAGCTGCTAGGAAGTGTGTGGCTCAGGGAGCACGGCTACGGGAGCCGAAGTCAGTACGTCGGTGCTCGAAATCCCGCCATAGCGGTCGACCCCGTATTGCACCGTCAGTTCAGCGCCGCTCAGGCCGAGAGCCAGCTCCACGATCCGGCGTACGTACGGGGGCAATCGGCCTTGGATAACATCGCCGAGAACGCAGAGATTCGAGAACCGATCTTGGCTCGCTGGCTTCGTGAACGCAGAGGGTTGTCGGCACGCCAAGCCAGAACAAGGGCGAGGAAGCACATGGCTAGATTGACACAAGCCGCGACGGAGTACGCAGAGAGTTTGCCGCGGCTGCAGGCAGAGGCGGAGGAGATGCGTGCCCGACGGCGAGGAGGGTGCTGATGGGTAAGCTTGCCAGACAGTTGCAGTCGGATGAGACGGAAGCTCTGCTAGACCAAGTTGTCTCCGCTTTCGGATACCCAAGGGTGTCGATGCAGGGGTGTTTGCGGCGGCTTCGGTTAAACCTCTCGTATGTTCGTCTCTACCCAGGTGACTCGGTTCACGATCTTCTCGTCGAGGAATTCATGAGAAGCGTGTGGTGGGACGATCTGCTGCAGACTGACGAAGAGTGTCCGTACGTTCTCGAGGGGATCTCTCAGTCCAGGCTCAAGTTGGCTGCACAGTGGTCGGGGTTCTATGCCTACGAGGATGGCGTCGGATTCGGGAAGTCAGGCCTCATACGCCGCGAGGAACGGGTGCGCTACTACGTAGACGTGAATCCGGATTCCGACGAGAGCGTCATCCTCGCGCAGCTGGACGACGATGACGAGCCCACCGAGTTCTTGGGAGTCGTCTTCACCCACCTCGATCAGCATCGCGAGGCCGAATCAGAGCATCGGTTCCTTCAAACTGAGCGCCTGAGGATCGACGAGGGCACGTTGACCCGTGAGTCGTTTCGGGAGCAGGTCGCCGGCTTCGCGCGTCGCTACCCCTACTTCATGTCTCGGTGCGGCCCGCTCCTGGGTGAGGACTTCGCCGTCCCCGCCGTGGAGCTCCCGCGCCTGTCGGACGCCGCGGCTCGATCCGTCGACGGCCTCTCGCTGGCGACCTTCGTGACTCGAGCGTTGACCACGGACGACGCGGGCGAGGTGCCGGACCGGCTGTCGGAGCTGGCGGCGAGCGAGCGGTCCGACGACGACACGGTCCCGGAGCTGCTCCTGCGACCGCTCGGGCGGGTGGTGATGGGCGACCACCAAGGAGCGGCGGAGGCGGCCCGGGAGATCCTCGACCTTGAGCTCGGCGTCCCCCTCACCCGGCGCTGGGCTCGTCGCATTGTCGAGAGGCCCGAAGGGGCGCTCCTGGATTCAGAGACCTGACCAACTCGACCTCGCCGTGCCTGGGCACGGTGACCGCGGGCGGGATCGCCAGGCAGCTCGGCCTCGGGCAGCGCACCCAACAGCGCCGCCTCGCGCGCCACGGCGTCGACACCACCCGCCGCGACCTGGCCGAGCGTACCTCGCCCGCCCCGAGCTGTCGCTGAGCAAGATCGCGTACCTGCTCGGGTACACGGAGCAGCCCTCGTTCCACCGCGCCTTCCGCCGCTGGCACGACACGACGCCCACCGCGTACCGCGCCAGCTTGACCGCCGCTGGCCGCTGACCGGCTCGCTCGTCAGAAGGGAACGATCGCGTCACGCAGGGGCGCCCTCCGGGGAGCGGTCGACCATCGCCTCGGAGGAGGCCGGGTAGCGATGCCCGCGAACCTCGACGGCGCCGACCGCCTCGGTCAACCCCGCGACCTCGAGAGCGGTCAGCTGGACGGAGGCGCCGCCGAGGTTCTCCTCGAGCCGGTGGCGCTTGGTGGTGCCCGGGATCGGCACGATCCATGGCTCCTGGGCGAGCAGCCAGGCGAGCGCGATCTGCGCCTTGGTGGCGCCCTTCGCCTCGGCGAGGCGGCCGATGACGTCGAGGAGGGAGCGGTTGGCCGTCCGCGCCTCCTCGGTGAAGCGAGGGATGTTCGAACGGAAGTCGTCTTCTCCGATCTCGGTCTTCGCGTCGATGGCGCCGGTCAAGAAGCCCTTGCCGAGCGGGCTGAAGGGGACGAAGCCGATCCCGAGCTCCTCGAGGGTCGGGAGGATCGCGTCCTCGGGCTCGCGCCACCAGAGCGAGTACTCGCTCTGCAGGGCGGTCACCGGCTGCACCGCGTGCGCGCGCCGGATGGTGGCGGGGCTCGCCTCCGAGAGGCCGAAGTGCTTCACCTTGCCCTCGGCGATGAGCTCCTTCACGGCCCCCGCCACCTCCTCGATCGGCACGCGCGGATCCACGCGGTGCTGGTAGAAGAGGTCGATGCGGTCGGTGCGCAGGCGCTTCAGGCTTTCCTCCGCGACGGCCCTGACGTTCTCGGGGCGGCTGTCCAGGCCGGCGGGCTTGCCGTCCACGAACCGGAACCCGAACTTCGTCGCGATGACGACCTCGTCGCGGATCGGCTCGAGCGCCACGCCGACCAGCGTCTCGTTGGTGAAGGGGCCGTAGATCTCCGCGGTGTCGAAGAACGTGACGCCCAGCTCGTGCGCGGCGCGGATCATCGCGATCCCGCTGCCGCGGTCGACGGGCTCCCCGTAGCCGAAGCTGAGGCCCATGCAGCCGTAGCCGATGGCCGACACCTCGAGCCCGCTGCTCCCCAGGGTTCGCTTCTCCATCGTCATCCTCCTCAGAGCTCCACGAAGACCTTGAGCGCCTCGCGCTCGTCCATCGCCGCGTATCCGGCGGGCACTCCGTCGAGGTCCACCGTCATGTCGAAGACCGGGGAGGGGTCGAGGGTGCCGGCGATCACGTCCTTCATCAGCTCGGGTAGGTACGCCCGGCAGGGGGCGCCTCCGCCGCGCAGGCTGAGCTGCTTGAAGAACATGCCCATGATGTCGAGGCCGTCCTCCGCGGGCCCGCGCTGCTCGCGCCGACGCACTCGAGCACGTGGGGCGCGCCGCCCTGGGTCAGCTCGAGGATCTCGCCGACCGCTTCGTCGCCGCGCTTGGACACGAGGTGGGTCGCGCCGAACGCGCGGGCCTTCTCGAGTCGGTCCGCGTGGTGACCCACCGCGATGATGGTCTCGGCGCCGATCCGTTTCGCGGCGAGCACGCCGCAGAGCCCGACCGCTCCGTCACCGATGACGACCGCGGTGCCTCCCCGCTCGAGGCCCGCGCAGACCCCGGCGTGGTGGCCGGTGCCCATCACGTCGGTGAGCGGGAAGAGCTTGCGGAGGATCGCCTCGTCGCCGGCCACCTCCTCGGGCACCGGGACGAGGGTGCCGTCGGCCCAGGGGGCGCGGATCGCCTCGCCCTGCGCGCCGTCGTTCTCCATCGCCCAGAACCCGCCGTGGGCGCAGACCGTCTGCAGGCCCTTCTCGCAGAACTCGCAGGTCCCGTCGGAGAAGGCGAAGGGCACCACGACGACGTCGCCCTTCTTCACCGTGCGGACCTCGGCGCCGACCTCCTCGACGACGCCCATGGGCTCGTGGCCCACGCGCCAGCCCGGCTGGTACGGAGTCACACCGCGGTAGAACCAGAGATCCGAGCCGCAGATCGCGGTGTGGGTGATCCGCACGATGGCGTCGGTCGGCTCCTGGATGCGGGGATCCGGGACCTCGTCGATGCGAATGTCCTTCGGACCGTGGAACGTGGCTGCTCTCATGGCGTGTCTCCTCTCGCTTCGAGGGAGACCCTAGGTGCCGACGACCTCGCGGGTTAGGCCCTGAATCCGGGCAAGGCCCATGCCCCAGGCGCATCAATCGGCTAGCCCTGGTAGCGGAGCTCGTCGACGAGGAGCTTGAACGCGGCCGAGGGCTGGCGACGGCTCGGATAGTAGAGGTGGTAGCCCACGAACGGAGGGCACCAGTCGTCGAGCACCGTCACGAGCTCACCCGCGTCCACCTGCGCCGCGACGTGATCCCGCATCAGGAAGCCGAGCCCGAAGCCGTCGACCGCCGCTCGTCGGACCATGTCGATGTCGTCGAAGGTCACTTGTCCGTTCACCCGCACGTGGAGCTCCCGGTCGCCTCGCTGGAGCTCCCAGACGTAGAGCCCGCCGGTGGTTCGGAAGCGGAGGTTGATGCAGCGGTGCGCCGCGAGGTCCCGAGGCCGCTTGGGCACGCCATGCTCCTCGAAGTAGGCGGGGGCGCCCACGACCGCCATCCGCAGGTCCGGCCCGATGCGGACCGCGACCATGTCCTGGGCGAGCGCCTCGCCGAGCCGGACCCCGGCGTCGAATCGCTCCGCGACGATGTCGGTGAAGCGCGAGTCGATCGCGAGCTCGACGTGGACCTCCGGGTAGCGGCGCAAGAAGCCCTGGAGTACGGGCCAGAGCACCGTCTGCGCGGCGTGTCGCGAGGTGGTGATGCGGATGGTGCCGGCGGGCTCCTCGGCGAGCCCGCGCACGACCTCGAGCTCCTCCCCGATGCTCGCGACGGCCGGTCC
The DNA here is from genome assembly GCA_036149055.1 of Myxococcota bacterium. Classification (GTDB taxonomy): domain Bacteria; phylum Myxococcota_A; class Polyangia; order Polyangiales; family Sandaracinaceae; genus JAVJQK01. The sequence continues at coordinate 2,235 of JAYZQJ010000245.1, read as the reverse complement.
GAGGGTGCGGAGCAGCCGCTCTCCCGCGGCGGTCGGGGCGACGTGGCGGGTGGTGCGGTTGAGCAACCGGATCCCGAGCCGCGCCTCGAGCTTGCGGACCGTGCGACTCAGCGACGACTGGCTCGTCCCGATCTTCGCCGCCGCTCGAGTGAAGCTGCCCTCGGTCGCCACCACCAGAAACGCGTAGAGGTCGCCGAGGTCCTTCGACTCCACGCCAGCCAGCGTACCGACTGATGCGGCCTGGGTATAGGCGCGTCCGGCTCATCGACCGGGCGCGGAAGCGCTCACCCCGGGCAAGCCTTGATATACCCGGGCGCATGAACCTCTTCGGCAAGCGGCGCTGCGCGCGGTGCTTCAGCTGGTTCTCGTCCGCCAAGCGCAAAGACGCGACGCTGTGCCCCGAGTGCGAGGCGGCCGAGGCGCGCGCCCGAGCGCAGCGCGCCGCTGCGCTCGCCGAGAAGCGGGAGGCCTGGCGAAGAGAGGTGGCCGAGCGCATCCGTAGTGACGCCTGGACGAAGCTCGCGGTGGGCGGAGAGGTCCAGACCGTCGCGCGCGTCGGCGGCGCGCCGGTGGGCGTGGACGCGTCCCGGTGGCCCTCGAGGGCAGGCGTGCCGGCGATGCACCTCTGCACCTTCGGCGCGGGCATGGCGGGCGGCGCGCCGGTCGCGGTGTTCCTGCACCGCGAACGAGACGGCGACTCCCTCCTGCCGACGGGCGACTGCGCCATCGTCGAGGTGCGAGACGGGGACGCCACGGTCGACCCGAGCGACACGCTCCCCTCGTGCGGGCTGACCCCCGCCGAGCTCGGCGACTGGGACCCGACCGACCCGGCCCAGTCACGCTCCTTCGTGGGCACCGTCGCGTTGGCCTACGACGGGAGGTCGCTGCGTGAGCGATTCGAGGGCGGGGTCGTGGACCTCGAGTCCCTCGGGGCGCTCCGCGCGCAGATCGACGGCGCGGACCTGCCCTGGCGACAGGCGGAGCCCTACTGCGAGATCTCCGGCATCTATCTCTTCGAGCGCGGCGCGCTCATCGATCTCTACGGGTAGGGGGCTCGTCGCACCGGGAGCGGCTCTCACGAGCCCCGGAGATCTGTACTCGCCAGGCAACTGCGTCGACCGAGGGGCCACAGGTGGTCGGCATGGCCGAGCCGCCAGTCCCCAGTGACCTAGGGGTCCGGAACGGATGCTGTCCTGCACTGACCGTGAGGTGAAGGGCGTAGGCTGCGAGGTCGTCGAAACTGCACCGAACGTTCGGTGGAGGCGACGCCGAGCTGCGAGCTGGCATCGTTCGCGGGGCTGCTGCGGGCCGAGGCTGGGTCAACGGGACGGTCGCCAGCGGCCGATGCGGTGGGAGCGCTCCGATTCTAGCCAATCAGATACTTATTTATCTCAGGTTATAGGGACCAGCGGCATCGGCCACTGTGGAGGCGAGTTCCGCGGTTGGCACGCTGCATGCTAGTGCTAGGGGCATGCGGACGACCATCATACTTCCGAATCTACCGGCGGGTTTCTCTATCGGCGCGGCACGTGGAGGTGGCGAGATTCCGGTAGCCACTCGCAGTCTTGCGACCTCTGCGGATGGGGAGGCGTTCGCGATGCTACTTGACGAGGTCTCGCGTTGCTGGCTCGGTCGCCTTCCGCAACCGCCGCGGGAGTCGACGATCAGCCACATGGTGCTCCTCTTTCACCGCGACAAGCGGATGGACGCCTACATCAACGAGCCGGGGATGCGGGTGCGGGTGGCGGCGAAGCACGACGTGGCTGAGGGGGATCAGGTTCTGTTCGAGAGTATCGCCGACGCGCTTCGCGTGGACTTCGACGAGCTGGAGATTCCACGAGACGTCGGCTATCTCGTTCTCCTATCTCAGGGCTGGCGTCGAGGCGTGGCGTATGACTTCTCGCCGCTTGGACCCGGCACGCACCTGCGTGAACGGTCTGCCGAGCGGGACTTGGCTGCGCTGTGGACCCGATTGTCCTTCCACGATCGCCTAGACCTAGACGAGGACGACTGGACGGCTCTGATGGACGCTGGGTGGTTTCCTTTCATCCGTCTCCGAAGCTCGAGGGTTCGCCAACTCGTGAAACATGCTCGAGTCGGATGGGACCTGTAGGTTCCGGAAACTCTGAGCCGCGTTTTCCGGAAACTCTGAGCCGCTCAGCTTCATCCTGATCGTCGTTCAAGTCCATGTCGTCCGCCAAGTGCTTCGTGCGAATCGACGGCCCGTCCAAGCGC
>JAYZQJ010000244.1:0-7874 GCA_036149055.1 Myxococcota bacterium | reverse complement strand
GGCACAACGATGTTCGCTCCGGCTACGCCTCCGCAAACATCGCTGCACCTGCTCCGCGGGGCCCCCCCTGCCCACTCCGGGACCTCGCTCCGCTCGGCCCCGACCCCAGCGCGGGGCGCTGGGTCCCCTGCGGCTCGCGCTCGCGCTGCGCGCGAGCTGGCCGCCCGCTGCCGCGGGATCTGACGACCTGGGTGGCGCGTCCCGGCGGCCACGGCACGCTCGACGAGCTCTTCGAGGCGTACGGCGACGTCGCTGCGCTCGTCACCTGCCGTCGTCTCCGGTCAGTCGTCGTGAGCCATCCCCGCGATCACGGCCTGACCTCGGCGAGGCGTGGGCTCCTTGCGAGGGCGGCCGGGGTGACCACGAGACCGCCCGGGGGAGGCAGGCGCCCGAGCCGCCTCCGGGCGAGCCGCCGCGCGCGCGGGGTGAGCCGGAGGTCGCGCCACCGCTCGGGCGTCGTCAGCTGCTCTCCGAGCGCGCGCTCGTAGAGGAGCCACACCAGCTCCGAGCAGTACAGCCGCGTGTCGCCCCACTCGAAGCGTGCGTCGTAGGGCCGCCCGATCAGCCGCTCCCCCTCGCGCAGCAGCGCCCCAATCTCTCGCTGCGTGAGCGCGCGCCGGAGCCGCCTCACCGCGACGCGACCGCCCACGCCCCGCCGCCGCCAGCGATCGAGCCGCGTCCAGCGCACCGGGCTCACGGCCTCGAGCACCCACAGCTCGCCGTCACCCAGCTCCCCGTCACCCGGCTCGCCGTCACCCAGCTCCTGGTGGCGCGGCAGCACGATCCCCACGTGCGACCAGGGCGAGCCCGTCACCTCCCGGATCACGCGGCCCTGCGCCGACCGCGAGGTCTGGAAGACGAGATCGCCGGCGCGCAGCTGGGCGTGAGCGCCGACCGGCCACAGCAGCGCCAGCGCGAGAACGGTCGCGGTGCGTCCCATCGCCCGAGCGTGCGGCGACCGTGAGGCGCGCGCCTCGCGAAGATGAGGAGATTTCGTGGCGCGTACCCTCCGGCGGGACGCTCTCCTCCGGGCGTTGCCCGCGTACGTGGCGTGCGCAACTGCATCGAACAGGGGGGGCGGACATGACGGCAGAGCGCGCACGCGAGCCGGGGGCGAGGCTGCGGACCGACAACCTCGTCGCCGATCTCTACTACGAGGACACCGGCACCTACCGGCGCATGGAGCTCGACCAGAGCCTCTACGAGCTCGAGGTGATGCCCGTGGTCCGCCTCCGGCCCCGCTACGCCGCCGACGGCTGGGAGGCCGGGGTCATCTCCCAGGCGGAGATGGAGCGCCTCCGCGCGCGCGCGGCCGACGAGGCGCTCGACGCCATCTTCGTCGAGGTCGTCGGCGAGGCGCTCGAGACCGACGGCTGGGGCCGCTCGATCTGAGTCCCGGGGGGGGACGGAGTGAACTTGTGAACTTACGTAGTCCACTTGCCTACACGCGCCGTCGGGCAGGTCGACGGACCGCCCCGGGGACGGTGCTTCCTCCGGCTCGTCCCCGCTCCAGGACTCTGGGACGGAGTTTCCTTGTTGCCGAGTCGGACGGGATGGCCTCGCTGCGCGCTCGCCGGTCGATCGCGCGCATTTCCGCCGCGCGCTGCTAGCCTCCGCGGGTGGACAGCCGGAACGTCGACGCGCGGCTCGAAGCGCCGCCGCTCTTTCGGCGGCTCGCCTACGCCGCCGTGATGGACCTGGCGGACGACACCCTCGTGGTGGGCGCGGCCGCGGATCTCCTCGCCGTGCGCGACATGGCCGGCAAGCGGGGCGCGATCCTCGTGCGCCTCGGCGAGCCGACGATCGCCGAGCGGCTGAAGAAGCTGCTGCTCCTCTGGCAGGTCGGCGCCACCTCGGTGGTGGTGGTCGGGCCGCGCGAGGAGCTCGACGCGCTGAAGAAGGCCGCGAAGCCGCCGATCCCCCGCGGCAAGCTCCACTGGCATGGCGTGACCGACGAGGGCGAGCGCTGGGACGACGAGACGAAGGGCCCGCTGGCCGAGCACCTCGACGCGGCCCTCGCGCCGGACCGCGCCTTCGACTGGGACGGCTACGAGGAGCGCTTCCGGAGATCGGCGGAGCGCAACACCCAGCAGCGCGCCTTCGCCCAGCGGCTCCATGGCCAGACCCCGATCGTCACCTACGCGCTGCTCACCCTGAACCTCGCGATGTTCGGCCTCCAGGCGGCGCTCGGCGGGATCGACCCGAGCGTGCGCCTCCTGATCCGTCTCGGCGGCGTCGCGCCCGACCTGGTCCTCGAGGGCGAGGTCTGGCGGCTCGTCTCGGGCGCCTTCCTGCACGGCGGGGTGATGCACCTCGCCTTCAACATGATGGTGCTCGTCATCCTCGGGCGGTTCGTGGAGCGCCTGCTCGGCCCGGCGCGCTTCCTCGTCCTCTACGCCGCCTGCGCCATCGCCGGCGCGCTCGCGAGCACCTTCCTCATGGACGCGCCGGTGTCGGTCGGGGCGAGCGGCGCGCTCTGGGGCATCCTCGCGGCCGAGGCGGTCTTCGCGTTCGCGCCGGGCTTCCTGCCGCCGCCCATGGTCCCGCTCGCGCGCCGCACCGCGATCATCAACCTCGGGCTCAACGTCTTCGCGTCGTTCCGCCCCCACATCGACTGGGCGGCCCACGCGGGCGGCGGGATCGTCGGCGCGCTCCTGCTCTACTTCGTGCTCAGCCGCGGCGTGCCGCGCGGCGAGCGGATCGCGAGCGCGGCGCCGACGTCCTCTCGCGCCCTGAACGGCCTCGCCGCCGTGTGCGCCGCCGTCCTGCTCGGAGGCGTCGTCCTCGGCCCGACGCTCGGCGGCGCGCTCGAGCCGGTCCCGACCGCGCCCGTGCTCCAGCGCGTCGAGATCGAAGGCGCCGGGGTCAGCGTCGAGATCCCCCGTGACCTCGCGCCGCAGGCCGCCGAGGCCGACGGCACCGGCCGGGTCGGGCAGGGCTTCGGCGAGATCTTCCAGGACCCCGCCATGGTCGACGTCGCCATCATCCCGCTCTCGCCTCCCGTCCCGGACGAGGCGCTCCCCGGCGAGCTCGCCGCGATCACCGAGACCCTCTCCGAGGCGCCCGAGCACGCCACCATCCAGACCGGCCCGACCGCGCTCGTCGACACCCCGCTGCGCGCCGCCGCCACCGTCTCCTACCGCTACGAGTCCGGCGTCCGGCACGACACAGCCATCGGGCTCACGGACGATCACATCGTCCGCGTCGACGTCCTCTACTGGCCGGACGCCGATCTCTACGCCGCGCGCCTCGCCCGCCGCGTCGCCGAGTCGGTCAGGTAGGCAGGCTGCGGAACATCCTCGAGCGTTCGAGCGGTTGCACGCCGTCATGTCGACACGGACCCTCGCGACGCTCTCGCTCGCCGCGGCGCTCATCCTGTCCTGTGGCGGGCCGGACGCGCCGTCCGGAGACGGGGCGCTCGTCTCGATGGGCGCCGGGTGGGTCTGCCCGCATCGACGCGGGGACGATCGGCTCGAGTGCGCCGGGCCGGCGGGGTCCACCGCCGCCCGCCTCCCGGGCCCTCTCCTGCAGGTGGGCGCGTCGGACCACGGCGTCTGCGTGTGCCTCGAGGACGGGCGCTTGCTCTGCCGCGAGCTCCGCGCGGGCGCGACGCTGGGGGTCGTCCCCCTGCCTGCGACGTGTCGCTCGGTCGAGGGCACCTGCGCGACGCTGTCCGACGGAAGCGTGCATTGCTGGGGCTGGCCAGCCGAGCCTCACGTGATGACGCTCGACTCGGCCCAGGCCCCGATCGCCGCGTCCTTCCGGCAGCTCTGTGCGCTGAGGAGGGACCGCATCGCCTGCGTCGGTGAACGCGTCCTCGACCGCCCGCTCGGCGACGCGCGAGAAGGGCTCGCCCTCGGCTCGGCCGGCGCCGTCTGCACCTGGGCGAGCGCGCGCGTCGAGTGCACCGAGCTCACCACCGCGACGGAGCGCTGCGCCCGCTCCGAGGCCCTCCCGTCCTGCCACGGGCCGGAACGCTGCGTCTCGGAGCCGCGGATGTTCGAGCTGCCCGACCCGGTCCGCGTCGTCCGGTTGGGGACCGAGCGCGGCTGCGCGCTCACGGTCGAGGGCGAGCTCTGGTGCTGGGGCGCGCCCTGGGAGTGGGCGCACGGCGAGGGCTTCTACGTGCCTCGACCGCCCACCCTCGAGGCCCGCCAGGTCACGGCGGTCGACGTCGACGACTCCTCGGTCTGCGTGCGCACCCGCGACGGCGCCACGCGCTGCTGGGGCCCCGACGCGGCCAAGCCCGAGGCCAGCAAGCCGCCCGGCGCCGTCCTCCGGAAGCCGGAGCGCTGATGAGCTCGGACGCTTCACGCTCTCACCATGGAGACCAGGTCGCGCGCCTGGTGTCGGCGCTCGCGCTCGTGATCGTGGCCCCGTCGTGTTCGACACCCGAGGATCGAGTCGCCGACGAGCCTCGCCGAGGCGAGATCGAGAGCCCCGAGACGCCCGGCGCGTCCCGCGCGGTCGACGCTTCCAGAGTGGTCTCCCTCTCGGTGTCGCCGGGCCAGGTCTGCGTCCGACACCGTGCGGGGGCCACGTGGTGCGTCGGTAGCCATCGGGCCGGCGCTCTCTGGACGACCGGTCCCCGGGCCGACGACCGCGACGTGCTCACGACCCGGGACGCGACCTGTCTCGTCGGCGAGGCGGGCGTTCGGTGTGTCGGACGTGACGGCCCCGCGTCGTCTCCAGGCGTCGCGCTCGAGGGCCTGACCCGGCGTTGCGAGCTGCGCGGCGGGGGTGACTGGATCTGCGGCGTCTGTGAAGACGAGGTCCGATGCGTACCTTCTTCGAGGCGGCTCGGGTTGCGCCCCTATGCGTTCTCCGCGCCGGTGCTTGGAGCGAGCATCGTCGTGGGGGACGCTCACCAGTCGTGTGTGAGCGGGAACGCGAGCGCTTGGTGCTGGCGGACCGGACACGTGCAAGCCCAGCAGGGCGTCACGCGGGTGGCCGAGTCGCATCGCGTCGAGCAGGTGGCGCCGGGGAGCCTGGGCTACTGCGTTCTCGACGCGGAGGGGGCGGTCTGGTGCGTGCCCAGGTCCGCTCGCACGCTCCCGCCCCAGGCACATCTGACCGATTGGATGAGCGCCGAGAGCCGAGGGCCGATCCACACCGGCGCCCTGGTCCGCGTCGAGGTGCCCCCCGCGACGGAGCTCCGAGCGGGGGCGGGGATCTACTGCGCGCTCTCGGGCGACGCGGCGCGCCAGCTCTGGTGCTGGAGGCCCAACGCCTCGAGCCATCACCGGGAGGCCGGGGAGCATCCGGAGAGGCTCGGGGAGCTGCCGGAGCGCCCCCTGGCGTTCGGCTCGGACGTGACCGCGTTCGACCTCGGGGCGGCGACGCTGTGTGCCTACTCGGAGGCTTCCTCCGAGATTCGCTGCTGGGGACCGATCCTCGCCGCGCTCGGACGGGCTCGATACAGCAGCGACGGCGCCGGCCCGCGCGGGGTCGTCGTGGCGCGGGTGACCGACCGGGGCGTCGAGCTGGTGCAGCCACACGAGAGCCAGTGACGTGCTCCCGCAGCGCCGGAGGGCAGATCAGCAGCGCTAAGCGGCTCGTGCGCGTCGGCTGTCCTAGGGTCGGGGCATGCCGTACCGCGCCGCGCTGATCTCGCTCCTGGCACTGACCCTGGCGCGCCCCGGCGCCGCCGCCGCGCAGGCCGCGCACTCGCCGGCCTCGGACGACGCGAGCCTGGTCGCGGCGCTGCTGGCGGGCCGGGTCGACGTCGCGCCCGAGCGGATCGTGCACGTGGCGCCGCTCCCCGGCGCGGACGGAGACGGCTCGGCGGCCAGCCCACGGCGGGACCTGATCGCGGTGGTGGCCGAGGCCGAGGCGGGGACCGCGATCCACCTCGCGCCCGGCGTCTACGACGTCCCGGCGATCGGGGCGGCGTTCGGGCACGGGACGAACCGGCTCTACGCTCGAAACGACGGCGCGCCCGGGCGACCCATCGTGCTCCGGACCGAGCCGGAGGCGTGGGCGGCGGGCATGACCGCGACCCTGGACTTCGGCTACCAGAACCGCGGCGACTGGAGCTCGTCGGCGTTCGTCGCGCCGAGCTCGGACTGGGTGTTCGAGCGCTTCGAGATGCGGCGCATGTACCGCCGCGGCTTCACGGTGAACGGCGCCCGGGTCACCCTCCGCGAGCTCCACCTGCACCACGCGGACACCGACGGCGGGGGCAACGACGCGCTCATCGTCATGCAGTCGAGCGGCGGCGGCGTCGACAACGTCGTGACCGGCAATCACCTCCACCACGTCGGCAACATCGACGAGGCCACCGACGCCCTGATCGACCGCGGGTCGGTGAACGGCGGCTGCTACTACTCGGTCACGCGGCTCAGCTACGACAGCGGCGTCCCGGCGGGCGGCCACGACGCGAGCCGCGCCGAGTGGGAGGCGAGCCTGCTGCCGCCGGACGGCGACGTCTACGTGGTCGGCAACCACGTGCACGACTGTCACTACGGGCTCGGCCTCAAGAACAACTCCCGCGGGCCCTACTGGTTCCTCAGCAACGTGATCCACGACGTCGACTACGGGGTCTTCTCCCCGTTCCGCGAGACGATCGTGCGCAACAACATCATCTTCCGCGCCGCGGCCGCCGGCGTCCAGCTCGGGCGGGCCCACACCGACGGCCCGCTCCAGACCTACCTCAAGATGACCGGCAACGGCGCCCACTCGGAGGTGGCGTTCAACACCATCGTCGGCGCCCCCCACGGCATGAGCTACGGGGCGGGCTGGGGCAGCCGCGCGCACGACAACCTCGTGCTCGACGCGGACGAGCCGCTCGCCATCACCCGCAACCTGTTCGCGTGGTGGGAGGGCGGGAGCTGGCCCGGCCTGCGGGGCGAGTACCTCATAGGCGACCTGACCCCCGCCCACCCCTTCTGGGACGCGGTCCCGGGCTACGCGCGCGAGGCGCCCGAGGAGCACCTCCGCATGCGGCTCGAGCGGAACTGCTACGATCGCGCGCCCGTCGTCGGTCGCGCCGACTTCGTGCAGGACCGGGGCGACGTCACCGGCATGCAGTTCGACGAGGACGAGCGCCTCATCGAGCCGGCCGAGCGCGACGGGCTCTTCGTCGACGAGGCGGCGGGCGACCTGCGCCTGCGCGACGACGCGCTCCCCTGCGGCTCCCGCATGGGGCTGTCCGCGCCGCCCACGCCCGACGCCGGCCCCGCCGACCCCGACGCCGGAGCGGGCGACGGCGGCCCGAGCGCCTTCCCCGACGCCGCGGTCGGGGGGGAGACCGACGGAGGCGTCCCCGACGCGGGCGGCGAAGCGAGCGTGCACGGCGGCTGCGACTGCGCGGCCTCTCCCGCGCGCGCCGGGACCGGCGCCGCCCTGCTCGGGCTGACGCTCCTGGGCCTCCTCGCGCTCCGCCGCCGGCGTTGATGCGCCCGCCCTCCGCGCCAGGCGTGCTCCGTGTGCTCCTCGAGGCGAGCGAGCGGCTCCCCTGGTAGCGTGGGAGAACGAGGAGGCGTCCGATGTCCGATACGCCGGTGAAGATCGAGCTGTCGCGGGATGTGGCGCTCGTTCTGTTCGAGTGGCTCGCGCGCCTGGATGAACGGGAACACGAAGGGCTGGTCGAGGCCCACGCGGAGCAGATCGCGCTGTGGAAGCTGGAGGGGCTCCTCGAGAAGAGCCTCGTCGAGATCTTCGACCCCGCCTACGCGAGACTTCTCGCGGAGGCGCGAGCGCGGCTCGCGGGCTCCGACTCGGCCGAGGAGACGTAGCGGGCTGGCTAGTGCGGAGATCCGACCGGTAGAAGGGGAGATGGCGCCGGACCGGCGTTTCAGGGCAAGGCGCGACGACGAGTCGATGCCCCGCATCGGCGAGGAGGAGCAACGCCGCCCTGGAGCGTCGGGACAAGC
>JAYZQJ010000243.1:0-37940 GCA_036149055.1 Myxococcota bacterium | reverse complement strand
TTCCTCAAGCGGCCTCCGAGCGACAGGCACAAGAGCGAGCAGAAGCTACGAGCAGCGGTCACGCGCCTCTTCAAGGCGAGCCGGGGGACTTACGGGAGCCCGCGGATCCTCGAGGCGCTGAGGACCGAGGGCTGGCGTGTAGGCAAGCGGCGCGTGGAGCGGGTCATGCGCGACCTCGGCCTCCAGGCCCGAGCTCCGAAGCGTTTCCGCCGCACGACTCTGCGAGACCAGGCTCATCCCGTGGCCGACAATCAGCTCGGCCGCGACTTCACGGCCAGCGAACCGGACAAGCGCTGGGTCACCGACATCCACGGAATCGAGGGAACTCCAGGTCTCGCTGCCGCTGCCGGTCACGCTGCCGCTGCCGGTCACGCTGCCGCTGCCGGTCTCGCTTCGAGCTCTACGTCTGCTCGCGGGCACGGGCACGGGCACGGGCAGGGGCACGCGGTTGGGGGCATGGCCGGTGGCCATTGCCCCCAACAGAAACGCCCCCCGAGTCGGGTGGATGGGCCGACTCGGGGGGCTGCGCATCTGATGGAGGATGTGTGAATGGATGGATGTGGAACAGCCATTCACCGAGCAGGCGGCGTGCCAGCCGTTGATCGGGGGCCGCCGTCTCTCCGCCCGTGTCACGGTGTGCCAGGGGTGGGCGCGGGCGTCTCGGGCTCGCTCGGCGTCGGCGGAGCGGGGCTCTCCTCGGGGAGGCGCATGTCGCGGAGGCGCCAGAACCACTCGCCGTTGTCCGCGTCCACGTGGACCAGCGCGCAGCCCTGCTCGTCGACGCCGACCAGCTCGGTGACGCGCGCGGTGCGGCCCACGAAGGCCTCCATCTCCTCCACCCAGTTCGCCTCGCCCATCACGCTGCGGTGACGGCCGACGACGACCTCGCTGCCGACCGTGACCGGGCCGAAGTCCGCGGTCTCGTCGGTCATGCCGCACTGCTGCGGCACGCGCGCGTCGGGCGGCTCCTCGGGCGCGATCGGGCGGCCGTGATCGCTCGCCATGCCGGGGCGATAGGCCACCGCGCCGCCCTCGTCGTCCGAGAGCGAGAGGTCGCGGATGCGCCAGAACCATTGCCGGCCGTCCACGTCGACGTGCACGCCCGCGCAGCCGGTGTCGTCGGTCCCCGCGAGCTCCACCACTCGCGCCGTGCGCCCCACGAAGGCGGTCATCTGCGGCGTCCAGTTGTCGTCGCCGCCGATCGGGCGGTGCCGGCCGAGGACCACGACCGTGCCGAGCTGCAGCGGTCCGTACTCCACCGTCGCGTCGGTCCGGCCGCACTGCTGCGGGATCGGAGACGCCTCGCGCTCGGGCAGCTCCGCGCCGGGCCGCGCCACGCCGACGTTCAGGTCGCGCAGGCGCCAGAACCAGCGCCCTCCGTCGACGTCGATCCGCACCCCGGGGCAGCCCTGGTCGTCCACCCCGCTGAGCCGGGTGACCCGCCCCGGCATGCCGAGGTAGCGCCCCATGCGGCCGTCCCAGTTGGGGTCGCCGCCGACGAAGCGGTGACGCTGCGGGACCACCTCGGCCCCCACGCGCACCTCACCGTAGTCCGCGCTCGAGGCCTCCTGGCCGCACGCCTGGGGCCCGATCTCCTGTGCCGCGGCCGGCGCCGCGAAGGCGAGGAGGAGCAGGAGCGGCAGCGCGCGCATGCGGCGACTCTACCCGCCCGACGCCTCGCCCGCAGCCGATTCCGTGCACCGCGCCGGCATCGGGTCGAGATCGCGCACGAACGTGGACACCCGCCCCGTCACCCGCAGGGTCGCCTCGCCCCGCCTCAGCGTCCCGGTCAGCGCGCCCTCGATGGCGCCGCCGCGCCGCGTCTCGAAGCGCTCCAGGGTCAGCGCGCCCTCCGCGCCGCTCACCGAGGTCAGCCCGCCGTGCCGAGGCAGGGCGAGCGAGAGCACCGCGTCGCTGGCGTTCAGGGGCAGGCGCACCGGCCGCTCCTCGCCCGGCGGCACCGACAGCTCGAGGAAGAACGTGGGCGTGAACGCGCCCGGCGAGAGCGGCACCGGGAGCTCGCCCATCGCTCGCGCGAGCCGCACCGTCCACCGACAGGCGCGCGGCTCGAGCACCACCCCGCGGTCGATCACGTCGCGCTCCAGGCGCACCGGCTCCTGCCCGTCCTCCTCGACCTCGAGGGTGAACGTCGGCTCGGCCTCCGCCGCCTCGCTCCGCCGCCGCTCGTCCCCCAGCGCGCTCGCGTAGCGCCCGAGCGCCGCCTCGCACCGCCCTCGATCGCCGCCGCGGAGGCGCGCGCAGCGGCCCTCGTCGCCGCTCAGCACCGCGCGACACCGGGCCTCGTCGACGCCGGCCGCCCGGCAGAGCGACGGGTCCCGGCTCGCCCAGGCCACGCACACCGGCTCGCGGCCGCCGACCACCCGGTCCTCCGGGCACGCCTCGGGCCGGCCGTGCAGGAGCGCGAGTCGCCGTCGGCAGCCGGCCTGCGCGGTCGAGGGGCCCACCGCGTCGCAGGCCTCCGCGTCGCCGGCCTTCACCGCGGCGAGGCTCGCGCAGACGTCGTCGAAGAAGCCGTCGTAGGCGAGGTCGGCGACCGCCTCGGCGACCGCGGTCGGGGTGTCGGCGCGCAGCCCGGCGAGGCAGGCCTCGACGGTGGTGAACGCGTCGACCGACGCGCGCAGGTCCTCGACGTCGCTCGGCCAGCTCGCGGTCGGCGGCGCGTCGTCTTCGAGCGTGGGGGCTTCGAGCGTGGGCGCGGCGGGCGCCGGCTCGGGCGCGCGGGCGGGCGGGCGCGGCTCCGGTGGATCGGCGCAGGCGACGAGCAGGAGGGCGAGGCAGGCGAGGCGCACGGCGCGGAGAGCGTAATGGGAAGGTCCCGCTCACGCTGCTATCCTCCGGCCGTGTCTCGCTTCGCGCTCTCGATCGCGCTCGCGTGGGCCCTGCCCGCGGTGGCGTTCGCGCAGGTCCCGGACGAGTTCGCGGACGACGAGGCCTTCGAGGCGCTCGACGAGCCCGAGACGCCGCCGCCCGGCGAGCCCGCGGAGGACGGCTTCGACGAGTTCGCCGATCCGGTCGCGCCCGAGACCGCGCCTCCCGAGACCGCGCCGTCCGAAACGGTGCCCTCCGAGACCGCGCCCCCGCCGGCCGAAGGCGAGGAGCGCATGCGCATGCTCGTCGTCGACGCGGCCACCTTCGGCATCGACCCGCTGGTCGGCCGGGTGGCGAGCGCGACCATGCGGGAGACCGCGCAGGCGATGGGCTACCGGGTGCTGACCGCCGAGGAGACCGTCTCCGCGGCCCAGCAGCTGCGCATGCCGTACCCGCCGACGCCCGCCGATCTCTGGCGCGTCTCGTGGGTGGCCCGGGTGCACCGCGGCGCCTTCGCGCGGATCTGGGCGCACGCCGGGCAGTACGTGGTCGAGATCAGCGTGGCCAGCCTGGACGGGGCGGGCCCGTTCTTCGCCCGGGGGACCGCCGGCGCGGACGACCTGCGGGCGGTGGTCGAGCGCCTCCTCCGCCAGGCCCTCCCGCCGCCGAGCGCCTGGAACGTCTCCGGCGCGCAGGCCGTCGATCGCGCCGCCGCCGGCGAGCCGGAGCCCGAGCCGGAGCCCCAGCGGGAGCCCGAGCCCGAGACGCCCGAGGAGCCCGAGGCCGAGCTGCGCCGCTGGTCGCTGACCCTCCAGACCGAGGCCGCGTTCGGCGCCTCGCAGGAGTTCTTCTACAACCACCTCGTCGGCGCGCGCCTCGACTTCCGCATCACGCGCACGATCCTGCTCGGCGCCTACGTCGCCTACGCCAACCTCAACGGGCGGGACGGCCGGGCCGACAACCTGCTCTTCATGCTCCAGTTCGAGAACCGCATCGTGCTCTCGAACGACCTGGACCTGACCATCCCGCTCCGGGGCGCGGTCGGCTACCTGCCTTTCAACGGCCCGGTCATCCGCCTGGCCGCGGGCCTGAACCTCGCGCTCAGCCCCCAGTGGGAGATCGGCGCCGATCTGCTCACGCCGACGTTCTGGTTCATCCCGGGCCGGACCATCATCTCGCTCGACGTCGGCCTCGAAGCGACGTACCGCTTCTGACCTGATGTCGGATCCGAACGAGCGGAAGCTGTACCGGCAGCTCAAGCGCACCTGCGAGAAGTTCGAGCTCCTCGAGGACGGCGACCGGATCATGGTCGCGATCAGCGGCGGCAAGGACAGCTACACGATGCTGACTCTGCTCGACCGGCTGGCCCAGCGGCTGCCCTTCTCGGTGGAGCTGGTCGCGGTGCACCTCGACCAGGTGCAGCCGGGCTACGACGGCGCGCCGCTGGTCGACTGGCTCCAGCAGCGCGGCGGCCGCTGGGAGGTGATCCGCGAGGACACCTACTCGGTCGTGACCGACAAGCTGCAGCCGGGCGCGACCTACTGCTCGCTCTGCTCGCGCCTCCGGCGGGGCATCCTGTACTCGGCGGCGGAGCGCCTGGAGTGCAACAAGATCGCGCTCGGCCACCATCGCGACGACGCGCTCGAGACCTTCCTGATGAACCTCCTCTACAGCGGCAAGCTCCAGGCGATGCCGCCGTCGTACCGCACCAACTGCGACCGCTTCGACGTGATCCGGCCGCTCATCGAGTGCGAGGAGGACCGCATCCGGACCTACGCCGAGGCGCAGGCCTTCCCGATCCTGCCGTGCAACCTCTGCGGCTCCCAGCCGGGCCTGAAGCGCGACAAGATGGCGGAGCTCCTCGAGACGCTCGAGGCGCAGATCCCCAACGTGCGCAGCGTGATGTTCAACGCGCTCGCCAACGTGCGCGCCAGCCACCTCCTCGACCCCGAGGTCGCCGCCTGGTGGGCCCAGCGCCCCGCCTCGCTCCGCCCCGATCCCTCGCCCCGCGAAGACGCCCCCCGCCACGCCCGCGCGCTCCCGGTCCTCGGCCAGTCCTGACCTCGCGCGGAGGCGCGACCTCTCCGAACGAGGACCGGGGGACGGAGTGAACTTGTTAACTCACGTAGGTATAATCGATACGTAAGTTCACAAGTGAACTCCGTCCCCGCCTCCCGGGATCTGGACCCTCGGTCATTACGGATTCAGCCAACCGGTCCCGCCCAGCACCACGTCGATACCCAGGTAGGGCGTGCCGCTGTGTACGGTGTTCTGGAGCGGCGCGCCGATGCCGCCGAGCACCATGAAGTTCAAGGCGGTCCGTTCGGCTTCGAGGATGCGCTCGGGGATGCGAACCTCGACGTCGACCGCGCCGCTCGCCGTTTCGTGCGCGACCACGTACGACGACCCCGCGTCTCCCGGGGCCCAGCCGTCGAGAGGCAGGCCGTTGGCCAGCACGATCAGTGACTGGACCTCGGTGTACGGCCGGCAGGTCTCCAACCCCGGATTGGGCTGCATCCTGACCATGATCGGGACATCGGCCGCGGGGGTCCGATCCTGGTGCGTCGGCTCGTTCACCCAGATGTAAGAGGCGTGGTGCGGCAGCCCCGCCCGACGGTCGCTCGTGTCACCGGAGCGAGTCGTCCGGTCGGCCTCGAAGGTCTCGAGGGGCAGCTCGGACTCGCGGTACACGAGGAACGCGACGGACGTGACGAGGGGGGCGTACGACGGATGGTCGGTGTACTCCCAGAACGCGAGGAGGTGCACCGTGCTGCCGCCAGAGACGAACAGGTCCCGGGGTAAGAGGAGGTCGGCGCCCGCCCTTCCGTCCACGGTCCGTACGTCCACGTGAGTGACGGGGACGCCCTCCGACTCGACCTCGACCGGGCGGCCGTTCACGTAGACCGTCAGCCTGGCTTCGCTCTCGCCCGAGGGCTCCGCGCCGAGGACGAAGTCGGCCCTGACCTCGACGCCCGGCTCGTCGTCGCCGAGCCAGTAGTTTCTCTCGGTGGAGCGGTCCTCGCGCAGGCTCAGGACCCCCGTGATGGAGGCGTCCTCCCCGCGCTCGATGGTCGACGGGTCGAGCCGCGGCAGCCTCCGTGGGACGGGGCCGAACTCGTCGTCCAGGTACCGCGGGCGGATGCAGGGGCCCGGCGTCGGAGAAGACGTCGCGTCCGTCTCCCCGTCGGAGCCCCCGTCCGCACTTCGCGCGTCCGGATCTTCACAGCCGACGCAGGCGAGCGCCACCGCCACCATGAGGGCCCGCGCGGGCAGTCGCCGCGAGCGAGCGTTGCGGTCTGCGGAAACTAGGTTCACGTGTCTGGTGTAGCACGGCGCCGGCGTTGTGGTCGCGCTCGGGAGCCGATACGTTCGCCGGCGAAGGAGAGGGCACGATGAACATGCATCCGTATCTGAACTTCGCCGGCGAGGCGGAGGCGGCGTTCCGGTTCTACGCGAAGGTTCTCGGGGGCGAGCTGACGCCGATCATGCGGTACAGCGACCTGCCTCCCGGGGCGGCGGATCTCACCGAGGCGCAGCAGCAGCTCGTGCTGCACGTGGGGCTGCAGGTCCCGGGCGGGCTGCAGATGATGGCCAGCGATACGGTGCCGGGGATGGGGCCCGATCACCAGGCGGGCAACAACGTGCACCTCATGATCAACCCGGACAGCCGCGCGGAGGCGGACCGCCTGATGACGGCGCTCTCGGCCGACGGGGGCGAGATCACGATGCCGATCGAGGATCAGTTCTGGGGCGACTACCACGGCCAGGTCACCGACCGCTTCGGTGTGCACTGGATGATCAACTTCGGCGCGCCGCAGGGCTGACCCCTCGAAGCGCGCGGGCGGCGTCCTCGGGGGGGACGACCACGATCATGTCGCCGGTGCTGAGCTCGAAGCCGGCGTCGCCGCCGGTGCGGGGGAGGAGCTCGAGGTGCCACCAGGCGTCGACCTGGCGGAGGATGAGGTTGTAGTCGGGCACGCCGACGGCCTTCAGGCGGCGGACCGCGTCGCCGACGCGGCGGGACAGCGCCTCGAGCTCGGCGTCGGTCGCGTCGGCGAAGCGGCCGCGCGGCGCGGTGGGGACGAAGCGGACCTCGTAGGGGCGGGTGGGCGCGAACGGGCAGTGGGTGAGGAGGGCGTCGTCGTCCCAGAGCACGCGGGCGGAGGCGCGCTCCCGCTCGAGCTCCGCGGCGTGGAGCGGGACGCCGCGCTCGCGCTCGTGGGCGCGGGCACGCTCGCGGCGGATCGCGAGGTCGGCCGGCTCCCAGTCGATGGCGACCACCTGCGAGTGCGGGTGCGGCTGGCTGCTGCCGGCGCGTCGGCCGCGGTTGCGGAAGAAGAGCACCTCGCGGTGACGGGTCGACAGCGCCGCGATCCGATCACGGTAGACGCGCCAGAGGGCCAGCGCGTGGTCGGGGGCGAGGTCGTCGAGGTCGGTGTCGTGGGCGGCGTCGTCGATGCCGACCTCGTGGTCGCCGCCGGGCAGCGACGCGAGCGGGTACTTGTTGCGGACGACGCGCACCCTCCACGGCCCGCGCTCCGGCCAGCGGGCGAGCGTCTCCTCGGTGTCCGCCTCGTGGCCGGGGCAGAAGGGGCAGCGGCCCGCGGGCGCGGGCAGGCCTCCGGGCTTGGCGGCTCCGAGGCCGCGGCGGCCGGGCGCGAGCACGATCGAGCGGCCGGTGAAGGGGTCGAAGCGGCGCTCGCTCATGCCGGCTCGAGCAGGCGCGGCTTCATCACCTTGCCCATCGCGTTGCGGGGCAGGGCGTCCACGAAGCGGACCTCCCGCGGGCGCTTGTGCGGGGTGAGCTGAGAGGCGACCAGCTCGGTCAGCGCCTCGCCCTCCACCGGCTCGCGCGCGACCACGAACGCCACGATGCGCTCGCCGAGATCGTCGTCGGGCACGCCGTGCACCGCCACCTCGGCCACCGCGGGGTGCTCCAGGATCGCCGCCTCGACCTCGCCCGCGCCGACCTTGAAGCCGCCGGTCTTGATGAGGTCGGTCGCGCGCCGGCCGACGATCCGGATGGACCCGTCCTCGGTGCGGGTGGCGAGGTCGCCGGTGTAGAACCAGCCGTCCGCGTCGACGACCTTCGCGGTGGCGTCGGGGCGGTTGAGGTAGCCGGGGAAGACGTTGGCGCCGCGGACCGCGATCTCGCCGAGGGTGGCGTCGTCGCGCGCGTCGAGCTCGCGGCGCTGGTCGTCGACGAGCTTCAGCGCGATGCCCTCGAGGGGCGGGCCGACGTAGCCGGGGCGGGGGCCGCCGTCGGCGCGCACCGCGCAGTTGATGAGCGTCTCGGTGAGGCCGTAGCGCTCGAGCACGCCGCGCCCGCAGGCCGCCTCGATGCGGCGGTGCTCGCGGACCGGCAGGCCCGCCGAGCCGCTGATGAGGAGGCGCGCGGCCCGCAGGCCCTCGGCGACGCGCGGGTCGGACTCGGCCGCGTCGGCGAGCCGGTGGTACATGGTCGGCACCCCGAAGAGCATCGTCTGGCCCGGCCGGAGCGCGTCGGCGACGAGCTCGGGCGAGAAGCGGGGCAGCCACTCGAGCGCGCCGCCCACCCGGAGCGCGCCGAAGAGGCCGAGCACCAGGCCGTGCACGTGGAAGAGCGGCAGCGCGTGCACCACGGTGTCGAAGACCGTCCAGCCCCACGCGTCCGCGAGGCCGTCGAGGCTGGCGGCCGCGTTCCGGCGGGTCAGCACGGCGCCCTTGGGCGCGCCGGTGGTGCCCGAGGTGTAGAGGACCAGCAGCGGCGCGTCGTCGACCGGGGCCGAGGGGAGGGCGCCGTCGGCGCCGCCGACCGCGATCGCCTCGGCGTCCGGCGTGCGGTCCGCCACCGCCGCGAGGTCGGGGGCGAGCACGAGCTTCGGCGCGGCGTCGCTCAGGATGTGGCCGAGCTCGCGGGGACCGAGCTTGGGGTTCAGCGGGACGCTGACGACGCCGCCGGCCGCGTGGGCCGCGAGCGCGACCATCGCCTCCAGGGAGGGGTGCGTCCAGACGCCGACCCGGTCGCCGGGGCCCACGCCGAGGGCCTCGAGGCGCGCGAGGTGACCGACGACGGCGCGAGCGAGCGCGCGCTGGGAGAGGGCCCGATCCTCGAAGCGGAGGGCGGGCCGGTCGTCGGGCGCGTGTAGCCTGGGGAAGAGCTCGTTCACGCGCGGACGCTGTCACCGGACGCGCGCGGCGACAAGGTCTTGGAAAATCGTCGGCCTCGCGGCGACGAAGCCCGGAGGAAGGATGAGGGACGGTACCTGGACGGCGGCCGCGATCGCGACGATCGCGGTCGGCTGCTTCGCGTCGATCGACCCGGGGCCGGACGCGAGCCCGGTCGGCGACGGGGCCGTGCCCGCGGACGGCGGCGCCATCGAGCCCCCGGACGGCGGGCCGCCGCCTCCGGCCACCCGCGACGTCGACCTCCTGCTCGTCATCGACAACTCGAGCTCGATGACCGAGGAGCAGGTGTCCTTCGCCGCCGCGCTCGAGGCGGTCGTCACCACGCTGGCCACCGGCGACTACGACCAGGACGGAGACCTCGCGGGCGACGGTGAGCCGGGCGACCCGGACTTCGAGCCGGTGCGGAGCCTGCAGGTGGGCGTGGTCACGACCGACCTCGGGACCGGCGGCTTCCGGGTGCCCACCTGCGTGCGCTCGGACTTCGGCGACGACGGGCTCCTCCGGACCGCCGGGCCCTCCGACGCGCCGGGGTGCGCGCTCGCCTACCCGCCGTTCCTCACCTGGCGGCCCCCCAGCGCGCCGTCCGACTCCGCCCGGGACGCGGCCTGCGTCGCCCGGGTGGGCACCGGCGGCTGCGGGTTCGAGCAGCAGCTCGAGGCGGCGCTGAAGGCGCTGAGCCCCGCCGCGCCCACCGCGTGGACGGCGCCCGGCTTCGCGCCGCCGCGCTTCCACGAGGGCACCGCCGGCCACGGGGCCGACGCGAACGAGGGGCTGGTCCGTGCAGGCTCGGTGCTCGCGGTCGCGCTGCTCACCGACGAGGAGGACTGCTCGGCGTCGGACCCCGTCCTCTACGATGTGACGAGCGAGACCTACTCGGGCCCCCCGCTGAGCCTGCGCTGCTTCTCGTTCCCCGAGGCGCTGCACCCGGTCTCGCGCTTCGTCGACGGGCTGCTCCAGCTCCGGCATCGCCCGGGACGGCTGGTGTTCGTGCCGATCGCCGGCGTGCCCGCCGACCTGATGCCGACGCCGGGCGCCCCGATCGCCTGGGAGCGCCTGACCGGGCCGACCGGGGTGCGCGACGAGCGCCTCGAGCCGCGGGTCGATCCGGACAGCCCCACGCGCCAGATCCCTTCGTGCCGATCGAGCGACCGCGGCGTGGCGATGCCGCCGGTGCGGATCCTCCAGGCGGCGGAGGCGCTGGAGGCGCGGGGCGCGCGGGTCGCCGTCGGGAGCGTGTGTCAGGACGACCACGCCGGTCCGTTGCTTCGCGCGATCGTGGAGGCGCTGTGATACTTGCGTTCATGGAGGAGGCGAGAGCGATGAAGACCACGATGTGGATGGTGGCGACGGCCGCGTGGATCGCCACCGGCTGCTACACGTCGAGCGAGCTCGAGGTCGACGGCGGGGGCGTGGGCGCGCGGCTGCCCGACGGTCGGGTGATCCCCGCGCCGGGGACGCCGGACGGGCGCGCCCCGTCGCCCGTGGACAGCGGGCCGCCTCCGCCGCCTCCGCCGCCGCCCACGCCCGACGTCGACCTGCTGCTGGTGATCGACAACTCGGGCTCGATGTCCGAGGAGCAGTTCTCGTTGGCCGTCGAGCTGCCGGAGATCGTGCGCGCGCTCGGCACCGGCGACCTCGACGGGGACGGCGCCCGGGACGCGCCGAGCGTCGACTCCCTGCACGTCGGCGTGATCACCCCCGACATGGGGACCGGCGGCTTCACGGTGCCCACCTGCGCGCGCGCCGACTTCGGCGATGACGGAGTCTTCCGGACCCAGGGGCGGATCGACATCATGGGGTGCATGCCGAACTACCCCAGCTTCCTCCACTGGACCCCGACCCGCCGGACCACGGCCGAGGAGTTCGCGGAGCAGGTCGGCTGCGTCG
The DNA here is from genome assembly GCA_036149055.1 of Myxococcota bacterium. GTDB lineage: Bacteria > Myxococcota_A > Polyangia > Polyangiales > Sandaracinaceae > JAVJQK01. The sequence goes on along the minus strand of JAYZQJ010000243.1, from coordinate 27,056 downwards.
CCATGGTGGGCACGGGAGGCTGCGGCTTCGAGCAGCCGCTGGAGGCGGCGCTCAAGGCGCTGAGCCCGGCGGAGCCCACGGAGTGGACGTCGCACCGCTACGCGCCGCCCGAGTTCTTCCGCGGCACGACGGGGCACGGCGACGGCGTGAACGAGGGGCTCGTGCGCCCCGGCTCGGTGCTCGCCATCGTGATGCTGACCGACGAGGAGGACTGCTCGGCGTCGGACCTGAATCTGTTCAACCCCTCGGACCGGACGTACGGCGGCACCGACCTCAACCTGCGCTGCTTCGCCCACGCCAGCCGGGCCCTGCACCCCACGTCCCGCTACGTCGAGGGGCTCCTGCAGCTCCGCGCCCGCGCCGGGCGGCTGGCGTTCATCCCGATCGCCGGCGTCCCGGTCGATCTCCTGAGCGGCCCCGGCGAGCCCACCGACTGGGCCTCGCTCGTGGGCCCGCCGGGCACGCGGGACCCCCGGCTCGAAGAGCGCGTCGACCCGTCCGCGCCCAACCGCCTCGTCCCGTCCTGCGACGTGCCGGGCCGCGGCGTAGCGTTCCCGCCGATCCGGATCCTGCAGGTCGCCGAGTCCCTCGAGGCGCGCGGCGCGCGCGTCCAGGTCGGCAGCGTCTGCCAGGAGTCTCACGCCGGCCGCATCCTGAGGGGGATCATGGAGGCCATGTGAGAGCGGCCTGCGTCCCTTTGCTGACCGCGGCCCTCGCCGTCGGGTGCTCCGACGCGAGCGTGGTGGCCGACGCGGGCGCGCCTCCGCCGCTCCGGCGCGACGTCGATCTCCTGTTCGTGGTGGACAGCTCCGGATCGATGGTCGAGGAGCAGTCCAGCTTCGCCGCGGACATGTCGACGCTGGTGGCGATGTTGACGCGCGGGGACGTCGACGGCGACGGGCTCGGCGACGTCGAGCCGCCGGCGTCGGTCCAGGTCGGCTTCGTCACCTCGGACCTCGGCGTGGGCGACTCCGAGCTGCCGACCTGCGATTCTCTGGGCGAAGACGCGCAGCTGCGAGAGGTGGGCTGCGGCGAGGCCCACCCGGCGGTGCAGACCCTCGACCCCGACGTCGACCTGGAGCTCGCCGCCCGGGACCTCGCGTGCGTGGCCCGGGTGGGCGAGGGCTGCGGCTTCGAGCAGCCGCTCGAGGCGATGCTGAAGGCCGCGAGCCCGGCGGCCGCGACCGACTGGACCGCGCCCGGCTACGTCCCGCCGGTCTTCGCGCGCGGCGCGGCGGGGCGCGGCGACGCGCACGGGCTCGTCCGCCCCGGCACGGTGCTCGCGGTGGTTCTGATCTCCGACGACGACGACTGCTCGGCCCGCGATCCGGGGTTCTTCGATCCGTCGACGGACCGATACGGCGACCTGTCCAGCCGCTGCGTCGAGCACGCCGAGGACGGGCTGCACCCGGTGTCCCGCTACGTCGACGGCCTGTTGCAGCTCCGCCACCGCCCGGAGCGCCTGGTCTACGTGCCGATCGCCGGCGTGCCCGTCGACCTCGCCCCGGCCCCGGGCGAGCCGATCGCGTGGCCCACGCTCACTGGCCCGGAGGGCGACCGAGATCTCCGCCTGCTGCAGCGCCCGGACCCCACGAGGCCCGGCGCGCTCCTCCCCTCCTGCGACATCCCCGGCCGCGGCGCCACCGACCCGCCGCTTCGCCTGCTCCGCGTCGCCGAAGCGCTCGAGGCCCGCGGCGCCCGGGTCGGCGCGGTCAGCGTCTGCCAGGACGACGGCTACCTGGCCCCGGTCGCCCGCGCCATCCTCGAAGCGCTGTGAGATGACGCGGCCTCGCTACCACTCCAGCAGGAACAGCATCGACGGGAACGCCACCCAGGGAGACAGCCAACCGTCGTCGGCCTCGAAGGGATGACCGACCCCTTCGACCCGGAGGATGATCAGGGAGTGACCCGCGTCGGTCGGCAGGTCGAGCGACGGCATGCGGAACGCGAGCCGCTCCGTGGGGCCGACCGGCAAGAGCACGCTGGTGGCCCCGCCGGGGCCGAAGGCGAGCGGCCGCCCATCGAGGAGCGCGATGACGGCGATCGCGTTGTCGTGCTCGCAGTCCGCCAGCACGTCGTTGCTCTGGAGGTGGACCCACAGCCCCTCCGATTCGAGCAGGCCGGGGTCGTCCAGATGCGCGACCATTCGGCCGTCCGCGCCGAGGGTGACGAAGCTCGCGCGGCTCCGGAGCCGGGGCTCGGTCGAGACCTCCAGAGCGCTCTCGTCCGTCGCGAAGGTGTTCCGCCCCGTCCGGTCGATGAACACGCTGAGGTTCGGGAATGTCCCGACCCGCACGGTGGTGGGAGCGCTCGGCGTCTCGATGACGTAGGCGAACGAGAGCGAGTTGAGCCCCGGCTGGAAGCTGGCCCGGTCGATCTCGACGGTAGACGCGAGCGACGCCATGCCCGGGGACCGAGAGAAGGCGAGCACGTCTTCCCACTCGCCGTCCATCCGGCGCATGCGGCCGATCCGGCCGTTCACCACCGGCACGATCCGCATGGTGTACGGGACCGAGGAGATGTCGCTCCCCACGCTGACCCCCATCGACAGGCGTAGCGGCACGTCACCACGCACCCACCACGACCTCAGCCCCGTCTGTCCGACCTCCGGCCGCAGCGTCGTGTCGACGCCGCTGGCGCTCAGCGGCGGGGGGGGCGGGATCGGAGCGGTGCTGCCCGTCGCCCGGGGCCGAAACTCGGGCTCATCGACGAAGGCGTAGGTCAGGTCGCAGAACGGAGGGGGCGGAACGGCCGAGCCGTCCGGCACGGTGTCCGCGTCCGCGCCCGCGTCGCACGAGGCGCTGCCCAGTGCGCAGTCGTGACCTTCGCCGACGCAGCTACAGCCGCCGAGCATCAGCGCCATCGCGAGCGAACGGATGATCGTGCGGCTTGGTGCGGGGTTCACGACGACCGGTCTGACGCGGGCAGCGGTGCTTGTCAACGAGTGGGTCTTGTGTATCCGGTGGCGACGGCCGAGGGGGCGACCGCGTAGCCGTGCACGCCGTGTCCGATGGGGGGCATTCGATGTCGGCCGAGTGGTTTCGAACGGCGGCGCGTCGCCACTCGTCGGGCTGGCCTCGGATTTGCTGAACGGAGGGGCCGAGAGGCGGGGAGCCGCCCGGGAGGATGACGATGACCGCACGTGACCAGCTCGAGAACCTGACCCTGCTGTGGATCCTGTATTGTCTCGGGGGCTCCGCCCTGGGGTGGCTCGCCGGTGGGCTCGGCTGGGTGAGCTTGGGGCTCAACCTGGTGGGCGCGGCGATCGGGGTGGGGATCTCGCTGTTCATCGGGCGCCTGCTCGTCGGCAAGAGCCAGGGGACGCGCTTCGTGGTCTCGGGGCTCGCGGCGGTGTTCTCGGTGCTCGGGGTGCTCTCGATCGGGAAGCTGACGCTCGCGCTGCTCGCGACCTGGTCGCTGGGGCTGCTGGTGCCGCTGACGATCACCGCCGCCGGCGTGGCCATGAACGTGCGCTCGCTGCGGGTGCTCTGGTCGGCGCGGGTCCGGCGCTACTTCGCCTGACGCCGCCTCGGGCGGGGGTGGTACAACCGCCGCCATGGGGTTCGCGGAGTACGACGCCTACGACGGGCTCGGTCTGGCCGAGCTCGTCCGCGCGGGCGAGGTCACGGCGTCGGAGCTGCTCGAGGAGGCCCTCGCGCGCGCCGCGAGGGTGAACCCGCGGCTCAACGCGATCGTGCTCGAGATGCACGCCATCGCGCGCGAGCGGGTGAAGGAGGCGCTGCCCGACCGGCCGTTCCGCGGAGTGCCGTTCCTGCTCAAGGATCTTCACGCCGGCTACCCGGGCGTGCCGTGTCAGGCGGGGAGCCGGCTCTACCGCGGGTACCTGCCCGAGCGCCCGGCCGAGCTGGTGAGGCGCTACCTCGAGGCGGGCGTCGTGATCTTCGGGCGCACCAACACGCCCGAGCTCGGCATCGTGCCGACCACCGAGCCCGAGCTCTACGGGCCGACGCACAACCCGTGGCGCCACGGGGTCTCGCCGGGCGGCTCGAGCGGGGGCTCGGCGGCGGCGGTGGCGGCGGGCATCGTGCCGATGGCGCACGGCGGGGACGGCGGCGGCTCGATCCGGATCCCGGCGAGCTGCTGCGGGATCTACGGGCTCAAGCCGTCCCGGCTCCGCACCCCGCCGGGGCCCGACGACTCCGAGGTGCTCTACGGCTTCGGCGTCGAGCACGTGCTCACCCGGAGCGTGCGCGACAGCGCGGCGATGCTCGACGCGACCGCGGGCCCCGAGCCCCACGGCATCTACTTCCCGCCGCCCGGCGGCAGCTTCCTGCGCGCGCTCGATCGGCCGCTCGAGAAGCTCCGCGTCGCCTACACCGCCGACCCCATCCTGCCGGGCGAGCCGAACGTGGACGCGACGCGGGCGGTCGAGGGGGCGGCGAGCCTCTGCGAGGCGCTCGGCCATCAGGTCGACATCGCCAGCCCGCGCATCGACGCGCACGGCTTCGCGAAGGCCTTCTTCTATCACTTCGCCGCCGGCGTCGCGTCCGAGCTGACCGCGGCCGAGGCCCACCTCCGCCGCCCCGCCGGGCCCAGCGACTGCGAGCGCACCACGTGGCTGCTCGGGCTCGCCGGCCGCTCGATCGACGCGGGCACGTTCACCACGATGCGCCGCAAGCTCCACGAGGAGGCTCGCAAGGTGGTGGCCTTCTTCGACGACTACGACGTGCTCATCACGCCGACCACCGGGCGGCCGCCGATGAAGCACGGGGAGCTCGACCCGGTCGGCTTCGAGGCTCAGCTGCACGACCTGATGGGCGCGCTCGGCACGCCGGCGCTGCTCAAGATCCCCGGGCTGGTCGACCGCGCCGCGTCGCGCGCCTACGCGTTCGCGCCGTACTCGCCGATCTTCAACGTGACCGGCCAGCCGTCCGCGAGCGTGCCGCTCTACTGGACCCCCGACGGCCTGCCGCTCGGCGCGATGCTCACCGCGCGCCCGGGCGCCGACGCCCTGGTGCTCCAGCTCTCCGCCCAGCTCGAAGAGGCCCAGCCCTGGTTCGACCGCCGCCCCCCGACCCGCGCGTAGATCCGCTCAAGGCAGCGAGAACCGTTGTGGGCTCGTAATCGGGGTCGTCTCACCGAGAAAGCCCCAGCAGTAGATCGAGGCGTCCTCCAAGAGCGCGCATACGTGCGTCTCGCCCCCTGCCATCGTCACGACGTTGGATGGCAGCTCTCCCACCCTGGCTGGCGACTCCGCCTGGAAGACCTCTCCAATGCCGAGGAAACCGTCCTCCGCGTAGCCCCAGCACCAGACCTCTCGCGAAGCGGCCACGCACGAGGACTGTAGGAGCAGCGCGACGTGAGAGAGTCCGGACGGCAGGCCGCCCACCGTGACTGGCACGTCGGAGTCCACGGTCGTGCCCACGCCGAGCTGCCCGAAACCGTTGCTGCCTTGGCAGCGCATCCCCGTCCCGCCGGTCAGCCCGCAGAGGTGGCCGGCGCCCGCGTCGAACGGGATCTCCATCTCGAGCCAGTCGATCTGATAGGCGTCGGCCGAGCTGGCTGTCGGCCGCGCCGGCCCGGGTCCCCAGCAATAGGCGTCGCCCATCGCGTCGACGCCACAGACGCTCCCGTAGCCGTCGAGCAGCTGTCGTAGCGCGCCGACGCCCTGCACTTGCACGGGAGTCGGGGAGTCCAGGAAGCCGTTGCCCAGCTGGCCCTCACTCCCGCGACCCCAACAATGGGCCTCGCCGTTGCGCCGGAGGACGCAGGTGGTGGCGCCGCTCGCGGCGACGTCGACGAGATCGGAGAAGTCGGCGGCCGCGCGCTCGGCGAGGGCGACGTCGCCTGTCGACGGCATCGAGTCGACCTGGCCGAAGTCATTGCGCCCCCAACAGAAGACGCCGCCCGACGCGGACAGCGCGCAAGCGTGCTGGTCGCCGCAGGCGATCTCGACGACGTCGGGTGGGAGGCCTCCACTGCGGGCTCGGGGCGCAAGGATTGGGCTCTCGCTGGTGGGGGCCACCTCGGAGTGTCGATTGAGACCCCAGCAATGGACGGCTCCATCGCTGACGGCGCAGCTGAATGTCCGACCCGAGCAGAGCCGGCGGCGTTGAAGCATGGGGGCGCCGCCATCCAGGCCCGAGTCATGCGTTGGCGACGCGTCCGGCTCAGCGTCGCGCGCCGGCGCCGCGCCCGAGTCGGTGCCCGTGTCCACGTGCACTCCGCCGTCCTCTCCGAAGGTGTAGGAGTCGACGGAGACCAACAACGTGCATCCTTGAACGAGGAGGAGAGAGGCGAGTGCACAGGAACGCTTCATGGTCGTCCTGGGGAGGCTAGCATGGTGAGTCGCCTCTGTGAGACGCTGCCACCATGCGGACTTTCCTCTTGGTGCTCGTGTGTGTGGGTGTTCCGGCCGTCGCCAGCGCGGATGACGACGACATCGGAATGGGGAGCTTCCCCATCTGCTGCGGCGCGAACTGCTGCTCCATCGACAGCATGTGTCGGTCGCGCGGAGAGATGAACCCGGACAACGCATGCGAGGTCTGTGACCCCTCGGCCAGTCAGCGGATGTGGACGGCCGTGTCGGGCTGCACCGCGGATGCGGGCGTGGCGCCGGCCGACTCGGGCGTAGCCCCGGGCGACTCGGGCGTGGCTCCCGCGGACTCGGGCGTGGCTCCGCCGGCCGACTCGGGCGTGGCTCCCCCGGGGGATTCGGGGGCCACCGCGCAGGACAGCGGCACGTCGAGCGGCGGCGACTCCGGCACGACCCCGCCGGCCGAGAGCGGCGGCTGCAGCGTTGGCGGCCGCGCGAACGGCGCCGGGGCGGGCGGGCTCGCGCTCCTGGTGGCGGTCGCCCTCCTGTGGCGACGTCGCCGGATCTGAAGTGGGACGACGCGCCGCGGGCGTCGCGCTCCTGCTCGCGTCGCTCCTGAATGCTTGCGACGGCGCCAGCCCCCTCGACGCGTCCGTCGGGAGCGGAGACGCCGGGGTGGACGCGGGCTCGGACGCGGGCCCCACCGACGCGGGCATGGCCGACGCGGGCGTGCTCGACGCCGGACCGCCGCCGGCCCTCCACTGCGCAGGTGGGGATCTGCTCATCGAGGAGCTCGACCCGGGCGTGACCCTCACGCTCTTCAATCCCACCGACGCGCCGGTCGAGACCGACTCGGGCTACTCCCTCTGCCAGCAGCCGCTCTATGTCTCGGTCGCCTCCCTGGAGGCCGGGGTCACCATCGCGCCTGGCGGCCGCCATGTTTTTCCTTGGCCCTCCAGCTTTCGTCCCTCGGACGCCGGCGGAGAGGTGGCGCTGTACAGCTCCGGGGCGTTCGCCAGTCCGGACGCGCAGATCGACTTCGTGTGCTGGGGCTCGGGCCACTCGCCGAGCCGCAAGAGCGTGGCCGAGATGGACGGCGACTGGAGCGGCGACTGCGCGGGCGCGATCACCGGCGACTCCCTGCGCCGCATCGCCGACACCGCGGGCGCGGGCGCGGCGGACTACGACCCGACCGGCGCCACGGCGGCGCTGACCTGTCTCTAGCTGACCTTGGGCTTGATCGAGGACTCGAAGCAGCGGATCGAGTCCTCGTCGGCCCAGCACACCCAGTAGGCGTAGACGGCGTAGACCGTGCCGACGGGGAAGCTCATGAGCTGGGTGCTCGCGAGCCACGTCTGCGCGGCGCGCCCGCGGCCGCTGCCGACCAGGTAGCCGACCACCACGTGGGCGGCGCCGAGGCCGCCGATGAGCAGGAAGGCGAGGATCCCGACCAGGATGAACACCAGGCCGGGGGTCTCGCCGTCCTGCCACCCGAGCCAGCCGCCGAAGACGAAGATCACCAGGAAGAGCAGGCCGAACACGAACGTGTACGCGCCGAGCGCGAAGTTCGCCCACTTCAGGCGGCGGAGGTGCGGGGTCATCGCCCGAAGCTTACGCCCCGGGGTCTTCCTTTGCTCCCTGTTGGGCGGCCCCTCGCTCGGCGGCGTGGATGTCGGCCAGGCGGCCGTAGTGACGGTAGCCGAGCTTGGACAGCGCCTCGGGCGGCGCGAGCCCGATGTCGACCAGCGTCTTGATCGCGTAGGTGCCCGCGAGGACCGGCGGCGCGTAGGCGGCGATGTTCTCGGGGGTGCGCAGGCGCTCGAGCGGGAAGACCATCTCGTGCGCGTGCAGGTGGATGAAGTGGGCGCCGCTCATCCGGGTATAGCCGGGGGTCTTCGGCGCGGTGATCACGTGCGGGGTCGCGAGCAGCTCGCCGCCGGTGAGGATCTCGAGCTGCTGGCCGACCTGCGCGACGATGCAGCCGGGGGGCGCCTTGCCCTGGATGAGCTGCCCGCGGGGGTGCGCCTTCGAGGGGCGGGTGCGGAGGTAGAGGCCGCTCGCGTCGTCCGGCCGGTCGCAGGGCGCGCTCTCGGGGTCGAAGAACTGCCCGCCGGGGAGCAGGGTGAGCAGGTTGAAGTCGGTGTGCTCCTCGCCCCAGACGACGCCCGAGCCGACCTGATCCTGGCCGAGCGCGAGGTAGCGGAGCAGCCGGAAGACGTGCGCGCCGCCCTCGACCTTGCGCTCGAAGGTGCGCTCGGGGAGGTCGAGCGACATCGCCACGCCGTGCAGCAGGCTGAGCCCCGCCTCGTGGAGCTGGCGGCCGAGCGTGAGGTAGTCCTCGCGGAACTCGGCGCCGTCCTCGGGCCAGACGTTGTCCGCGAAGATCTGCGGGTACTCGACCTGGAGGTCGGGGCTGGTGGGCACCGGGGCCGCGAACCAGCACTCCTTGAAGTCGGGCTGGCCGCCGGCGGCGACCGCGCGCTCGGTGTTCGGGGGCGTCCACCCGCGCTGGAACCAGATGTCCCCGCGGTTGAAGGGCTGCTTCTCCGCGTCCGGGCGCTCGGTGAAGTCGACGAAGCGCTGGAACAGGCGGTCGCGCAGCGTGAAGTCGACGCCGTGATTCAGGACGTAGACCAGGCCGTAGGTGCCGAACGCCTCGCGCAGGGACGCGGCGGCGCGCTGACGGACCGCGCGGTCGTGGTGGACCAGCTCGGCGAGGTCGACGGTGGGGATGGAGAGGGGCTCTTCGTCGCTCATGGGGGCGGCGGAGCATGCGTCGCGGGCGGCTCTCCTTCAAGTACGTGACATCGCGGGCGAACCCGGACACAATCGCGGGTCCAACGTGTCCCGGATCGTCGGCATCGACCTCGGAACGACGAATTGCTGTGTCGCCGTGATCGACGGCTTCAAGCCGCACGTCATCCCGAACAAGCACGGCTACAACACCACGCCGAGCGTCCTCGCCGTGACCGAGGACGGGTCACGCGTGGTGGGCCAGATCGCCGTCCGTCAGGCGATCACCAACCCGGAGAACACCGTCTACGGGGCCAAGCGCCTCATGGGCCGGGTCTGGGGCAGCGAGGAGGTCGAGCACGCGCGGCAGCACTCGAGCTTCGAGATCCGGGAGGGCCCGCGCGGGGACATCCGGATCCTGCTCGCCGGCCGCGAGCACTCGGTGCCCGAGCTGAGCGCGATGTTCCTCCAGGAGATGCGCGTGGTGGCCGAGGACTTCCTCGGCGAGCAGGTGGACCGGGCGGTCGTCACCGTCCCCGCCTACTTCAACGACAACCAGCGCCAGGCGGTGCGAGACGCGGGCCGCATCGCCGGGCTCGACGTGGTGCGCATCCTCAACGAGCCCACCGCGGCCGCGCTCGCCTACGGCTTCGGCAAGAGCGAGGTGAAGACGCTCGCGGTCTACGACCTCGGCGGCGGCACCTTCGACATCTCGATCGTGCGGATCGACGAGCAGGGCGAGTTCCACGTCGTCTCCACCACCGGCGACAGCTTCCTCGGCGGCGAGGACTTCGACGAGCGGCTGATGGACTACCTGATGGCCGCCTTCGAGCGGGACCACGGCGTGGCCCTGCGCGAGTCGGCGATCTCGCTCCAGCGCGTGCGACAGGCGGCGCAGAAGGCCAAGGCGGACCTCAGCTCCCTCGACCGCGTCGACGTCAACCTGCCGTTCATCGTGTCGAGCGGGCCGAGCGGGCCGCTGCACCTGGAGTACGAGGTCACCCGCGAGCAGCTCGAGCAGCTCACCGCGGATCTCGTGACGCGCACCCTGCAGATCTGCGAGGTCGGCCTGCAGTACGCGCAGATGGGGCCGGCGGACGTCGACGAGGTGATCCTGGTCGGCGGCATGACCCGGATGCCGGCCATCCAGCGGGCGGTCGCCGGCTACTTCGAGCGCGAGCCGTGCAAGGGCGTGCACCCCGACGAGGTGGTCGCGCTCGGGGCCGCCATCGCCGCCGACGCGATCGCCGAGGACCGGCAGGACGTGCAGCTGCACGACGTGACCGCGCACTCGCTCGGCATCATGACCGCCGGCGGCGGCTTCGACCCGCTCATCGCCGCCAACACCGCCGTGCCCACGACCCAGAAGGAGGTCTTCGGCACGAGCCGAGACGGGCAGACGACGGTGAAGATCGTGGTGCTGCAGGGCGAGAGCGCGCAGGCGGCGGAGAACGAGGTGCTCGGGCGCTTCGCGCTCACCGGGCTCCGCGAGGCCCGCGCCGGGGACGTCGAGGTCGAGGTCACCTTCCGCATCGACGAGGACGGCATCTTCAGCGTCGGCGCGAAGGACATCGAGACCGGCGAAGAGAAGGTCATCGACGTGCTCGCCTCGAGCGGGCTGAGCGACGACGAGATCGCGCAGATGATGGAGGACAGCGCGGAGTACCTCGCGCACCGCCGCGCGCAGGAGGCAGCCGAGAAGAACCGCCAGCTCTGCCTCGTCGCCATCAAGCGCATCCAGAACCGGCTGCCCGAGGCCGAGAAGCGCATGGCCTGGACCCCCGTCGGCGCCAACGCGGTGAAGAAGGCGCGCCAGGCGGTGCAGCGGGTGGAGGAGTCGCTCGCCGACGCCGACGCCGAGCAGGTGGAGAAGCACCTCGATCTGCTCGTGCGGGTCGAGACGATGATCGAGAAGGTCATGGCGAAGACGGAGTGACGCGTGCCGACCGATCACGACCGGACGATGTCCACTCCGGGGCGGCGGCTGACCGGCTGGCGCAGCGCGCGGGTGATCGTCGTCGACAGCCCGGACGCCGAGGCGCGGGGGAGGGCGGTGCTGCTCTCGGACGCGCCGGTGTCGATCGGGCGGGTCGGGCACGTCGAGGGCGGGCTCGCGCTCCAGGACGGTGAGCTGTCGCGCCGCCACGCCGTCCTCGAGAAGGAGGAGGCGACGGGGACCTGGTGGCTCCGCGACCTGAACAGCCGCAACGGCTGCTTCGTGGACGGGGTCCGGCAGGAGCACGCCGGCCTGGTCGACCAGGACGTGGTGCGGGTCGGCGCGAGCGTGCTGCTCTTCGAGAAGGTCGAGCTCGAGGCGGACGCGGCGCTCGCGGCGGCGGAGGAGCCCCCGCTCTTCGGTCGGAGCCTGGCGATGCAGCGGGCCCGCGGCGAGGTCGCGCGGGTGGCGGCCCGGGACATGCCGGTGCTGGTGCTCGGCGAGAGCGGCGCGGGCAAGGAGCTCGTCGCCCGGGCGCTGCACGCGCGCTCGGGGCGCAAGGGCGCGCTGGTCGCGGTGAACTGCGGCGCGCTGCCGCCGGACCTCGTCGAGAGCGAGCTCTTCGGTCACGTGGCCGGCGCGTTCACCGGCGCGAGCAAGCCGAGCGAGGGGCTCTTCGTGGCCGCGAGCGGCGGCACCATCTTCCTCGACGAGATCGGCGAGATGCCGCTCGCCGTCCAGCCCAAGCTGCTCCGCGTGCTGGCGACCGGCGAGGTGCGGCCGGTCGGCGGGAGCCAGGCGCGGGCGGTGGACGCGCGGGTGGTGGCGGCGACGAACCGGGATCTGCGGGCCGAGGTCGAGGCCGAGCGCTTCCGCGGCGATCTCTTCGCGCGCCTGACCGGCTGGACCATCGCGCTCCCGCCGCTCCGCGCGCGCCGGGAAGACGTCTTGCCGCTCGCGGCGCGCTTCCTGGCCCGCGAGGGGGCGCCCGAGCGGATCGAGCCCGACGCGGTGGAGGCGCTGCTCCTCCACCGCTGGCCGTTCAACGTGCGCGAGCTCGAGCAGGTCTGCAGCGCCATCGCGGTGCGCGCGGCGGGCGCGGACGAGGTGCTGCTCGATCATCTCCCGGCCGAGCTCCGCGGCGCGGTCGAGCTGCGCCGCCCGGTGGCCGCGGTCGGCGCGCCGCCGATCTCGCTCTCGGTGCGACCGGACGGCACGCCGACCGCCGACGAGCTGTCCCGGGTGCTGCGCCACTACGGCGGCAACATCGCGCAGGTCGCGACCTTCTTCGGCCGCGACCGCCGCCAGATCTATCGCTGGATCGATCGCTACGAGCTCGACGTCGACGCCCTGCGCGACTGAAGCCAGGCGTCGATCGAGTAGCGGTCGTGGCGGAGATCGCGGAGCGTCACGTAGTAGATGAGCACGTAGATCATCTGCGTGCCGAGCGTGCCCCAGTCCTCGCGGAGCGCGGTGCCGAAGACCAGCGAGGTCATCAGCAGCCCGCCGGCCACCAGGGTCCAGCGCTGGAAGACGCCGAGCACGAGCAGCACCCCGACCACGGCCTCGGCGATCACGAGCGTGACGGCGAAGACCCAGACGACATCCCCCGGCAGGATCGTCTCGGCGAACGCGCCCTTCAGCCCCTCGGCGAAGCCGGTGATCTTCGGCAGCCGCACGAGCCCGTGCAGCGCGAGGTTCACGCCCAGCGTCAGTCGCAGGACGAGGTGGGCCAGGCCGGCGTCGCGTTCGCTCATCCGTCGCGATGTGGGGCCCAGCCGAGGGGTGTCAACGGCTGACCCGGCAGGCGACGACCTTGAGGTAGTCGCCCTCCGGGAAGGCGAGCACGCGGGGGTGATCCGGCGCGGCGCCCCAGCGGCCGAGGACCTGGAGCACGACCTTCGCCTTCTCGGCGCCGTCGAGGAGGGTCTTCTCGAACGCCTCGCGATCGATCTGGCTCGAGCAGCTCGCGGCGAGGTAGAGGCCGCCGTCGTCGATCATGCGCAGGCAGCTCCGGTGCAGCGCGCGGTAGGCCCGGAGCGCGGCCTTGCGCGCCTCCTTCTTGGGCGCGAACGAGGGCGGGTCCGAGACGATGAGGTCCCAGGTCCGCCGCTTGGCGCGCGCGCGCTCGAGGAACTGCGGCACGTCCTCGGTGAACGTCTCGTGCTGCCCGGGCGGCAGGCCGTTCTGGGCCCAGCTCCGCCGCGCGAACTCGAGCGCCGCGTCGGCCACGTCGACGGTCTCGACCGCGCGCGCCCCGCCGAGCCCGGCCGCGATGGAGAACCCGCCGGTGTAGCCGTAGAGGTTGAGCACCCGCATGCCCTCCGCCGCCTGGCGCACCCAGCGGCGGGACTCGCGGTGGTCGAGGAAGAGGCCGGTCTTCTGGCCGCGGTGAACGTCGACGAGCAGCCGCATGCCGTGCTCCTCGACCGGGATCGGCGCGTCGGGGACCTCGCCGTGGATGACCTCGACCGAGGTGTCGCCGCGCCGACCGCGCTTGACCAGGAGGGCGTCGAGCCGCCCCTCCTCGATGAGCGCGCGCGCGATCGCGTCGACCCAGCGCTCGGTCGCGGCTCCGTCCAGCCGGAGCACGCCGACCCCGTCGTAGACGTCGCAGACCGCGCCGCCGAGCCGGTCGCCCTCGCCGTGGAGGAGCCGGAGGGCGGTGGTGTTCGGGGGCGCGAGCCGCCGCCGGAGCGCGATGGCGTCCCGCACCCGCCGCCGGACGAAGGCCTCGTCGATCGGCTCGTCCACCGTGGTCCAGAGCCGCACCCCGATCGGCCCTCGCTCGGCCACCCCTCGCCCCACGAGCTTCCGCCTCGGATCCCGCACCGTCACCACCGCGCCGGGCGGCGCGTCGAAGCGCTCGAGCGCGTCGCGGTACACCCAAGGGTGTCCGGCGGCGAGGAGCCGGGAGATGTCCTTGCGCAGCGCGACGGTGACGTCCTTCACGCGCGGGACCGTAGCGTCACTCGACCGGGCGTGCCTCCGCGAAGACACGATCGATCTCGGTCGTGAACGTCGCGGCGACGGCGGGGTCGGCGATCCAGAGGCTGTTCTCGTTGTTGGACCACGCGTTCTGGCTCCAGTTCGCGGAGCCGGTGACCACGGTGGCGGCGTCGATGACCATGGCCTTGTCGTGCACGTTGTCGCGGCGGACGTCGATGCCGGCGGCGAGGAGCGCCTGGGCGGGCGGGTCGTCGGCGTAGAGGTGGCTGACCACGGCGCGCACGGTCACGCCGCGCATGTGCGCCCGGATGAGCGCGTCCGAGATCTCGGTGCGGGTCCAGGCGTTGGTGAGCACGTCGACCGAGGTCGTCGACGCGTCGATCGCGGCCACCATTGCGGTCAGCCACGCGGCCGGCATCGTGGTCGGGCTCTCCGGGCTGAAGTAGACGGTGTAGGCGCCCGCGGTGGTCGGCGGCTCGGGCGCGACCGGGCCGAAGGTGCCGTCGGTGGCCATGCGCTCGAAGATCTCGCGGTAGCGGGCGACGATCTCCGGCTGCTCGACCACCAGCGCGTCGTTGTGGTCGACGCAGAAGCTGCGCTCGCTCCAGTTCGCGCTGCCGACCCAGAGGCGCGCGCCGTCGGCGATGACCCACTTGTGGTGCATCAGGCTGCTCCGGTCGTCGCGCACCACGGTCACTCGGTCGCTCGGCGTGATGCCGTCCATGATGCAGTCGCCGGGCGGGCAGTGATCGTCGTCCACGACCACCCGCACGGTCAGGTCGGGGTCCCGCGCCAGCTGCGCCTCGATCGCGCTCGACAGGCAGGTCCACTCGGCCTCGTAGATGGCGATCTCGAGGGTGGTGTCGGCGCAGGCGATGACGTCGAAGAGCTGCTCGAGCATGCCGCCGCCCGGGGTGAAGGTCGGCGTGTCGGCGGCCGGGGCCACGCAGGTGGTCGGCATCACCGGGCAGGCGCACGGCGGCGGGCCGGCGTCGGGCGAGCCGGCGTCGTCCGCCACGAGGCCGGCGTCGTCCTCCACGAGGCCGGCGTCGTCGGGCTCGGGCGTGCCGGTGTCGGTGAGGACGCCGCCGTCCGCGGGAGGCGTGACCACGCCGGAGTCCTCGGGGCCGACCATGCGGCCGCTGCACCCGACCGCCAGGAGAAGAAAGAAGCTCCATGCCAAGCTGCGCATGGGCGCATCGTACTCGCTTCGCGCGTCGAAATTCCCGCCGCTCGCTCCTCCCGCGCGGCTGGGCTATGTGCTCCGGCGCGGATGCGCTCGATCCTCCTCATCCCCCGCTTCCTCTTCATCGCGCTGGTCTTCGTGGGCGCGCTCTTCGGCTACGTGGTCCGCCGCGTGTTCGCCGGGCGCCTCTCGACGCTGGAGCGAGAGCGGCTGCGCGGTGACGTGCTCGCCGGCACGCTCGAGCGGCTCGGGGCGACGTTCGTGAAGTTCGGGCAGATCCTCGGCAGCCGGCCCGACCTGCTCGGCCCCGGCTACATCGAGGCGCTGGCGCGGCTCCAGGACGACGTGCCCTCGATGCCCTTCGAGACGGTGGAGGGGGTGCTCCGGACCGAGCTGACCGACGGGGAGCGCGCTCGCCTCGTCGAGGTGGATCCGGCGCCGATCGCGGCCGCCTCGGTGGCGCAGGTGCACGAGGCGCGGCTCGACTCGGGGGAGCGGGTCGCGCTCAAGGTGCAGCGGCCGGAGGCGCGGGCTCAGATCGAGCGCGACCTCGCCATCCTCGGCGTCGGCGCGCGCATGCTCGACGTGATCCCCTCGTTCCACCTCCTCGCGCTGCCCGGCGCGGTGGAGCGCTTCGGCGACGCGCTCGCCAACCAGCTCGACTTCCGCCTCGAGGCCGCCAACAACCGGCGCCTCGGCGAGAACTTCGCCGGCGTGAAGGGCGTGCGCGTGCCCGACCTCTACGAGGAGCTCTGCACCGAGCGGCTCCTGGTGATGGAGTTCATCGACGGGACCAAGGCGACCCACCCCGAGCGGGTGAAGGAGCGCAAGGCGCGGCGCCGGCTCGCGGCCCGGGGCGGCGAGGCCATCCTGAAGATGGTCTTCGAGGACGGCTTCGTGCACGCGGACATGCACCCCGGGAACATCCTGCTCCAGGACGACGGGACCCTGGTGTTCATCGACCTCGGCATGGTGGCCGAGATCCCCTCGGACATGATGCGGCCGTGGATCGAGACGTTCCAGGCGCTCGGCTCCAACGACGGCGTCGCCGCGGCGCGCCTCTTCTACGCCTACGCGCCCTTCGCCGCGACCCGGGACTACGCGGCCTACGAGCGCGACACGGTGGCGTTCTTCGATCGCTTCGCCGACAAGAAGCTCGGCGAGGTCGAGGTCAGCGAGGTGGTCGGCGGGATGATGAACATCCTCCGTCGCCACCGCATCCAGGTCGAGCCGATCTTCACGGTGGTCAACCTCGGCGTCCTCGTCGCCGAGGGCCTCGGCAAGCAGCTCGACCCCGACATCGACATCGTGCAGATGGCGCTGCCCTACCTCGCCCAGTGCGTCGCCAAGGCCCCCGAGGGCCGGCCTCCGCGCCGCGAGCCTCCCGTCTGACCCTCAGCCCTCGAGCTCGCCGCGGGCGTCGCCTCGGCGGCGCTCCTCGACGACCTCCCCTTCGACGTCGATGACGTTGGGGTCGCGGCGGACGGTGCGCTGGGCGACGCGGCCGCCGCCGAGGTCCACGCGGTACTGCACGGTCCCGGACTGGAACTTCTCCTCGAGGCGCGCGCGCACGTGCTTGGCGATGAAGCGGCGGGACGGCGGGACGAGCAGCAGCATGCCGGTGAGGTCGGTCAAGACGCCCGGGGTGACGAGCAGGACGCCGCCGACCAGGACGAGCACGCCGCCGAGGATGCCCTCCTCGGGCATGCGCGCCTGGGACAGCGCCTCCTGCCACGAGCGCCACACCTTGAGGCCCTCGCGCTTGGCGAGCGCCGCGCCGAGGAAGCCGGTCAGGATCACGAGGAGCAGCGTCGGCAGCCAGCCGACGTGCGCCCCCATGAGGTACAGCAGGTACGTCTCGGCGATCGGGACGAGGGTGAAGAGCAGGAAGAGCTTGCCCACGTGGTGTCACCTGCGCCTTCGGGACCCCCGAGGCAAGCCCCTTCGGTCACCCGCGCTTGAGAACGCAGGCCGCCTTCGGGTCGTCGAGCCGCAGCACCACCGCGCTCGAGATGGTGAACGCCACGGTGTGCTCGCGCACGTCGAGGAAGCTCACCTGGAGGTCCTGCGCGCAGACGATCGGGCCGAGGTCGGGGGAGACCAGGACGCCCTCGTCGCGGAGCACGTGGCACTTGTAGATGCCGCCGGTGGCCAGCCGCCGCAGGTGGTCGAGCGCGAGCACGTCGCTGCCCTCGTACTTGCGGAAGAGCTGGTTGTAGAGCGCCGGCGCGAGCACGAGCGCGAACGGGCCGTGGGTCTGAGCGCTGTCGAGCGCGTCGGCCGCGGCGATGACGTCGCCGATGGCGCCGCCGGCCTTGGACCAGTCCGAGAGCGGCACGCTCTGGGCGCCCGGGTGGCTGACGATGCCGTCCACGCCGAGCTCGGAGACGCCGTGGTAGAGCAGGTGCTCCTCGGCGAGCGCGACCTCCTCGGCCGCGTCCTCGGCGGGGCCGGTGTCGAGCGGGAGGCCCGGGTGCACGGCGCCCTCGATCTCGCGGCGCGGCAGCTCGAAGGTCGAGTACAGGGTGGGGATCGGGATGGCGCGGCGCGCGCTGACCTTGGCGCCGGTGCCGTCGATCTCGGCGTGGTGGACGGGGCCGACCTGCAGCGACTCGATGCCGCCGCCGAGGGGGCCCTCGAAGTCCAGGTAGCGCCGCGCGGTCATCACGGCCTTGGCCTTGTCGAGGATCGAGCCCTCGATCTGGCTGACGATGGTGTCGGTCAGCCCTGCGGGGTGCACGGGGCGGATCATCGCTCCTCCTTCAGCGCGCCGATGGTGCTGCGCTGCGGGTCCACGGCGTCGGTGGCGTCCTCGGTCGGGCGCGCGAGGCCGCCGGCGGTGGCGTCGTCCTCGACGTTGAGGATGTCGCCCTCGGTGAACATGTACGTGCGCAGCTGCTCGGCGAAGTCGGGGTCGTTCCGGCGGCACCACTCGAGCAGCATCGCGAAGTGCTCGATCTCCTCGCGCTGGTGATGATCGAGGATCGCCCGCAGCGCCGGGTCGGTGCACGCCTGCGCGCGCTGCCGGTACCAGTCGACGGCCTCCAGCTCCTCCATCATCGAGTCGATCGCGCGCTTGATGTCGAGGGACTTCTCGCTCAGCCGCTCGCGTGGCTCGTGGTATTGGCCTGCCATCACGCCTCCCTTCCGAGGCCCCTACCTAATCGCGGACGGCGCCGACCACAATGCTCACCGTCCGTACAGTGCCCCGGACGCCGGGGGCTCGTGGCGCAGCCTCGTTTGTGATGTACAGTGGGCGGATGAAGCGTTCGTCGGGCCAGGCCGCGGCCGCGCGATCGACCTCCTTTTCGAACGAGGGACGCCCTCCGGACGTCCTCTCCTGCGGTACCATTCAACCGCTTGAAATCCCTCGGTTATTCGGGTGTATCGGGAGTGCGTCCCCGCTGCATGGTACGCCCCCCCGAGGACCCCTGAACGGGGGTCGGGATTTCTCCTCTGAAACCTGGCATAACTGGGGTGGACCCTGGGGGTCCGAGGGGGGTTGAAGATGGGGGATGACACACGACGCGTCTGGCTGATCGACGATGAGCGGCGCCTCGTCGAAGTGCTGGCCGAGTTGTTCCGTGCGGAGGGTTGGGAGGCGCGCGCGTTCGGAGACGCGCGGCTCGCGCTGGCCGAGTGCACGCGCGACGAGCCGCCGCCCGTGATCGTCACGGACTACGACATGCCGTACCTCGACGGTGGAAGGTTCGTGGCGGAGCTGCGGGCGCTCTTGGGGGAGAGCGCGCCTCCGGTCGTCTGCATCACGGGCTACCCGGGCAAGATCGAGACGGACGAGGAGGCGGCGTTCGCGCGCATCCTGGTCAAGCCCTTTCGCTTCGGGGAGCTCTTCAAGGTGGTGGAGGACGTCCGCATCGCCGGGTTTCGCGGGCGGGAGTCCTCCGCGCGGCTGAAGCTCACGCCCGCGGGCGGCATCGAGCGCGCGAAGAAGCAGAAGACCGGCTGACCGGGCGAGCGCGGCGCGCCCCCCACGGCGCCGCGCTCTCACGGCAGGCTCACGGGATCGGCGTCAGCTGGACCTCGAGCTCCACCCTCGCGTCTCCCCCACGGCGCGTGTCGATCAGCAGGGTGTAGTCGACGTTCGGCTCGAGTCGCGCGGACAGCGTGGCCTGGCCCTGGCTCGCGTCGCAGGCGACCACGTGATGACCGCGCGAGCAGCCGGTGCGCAGCTCCAGGACGGGCTGGTGCGGCGAGCGCGCGGTGATCTGGAGCCGCGTCTCCTGGGTCACCCGCAGGCGGCGGAGCGCCTCCGGCCCCGGGCCGAAGCCGCCGCAGCTGGTCCGCGCGTCGGCCTCGCTCGCCGCGACGTCGACCGTCTGGGTGCCCTCGGCGAGGGTGGGCATGGCGCCGCAGCGGCGCTCCATCGCGGTGATGTTCTCGACCCGCGGCCCCTCCGGCGGGGGCGGCGGGGGCGGCGGGCCGAGGGGCTCGACGCGCAGCCGGTAGGCGCCGGTCTGCCCGCGGAAGCCGTCGACCACGACCCGGTAGGTCTGCCCTGCCTGGACCGTGACCTCCAGCCGCGAGGTGCGCGTGCTCGTGTGGTCGTCGTTGCAGCCGAGCTCCTGGCCCTGCGCGTCGAGCACCGCGACCACCGAGTCGTACTCGGCGTCGACGTCCACCCGGATCTGCTGCGTCTCGGCGGCGGTGAAGGTCCACACGTCGTCGGGGCTGCCCGCGCTCGCGCCGCAGCTCGGCGTGTGCTGATCCGAGGCGCGCGAGGTGTCGCCCCGGCCTGGCTGGCCGAGCTGCAGCGGCCCGCCGCCGGCCACGGCCTCGCTCACGACCAGCCGGTAGGCGCCCGCGCGTCCGCCCCAGCCGTCGACGACGACCTCGTAGTCCTGCCCGGCGATCAGCGGGACGACGACCTCGCTCTGGCGCGTGGAGCCGTGGTCGTCGTTGCAGCCGATCGGCTCGTCGACGCCCGGGCGGTAGACGGCGAGCAGGCCGTCGTAGTCGCTGTCGAGGCGCACCACGTAGCTGCCGCTCCGCGGGGGGACGAGGCGCCAGACGTCGTCAGGGCTCCCGGGGCGGGCGCCGCAAGGAGGCGTGCGAGAGTCGGAGCCTCCCGTGGTGTCGCCGCGCACCTCGGCGCCGAGGGTCAGCGCGCGGGCCTCGGCCGCCCCGGTCGCGGCGCGGGCGACGATGCGGTAGCGGCCGGCGTCGCCGTGGTAGCCGTCGACGACGACGGCGTAGGGCACGCCGGCCTCGAGCTGCGCGGTGACCTGCGACACCCGGGTCGAGCCGTGGTCGTCGTTGCACGCGAGGGGCTCGGTCGCGCCGGGCGCGTAGATCGCGACGACCGCGTCGTAGAGCGACGTGACCTCGACCTGGTAGGCGCCGGCCTCGGGCGGGGTGAAGACCCAGCGCTCGTCCGGGCTGCCCGCGGTGGCGCCGCAAGTCGGCGTGTGATGGTCCGCGCCTCCCGAGGTGTCGCCGGCCGCGCGCTCCCCGAGGGTCAGCGCGCGCCCCTCGGCCTCCTCGGGCGCGGGCTCGCTCACCCGGAGCCGGAAGCCGCCGGTCGCCCCGCGGTAGCCGTCGACGACGAGGGTGTAGCGCCGCCCGGCCTCGAAGCGGCGCTCGACGAGGGAGTGGCTCGTGCGGTCGTGGTCGTCGTTGCAGTCGAGCGCCTCGCCGCCCTCGTCGAAGACGGCGAGCACGCTGTCGTAGTCGGCCTCGACCTCGACGCGGTAGGTGCCGGCGCGCGGCGGCACGAAGACGAAGGCGCGATCGCCGCCGCCGGCGGGCGCGCCGCACGAGGGCTGCCATCGGTCGGCGGCGCCGCGGGTGGTCCCGCTGACCTCACCGCCGGGCGCGATCTCGCCGCCGTCGCTCGCCGCCGCGCGCACGACGAGGCCGATGAGCGGGGAGCAGCCGCTCGCCGCGAGGGCGAGCGCGACGAGCGCGGCGTGCTTCACGGGCCGACCCCTCACAGCCCGAAGCGGAGCCCCACCGCGAGCTCGGCCCAGAAGTCCGGGACGCGCCCGTCGTCGGAGAGGCGCACGTGGCTCGCCAGCACCGCGGCCACGCCGAAGCCGTCGGCGAAGTAGACGTCCAGCCCGAGCCCCGACGAGAGCAGCCCGCCGTAGTGGTCGCCGCCCGGGAAGCGCAGCTCCGCGGTGGCCGGCGTGCCGTCGGGCACGAGGAAGACCTCGCGCGGGGTCGAGCGCTGCTCCGGGAGCGACGCGTAGTAGAGGCCGCCGCCGAGGAAGATGTAGGGGCGCGCCGCGCCGTGGCCGTCGTCGAGCGCGACCTTGAGCCGCAGCACGTCGATCGCCAGCAGCCAGTCCTGACGCTGGCCGAGGTCCGCGCCGTCCTCGCCGAGGAAGGAGAAGCTCGCCGCCGGGCCCACGCTGAGCACGCGGTCGCCGGTCAGGTAGACGTCGAGGTCGTAGCCGAGGCTCAGCGCGGCGCCGGGCTCGAGGCGCACGCCGACGAAGACGCCGTCGCTCGCGAGGGTGGGGTGGTCGTCGGCCCGCGCGGGCGCGGCGAAGAGGGGGAGCGTGAGGAGAGCGAGGGCGAGGCGCTTCATGGGTCTCGGCGGTAGGGGGAGCTCAGCGGTAGGGATGATTGCGCTGTCCGATCAGCGCGACCGACAGAGGCTCGGCGGTGACGCGCCGCCGGAAGGCGTCGGCGAGGGCGCGGTGGGCGCGGGCGTGGGCGCCGTCGTACTGGTCCGAGATCGTCTGGATGCGGGCGCGCTGCCGCCACCGCTCGGCCTCCCGCAGCTTCGCGGCGAGCGCGCGGACCTCGGGCTCCGCCTCCACGATCGCGCGCAGGGTGCCCTCGAGCGCCAGCGTGTCCTGCCGCCACGGGTCGAGCGCGTCCGGCGCCCGCTCGGCGCCCCAGCCGCGACCGGTCCGGGCGATCTCGGCGATGCCCTGCCGGATGAGCTCCGGCTCCACCTTGGCCTTCAGCGCGAGGTCCACCGCCCAGTCCACCCGCGGGCAGCGCTGCCACGCGTCGGCGAGGGTCGGCTGCCGGACCAGCGCGTCCTCGAGGAGCGGATCGAGGTCGAGGCGCCCGACGGCCCGGCGCCAGCGCTCCGTCGCGCCGGGACGCCGCCCCACGAGCCTCCGCATCCACGCGAGCATCTCCGCCCCGTTGTACGCCATCCCACCTCGCATGTCCCCCGCGGAAGGAGTAGGAGGTGTGTGGGGGTAGCGCGGTGCACAGGCGGCGACTCCAGATCGCGTTCGCGACCTTGCTGGCCAGCGTGGGCCTGAGCGGGTGCCTGCTCGAGAGTCACCCCGTGACCGATCCGCTCCCCCTCGACGCCTTCTGCGGCGCCTTCTTCGACGCGCTCTGCGAGCCGATCGAGGATTGCGATTGTCCAGGCGCCGCGGTGCGTGACTGCCGCGACGAGGAGCGGGCGCTCTGCTCGACGTTCCCTTCCCCGGCGCTGCGGGCTGCGATCGACGCCGCCGAGGTCCACTACGACGGGGCCGCGGCCGCCGCCCTCATCCGCCGCATGCGCGGGCGCGCCGACGGCTGTCAGGGCTTCATCGCGTCGCTGGACTGGCAGGTCCGCGATCTGTTCGCGCTCGGCGGGGTCTTCGAGGGCGACCTCGGCGCGGGCGCGGCGTGCGAGCCCCTCGGCTTCGAGCTGGTCAGCGCGTGCCGGCTCGGCGCCTGCGCGCCCGACGGAGCCGGGCACTCCTGCCGGGCGAGCGTGAGCGAGGGGGAGCGCTGCGATCGGCTGCACCAGTGCGTCGACCTCGACGGCACGCTCACCCCCGAGCGCGGCATCGAGCGGCTGGCTCTCCGCTGCGCCCCCGACGCGCCGGGCAGCGAGGTGGGGACGTGCGTGCCGTGGGTCGAGCTCGGAGGTCCCTGCGACGCCGACACCGACTGCTGGTCGAGCCGCTGCGAGGAGCGGCGCTGCGTCGCCAGCCCGGTCGGCGCCCCGTGCCGCGGCGCCCGGGACTGCGAGAGCGGCCACTGCGACGCCTCCGCGCGCTGCGCCCCCGGCGACGCGCCGGTCGGGGCTCCCTGCGCCTCCGACGCCGCCTGCGCCTCTCACGTCTGCGTGGGCGGCGCCTGCCTGGATCCGGGCTGTGGGGTCTTCTAGACCTCGCCGCGCGCGAAGCGGGCGATCAGCTCGGTGGTGACCTCGCCGGCGAGGCCGGAGGGGAGGAGCTCCTCCGCGAGGCGGGCCTCGTCGCGGGAGATCCACCGCGCGTCCACGTGCTCGTCGGAGAGGATGACGCGGCCGTGCGGCGCGGTGCCGACGAAGGTGTGGATGTGGAAGTCGAGCGCGCGGTGGATGAGCGTGATGCGGCGTGGGCCGAGGGACTCCTCGATGCGCGGCGCGATGCCGGTCTCCTCGCGCGCCTCGCGCACCGCGGTCTCGTTCGGCGACTCGCCGCGCTCGATGCGCCCGCCGGGCAGGCACCACTTGTGCGCGAAGGAGCGATCGTCCGGGCGGCGGCGGAGCAGGAGCGCGCGGCCGTCGTGACGCATGAGCACGACCGACGCCTCGACGAGGCGACGCGTGATCTCCCGAGACCGAGAGGCCATGCCCATGGATTCGATCGTAGTCACACCCGATCGGGTTCGCCTGTCCCCGCCCCGTGACGCGGCAGAACGCGTCGGCGCATCGTGACCACCAGGGCGGCCAGCCCCAGGAGCCAGGCGCCGGATGGCCGGCGCGATCCGGCCGCGCGGCACCCGCAGGCGCCGACCACCGCGTCCGGGCGGCGGGTCTCGGGCACGGCGACGTCGGCCCGCGATCCGGCGTCGCCCGGGGAGGCGTCGGAGGCGAGGCCGGCGTCCATCGGCGTCGGGCCGGCGTCGCTCGCCGGGCAGCCGAGATCTTCGCCGTCGCAGTCCTGATCGATCCCGTCCCCGCAGATCTCCATCGCGCCGGGGCGCCGCCCCGCGTCCATGTCGTCGCAGTCCTCGCCGGCCGGAGATCCGTCGCCGTCGGCGTCCGGTGGGGGCGCGCACACGTCGTCGGTGCCCACCGGCATCGAGAGGCAGCCGTGCGGGCACGGCTCGGTCTCGTCCACGCCGTCGACGCAGCGGCGCCGCTCGGTCCGCGCGTCGTCGCAGGTCCAGATCGCGTAGGTCCCGGCCGGGCAGGTGGGGGCGGGCGGGCCGCAGCCCCGGGTCGGCATGCCGCGGTAGGCGCCTTGCGTCGTCCAGCGCGTCGGCGAGGTCGACGAGCACGACCCGGCGAAGGGATCGAAGGCGGTGGTGAACGCGCCGCCGAGCGGTCGGGTCTCGAAGTGCAGGTGGGCGCCGGTCGAGCACCCGCTCGAGGCGATCTGCCCGAGCGCGTCGCCGCACCGCACCGCGTCCCCGGGCGCCACGCGCACGCTCCCGGTCCGCAGGTGCGCGTAGATCACGCGGTAGCTCCCGTGGTTCACGACCACGTGGTTGCCGTAGCCGAAGCCGAAGTCGGTGCCGCAGCGCGCGTCGACGCTGGCCGAGCAGGTGGTGCACCGATCGTAGTGGCCGTCCTGCGCGCTCACGACCGTCCCGTCCGCCGCCGCCACCACGTCCCAGCCGCTCGCGATCGCGCCGTTGCCGCCGGCCAGGCTGAAGTCGCTCCCGCGGTGGTACTCGTAGCTCGACCCGCCGCAGTTCCAGTCCTGGACGCCGCCGCCCTCGCCGGTGGAATCGAAGTAGTACCAGTTCGCGATGCACCCATCGCAGCCGACCGGGCTCGAGAACGTCTGCGCCGTCGCCGACGCGGGGACCGCGAGCGCGAGGACCACGAGCCACCTCATCGGGCGGCCTCGAGGAGCGCGGCCGGCTCGGTGGGAGGCGGGACGAAGCGGTCGCCCCAGTCGGCGCCGACCCGGAGATCGCAGTTCGTGTGGCAGCGCGCGCCGCCGTCGTCCGCCGACCAGACGCCGGCCACCCCACCTCGCGCCGCCCCAGCCGGTCGGGCGCCGACGAAGACGACCGCCTCGCCGTCGAAGGTGAGCGCGCCGATCGAGGCCATCCCCTCGGCGAGGCTGCGCTCCGCCTCGCCGTCGTGGAGCCGCAGCGAGCCGTCGGTGCGCACCGCGTAGGCGAGGCGCGCGGCGTCGTCCGAGGCGGCGAGCGCGGTCACCCCGGCGGCGAGCATGCGGCGCCGCCCGTCGGGCCAGACCTGGTAGAGCCGCCCCTCCGGGTCGATCAGCGCCGCGCCGTCGCGCCACCGCGGGACGAAGCGGGTGGCCCTGCGATCGAGCGCCGCGCCGCCCTCGAAGGCGACCGCGAACGACGGCGGCTGATCGAGGCCCGCGGGCCGCGCCTCGCCGAGGGCGACGAGGCTCGGCTCGGAGAGCGGGGCGCGCGCGGGCTCGGCCGGGGCCTGACACCCGGACGAAGCCAGCACGAGGCCGGCGAGCGCAGCGCGAGCGAGCACCGAGCGAGGGTAGCGAACCGCGGGGGCCGATGCTTGCTACCCTCCGCCCGTGCGACCCTGGCTCACCGCGTTGCTCTGGCTCGGCCTGGTCTCCGTCGCGGCCGCGTCCCCGGACGACCTCGTCGGCGGCGCCGCGCCCCCCATCCGCGCGCGGGCCCTCGACGCCCCCGGCGAGATCGGGCTCGACGCCTACGCCGGCCGGCCGGTGGTGCTCGCCTTCGTCGCGACCTGGTGCCAGAGCTGTCGCCGCGTGGTCCCCGCGCTCGACACCCTCGCCGCCGAGTCGCGCGACGTCGCCGTGATCGCCCTGAGCCACGAGCCGCGTCGGCGCCTCCAGGAGCACCCGTGGCCGCACGCCCACGTGCCGCTGCTCCAGTGCACCGGGCGCACCGCGGTCCAGTACGAGGCGAGCGCGGTCCCCACGCTCGTCCTCCTCGACCGGGAGCGCCGGGTCCGCTTCGCCGGGAGCGGCGCCAGCACGCTCCGAGGCCTCCGGCGCGCGCTGACGGACCTTCGCTAGCTCAGTTTCCGGAGGGGGCATGCGCCCCCTCCCGCCCGACCGGCAAAGCCGGCTCGGGCTCCCACCCCATCTCACGCGCTGACGCGCGTGGAAGCTGCGGCAATATTTGCCGCATCTTCACTGCGAGGCGAGGTTGGCGACGACGCCGAGCCCCATCAGCACGCTGAGCAGGACGGTGATGATGATCGAGATCGCGCCGGCCACGATGCCGGCGATCGCGAGCTCCTTGCCCTTGAGCTTCTCCGGCTCCTTCTTGATGCGCGTGATCGAGAAGACGCCGAGCCCGATCCCGACCAGGCCCACCGGCACGCCGCCGAGCGCGGTCCCGATCACCCCGCCGAGGCTGCCGCAGCAGAAGCAGGTGACGAGGCTGAGCATGGAGACGCCGATCGAGGCGATGGCGAGCGGATCGATCGCCGGCCCGCTCATGCCGCCGCCGCCGCCCATGCCGCCCGGCCCCGCCGGAGGCTGACCGAAGCCCGGCTGGCTCCCCGGAGGAGGACCGAAGCCGCCCGGAGGCTGCCCGCCGCCCGGAGGTTGCCCGAAGCCGCCCGGAGGCTGTCCGCCGCCCGGAGGTTGCCCGAATCCACCGCCCCCCGGCGGCTGCCCGAAGTCACTCATCGCCTCTCCTCCACGTCGGCGGCACCTTCGCACGATCCGCCGCGTGCGCGCAAAAGCTCCCGCTCGCCGGGGGGATCGACAGGAAAGGTTGCGACGAGGGAACAGGGACGATCCTATTCATTCATCGAACTTCGCCCACTCCGACGCCGAGCCCGACGCCGAGCCCGAGCCCGCGGCCGGATCCGAGTCCGCTGCCGAGTCCCCTGCCGAGTCCGAGTCTGGTTCCGATGGACTGGTCGTCGAGGCTGATCAAAGGGAGGCGAGGAGACATGGGTAGCGAGGTCGCCGAGGGCGTCCCCGGCCCCGCTTCCGCTGCCGGCCCCGCTGCCGCTGCCGGCCCCGCTGCCGCTGCCGGCCCCGCTGCCGCTGCCGGCCCCGCTGCCGCTGCCGGCCCCGCTGCCGCTGCCGGCCCCGCTTCCGCTGCCGGCCCCGCTGCCGCTGCCGGCCCCGCTGCCG
>JAYZQJ010000242.1:0-27243 GCA_036149055.1 Myxococcota bacterium | reverse complement strand
GCCCGCTGCCGCGGGATCGAACGACTCGAGTGGCGCGTGCGGCGACCTCGCTGCGCTCGTCGCCTGCCGTCGTCTCGGGTCGGTCGTCGTGGACACGGGCTAGGGCAGCCCCCGCGCAATTGTTTGCCACCTCTCGAGTTCATCGGAGGGCTTGGGGCAAACCCTCCCCCCATTGGGCAAAGCGCCAATGGCCCCCCTCCCGACTCCGCCGGCGCCTCGCGCTTCGCGCTCGCGCCGCGACCCCAGCGCGGGGCGCTGGGGGCCCTGCGGCTCGCGCTCGCGCTGCGCGCGAGCTGGTCGCCCGCTGCCGCGGGATGGAACGACTGGAGGGGCGCGTGCGGCGACCTCGCTGCGCTCGTCGCCTGCCGTCGTCTCGGGTCGGTCGTCGTAGAAGGGGGCGGGGGTGCCCCGGCGCCGTTGTTTGCCACTCTCGAGCAGAGCGTCGAGGCTCACCGACAGACGGCGTCGCGCATGAGCGAGGCGCTGCAGTCCGCGTCGGCGTCGCAGCCGGTCCAGCGGCAGCCGCCGTCGACGCAGGCGTAGTGCTCCGCCGCGTACGCGCCCGAGTCGGTGGCGCAGTCGGCCGCGGTCGCGCAGCGGCGCACGCAGTTGCGGTCGGCGGTCGGCACCGGCAGGGGCGTGCTCGGCGGCGGCGCCTCGAAGCAGCCGTAGGCGCTCGACATGAACGTCGCCTCGCACTCCGCGTCGACGTTGCAGCCGGTGTAATGGCAGGCGCCGCCCTCGCAGGCGTAGTTGTCCGCGTCGAAGGCGGCCGTGCCGTTGTCGCAGTCGGCGGCGGACGCGCACCCGAGCAGGCAGGTGGGCACGCCGGCCGCGCCGTCCCGGCAGACGTAGTCGTCGCGCGAGAAGGTCGCCCGGCACTCGCCGTCGCTCCGGCAGCCGGTGTAGCGACAGACGCCGCCCTCGCAGGCGTAGTTGTCGGCGTCGAACGCCGGGCTCGCGGAGCCGCAGTCGGCCGCCGCCTCGCACGCGAGCTGGCAGACCTGGATCGAGGGGGGCGGCGGGCCCGCGTCGTCCTCCGAGCCGCCGGCGTCCCGCGCCACCGCAGCGTCGGGCACTGCCCCGTCGAGCACCGCGCTGTCAGGCACTGCCCCGTCGGGCAGCGGGATGGCTGAGTCCGGACGCGAGACCGAGCCGTCGGCTCCCCGGGTGTCGGACGAGCAGGCGGTGACCAGGAGGAGCGCGAGGCAGAGTCGACGCATCGCCCCACGATACGCCACCTCGCCCCGAGCTCTCCCTCGGAGGTTGCGGCGCCGGGTCCCGCGCCCCAGGTGTGCGTGCACCAGGAGGAAGCATGAGCTCGAAGCCCTACCCGCGCACGTTCTCGCACATCGGCATCTCCGTCCCCGACCTCGAAGCGGCGGTCGCCTTCTACACCGAGGTGATGGGCTGGTACGTGATCATGGAGCCCACCGAGATCGTCGAGGACGACAGCGCGATCGGCCGCATGTGCACCGACGTCTTCGGCCCCGGCTGGGAGCGCTTCCGGATCGCGCACCTGTCGACGGGCGACCGCGTCGGGGTCGAGCTGTTCCAGTTCCGGAACCAGGAGAACCCGGAGGACAACTTCGAGTACTGGAAGACCGGCGTCTTCCACTTCTGCGTCCAGGACCCCGACCTGGAGGGCCTGGCCGAGCGCATCGTCGCCGCCGGCGGCAAGCGGCGCATGGAGAAGCCGCGCTACTACTACCCCGGCGAGAAGCCCTACCGGATGATCTACATGGAGGATCCGTTCGGGAACATCGTCGAGATCTACAGCCACTCCTACGAGCTCATCTACGGCGCCGGCGCCTACTGATCGGCGCCGTCCTCACTCGCGCGTGAGGATCAGCGGGACCGGCTCCGCGCCGAGGGGGAGCGCGGGGACGGTCACCGCGCCGTCCGCGGCGGCTTCGACCTCGCCGCTCAGCTCCCCGAAGGACCAGCGCACCGACTCGCCGGGGAGGCAACGGAAGTTGCGGACGCGTCGCGGGGTGACGTCCGCGGTGATCGGGAGCGGCCCGGGGTAGCCGTCGCCGACGTCGGGGTAGCCGTCGGCGTAGGGCTCCGCCGGCGGCTCGGTGCGCACGAAGAGCGGCAGCTCGAGCCGGGCGCGGGTGTCGACGGCGTCGGCGGTGACCCAGGCCAGGTAGCGGTTGCGCGCGCCTCGCGGATCGCCGCCGGTGAACTCGCCCGCCGCCTCGTCCCAGGTGGGCGGGTCGTCGTCGATCGACGAGCGGCCGAAGGCCGGGAACGGGCGGTCGCGGCGCAGCTCGGACTCCGCCGGAAGGCTGCCCGCCCAGCGGCCCACGAAGCCTCCCTCGTTCGTCTGGTGACCGCGCTGATCCCACACGATCCGGTGCCCGACCCGGAGGCGCCGCGCGGCCTCGGCCCAGGACTCCGCGGTGAGGGGGCTCGGGCTCGTGATGTGGTGGAAGGTCACGATTCCGTCGGTGACGCCGCTGTCGGTGGTGAAGAACACGTCGCGCACCCAGGGGTCGTCGGCGAGGGCCCGCGTCAGGTCGTAGCGCTCCCAGATCGACATCCCGCGGTCGTCGCGCAGGTCGAGCGAGGCCGGCCCCCAGTGGCTCTCCATGGAGCGCCGCTTCCCTTCGCTCGCGAGCGGGAGCGCGGTCATGCCGAGCGCGGAGCTCACCGCCGCGAGGTGGTAGCCGTAGCGGATCGCGAAGAAGACCGCGCCCGAGCCGCCCATGGACGTGCCGCTCACCGTGACCCGCTCGCGGTCGACGCCCGGGTGGGTCCGGGTCAGCCAGTCGAGCAGGTGCAGGATGCGACGCTGGGAGGTGTTCGCGACGACGTCGCCCGCGCTCGCCTCCTCGGGCGCGCTCGCGTGCTGGCCCGTCCACCAGCTCACGTAGGGCTCCGAGGGGGCGATGCTGAAGCGCTCCCGGCCGCCGCCTCCGGTGCCCGGAGAGCCGCCCGAGCCGTGCAGGCCGATCGAGACCGGGAGCAGGTTCTCCGCGCTCGCCGCGTCGGGCACGACGACGTTGGCCTCGAAGGTGCGCCCGGCGAGCCCCGGCGGGTCGAGGAAGTCGTCGCTGGTCAGCTCGAGGTGGAGGATGCGGGCGCCCCAGATCTCCATCTCCCCGGTCACCACCGGATCGGGCGGCTGGATGGTGTCGCGCACGGTCAGCGTGAAGCTCTCGCTCGTCTCCGCCGCGCCCTCGACGACGTCTACCCGGATGACGTACTCGCCGCTCTGGGTGAAGTCGGGCGCGAGGTGGAGCGCGCGCGACGGCTCGTCGAAGACGCTGCCGGCCGGCGCCCCCTCGACGAACACCCGGGCGCCCTCCCCGCCCGGCACGGTCAGGGTGAGCTGCGTCTCCTCGTCCATGACGAGGTCCTCGAGCGGCGCGCCTCCTCCATCCGAGCCGGCATCGAGCGCGGCGTCCGCGGCCGCGTCGGAGAGAGCCGCGGCGTCCGGGCGGTCGACCTCGGGGCCGTCGCAGGCGGTGAAGAGGAGCAGGGTGATGCAGAGCGCGCAGCGCATGGGCGCAGCCTGTCCGAGGCGGGGCCCGCGGCGCGATTACGCCGGCTGCGCGAAAGCGCGCTCAGCCCCGGAGGTGATCCCACGCGAGCGCGCGCACGAGCAGCGCGTGATCCCGATCGACGCCCTCCGGCATGAAGGGGACCGGCGTCGGATCGCGCCCCACGAGGGCGCCGTAGAAGACGCTCGCGGTCAGGTGCGCGCCGAGCGGCGACGAGTGATGGAGGTCGTCGTCGTGGAGATTCAGCTCCGGGTGCCGCTGCCGGGTGAGCTCCCAGATCTCTCCCACCGGGACCACCCGCGCCTCGAGCCGGGTCGCCGCGGCCTCGACCTCCTTGCCCACCTTCTTGGTCATCTTGGCCGGGCCCTTTCCCGACCACCGCCACCGGTAGATCTCGTGCCCCTCCTTGCGAGCCCAGGTCTGGAAGAGGAGCAGCTCCGCCTTGCGCGACTTGGCCAGCTCCCCGAGGCAGCCGACGTAGACGTGGTAGGCCTCGGCGTCGTGGAGGGTGCCGGTGCTCATCTCCTGGAGCACCACGTGGGTGAACTCGCCCTCTTCGATGCGCTTGCGCGCGCCGGTCTCCTCGAAGTGCTTCTTCAGGGTGGCGCCGCCCTCGGCCACCCGCTCCACCTCGAGCGCGGGCGCCCCCGGATCGCTGCCCGCGAGGCGCGCGACCTGCTCCGTCATCTCGTGGCCGAAGGTGTAGCTGTTGCCGACGAAGAGGACGCGCATCAGGCCCGCGCTCCATCGGGCGAGGTCGGGCGCACCCGGACCGCGGGGCGCACGTCGACCGGGACGCCGGTCATGTGCAGCATGCCGCTGACCGGCTCGATGTGACCGGGGCCCGAGGGCAGCAGCTCGTTCACGTTCACCTCGAGCTCGCCGTGCGGCACGACCACCGTGCCGGCCACGACGCCGACCTTCGCGCGGACCGGCATCGACAGCTCGCCGGTCGCGGTGCGCAGGGTGATCTCGTCGCCGTCTTCGACCCCGAGCCGCGCGACGTCCTCGGGGCACATCCACGCCTCCGACTCCGGCGCGCCCTCGCGGGTGCCGCCGTGCAGCCAGGAGTTGTGGCCGATGCGGCGGCGCCGACCGAGGAGGAGGAAGCCGTCGGGGCGCGCCGCCTTCTCCCACGCGAGCAGCCGCTCCCGCTCGGCGTCGAGCTCGGGCCGCCAGAAGTGCACCCGGCCGTCTTCGGTCATCGGCCCGCCGCGGCCGAGGTAGGTGCCGGGCTTCGGCGTGGGGATCGGGATCCCGTGGCCGCGGTGTTCGGCCGGCGCGTCGAGCAGCCGACCGGCGAGCGCGGTGATCTTCGGGATCGCCCGGTCCGCGAGGCCCTCGCGCGAGAGGGCGTGACACGCGAGGCGGCTGCCGAAGAGCGGCCGGTCGATCGCGAGGCTGAGCTCGGCGAGCACCTCGTGCTCGGGCCGCGCCTCGCCGACCCGCGGGATCGTGCGCGGCGTGGTCTGCAGCAGGTCCATCGTCTGGAGCGGGAGGCCGGGGAGCGCGAGATCGGCGCGCTCGAGGAAGCTGGTCGCGGGCAGGATGACGTCGGCGTGCGCGCCGGTGCGCGACTCGAACAGGTCGAGCGCGACCACCGCGTCGAGCGAGGCGATCGCGCGCTCGAGCCGGGCGGAGCCGGGGATGGAGCGGATGGGATCGCCGGCGATCACGACGAGCGCGCGCACCCGGTCGGGCCCCTCGGTGAGGATCTCGTCGGCGAGCACGCCGCCGGGCAGGCTGTCGAAGACCGTCGGGAAGTCGCCGACGCGGCTGCGGGCCTGGGACGTGAACAGCCCGACCGCCCGGGCCAGCCGCGCGCCCCAGACGCCGATGGGCGAGAAGAGCGATCCGCCGCGCGCGTCGTAGTTGCCGGTCACGAGCGCCAGCGCCTGCAGGGCGACGTAGGTCAGCGTGCCGAAGGGCCCCTGGTTGACGCCGACCGACTGGTGGAACGCCACGCCCTTCGCCCGATCGATCTCGCGGGCGAGCTCGCGGATGCGCGCCGCCGGGACGCCGCACGCCGCCTCGGCGCGCTCCGGCGTGACCTCCCGGGCCAGCGCCAGCAGGGTCTCGAGCCCGGCCACGCGGTCGTCGTCCGCGCCGCGGTCGGAGAGCAGCCCGAGGAGCGCGAGCACCAGCCAGACGTCGGTGCCCGGCCGGACCGTGACCAGCTCGCCCCAGCGCTTGGCGCTCTCGGTCCGGCGTACGTCGACCCAGACCACGCGCCCGCCGCGGGCCACCAGCCGGTCGAAGGTCAGCGCGCCGCCCTCGAGGTGAACGAAGCTCGACTGGCTCACCGCCGGGTTCGTGCCGAGCATGAACGCGAGCTCCGCGTGCTCGAAGTCGGGGATGGGGTGGATGACCGGCGTGCCGTGCATGAGCTGCCCGGCGGCGAACTTGTTGTTGCAGTCCTGGCTGCCCGCGGTGAACACGTTGCGGGTGCCGAGGGCGCGGCCGAAGAAGACGGCGGCGACCTGACCGAGGGCGTGGAAGGCGAGCGGGTTGCCGATGTAGAGCGCGACCGCGTGGGGCCCGTGCCGCTCGAGGATGGGCCGCAGCCGGCTCGCCGCCGCCTCGATCGCCCGGGGCCAGCTCGTGGGCTCGAGCGCGCCGCCGCGCCGCACGCTCGGGCGCGTGATCCGTGACGGATGCGCGGCCACCTCCGCGAAGCGCGTGCCCTTGGCGCAGACGAAGCCGCGGCTGATCGGGTGGCTCTTGTCGGGCCGGATCGCGGCGACGCGGTCCCCGTCGGTCTCGACCTCCAGGCCGCAGGCGGCCTCGCAGATTCGGCAGAAGGTCTTCTCCATCGCGCCCCCGAGGGTAGGCGATGGGCGGGCGCGTTTCACGGTGGCATGCTCGCGCGATGCGACGGCTTCTCTGCTTGTGCTTGCTCCTCACCGCCTGCGACGGCGAGGTCTCCCCCGACGGCGGCCTCCCCGAGGACGCGTCCACGCCTCCGGGCGACGCGGCCCTGCTCGACGCCGGTCGCGACGCGGGCGGGGGCGCGGAGGACGCCGGAGGAGACGACGCGGGGGCGCCCGCCTGCCCGCGCGAGCCGGCCGCCGCCGACCGCGCCCGCTTCGTCGTGCTCGCCCACCCCTTCGGGGATCCGAGCTACGAGGTGCTCGCGCTCTCGGCCGACGGCGCCCTCTCCCGGCCCGGCACCCGCTTCGTGATGGGCAAGGCGGCCGACTCTCCGATCGTCTTCACGCCCGACGGCGAGGTGGGGATCGTCGCCCAGGACGACGGCTCGCTCGGCGTCTTCACCCTGGACGCCGGCGGCGCGCCCACGGTGGTGCATCGCGCGCTCACCGGGGACTTCTACGCGGCCGGCGTGGTGATGGACCCGGCCGGAGACGCGGTGTGGATCCGCGACGCCCAGTTCCGCGAGTCGGGCGGCGGCCTCTACCGCGCGCCGATCGGCTGCGACGGCACCGTCGGGCCGGCCACCCTGGTGGCGCCCGGGCGGCTGGCCTACGGGATGGCGTTCCTGCGGGACGGAACCGCGGCGGTCGCGAGCAAGGACCTGCTCGACGACACGGTCGACGCCTCCGGGCTCGGGCCCGACCTCCGCATTCTGGATCCGTCCGCGCCGGCCACCCTCGCCGCGGGCGACGTCTTCCCCGAGGCCGACTGGATCGTCGCCGGCTTCACGGTGACCGCCAACGAGCGCCACGCGCTGCTCGGCGACAACGCGGCCTTCAGCGCGACCGGCAACCGCCTCGCCGTCGCGGCCATCGACGACGGCGTCTCCTTCGTGCAGCAGATCGCCGACGTCGAGGATCCGGTCGCGATCGTCGCCTCTCCCTTCGACGACGCCGCCATCGTGGTCAGCGGCTTCGGCGACGCCATCTGGGGCCTGCGCTACGAGCCCGACGCGGCGATGCCGCTCACCGTGACCGGCGAGCTGAGCTACCAGGACCGCGGCCCGGCGCTGCCCGACACGGCGGTCATGGTCGGCCGCGGCCCGCTCGAGGGCCTCGTGCTCGTGAGCGAGAACGTCGCCGTCCGCCGCGTGCGCTTCGAGGGCGGTGGCGTGATCACCGACCTCGGCCCCTTCGAGCTCGGCGGCGGCACCGAGAACATCGCCGGCCCGCTCGGCGTCCAGCCCTGACCCCGGCTCACCCCGCCCGGCTCGCTCCGCTCCGACGACCGTTCGCCGGGAATGAGGTGCGGCGGGCCGCGCGTCAGGCCACGCCGTGAGGGTGAGACGACGCGGGTGGATCGGCGGGGGCGCGGCGCTGGCGCTCCTCGTCGCCTACAACGGCGTGTGCTTCATGCACGCGCGCGCGATGACGACGTTCGTCCCCGGCGGCGTACGGACCGCGCGCCCCGAGCAGCTCGGCGTCCTGGAGAAGGCGCGCGCCGCGCTCTTCGGGGTGACGGTGCCGAGGCCGGTCAACGAGGGCTCGCCGGCCGACGTCGGGCTCGCCTTCACGACCGAGCGCTTCGAGGACGGGCGCGGCGGGACGCTGGAGGCGTGGGTGATCCCGGCGCCCGACCCGCGCGGCGACGTGCTCGTCTTCCACGGCTACGCCGCGAGCAAGGACCAGCTGCTCGACACCGCGCGCGCCCTGCACGACGAGGGCTGGTCGGTGCGCATGATCGACTTCGAGGGCTCGGGCGGCTCGAGCGGCGACACGGTGACCATCGGCCACCGCGAGGCGCACGACGTCGTGGCCGCGGTCCGCTGGGCGCGCGACCGGGGCGCGCGACGACCGGTGCTCTACGGCTTCTCGATGGGGGCCGCGGCGGTGCTCCGCGCGACGGCGGAGCTCGGGGTGGAGCCGGCGGCGATCGTGCTCGAGGCGCCCTACGACCGGCTGCTCTCGACGGTGCGGCATCGCTTCGAGCTGATGGGGCTGCCCTCGACGCCCAGCGCGGAGCTGCTGGTGTTCTGGGGCGGCGTGCTGCACGGCTACGACGGCTTCGACAACGAGCCGGTGCGCTGGGCCGCGTCGGTGCGCGCGCCGACCCTGGTGATCGCCGGGGCCCGGGACGAGCGGGCCCGCCCCGAGGAGGCGCGGGCGGTGGCGGCGGCGGCGGGGGCCCGGCTCGTGCTCCTCCCCGATCACGGGCACGTGCAGTGCGCCCGGGCCGATCCGGACACGTGGCGGCGTGAGGTACCCCAATTTCTCACCGCGCGCGCCCTCCCCCGTTAAGCCGGACGCGAAACCTCCGTTGGATCCGCCGCGGGGCACCGAGCCCCGATGGAGGAAACGCGTGAAGGTTCTCATCGTAGACGACTCGAGCACCGTCCGGCAGCAGGTCCGCATGGCGCTCACCAACGCGGGCTTCGACGTGGTCGAGGCGTGCGACGGAGCCGAAGGCTTCGAGAAGGTCCAGTCCGCCGCCCCGAGCGTCGTGATCTGCGACGTCAACATGCCGCGCATGAACGGCATCGAGATGGTCGAGAAGATCAAGGCCAGCGGGGGGAGCGTGCCGATCGTCATGCTCACCACCGAGGGTCAGCCCGAGCTGATCCAGCGGGCGCGCGCGGCCGGCGCCAAGGGCTGGATCGTCAAGCCCTTCAAGCCGGAGCTGCTGGTCGGGGCGGTCACCAAGCTGGGCAAGGCGGCCTGACCATGGCGTGTCTCGATACCCTGATGGCGGATCACCTCCGCCCCCTGTTCTCGGGGTTTCGAACCGCCGAGGCGCAGGACGAGGCGGGGGACGAGATCACGGCGCTGGTCGGCTTCACCGGAGACGGTGGGCTCGGCGGCTGCATCGTGATCCGAGGCGACAAGGGCGCCTTCATGGACAGCGCGCCCTTCCTGGGCGTCGACGTGATGGACTGGGCGGCCGAGCTCGCCAACCTCGCCGCGGGGCGGGTGAAGTTCGGTCTGTTCGCGGCGCGGCGCTGGACGATCAAGCAGACGACGCCGGTCGTGATGCGCGGCGCGGTGGTGGGCGTCCGGCCGATGCCGGAGGTCCGTGAGCTCTCCCTGTGCGGCCCGAACGGGACGCTCCAGGTGTGGGTGGAGTTGCGTGGCGCCGAAGACGCGGCCGTCCACGCGCAGACGCCGGAGGTCGAGGGCGACGCGCTCGGCGCCGGCGAGATGATGTTGTTCTGAGGACCGTTCGTAGAGAGGTGTGATCGCATGAGGGTGAGGCAGGGGAGATCGTTCGCCACCGACGGCCACGAGGCCGTCGCCGAGGCGACGGAGGGGTGGCCGGACCGGCCGCAGATCGTCTTCGCGTTCTGCTCGATGAAGCAGGACGCCCAGGCGGTGGTCGACGCGCTGCGCGCGCGCTTCGGCGATGTCCCGATCGCCGGCTGTACGACCGCGGGCGAGCACATGGGAGGCGCGCACTCGAACGAGTCGCTGGTCGCCGCGGCCGTCTACGGCTCGTCGATGACCTGGACCGCCCAGGTGGTCCACGACCTGAAGGCCTTCGGCGAGGAGGACGCCCAGCGGGTCAGCGACGCCCTCTTCGAGGCGGTCGGCGCCGACCGGGAGACCCTCGACGCGTCCAGGTACTTCAGCCTGCTGATGATCGACGGCCTCTCGATGACCGAGGAGAAGGTGAGCGCGCAGCTCGCCGAGGCGCTCGAGGGCGTGCCGCTCGCCGGCGGCTCGGCCGGAGACGACCTCGCCTTCACCGAGACCCGCGTGCTCACCAGCGAGGGCGCGCTCACCGACGCCGCCGTCGTCGTGCTCGCCGACAAGGGCGACACCGAGGTGCGCATCGTCAAGCACCAGCACTTCACCCGGACCCCGGAGATGCTCTGCATCACCAAGGCGGACCCGGCGACCCGCACCGTGATCGAGATGGACGGTTACCCCGCCATCGAGGCCTACGCGCGAGCGCTCGGCAAGACGCCCGAGGAGGTCACGGGCGACGTCACCTTCCTCAACCCGGTCACCTTCGCCTGCAACGGCGAGCTCTACGTGCGCAGCATCCAGAAGGTGAACGACGACGGCTCGATCACGTTCTACTGCGCCATCGAGGAGGGCATGGTGCTCGACGTGGGCGGCCACGGCGACATGCACGCCTCCCTCTCCAGCGACCTCGGCGCCCTGCGCGAGGACCTCGGCAAGGCCGACTTCGTGGTCGGCTTCAACTGCATCCTCCGCGCGCTCGAGGCCAAGGGCGCGGACGCCTTCGACGCCCTCGGCAAGGTCGTGGAGGAGACGGCCGGCGCGATGATCGGCTTCGACACCTACGGAGAGCAGCTCAACGGGCTGCACATCAACCAGACCCTGGTCGCCGTGGCGATCAAAGAGGCGGCGTGAGGGGCGGACCGATGACGGACATGAGCTGGGAGCGCCGCGCGAAGGCGGCGGAGAAGACCGTGAACGTGCTGAAGCACGAGGTGCGCAAGCTGCACGACGGCGGCGCGCAGAGCCCGATCCACCGGGCCCTCGAGAAGGCGCGACACCGCGAGGAGGAGAACCGACGCCGGCGCGAGCTGGCCGAGGTCCGCGCGGCCAACCTCGAGGATCAGGTGCGCGAGCGCACCAAGGCGATCCGCACGATCCTCGACCACGTCACCTTCGGCTTCCTCGTGGTCGGCGCCGACGGCGCGATCCGAGAGGGCTTCACGCGGTCCTGCGAGGCCCTCTTCGGCCGTGAGCCGGAGGTGGGCGGCGCGCTGACCGAGCTGCTGCGCTGCGGCGCCAAGCAGTCGGCGGAGATGGCGCTGGGCCTCGACCAGATCTTCGAGGACTTCATGCCGGAGGAGGTCACCGTCGACCAGCTCCCGAAGCGCTTCGAGATCGAGGGTCGCGTGCTTCGCCTCGAGGCCCGCGCGGTGCGCGACGACGACGACGCGGTCGAGGGCGTGCTCTTCACCGTCAGCGACATCACGGCGCTCGAGGCGGCGGAGCGCGAAGCTCGCCACCGCGAGGTCCTCATCGGCATCCTCCAGCAGAAGAGCGCCTTCGAGCAGTTCGTGATGGACACCCGCACCAGCCTCGAGATGGCGGTCGAGACGATCGACGACCAGGTCATCGTGCGGCGGGTGGTGCACACGGTGAAGGGCAACGCCGCCTCCTGGGGCCTCGACTCCGTCGTCCAGCTCACCCACGAGCTGGAGCAGGGCGAGACGCTCGGCGTGGACGACCTGATGGCGATCCACGCGTCGATGCGGGCCTACCTGAAGGCGAACACCGCGGTGCTCGGCCTCGACTACGACGACGTCGAGCCGGCCTTCGAGATCCCGGCGGAGAAGATCCGGCGCCTGCGCGCCCTCGCCGCCGACCCGGCCAACATGAACGAGGTGACCGGCTGGATCCGCCAGATCGTGCAGCGGCCGGCGCACGAGTTCCTCGGACCGATGACGGCCTTCGTCGAGAAGCTCGGCGAGCGCCTCGAGAAGGACGTGTCCTTCGAGCTCGAGGGCGCGGCGCTGCTGGTGGACGCCGAGGTGATGCGCCCGGTGCTCCGCAACCTCTCGCACCTCGTCCGGAACGCGATCGACCACGGCATCGAGCCGAGCTGGGAGCGCGGCGACAAGCCGGCCCAGGGCTCGATCTCGGTGCGCCTCGTCGACGCGGGCCCGGCCTGGGAGGTGCGGGTCGAGGACGACGGGCGCGGCATCCCGGTCGAGCGGCTGACGCAGAAGGCGGTCGCCCTCGGCCGGGTCGACGCGGAGACGGTCGCCCGCATGGGCACCCAGCAGAAGATCGCGCTCATCTTCGAGGACGGCGTCTCGAGCGCCGACGTGGCCACCGACATCAGCGGCCGCGGCGTCGGCATGAGCGCGGTGCGCAGCGCGGTGCTCTCCCAGGGCGGCTACATCGACGTGCAGACCGGCCCGAGCGGGACGTGTTTCCTGCTCACGGTCCCGAAGCCGGGCGATCGCGCCGCCGCCTGAGCGCGTCGGACGAGAGCCGCACGTACATCCAGACGTCGATGACCCGACCGGCTTTGAGCGCGGCGCACCGCTGGGTGCTCTCGCGCTCGAAGCCGCTCTTCTCGAGCACCCGGGCGGAGGCGGGGTTGATCTCGAACACCGGCGCCTCGAGGCGGAGGAAGCCGCGCTCCTCCAGCAGGTGGTGGCTGAAGGCGCGCACCGCCTCGGTCATCACGCCGCGGTTCCAGAAGGCGTGCCCGAGCCAGTACCCGATCTCGGCCCGGATCTCGTGCACGTCCTCGCCCGGCTCCATGCCGATCCCGCCGACCGCGGCGCCGCCGACCTCGATGGCGAGGTTCCGCTGCCGGCCGGCGCTGGTCGCGTGGGCCAGCCAGCGCTCGCCCTCCTCCCGCGTGTAGGGTGACGGGAACAGATCCCGAACCGTCGCGGCC
This sequence comes from Myxococcota bacterium, assembly GCA_036149055.1. Taxonomy (GTDB): domain Bacteria; phylum Myxococcota_A; class Polyangia; order Polyangiales; family Sandaracinaceae; genus JAVJQK01. Next base: position 14,476 of record JAYZQJ010000242.1, on the reverse strand, counting down.
ACGCGCGGGTCGTTCGCGTGCAGGACGAGGGAGTCGAGGTCGTCGTGCCGCCAGGGGCGGAGCACGCAGTTGGGCAGCACGAACGGAGGCGGCACCCCCCGAGGGTAAGCGATCCGGGACGCGCGCTCGTTGACACCGAACGGCGCCGCCGGGTACCACAGTGCGCGATGGGATCTCGTTTGCCCTTCCAGGGTGAGAGTGGGGCTCGGTGGGTGCGGCTCGCCCTTCTCCTCTCCCTGGCCACGGCCGCTCCGATCGCCGAGAGCGCGATCTCCCCCACCCAGGCGAGCGCGCAGTGCATCGACGAGGCGATCCGGGACGAGCTGAACGCGCGCCGGCGCTATCGCGGCGTGCGTGAGCGGCTGTTCCAGAAGGCCCTGCGGCACGAGCTGAGCGTCATGGGCGGCGTCTACGCCGCCGATCTCCTGAGCGCGTCCTACCTGATCCAGGGCGCCTACACGTTCCACGTCACCGAGGACCTCGGGCTCGAGGCGAGCTTCGCCTACAGCCAGTCCGACTCGGAGCTGGTGCGCATCATCGAGAACGACCGGGGCATCTCCCTGATCCGCATCGAGGCGCCGGTCTACGTCTACCAGGCCCACCTGATCTGGTCGATCGCCTACGGGAAGCTGCGCTGGTTCGGCGACGGCATCAGCCGCTTCGACTTCAACCTCGCCATCGGCGGCGGCCTCACCGACAACCAGACCTCGCGCGGGCTGACCTTCAGCGCCGGCATCGGCATCAAGTTCTTCTTCGACGAGTGGTTCTCCCTCCGCATCGACGTCCGGGATCAGGTCCTCCAGCAGGAGCTGCTCGGCGAGTCGGCGATCGTCAACAACATCACCGCGACCCTCGGGCTCTCGGTGTTCATCCCGTTCACGCCATGACCATGCGTCTGACGACCCGACTCCTCACGCTCGTCGCCGCGCTGCTCCTCGTCGCGCTCTTCGCCGAGGAGGCGGACGCGCAGCGTCGCCGCCGCCGTCGACGTCGGCAGCCGCCGCCGCAGGAGACCACCCAGGTCGAGGAGACCGAGCCGGAGCAGACCGAGGAGCCCGCCGAGGCCGAAGACGCCGAGGCGCCGCCCGCCACCCCGGTCGAGGGCGAGGAGGCGGAGACGGAGCCGCCGCCGCCCGTGGAGCCGAGCGAGCAGCCCGCCGAGGCCTTCGATCCCGGCCCCGCGCCGCCGGACGTCTCGCCGATCCGCGCCGACTACGTCTCGCTCATGGACGATCTCGTCCAGGCCCGGATGCGCGTCCACGCCCTCGGCGCCGAGCTCTTCCGGACCCGCATCACCGTGGACCTGCAGGATCGCACGGGGGACAACGTCACCCTGTCGCGGCTCACCGTGCACCTCGACGGCGCGCCGATCTTCCGGAGCGACGGCCCGCTCGAGCGCGGCGCGCAGGGGCAGAACCTCTTCGCCGGCGCGCTCGCCCCCGGGCCCCACGTGCTCACCCTCGAGCTCGAGCAGCGCTCCCGCGAGGACGACGCCTACCGCTACGAGGTCCGCGAGAGCTACCGCTTCATGGTCGCGCGCGAGCGCCTCAGCGAGGTCACCCTGATCCTCGAGGACGGCTCCGACATGGCGCGCAGCTTCCCGAGCGGCGGCGAGGGCCGCTACGACGTGCGGACCCGCATGCGCGTGGCCACCCGCGCGCTGCCCGCGGGCGCGCCGGCGGCGTCGGAGGAGTGAGACCTTGAGGGCCCTCCTCTGGATCGCGCTCGGCTCGTTGCTCGCCGCGCCGCTGACGGCCTCCGCGCAGGAGACGGCGACCGACGAGGCCGGCACCGCGCTGACCCGCTACTACGACGCGATGGCGGAGCGGCGGCTGCTCGCCCGCGAGACCGGGTCGGCCTCCCAGCTCCGTGACCTCGTGCGCGCCGGCGAGCGCCTCTACCTCGACGATCGCTTCGAGGAGGCCCAGCGGATCCTCTACGAGGCGGTCGAGAGCCCGCGCTTCCGCGACTTCAACAGCCTCGACGAGTACCGCGAGGCGGAGTTCATGCTGGCCGGCGCGCTGCAGCGTCTGGGCGCGCTCCGGAGCGCGTGGCGCTACCTCGAGCGGATCCTCGAGCGCGGCGCCGAGGATCCCTACTTCGGCCCGGCCTACCGGCGCGCGGTCGACGTGGCCCTCGAGGAGGCGAACCTGGCGCGGGCCATCGAGCGCCTGCAGGGGGTGGCGCCGCAGGAGATCCTGCCGCCCGACGCGGCGAACGAGCTCCTCTACCTCCAGGGTCGCGAGCGCTACGACGCCCACGACTGGGAGGGCTCGGCCCGCCTCTTCGAGCAGGTCGGCCGCCGCAGCCGCTTCTACGCGAACGCGCGCTACCTCCAGGGCGTGATCGCGGCGCAGGCCGGGCGGCTCGACGACGCCGAGGACCAGTTCTGCGCGATCGCGACCACCGAGGACACCGACAGCTACACGTTCTTCGTCGATCGACGCTACTTCGAGATCCGCGACCTCACCTGGCTCGCGCTCGGCCGCGTGGCCCACGAGGCGCGCCGCCCCGAGGACGCCTTCTACTACTACTTCCAGGTCCCGCAGGACTCGGACCGGGTCGCGGCCGCGCTCTTCGAGGCGGCGTGGGCGATGTACGAAGGCGACGACCACGACACCGCCGTCGACCTGCTCGACCAGCTCGAGACGCGCTTCCCCGACTCGCCCTACGTGCACGAGGCGTCGCTCCTCCGCGGATACGTGCACCTCGCGCGCTGCGACTTCGAGGACGCCGACCGCCTCTTCCGCGCCTTCCAGACCCAGTTCACCCCGGTGGTGCACGAGATCGACCGCATCCTCCAGAGCCCGTCCCGGCAAGAGCGCCTCTTCGAGGAGCTGCTGTCCGCCGAGGGCCGGACCCCGCCCCCGCCGGCCGAAGGGGAGGCCCCGGGCGAGGGCGCCGACGCGCCGGTCGACGTGCACGCCCTGCTCCTGTCGCTGCTCGAGGTCGACCCGACCTTCTACCGGATGTACCGCGAGGTCCGGACCCTCGACGCCGAGGCGGCGCGGGCCGGCCGGGTGGACGAGCAGCTCGGCGCGATCCTCGGTCGGCTGGCCGGCAGCGACGCGCCCCGGGCGGCGGACGCCGAGATCCAGAGCCTCGACGAGGTCACCGCCCTGCGGGCCGATCTCGCGGGCGCCCGCGCCGCGCTCCGGGCCCTGACCGAGCAGCTCGAGGCGATGCGCCGGGCCGGGGCGACCGAGGCGCAGCTCGAGCCGCTCGAGGGGGAGCTCGCCGGGCTCGGGGCGCGCGTGGGCGCGATGGAGCAGCAGCTCGATCAGGTGGGGGCCGCGACGCCTCCGCCGGCGGCAGGCACCGGCGACGGCGACCTCGAGGGCATGCTCCGCCGCGACCGGCGGATGGCCTCGCAGTTCGACGCCCGCGTCCGCCAGGTCCGCGCGCGCATGGTCGGCGCCGCCAACGACGCCGCGCTCCGGGCCCTGCGCCGCCTGCGGGGCGACCTGGGCGGCTACCTCCGGCGCTCGCGCATCGGCCGCATCGACGCGGTGATGGGCAGCAAGCGCCGCATCGAGATCCAGATCGAGTCGCTCGCCGCCGGCCGCTTCCCGGCCGAGCTCCAGGACCCGCTCTCGGTGCAGGGGCTGCTCCGCGACGACGAGGAGTACTGGCCCTTCGAAGGCGAGTACTGGGCCGACGAGTTCGAAGAGGACGAGCTCGACGGCGAGGAGATCGAGGAGGCGCTCGACGAGGAGGCCCTCGACGACGAGGAGCGGGCGCTCGACGAGGAGGCCGAATGAGGCGCTGGCTCGTCGTGGGCGCGCTGCTGCTCTCGCCGGCCGCGGCGGAGGCGCAGGAGCGCGGCGCCGACATCGAGGGCCGCTTCCAGGACCCGACCGAGGAGCGCCGGATCGAGGTCGACGACGCCGACGTGGACGGCGAGGTGGGCACCACGCGCACCCGCCAGAGCGGCGGCGGCGACTCCCTCGAGGACCGCCTCTATCTCCGCGAGCGCCCCGACGCCCTCGGCGACGCCGCGCGGCAGTTCCAGGACCAGCAGCTCGAGACCCTGCTCCGCGAGCGCGAGCAGCTCCTCGTGCAGCGCCGGCAGACCGCGATCCAGCTCCTCGAGGAGTTCATCCGCGAGGAGCCCGACGACGCGGCCGAGATGCCCGACGCGCTGCTCCGGCTCGCCGAGCTCCGCTGGGAGCAGGCGCGCGCCGACTACCTCGAGGCCTTCGAGGCGTGGAACGCGGTGCCGGCGGAGAACCGGAGCGCGGACGCGCCCCGCCCCGACTACACCGTCTCGGTCGCGCTCTACGACCGCATCCTCGAGCAGCACCGCGACTACCCGCGCTACGACTTCGTGCTCTACATGAAGGCGTTCGCGATGACGGAGGCCGGCCGGCCGGACATCGCGCTCGAGCTCTACCGCCGCATCCTCGACGAGTTCCCGGAGAGCCGCTTCGTGCCGGACGCGCACATGGCGCTCGCCGAGGCGCGCTTCGCCGAGGCCGACTTCCAGGCGGCGCTCGGCCGCTACGACCAGGTGCTGCGTTACCGCGAGAGCGAGCTCTACGGCCTCGCCCTCTTCAAGAGCGCGTGGTGCCTGTGGCGCATGAACCAGACCCGCGAGGCGGCGACCCGCTTCCGCCGGGTGCTCGACCTCGGGCGCGGGCGCGGCCGGGTCAGCGCCGACCAGCGGCAGCGCCTGCGCGAGCTCCAGAACGAGGCCCTCGAGTACCTGATCCAGGTCTTCACCGAGGACGAGTCGAACACCGCGCAGGATCTGTTCGCCTTCCTCGAGGAGATCGGCGGCGAGCGCTACGCCGACCGGGTGCTCGTGCGGCTCGCGGCGCGCTTCTACGAGCAGGACCGCTGGGAGAACGGCATCGAGGCCTACGCCCTCGTGCTCGAGCGGACGCCGGCCGACGAGCGGGCCCCGCGCTGGCAGCTCCAGATCGCGCGCGGGCGCGCGGCGCTCGGCGAGCCGGACGCGGCGGTCGCGGCGCTCGGCGACCTCGCCGCCAACTACCTCGAGGGCAGCAACTGGGTGAGCCAGCAGTCGGATCCCCAGCTCGTCGCCGACACGCGCGAGATGATCGAGCGCGCGATCCGGGTGCGCGCGATGCGCTGGCACGACCTCGCCCAGCGCGAGGACCAGGACCGCCTCTTCGAGCGCGCCGAAGAGCTCTACGGCATCTACCTCGAGCACTTCCCCGAGGGCGACAACAGCTACGACCTGCGCTTCTACCGGGCGGAGATCCTCTTCCACCGCCTCGAGCGCTACGACGAGGCCGGGCAGAACTACCTCCTCGCCGCGCAGCAGGATCCCCAGGGGCGCTACACGCGCGACTCCCTCTACAACGCGATCGGCGCGTTCGAGCGGGTCCGCGAGGCCCAGCTCCAGCGCTGCACCCAGCAGCGCGCGGGCGGCGGCGCGCCGATCCCCGAGCCCGAGCCGGAGCCCGACGCCGAGGAGGAGCCGGCGGAGCAGGACGACGACGCCGAGGACGCCGAGGAAGAGGCGCCCGCGGATCCCTGCGGCGAGACCGAGAACGACCTGCGCTTCTCGTCGGCGATCGAGCTCTACGTGGAGCTCTTCCCGGACGACCCCGACCTGCCGGAGATCCTCTTCCGCCAGGGTCGCCTCTACTACGACCGCGAGATCTACGACCCCGCGGTGCGCCTCTTCGGCCAGCTCCTCGAGCGCTTCCCGAACAGCCCCTACGCGGTCACCGCGGGCGAGCTGATCCTCGAGAGCTTCAACCGGGCGCGCGACTACCAGAACATCGAGACCTGGGCCCGCCGCCTCAAGGACTCGCCGGCCTTCCAGACCGAGGAGTCGCAGCGGCGCCTCGACGCGCTCATCCTCACCGCCGTCTTCGCCACCGGCGAGCAGCTCGCGGGGCGCGGTGAGCACGCCGACGCGGCCGAGGCCTACCTGCGGGCCGCCCGCGAGTTCCCCCGCGACGAGCGCGCGCCACAGGCCTACTTCAACGCCGGCCTCGAATACCAGGCGGACGGCAACCTCGGCGGCGCGGCCAGCGCCTACGACCAGCTCATCGACAACCACGCCGGCAGCGAGATCGGCGCGCGCGGGGCCTGGAACGGCGCCCAGATGTACGAGTCGATCGCGCAGTTCTCCGACGCGGCCCGCTTCTACGAGCGCTACGCCGAGCACTTCCCGAACGGCGACCAGGCCGAGGACGCCCTCTACAACGCGACCCTGCTCCGGGTGACCGCGGGCGAGAGCGGCCCCGCCGTGCAGAACGGCGAGCGCTTCCTCGAGCGGCACGGCCGGAGCGAGGCGGCGACCGAGGTCACCTTCCTGATCGCCCAGGCGCACGCGAGCGCGGAGAGCTGGAACGAGGCCGCGCAGGTCTACCGCAGCTTCATCCGCCGGACGCGCGACTCGAACCGTCAGATCGAGGCGAACACCCGCATGGCCGAGGCGCTGACCCGGGCCGGCGACACGAGCGGCGCCGCGAGCGCGCTCAACCAGGCGGTCCGGCTGGCGCGGCGGCGACGCAACCAGCTGAACGAGACCGGGCTCTACTACGCGGCGCAGGCGCGCTTCCGGCAGGCCGAGGGCATCCTCGCCGAGTACGAGGCCATCCAGATCGCCGGCCCGATGGACTCGCTGCGCCAGCGCCTCGAGCGCAAGAGCGAGCTGCTCCGCCGCGCCGCCGAGGCCTTCGCCGACGTCGTGCAGTTCCAGGTGGCCGAGTACGTCACCGCCGCGCTCTTCCAGATCGGCCGGAGCTACGAGCTCTACGCCGAGGGCCTGCGCGACACGCCGACCCCCGAGGGGCTGAGCGAGGAGGAGGAGATGGCCTACTTCGACCAGCTCTCGAGCTTCGTCATCCCGATCGAGGAGCGCGCGCTCGAGGCCTACGAGGGCGGCTACCAGACCGCGCTGGAGCTGCGCATCTTCAACCGCTGGACCGCGCAGCTGCGCGAGGGCCTCACCCGCCTCAACGACGTGCAGTACCCGCCGCTCCGCGAGATGGGCGGCGACATCACCGACGGCGCGGCGATCCCGATGCCCCAGCCCCTCGACGGGCTCCGCCGCGGCGAGCCCGAGGCGGCGCCGGCCGAGCGCGAGGCGGCCCCGACCGGGGGCGCGCCGGCCGCCGAGGAGGCGGAGGAGCCGGAGGCCGAGGAGGCCCCGCCCTCGGCGAGCGAGCGGCGGCGCGCCCGGCGTCGTCGGCAGCGAGCTCGGCAGCGGAGGCGCCGATGACCCGCGCGCTCGTCCTCCTCCTCGGGCTGCTCCTCGCGGCCTGCGGCGCCGGCGCGGCCGAGGCCGTGCGCCCCGCCGAGCTCCCGCCCGTCGACCCGGCCGCGGCCCGCGAGTACCAGGCGGGCGTCCGGCTCCTGTCGCGCGGTGGGCGGGCCCGCGAGCGCCGCGCCCGGCAGCGCTTCGAGCGCGCGCTCGAGCTCGATCCGAACCTCTGGGAGGCGCACTACAACCTCGGCGTGCTCGACCGTCGCGGCGGCGAGCTGCGGAGCGCGGTGGCGCACTTCGAGGCGGCACGCGGCATCCAGCCCGGCGCGGGTGAGGTGCTGGTGGGGCTGGCCGAGGCCCGGTACGCGCTCGGCGAGCGAGACCAGGCCGCGTCGCTGCTGAACGACTACGTGAGCGGGCACCCGGAGAGCGTGCCCGTGCGGCTCGCGCTGACCGCGGTCGAGCGACAGCGCGGCAACCACGACGCCGCGCTCTCCCACGCCCGCGAGGTGCTGATCCGGGAGCCGCGCAACGTGCTCGCGCTGACCGAGATCGGCCGCATCTACCGGGCCCGCGAGCAGTTCGACGTGGCGGAGCTCGTCTTCCGCAAGGCGATGGACATCGACGCCGAGAGCGCCGCCCTGCACAACGAGATGGGGCTGCTCGAGCTCTCTCGCGGCGACACCCAGGCCGCGTTCGTGCAGTTCCAGGAGGCCATCCAGCTCGACCCGAGCTTCGCGGAGGCGCACCTCAACCAGGGCTCGGTGCTCCTCCACGCCGGCGACTACGCGGGCGCCGAGACGGAGTACCGAGCGGTGCTCGAGCGGGACCGCGACCACCTCGACGCCCAGGTCGCGCTCGGGGCGGCGCTGCGGGGTCAGGGCGATCACGCCGGCGCGCGCCGCGCGTACCAGGGGGTGCTCGACGACAACCCGAACCACCCGGCGGCGCTCTTCAACATGGCGGTCCTGATGGCGGAGTTCCTCGATCAGCGGCCCCAGAGCCGGGAGCTGTTCCAGCGCTTCCTCCGTGTGGCACCCTCTTCGGGGAGGCATCGCGAGATGGCCGAGCAATACCTCCGAGACATCCCGGACCCGAACGCGCCCGCCCCGGGCGACGGAGGCGCCTCGTGAGCCGCCCGCGTCGGCTGCTCGCGCTCGCGCTGATGAGCGCTCTGCTCTGCGCGCCGATGGGCGTGGCCCTCGGCCAGGATCAGCCGGCCGGCAGCCGCGAGGAGGCCGCGATCTTCGACGACGTCGAAGGCGAAGAGGTCGATCAGGACGTCGACAGCGACATCCGGCAGGAGGGCGGCGAGAAGGTGAAGGTCTTCCGCTTCAGCGGGCTCGACCTCGCGGGCCGCCTCAAGTCGCCGCAGCTCCTCTACTTCCTCAACCGCATGCGCGCCGAGTTCGATCGCCCGCGCCTCCCGCACCGCTCGTTCATCCCCGAGCTGCAGCGATCCACCCACGGCAAGGCGTTCCGGTGAAGGGCTCCACCCAAGGGCCGGTTCTCCGGTAGAATCGGAGAGGCATGGCCGTCGCCGCGAACCAACGCCGCCTCCGGGTCGCGCTCGTCTTCGGAAACACCATCCAGGCGGACGACACGCTCTCCAAGCCGCGAGAGGTGACCCTCGGCTACGGCGACATGGACGTGCTGCCGCTGCCGCCCGGGGTGACGAGCGAGGAGCGGCTCACCCTGATGCGGCCGACCGGCAACGGCGGCTACGCGCTCGGGCTGACCCCGGCGATGGGCGGCGCGGTGTGGCTCGGCGGGCAGCGGCGCGACGTGAACGGCCTCGGCGGCGGCGACGTGACGCTCGGCCCCGACGACTACGGCGTCATCACGATGGGCAACGCGGCCGTGTTCTTCCAGATGGTGAAGGCGGCGCCGAAGATCGGGGCCGGCCTGCCGCTCTTCTTCGCCGAGCCGGCGCGCGTGCTCTCGCTGATGCTCTCGATCTTCGTGCACGCGATGTTCGCGCTGCTCTTCGCCCTCGCGCTCGCCAACGCGCCGCCGCGCGACGAGCTCGAGCTGCCGACCGACCTCATCCGCCAGTTCATGGTCACGCCCCCGCCCGAGCTGGTGGAGCCGGACCCGAACGCCGGCGGCACCGACACCGACGACCCGGGCATCCGGGATCGCGAGGAGGCGGGCGGCGAGGCGGCGGCCGAGGAGGAGGGGCGCGTCGGCCGCGAGGACGCCACCCAGGAGCAGACCGAGATGGAGGGCGAGGTCACCGGCGGCGGCGCGGCCGAGCGCGTCCGGAACCTCGGCGCCCTGGGCGCGATCCGCGGCTCCGACGGCGAGCCCAGCGCGCTGGCCGCGGCGATGGAGGGTCCGAGCATCGCCGACCTCCTGGGCGGGCTGAACAGCGGCCGCACGGTGATGGGCCGCGGCAGCGGCGGGCGCGGCCTGCGGGGCAGCGGCTCCGGCGGCGGCGGCACCGGCCCCGGCACCCTCTTCGGGGCAGGCAACATGGGCACCGGCGTCGGCGCGGGCCGCGGCGCGGGCGGCGGCCGGGGTGGCGGCGGCCCGGGAGCGCGCGGGCGACCGCGTCAGGAGGTGCGCGTCCAGATGCGCACCGCCGCGCCCCGGGTGAGCGGCTACCTCTCGCCCGAGCAGATCATGCGCGTCGTGCGCCGCAACCAGGCGGCGGTCCGCTACTGCTACGAGAACGAGCTGCAGCGCCAGCCGAGCCTCTCCGGCCGCATCGAGATCCAGTGGCGCATCGCCCGCAACGGCTCGGTCACCAGCGCCCGCGTCGGCAGCACCACCATGCGAAACGCCCGGGTCGAAGGCTGCATCGTGCGCCAGGTCCGCCGCTGGCGGTTCCCCCAGCCCGACGGCGGCGAGGTCGACGTCCGGTTCCCGTTCATCTTCGGCTCGGGCTGACGGCGCGCTCGCTCGCCTCCCAGGCGAGCAGGGCGCGCTTGCGGTCCACGCCCCAGCGGTAGCCGCCGAGGGCGCCGCTCGACCGCAGCACGCGGTGACACGGCACCAGGAGGCTGACCGGGTTGCGACCGACCGCGTTGCCTACGGCCCGGTACGCGGTGGGCACGCCGACCGAGCGGGCGAGCGCGCCGTAGCTGGTGACCTCGCCGGGAGGGATGGCGAGGAGCGCCTTCCAGACGCGCAGCTGGAAATTGGTGCCCTTCAGGTGGAGCGTCAGCGGGCCCGAGCGGCGGCTGGCGTCGCGCAGCGCGGCGACGATCGGCGCGGACCTCGCCTCGTCGCGCGCGAGGTCCGCGCGGGGCCAGCGCGCGCGCAGCTCCGCCTCGGGGTCGAGCGCGTCCGGGAAGAAGAGCTCGCACACCCCGCGCGGCGTGACCGCGATCGCGCACTCGCCGAAGGGCGTCTCGTGCACGCCCCACGCGATGGAGAGCCCCTCGGCGCCGCGCCGGAGCTCGCCCGGGGTCATCGCGCGCACGTTGACCGTCAGGTCGTGCAGCCGCCCGGGGCCGGAGAGCCCCGCCGCGTGGGCCGCCTCGAGCACCGGCGCCCGTCGGCGCAGCAGGGCCTCGGCGCGGTCGGCGGCCAGGCTCTGGGTGAAGCGCTTGGGGCTGACGCCGGTGAGGCGGCGGAACATGCGCTGGAAGTGCGCGCCGCTCAGCCCCACCTCGCCGGCGAGCTCGGGCAGCGGCGGCGGGTCGCGCCAGCGCTCGCTGAGGATCCGGATGGCGTCGGCGACGCGCGCATGGTCGCTGCGGGACATGCCTCACGCTACGCGCGCGGCGCGACGCCGCCCACCCGGATCCTGCGGCCTACTCTTCCTCGTCGTGCCGGTGGTCGTGATCGTGCTCGTCGTCGTCGTGGTGGTGTCCACCCGGGCCGTGCACGTGGCCGTGGGACTTCTCCTCGTCGGTCGCGTCCCGGACCTCCTCGACCTTGCCGTCGAAGCAGAGGGTCACGCCGGCGAGCGGGTGCTGCGGGGTCACGTGGACCTCCTTGCCCATCACCTTGGCGATCCAGATCGGCATCGGCTTGCCGTCGGGCCCCTGCATGAGGAACTGGGTGCCCTTCTCGATCTGCGCGTCCGGCGGGAACTTGGAGCGGAGCAAGCGCATCGGCTTGATCTTCTGCTTCTCGCCGTAGCCGCGACCGGGCGGCACCTTCACCGAGAACGCGTCCCCCGCCTTCTTGCCGGCGAGCGCCTCCTCGAGCCCCGGCACGATGTTGTGCGCGCCGTGCAGGTACATGAGCGGCCGGTCTTCGGCAGAGCGGTCGAGCTCCTCACCCTCCGGGTTGGTGAGGACGTAGTGGATGCTGACGACCTTGCCGTCTTCGATGGTGGCTTCGGACACGAGGGCTCCTCCTGGAGGGCAGAGCCTACTTCACCCGGGGCCTGCCGCCAGCGCTTGCGCGCCGGGCCGGAGCGATCGACGCTGCGGGCGTGCGCGACGACGCCCCCGGGACGGTCCTGAACGGGAAGTACGAGCTGCTCGAGAAGGCGGGGAGCGGCGGCATGGCCGTGGTCTGGCGGGCCCGCACGCTCGGCGCCGGCGGCTTCAATCGGCCGGTCGCGATCAAGCGCGTGATCCCGCACCTGAGCGGCGATCCGGAGTTCATCGCGATGTTCGTCGAGGAGGCGCGCGTCGTCTCCACGCTGCAACACCCGCTGATCACCCAGATCCACGACTTCGCGGTCGACGCGCGCGGGCTGCACTTCCTCGTCATGGAGTGGGTCGAGGGCGTCGATCTGGCGCAGCTCGCGGCGAGCTTCCAGGCCGACGGCGGCGCCCTCCCCTGGCCGCTCGCGGCCGCGATCGGCGTCGAGATCCTCGGGGCGCTCGGCGCGGCGCACGACCGGCGGACCGAAGACGGCGCGCCCGCGCCCATCTACCACCGGGACGTCACGCCGCAGAACATCTTGCTGAGCACGGACGGCTTCGCGAAGCTGACCGACTTCGGCATCGCCCGGGCGATGGATCGCGCGACGATGACCCGTCCGAACGCGCTCAAGGGCAAGGTCAGCTACATCGCACCCGAGCGGCTCAAGAACGGGGCCGCGAGCGTGCAGTCGGATCTCTGGGGCGTCGCGGTGTGCCTCTGGGAGGCCCTCGCCGGCCGCCCGCTCTTCGACGCGCCGACCGACATGGAGGTGATGTTCGCGGTGAGCGAGGCGCGCGTCCCCGACCTCCGCGAGCTCCGGCCCGACGTGCCCGATCTGCTCTGGGAGTCGCTGCAGATGGCGCTCGACGTCGATCCCCAGGAGCGCTTCGGCTCCACGCACCTGATGGCGCGCGTGCTGCGCGAGCTGCTCCGGTCCACCGACGAGCCGACCGACGCCCGCCGCATCGCCCGGGCGGTGCAGAGCGCCCAGCAGCGGCTCTCGCTCCGCGCGAGCGGCCCCCGCACCGAGGTGCTCGAGGAGCTGCCCGAGGCATGAGAGCCGCGCTGCTCTCGCTGCTCGTGATCGCGTGCAGCGGCGACCCCGCGCCGCCGAGCCCCACCCCGCGCGCCCCGGCCGCCGAGCCGGGCGAGGCGAGCCAGGCCCCGCCGCCGCTCGGCGAGGCGTGCGCGCGCGCGGTCGAGTGCTGCGAGGCCTACGCCGCGGCGATGCCGAACGTCAGCGCGGACAGCGCCTGCGCCGGCGCCCGCGAGGACGATCCGGCCGCCTGCGCGCGCATGCGCCGCGGATGGCGCGCCGCCCTCGAGCAGATGGGCGAGGTCCCGGGCGCCTGCGCCGACTGATCGACCGCCGCCCGAATCCCGCGGGTCACTCGGCGAGGTCGGCCACCCGGGTGCACGGCGCGATGTAGGTGCGCCCCTCCGGGTCGACGCCGGTGGGCGGGTCGTAGCCCTCGGCGTCGGAGGCGACGACGATCTCGTCGACCCAGAAGTCCGTGCGGCCCGGCTCGAAGTCGGTCCACGGCACGCCGTTCCAGTAGTCGCCCATGCCCCACTCGCCGAGCGCGGCGCCCTCGACCGTGGTGCGGCCGTGGACCTCGCCGAGGAACTGGTCGTCGATCCAGGCGCGGATCACGCCGTCCTCGCCGTCGGAGACGTAGACCGAGATCTGGAGCGAGAACCACCGATCCCGCGGGAGATCGACCGGCGCGTCGTGAGCGCGGTGCCGCGCCTCGGAGATGATGCGGACCTGCGGGCGCTCGTGCGCGAGGGCCCGGCGAGCCGCCGTCGGCATGAGGTAGATACGGGCGGTCCCGTACATCGGCTGGGGCGCGAGCACGAGCCACTTCAGCCAGAGGTTGCCGTCCGGAGAGCGCCCGCACATCGACGCCTCGGGCTCGTCCCCGGCGCCGCGCGAGTACTTGTAGCCGAAGCTGAAGGTCGACGGGATGTACTGGTACATGCGGAACCAGATCGTGTGGCCCTGCGGCACCGGCGCCGGCAGGCGCGAGCGGCCCGCGAAGAAGTGCCGCCCCGAGCAGGCCGGCAGCGGCTCCTCGCCGGGGTCGACGCGCACGCGGACCGCCCGGCCGTGGCTGACCGAGTGGGTCTCGTTCCACTCCGAGCGGGCCCAGCCGAGGAACCCGTCGCCGGTCGCGGCCGCGGACCCGTCGTAGGCGCGCATCGGCCGGAAGGGCGCGGCGCACGCGCCGGGCGGGCCGGCGTCCGCCTCGGTGGGCCCCGCGTCCTCCATCGCCGCATCGGGCGGAGGGGGAGGCGCGGCGTCCCGGGCGGCGTCGACGTCGACGAGGGCGGAGTCGACGGGCGCGCCCGCGTCGACCTCGGGCGAGGCGTCACAGCCCGCGAGCGCGAGCGCGATGGAGACGGCGAGGCCGAGGCGATACTGCATGCCCCCGTTGTCTCCCGGGGCTCCGCGACAGACCACTAATTCTCCCTAACCGAGCGTGCCGGCTCGTCCTGCGCTCGGCAGATGCCGGCCGGCGTCATTTTTTTTACTCGCGCAAAGGCGCGAAGCCGCAAAGGGGTGGGCTGGCAGCGGGGCGGCTGGCTCGCCGCCCAGTGCCGGGACGCCGCTCCGCTCGGCGGCCGCGAGCGGCGTCGACCAATTCCGACGCCGGACGGCAGCGCCCGAGCGGCGGCCATCCCGGCACGGCCAGCCACCACCCCGCCGCCCCACCTCCATCTTGGCGTCTTTGCGTCTTTGCGCGAGTAAGTCCGACGCCGGACGCCAGCGCCCGAGCGGCGGCCATCCCGGCACGCGCCGGCGAGGCGCCGTCCCGAGGCCACACCCCGCCTGTCGAGTAGCCCCGCCCCCTCACGGAGGCGGGGCCCTCACCAGATCCGGACTAGGAGATTTCCACCATCCGGCTCCTCCGCCGAGCTCGCCTCATGCAGACCAGATGTCGACTCGGATCGAGG
>JAYZQJ010000241.1:0-2578 GCA_036149055.1 Myxococcota bacterium | reverse complement strand
CGCCGCCCAAGCCCCCCGCGCCCCCCAAGCCCCCGGCCGCGCCCACGCCTCCGGCCGCGGCCGAGCCCGAGGACGACGAGACGCGCGTCGAGAGCTCGCCCGCGTCCTCGCGCAAGATGCTCAAGTCGACCCTGCTCGGCGTCGCCCCGCCGTCCCTGGACGACGACGACGACGACGACGACGGCGCGACCATGGTGGCCCGCGTACCCAAGGAGCTGCTCGAGAAGAGCGCCGGCGGCGGCGAGGACGAGGCCTCCCACTTCCGCGAGGTCTTCGACCAGTTCCTCGCGATGAAGAAGAAGTGCGGCGAGCCCACCGCCGGCCTCACGTTCGAGAAGTTCGCGGTCACCCTCCGCAAGAACCGCGATCAGATCGTGAGCCGCCACGGCGCGAGCCGCGTCCGCTTCACGGTCTACGAGAAGAACGGCAAGGCGGCCCTCAAGGCCACGCCGATCAAGGAGTGATCCCGAGCGGGACGAGGAGCTGGTAGCGGTCCGTCTCCCCTTCATGCCCATCGACATCGAAGCCCTCCCCGTCCTCACCCTCGCCGGCGTCGAGGTGACCGGCCGCCGCAGCGAGCTGGCGCACCGCGTGCCCCTCGCCTGGAAGCGCCTCGCCGCCCTCGCCGCCCAGCACGCCGCCCGGCCGGGCGTCTTCTTCGGCGCCACTCCGGCCAGCGACCACGGCGACGCGCCGGACGCCACCTACACCTACTGGTGCGCCTTCGAGATCGCGGGCCCCGTCCCCGCCGACCTCGCGCCGCTCACCCTCCCCGCCCGCCGCTACGCCCGCGCCACCGTGCGCGGCGACGCCTCCGCCATCGACGCCACCTACCTGGCTCTCGCCGAGCCCTTCCTCGCCGGCGAGCTGGTGGCCGATCGAGGGGGGTGGTTCCTGGAGCGGTACGAGATGGAGCGGCAGTCGCCCGTCCCGCCGTACGAGGGCTTCGACTACGACGTCCTGCGCCCCCTCGCGGAGTGATCGGGCCCGGCCCGGTCCGAGTCCGAGTCCGAGTCCGAGTCCGAGTCCGAGTCCGAGTCCGAGTCCGAGTCCGAGTCCGAGTCCGAGTCCGAGTCCGAGTCCGAGTCCGAGTCCGACGCCGAGTCCGAGGCCGAGTCCGAGCCCGAGTCCGAGCCCGAGTCCGACGCCGAGTCCGAGTCCGACGCCGAGTCCGATTCCGACGCCGAGCCCGAGTCGCAACGGATGCGACGGCCCCGGCCCGAGGGCGGGGGGAGCGTCACTCCGTGGGGCAGGAGGCGGCCGAGGGGTTGCCCGGACCGAAGCAGCTGGTGTCCATCAGGCACTGAGGGCTGCATTGCCCGCCGGTCCAGTTGCAGCCCGGCAGCGCGAGGCACGCGTCGCAGCTGTCCGCGGCGCAGCGGCCGGCGGGCGGCGCCTCACCCCGGGCGACCACGGTGATCTGGACGTTGTGGTCGGGAGCCGGCCCGCCCTGGACGACGCGGAGGCCGTCGCACGTGTAGACGGTGGCGCCGCGGTTCGCCTGGGTCTCGCAGCCGCCGAGCGCGTCGATGAACGCCTCGAGCGGCTCGCCCACGCGGTAGGTGTGCTCGCCGACGCGCACCGCCCCGACCTCGTCGACGGAGAAGCTGATGCTCGGGGGCGAGGCCTCCAGCGTGAACGGCCCCAGCTCGCGGAGCTCGGTCCCCGCGTCGCCCAGCGTCAGCCCGCCCGCCCCGAGCCCAGGCGCGACGTCGACCGGCGGGCCGCCCGGGCGGCTCTCGTGCACCGCGGTGACGCGCCACTCCCGCGACGGCGCGTCGGCCACGCCCTCGTTCTCCTGCATCTCGACGCTCACGCGGTGAACCTGCCCCGGAGCGAGCGTGTGCTCCCCCAGCGACACGAACGTCGCCGTCTCCGACGTCCAGGGCCCGTCGGGCCCCTCGGTCACGTGGTGGAGAAGCATGAACCCCTCCCCTTGCGTCACCACCGGCGTCCCCGCGATCCAGCGAGCCTCCGAGGCCGAGCCCCCGGTGGCCGGCGTCGGCGCCTCCGAGGAGCCGCAAGCGGCGAGGAGAACGGTGAGCAAGAGGACGACGAACGGAGTCAGCTGCTTCATGGGGCGTAATACCACGCACCCCGTCCGCATCTTGGGTCGAGGGGCGCCCCCCCGTGCCAAGAAGCCCGCGGCGACGAGCGGCGACGGCGGCGACGAGCGAGCGAAGTCGCCGAGCAAGAGAACAAACCTCAGCGCGGCGACGAGCGAAGCGAAGTCGCCGAGCAAGAGAGAACGAACCTCCGCGCGGCGACGAGCGAAGCGAAGTCGCCGAGCAAGAGAGAACGAACCTCCGCGCGGCGACGAGCGCAGCGAAGTCGCCGAGCACGAAAGAGAGCGTCAGCGCGGCGACGAGCGAAGCGAAGTCGCCGAGCACGAACGCTCCCGCCCCGTCCGATCCCGCGGCAGCGGGCGGCCAGCTCGCGCGAAGCGCGAGCGCGAGCCGCGTGGCTCACGCGCGGAGCGCGGGACACCGGCGACGAGCGAAGCGAGGTCGCCGGAAATTGGGTGGGGGGGCCCCGCGGAGCCGGCTGACCCGTCATTGCGGAGGGTGCGGAGCACCCG
>JAYZQJ010000240.1:0-59341 GCA_036149055.1 Myxococcota bacterium | reverse complement strand
CCGCGCCAGGTCACGCACCGCACGCGCCGGCGGAAGCCGAAGGCGCCCTCGTAGCTCGGCTCAGAGGCCGTCGAAGGCCACGCGCGGCTCGGTGACGGCCCGGGCCGCGCGTTCTTGCGTCCGTCTTCGGTCGTGAGGTGTATGAATCTGCTCTGAGCGGCGAGTGGCGTGGGGATCGGGGCCATCGGTCGGCTCTCGGGACCGCACGAAGGGCGCAGAGGGTCGCGTAGCGGCGCGACGCGGACGCTGGGAGGCGTTGATCCGGGACCAACCTGGGTTGGGTTGGCGGCCAGAGGCCCTCAACCTGGGTTAGGGCAGGGGCGAACCTGGGTTGGGCAGCAGCGGAGCGCTCAGCTCGCGGGGAACACGAGGAACACGACGTACTGACCCCAGGCCGCGCCGGGGGCTCGCGTGAAGCCGACCGCGACGCCGAGGGAGAGCTCACGGCGCGCCATGACGACCTCCGGGAGGTCTCCCAGGTCGAGGTCCACGGTCTCGAGCATCACGCCCTGCAGGCTCCGGCCCTGCGCTTGGCTCTCTGCGTTCAGGGCGCGCTGGAAGGCGGCGTTCGCGTGCGAGCGGCCTGCGCTCACGGTTCGCGCCTCGTGCCAGACGCGCTCCAGGCCGCCGAGTCGGCGCGGAGGCGGGAGGCCAGCCGCGGTGCGCGCCTCGGTCACGCGGTCGAAGAACCGGGTCGCCGCCGCCTCGAAGTCGGCGTCTTCGAAGAAGGCGTAGGTGGACACGACGAGGCCGAGGGCCTCGGGATCGGCGACCGGCGTGGCGCCGATCGCGACCTGTCGGATGTCGTCGCGGAGGAGGACGTAGCGCGATCCGGGCTGCTCGAGGGCGTCGCTCAGCCACCAGGCGACGTCGCGGTTGCCGACGACGGTGTGTCCGACGATGTCCGCCCAGCGGATGGTGCCGCCTTCGACCTCCCAGCCCGCCATGAGGCCGAGCGCGAGGGTGTCCTGCGCGTCTTGCTGGTCCTGGAGGAGCGCGCCGAGGAGGTGGGGGGCCACGGTCTGCTCGACGCGGGTCTGCGCGGGCGCGAGCTCGACCGGGGCGAGGCCCGCGGCGGCGCGCACCGCGTTCAACCGCTCGACGAAGGTCGCGGGCGCGGCCTCCGGGGAGGTGATCGGGGCCGGCTCGCCGACCGGCTGGGGGGCGTAGGGCGGCGCCGGCGTCTCCGCGCTCCGTCGAAGGAGCACCGTGCCCACGTGCCGGGTGAGCACGCGGCCGAGGCTGAAGGTCGCGACGTGCGCGATGGCGGTGTCGTCGCCCTCGGCGAGCGGGCAGCGGAGCTCGAACGAGGGCAAGCCCACCGTCGGGCTCACCCGGCAGCGCGCCACCCCGTGCGGGCCCTGGTTCACGAGCGCGAGGATCCCGTCGGCGCGTCCCAGGAGCTGGCCGCGCACCACGACGTCTCCGGCCGCGTCGGGCGGCTCGGGCGCCTCGAATCGGATCGAGGGCTCGGCGACGACGACCATCAACGAGACGTTCGCGCCCTCGCGCGCGAAGCCGAGCCCGACCTGCGCGCCGTCGATGAGGACCGGCGCCAGCGCGTCTCGCAGCGAGTCCCCCGCCTCGCGCACGAGCATCTCCGGCGTCGCGCGCGGGTCCAGCTCACCCCGCGAGCCCGCCCGGCCCACCGCGATGGCGTTGGTGCCGCACGCCGCGAGCAGATGGCGGGAGAGGCGCTCCGTCGGCAACGCCTCGTTCGCCGCATAGAACCGCGCCATCTCCTCCGCCACGCACCGCAGGCTCGCCGAGCGCGTGATCGACACCCCCCGCTGCGCCGCCGCCGCGTCGAGGAGCGGCTCGAACGGCCCCTCCGGCTCGTACGGCGCGTCCCCCGGCGCCGGCGTCGCCTGCATCTCCCAGCGGTCCACGTGCAGCTCGCCGCGAGGCAGCAGCGGGCCCAGCGCGGGCGGCGGGCCGGCCTCGACCACCTGGGTGACCCGCGCGCGCTCGGGGAACTGCGCGACCGGCCGCGAGGGCGTGCCTCGCTCTCCTCCACCGCGCTGCGTCGCGCCGCACGCGGCGAAGCCCAGCAGGAGGAGGACCGCACAGAGTCGTCGAAGTCGGAGCATCGCAGACCCTAGCTCGGCTCGGAGAGCCCGCACCAGGCGCGGCTCCGCTCCGCGAGCTCGGCCGCCAGCGCCGCGTCCTCGGCGAGGGCGCTCGGCTTCTTGGGCGCGCAGTCGTCGTAGTAGAGGCCGCTCTGCGATCCGGCGGCCTGCGACGTCGCGCAGTGCAGGCTGGTCTCGGCGCCCTCGTCGTTCGACTTCATGAACAGCTTCATCAGAGGGCGCACCGGCCACGGCACGTTGCGCCACACGTCCGACGCGATCACGCCCGGGTGCAGCGAGTAGGTCGTGACGCTCGTGCCCGAGAGCCGCCGGGCGAGCTCCTTGGCGTGGAGCACGTTGCAGAGCTTGGAGACCGAGTACTCGGGCAGCCCGGTCGTGCTCTTCGTCTTCCGCTGCAGCGCCTCCCAGTCGATCGACTCGGCGCGGTAGTGCGCCTGGCTCGCCACGTTCACGATGCGCGCGGAGCCGCTCTCGCTCAGCACGTCCAGCAGCAGCTCGGTGAGCAGGAAGTGCCCGAGGTGGTTCACCCCGAAGGTGAGCTCGAAGCCGTCTCGCGTGAGCCCGGGCTTGCCGGCGAGGCCCGCGTTGTTGATCAGCACGTGCAGCGGGTCGCCCGTCGCCAGGAACGCCTCCGCGCACGCCCGCACCGACGCGAGGTCCGCGAGGTCGAGCGCGAGGAAGCGGGCGCTCCCTCCGCGACCGATCACCTCGTCCATGACCGGCCGGGCCCGGTCCTCCGAGCGGCACGCCAGGTGGAGCGTCGCCCCCCGGTCCGCCAGCGCCAGCGCCGTCGACCGGCCGATGCCGGTGTTGGCGCCCGTGATCAGGAACACCCGTCCTTCGAGGTCTCGCTTCACAGCCCCCTCCGGCCGAGCCTCTACGGCGGCGCCTCGGCGGTGGCAAGGGGAATGAGCTCGCCCAGCGCTCGCTCCAGGCTCTCGAGGGTGTAGGGCTTCGGCAGGAAGGCCACCTTCGCCCCCAGCTCGTCCACCGCCTCGGGGGCCCCGTAGCCGCTGCTCAGCAGGACGGGCAGCGAGGGCCGCACCTCGAGCAGGCGGCTGAGCACCTGCACGCCGCCCACGTCGGGCATCGTGACGTCCAGCAGCACCGCGTCCCACTCCGCCGGCGCCTCGACGAAGCGCTCGAGCGCCTCGATCGCGCCCGCCGTCTCCACGACCTCGAAGCCCAGGTGCGACAGGCACCGCCGCGCCACCGCCCGCACCGCCGCCTCGTCGTCCACCAGCAGCACGCGCCGCCCTGTGCCCGCCACGTGCGCGGCCGGTCGCGAAGAGGGCTGCACCCCCTCACCCGCGGCGAAGGGCAGCCACACGGAGAAGCACGTCCCTTGCCCCATCACGCTCTCGACCTCGATCGCCCCGCCATGCCCCTTGACGATGCCCAGCACCGAGGCGAGGCCGAGGCCCCGGCCCATGCGCTTGGTCGAGTAGAACGGGTCGAACACCCGCTCGCGCACCGCCTCCTCCATGCCGCAGCCGTCGTCGCGCACGTCGATGCGGAGCCAAGGCCCCTGGGGCTCGTCGCGATAGTCGTGCACCACGCGCCGGGGCTGCTCTTCGACCCGCGCCTCGATCGAGACGGTCCCCGCCGCGTCGCCGATCGCTTCGGCGCCGTTCAGCACCAGGTTCAGCAGGATCTGCCGCAGCTGCACCGCGTCCGCCCAGACCCACGGCAGCTCGGGCGGGATCACGGTCCGCAGCCGCACCTTCTTCGAGATCGACGCGGTGACGAGGGTGCTCAGCTCCGCGAACAGCCGGCGCAGGTCGAGCGCCTCCATCTCCCGCTGGGCGTGCCCCGAGTAGTCGAGCATGCCCTTGGCGAGCTCCGCCGCGCGATCGGCGGCGCCCTCGATCTCCCGCGAGATCCGCAGGACGCGATCGTTCTCGGCGCAGAGGCGCTGCAGCAGCGACGCGTTGGCGAGGATCGCGACCAGGATGTTGTTGAAGTCGTGCGCGATCGCGCCCGCCATGAGCCCGAGGCTCTCCAGCTTCTGCGCGTGGAAGACCTGACGCTCCAGCTCCTCGGCCGCGATGGCGGCGCGGCGGTCGCGCATGATGGTCGAGAAGTGCTCGACCTCTCCGTTCGCGCCGTAGTGCGCGATGACCGTCTGATGGACGGGCACGTCCTCGCCGCTCCGGGTCCGCAGCGATCCTTCGCCGCGCCAGACGCCCTCCCGGATCGCCGCCGGCAGGATGCGCTCGTTCACCTGCTCGTCCTCGCCCGGCGAGTGGAACGACGCCATGTCGTAGGCGCGGACGTCCTCCTCCTCCCCGAGGCCGAGGAGCGCGCGCCCCGCCGGGTTGAGGTAGAGCGTGCGGCCGCGCGCGTCGGCGACCCCGATCAGATCCGGCGTCGCTTCATGCACCGCGAGCAGCCGGTTGCGCTCCGCCTCGGCGTAGCGGAGCTCGCGCAGATCCCAGACCGAGCCCCGCACCCGCACGGGCTCTCCCGGGACGCGCGCGAGGTGCACGCGGCACGGGATGAGCTCGCCGTCGCGGTCGAGGTGCGTCCACTCGAACATCGGCCGCTCGCCCCGCACCGCGCGCTGCAGCTCCCGCTCGGCCGCCTCGACGCTCGGCACGCCGTCCGGCTGCCGCTCGGGGCTCAGGCTCGCGGGGCCGCGCTCGAGCAGCTCCTCTCGCGAGTGGCCGAAGAGCGCGCACGCGGCGCGGTTGACCTCGGTGAAGCGGCCCGACTGCACGTCGACGGTCACGATCGCCTCGGGCGCGTGCTCGACCATCGCCTCGTAGCGGGCCCGACAGGCGTCGAGCTCGCGCTGGGTTTCTTCCACCTCTCCAGCCACCACGCCGGAGAGTACCGCGATGGCGACGTTCCGCGGATCAGATCGCGCGCTCGAGCGCCTCGATCAGCCGGTCCACCTCGTCGACGGTGTTGTAGTGCACGGCCGACGCCCGCACGACGCCGTCGTCCGGGTCGACGGCTCCGAGGGCCTCCATCGCCCGAGCGGCGTAGAAGTGGCCGTATCGGATCGCGACGCCGCGCTCCTCGACCGCCGCTGGGATCTCCGCCGAGCGTCGCCCTTCGACCCGGAAGGTGACCGTCGGCACCCGGCGCTCGGCGTCTCCGTCGGTGTGCCCGAGCAGGTGGACCTTCGGGTGATCGCGGAGGAAGGAGAGCAGGCGATCGGCGAGCTGCGCCTCGTGGGCCGCGATGGTGCGGAACGCGCCGTCCAGCCGGCCGTCCCCGGCGTGGTGCCGGTCGAGCGCCTCGAGATAGGCGACGATCCCGGGGAGGGAGGCGGCGAGCTCGTGGCTGACGTTCCCGGGCATCAGCTCGTAGCTGCCGGTGCCCTCGAGGAAGTCGTGGTTCTGGTTCGTCAGGGCCTCGCGGAACGACGGCGAGACGTAGAGCAAGCCGAGGTGCGGCCCGTAGACCTTGTAGAGGCTCAGCCCGTAGGCGTCCGCGCCGAGCGCGCGCACGTCGACGCGACGGTGGGGGGCGAACGCGACGCCGTCGATCACCGCCCGCGCGCCGGCCTCGTGGATGCGCGTGACGAACGCCCGCGCGTCGTGGATCGTGCCGACGACGTTCGAGCAGTGGCTGAACGCCACGAGGCGGGTTCGCTCGCTCAGCACCGCGTCGAGCCCCTCGCGGGTCAGCGCGTGGGTCTCTCGATCGAGGCGCCACTCGCGGAGCGTCGCCCCGCGCGCCTTCGCCATGCGGATCCAGGCGCCTCGGTTCGCCTCGTGGTCGACCTCGGTCACCACGATCTCGTCGCCCGGGCCCACCTGCGAGGCGAAGGCGTGGCTCAGCACGTACATGTTCATGCTGGTGGAGTCGCCGAGCACGACGTCGGCGACGTCGACGTTCACCAGCCGCGCGGCGGCGCGCTTGCCCGCCTCGACCCGCTCGGTGGCCCGCGCGGAGCGAGGGTAGGTGGCGTCGAGCTGCACCATGTCGTGGGCCAGGTACTCGTGCGCGAGGCGCACCACGCCGTCCACCGGGACGCTGCCCCCGGCGTTCTCGAAGAAGGCGAGCTCGTCGTCGAGCCCGGGGAAGCGCGCGCGGACCCACTCGGTGTCGAGATCGACCATCGCCGCCACCTTAGACTATCTTGGCGGGATGCGACTCCACTCGCCGACCCTGGCCGGCTCCATGTCGCCGTTCCCCTACAGCATCCAGCCCGACGCGACCCTCCGGGACGCGCGCGCGATGATGGGCGAGCACGACATCCACCACCTGCCCGTGACCGATCCGGGCGGCCGCATCCTCGGCATGATCTCCGACGCCGACGTGCTGCTCGCCGGGCAGCTGGCGGGGGAGGAGGCGGGCGCCGCGCTCGTCGAGACCGTGTACGCCCGCGAGCCCTACGTCGTCGATCTGCACGCGGACCTCGCCGAGGTCGTGGCCCACATGGCCGAGGCGCGCATCGGCTCCGCCATCGTCACCCGGCAGGGCAAGCTCGCGGGCATCCTCACCCACACCGACGTGTGCCGCGCGCTCGCCGCGCTGCTCCACGAGATCGATCCGCCGCCCGAGAGCGGGCGCGTGGCCTGATCCTCCGCTACCTTCAGCGGTCGTGAGCGCGATCGCCGAAGCCGGGTCGCTCGGGGACTGGGTCCCGGGCGTCGACGTGGCCCCCGAGACGTGGCCCGAGAACGGCTACGACTGGCTGGGGCCCGAGGTCCTGATCGCGCTCGCCCGGGGCGGCGTCACCGCGACGACGCTGCCCGGGCTCATCGCCGCCGAGGGCTACGCCGCGCCCACCCGCGTCGCCGTCGACGCCTCGCTCGGGCGCCTCCGCGACGCCGGGCTGGTGACGCCGCGCGCGCTCCGCCTCAGCGCGGAGGCGAGGGCGCTGATCGGCGGCGTCCGCCCCACGTGGTGGCAGCGCCGCTTCTGGTACGCGCACCTCGGGCTGCGCTGACGTCCTCGACTACGCTGCCGGCTTGAACGCGCGGCTCATCGCGAAGGTGTAGCCCTTCGCGGTGTTCTCGAAGTGGTCGCTGCGCAGGTCGACGTAGCCGAGCTCGGCGAGCAACGGCGCGATGCCGTGCCAATCCCAGCGGTAGATGCGGGTCATGGTCAGCGCGCTCGCGCGAGGCGGCGCGTCGCCCTCGCGGTCCAGGTAGACGTGGTGCTCGTCGATGGTGGTGGCGTGGCGCTCGGCCAGCACGCTCAGCGTCACCGTGCGCTCGCCGAGGGTGTGCTCCCACGCGACCCGCTCGTGCTCCATGTGGGCCCAGTCCCACTCCATCAGCTCGAGCCCGTAGCCCGCGTGGGGCTTGGCGGCGTCGGCGAAGAAGAAGACGAGCGCGCCCCCCGGCGTCAGCGCGTCGAAGAAGCCTCGCAGCGCCGCGCGCAGCGCGTCGGGGTCCTCGATCCAGTGCAGCGCGTCGTTGAAGATCAGGTCGTAGCGCCCCGGGCGATCGAGGGCCGCCCACTCGGCGTCGAAGACCGGCACGTCGAGCCCGGCCTCCGCGAGCGCCTCCCGCGTCGCCTCGCGCGCCACCGGGCTCCGGTCGCAGGCCTCCACCCGGAAGCCGGCCTCCGCGAGGTTCACGGTGTGATCGCCGAGCCCCGCCGTGGAGTCGAGCAGCCGCGGCGCGCCGGGGTAGAGCCCCTTGAGCGCGCGCTGGCTGTCGCTCTTCCACTTGCGGAAGTCGAGCGGATCGCAGCGGCGACGGAAGCGCTCGAAGCGCCAGTACGCGTCCCAGTCCATCTGACCGAGCATGCGCGTAGCCTACCCCGGGAATTGGTCGCGCCGGGACGGCGTAGGTGCAGGCGTCTCGATTTCGTGGGAGAAGTCCGCATGGCCAGCGCCAAGAAACCCATCGCCCCCATCGGGCTCGGCTGCGTCTCGCTCGCCGGCCTCCTGTTCATGTGCACGTCCTTCGGGTCGGCCTTCTTCTGGTTCGACGAGGCGGACAGCTACGAGCGCATCGCCGAGATGGAGGCGCGGGACGAGGCCATGGGTCGCGGGGGCGGCTTCCTCGGCAGCGCCTACTGGCGCAGCAAGGCCGAGGACTACGAGTCCTACGCGATGGGCAGCCTCTGCTGCGGCGTCTTCAGCCTGCTCATGCTCTTCGGCGGCGCGATCGGCGCGATCGTCACCTTCCGCAAATACAAAGCGGCCTCGCAGGACGACGGCGGCACGCCTCCGCCCGGCGCGGGCACGCCTCCGCCCGGCGCGGGCACGCCTCCCCCGGGCGGCGGCTTCGGTCCTCCCCCTGGCGGTGCTGCGCCTCCCGGCGGAGGGTTCGGCCCGCCGCAGTAGTGCGCGCTCTCGGCCCCTACCGCGTCTTCCCGATCGGCTTCGGCGCGATGAACCTCTCCTTCGGAGGGGCGCCGCCGTGGGAGGACGCGGTGCGCGTGGTCGAGGCGGCGCTCGACGCGGGGATCACCTGCTTCGACACCGCCGACGTCTACGCGCCGGACGCGTCGGCGATCGGGCACAACGAGCGGCTGCTCGGGGGCGCCCTCGCCGGCGCCGACGTCTGCCTGGCCACCAAGGGTGGGGTGGTGCGCCGCGGCGAGGACGAGTGGCTGCACGACGGCCGGCCCGCGTATCTCGAGGCCGCGTGCGAGGCCAGCCTCCGCCGCCTGGGCCGAGAGGCGATCGACCTGTACTACCTTCACGCGGTGGACGAGCGGGTGCCGATCGAGGAGAGCGTCGGCGCGCTGGCCCGGCTGCGCGAGCGCGGCTGGATCCGCGAGCTCGGCGTCTCCAACGTGACCCTCGCGCAGCTCGAGCGCGCCGCGGCGGTGGCCCCCATCGTGGCCGTGCAGAACGAGGCGAGCCCCTACCGCCCGGGCTGGGACGAGGACGGGGTGCTGTCGTGGTGCGAGGCGCACGGCGCGGCCTTCGTGGCCCACTCGCCGATGGGCGGCTGGCGGGCGGGCGAGACCTCGCATCTGCCGGAGCTCGCGGCGGCGGCGGAGGCGCGCGGCCTGACCCCGTTCCAGCTGCTGCTCGTACGCCTCCTCGAGCGCTCCGAGGCCGTGATCCCCATCCCCGGCGCGAGCCGCCCCGAGAACGTCCGGGCCAGCGCCGCGGTGGTCGGCTGACGCCCGTGGACCGTCGCTGGGCCGTCGCGCTCGCGCCGCTGGCGCTCTGGGCGCTCCACCACCGCCTCGGCCACGACGGCGACATCGGCTTCTTCCACGAGTGGTACCTCGCCTTCCGCGAGGGGCCGGCGTTCTACGCCGACGGCCCCGGGATCAACTACCCGATCGTCGGCGTGCTCCTCGTCTGCGCGCCGAGCGCCCTCGTCGAGCTCGCGGTCGGTCACCCCCTCGACCTCGACGCCTTCCGCCTCGTGCACAAGGCCACCCTCGTGGTCGGCGACGTGGGCTTCGTCGTCGCGGCCGCGGCCCTCGCGCGCGCGCTCGGCTGGGCGCGCCCCCGCCGGCTCGCCCTCGTGCTCTATCTCTGCCCCTCGAGCTTCGTGGTCGGCGCCTGGTTCGGGCAGCTCGACCTGATCGTCGTCGCGCTCCTCCTCGCCTCGGCGACCCGCCTGGTGGGCTTCGCCGAGCGCGGGCGCGGCCTCGCCTCCGGGCTCGCGCTGCTCCACCTCGCGGTGCTCACCAAGCAGCTCGCGTGGTTCGCGCTCCCCGCGTTCGGGCTGCTGGTGCTCCTGGGCCTGCGCCGCCGCGGCGATCTCGGCCGGTGGATCGGCGCGGCGCTCTCGCCGCTGGTCTGGCTCCTCCCCGACCCGCTCCTCACCCTGCCGCACGGCCACCTCTCGCACCTCGTCTGGGTCGTCGCCCGGAGCGTGGGCCACGTCGACTACGTGGTGGCGAGCGGGGCGAGCCTCTGGTCGCTCTTCGTGCAGGGCGGCGTCCCGGTCGACGACGTGCGCTGGCTCGGCCTCGACGCGCGGAGCTGGAGCTGGATCGCCTGGCTCGCCGCGCAGGGGGTCTTCGCGGTCCGCGCGCTCCGCGACCCGAGCCCCCGCCGCCTCGTGCTCTTCGCCGGCTTCGGCCTCCTCGCGATGGCGACCCTGCTCACCGGCGTGCACGAGCGCTACATCGCCCAGTCGATCCCGCTCCTCCTCCTCGCCGATCGCGGGCCCGGGTGGCGCCGCGCCCTCGGGTGGATCACCGGCGTCGTCAGCGGGCTCTACGTGCTCGGCACCATCCTCGGCGACGCGTGGGACGGCGTGCGCGTCTGGCTGCTCCGCCCCGAGCCGGTCGCCCTCTGCGCGCTCGCCTGGCTCGTCGCGCTGCTCGTCAGCCGGAGGCCCGAGGCCGATCGGGGCGCGGCGTGATGGGGCGACGCGGGGGGCGCATCGCGCTGAGCCTGGGCGCGACGTTGGCTGCGGTGCTGGTGGCCGAGGTCGCGCTGCGGGCGAT
Source organism: Myxococcota bacterium (assembly GCA_036149055.1). Classification (GTDB taxonomy): domain Bacteria; phylum Myxococcota_A; class Polyangia; order Polyangiales; family Sandaracinaceae; genus JAVJQK01. The sequence continues at coordinate 48,917 of JAYZQJ010000240.1, read as the reverse complement.
GGACGTGCGGCCGGACCGATACCCGCAGACCGCCCGCTTCGAGACCGAGGACAAGCGGGTCGGGCTCGATCTCTACCCGGACGATCCCGACGGCGCGTTCCCCCTCGATCTGCGGGACGCCGAGGCGCGCGCGCCCTGGCTGCGGCGCTTCCCCGCGCTCGCGGAGCGCTGGGAGCGCACGCCGCACGGGGTGCCGTTCCGCTACTCGGAGGAGCTGTGCCGAGGCGAAGTCCCGCCGCGCACCGACCGGCGCCGCGTGCTGGTGATCGGGGACTCGTTCAGCGAGGGGCAGGGCGTGGTGGAGGCCGACACCTTCGCCGCCCGGCTCCGGGAGCGGCTCGACGCCGACGTGATCAACTGCGGGCGGCGCGGCTACGACTTCCCGACCCTGCGGAGCTGGTTCGACGATCGGCTCTCCCTCCAGCCCGACGTCACGCTCTACGCGATGGTGCTCAACGACCCGCAGCGGGGCGAGGCGTTCCAGGCGCGGCAGCGCTACATCGACGACTGGATCGTCGACCGGCGGCGCATGGTGGGGGAGGGGGACGGCCGCCCGCCGCTCTGGGAGCCGCGCTTCTTCACCGTGCTCGCCGATCGTCTCGAGGGCGTGCGCGTGCAGGCCGAGACCACCCGCTGGTACCGCGAGATGGTCGGCCCCGAGAACGCCGAGGGCTGGGCGGCGACCCTCGATCACGTCGAGGCGATGCACGCCGCGATGGAGGCACGCGGCGGGCGGCTCGTGGTCGCCCTGTGGCCGCTGCTCGTGTCCTTCGACGACTACCCCTTCGAGGACACGCACCGGACCATCGTGCGCGACCTCGAGGCGCGCGGGGTGACCGTGGTGGACACGCTCGACGCCTTCCGCGGCGAGGAGGCCGAGCGCCTCTGGGTGCACCCCGCCGACCGCCACCCCGCGGCCCGCGCGCACGCGCGCTTCGCCGACGCCGTGACGCCCGCCCTGCGCTGACCGACGGAGCCGGTTGGCACTCCCGCCGCGGGCCCGTCTGCGTGATACTCCACGGGCGCATGGCGCAGGCCGACGAGCAGCATCGGATCCGCCCGGGTCGCCCCGAGGCGGCCGCCGTGGTGTGGGACTGGGCGAGCGCCCCGGACGACGCGTCGGCGCGCGCGGCGAAGGCGAGGCGCGCCGGGCTCCTCCGCGCGGTGGTCGCCGGCGTCGCCGGAGGCGCCTTCTTCTACTTCGACCGGGTCGTGATGGCCGGCGTCGCCTGGGGCGTCGGCGGGCTGACGCTGGTGCTCGCGATGACCTCACCGCTCGGCGCCTACGCCGCGCTCGACCGGGCGGTGGCCCGGCTCGGGCAGGGGATCGGCGTGGTGCTCACCTGGCTGTTGCTCGCGCCGGTGTACCTGCTCTTCTTCATGCCCTTCGGCCTGCTCTTCAAGCGCGGAGCTCGCGACCCGATGAAGCGCGCGCTGTCGCCCGACGCCGAGACCTACTGGGAGCCGCGCCCGGAGGCGCGCCCGCTCGACCGGCCGTACTGACATGCGCGTCCTCGGCCTGAGCTGCTGGTACCACGACTCCGCCGCCTGCCTCCTGGACGACGGCGTGATCGTCGCGGCCGCGCAGGAGGAGCGCTTCACCCGGAAGAAGCACGACGAGGCGTTCCCGGCGAACGCCGTCCGCTACTGCCTGGCCGAGGCGGGCGAGACGCGGGTCGACGCGGTGGCCTTCTACGACAAGCCGATCCTCAAGCTGCACCGCATCCTCGAGACGAGCCTCTCGGTCGCGCCGCGTGGCCTGCGCCCGTTCCTGACCGCGCTGCCGCCGTGGCTGAAGGACAAGCTCTGGATCGAGCCGAAGATCCAGGACGCGCTCGCCGCGCTCGGCGTCGAGGGCGAGCCGTCGATCTACTTCCCCGAGCATCACCTCAGCCACGCCGCGAGCGCCTTCTACCCGTCGCCCTTCGACGCGGCCGCGGTGCTCACCCTCGACGGCGTGGGCGAGTGGGCGACGGCGACGCTCGGGGCGGGGGAGGGCGCGGAGCTGAAGCTGCTCGAGCAGCTCGACTTCCCGCACAGCCTCGGCCTGCTCTACAGCGCGTTCACCTACTTCACCGGGTTCAAGGTCAACAGCGGCGAGTACAAGCTCATGGGCCTCGCGCCCTACGGCGAGGGCGTGCACACCCAGACGATCCTCGAGCACCTCGTCGACCTGAAGGACGACGGCTCCTTCCGGCTGAACATGGACTACTTCGGCTACCTGGACGACGTGGTCATGACCAACGCGCGCTTCGCCGCGCTCTTCGGCGGGCCGGCGCGCAGGCCCGAGGAGCGGATCACCGCCCGCGAGATGGACCTCGCGCGGTCGGTGCAGGAGGTGACCGAGGAGATCGTGCTCCGGGCCGCGCGGCACGCCCGCGAGGTGACCGGTCGACGGCAGCTCTGCCTCGCCGGCGGCGTGGCCCTGAACTGCGTCGCCAACGGGCGGCTGCTCCGGGAACGCGTCTTCGACGATCTCTGGATCCAGCCCGCGGCGGGCGACGCCGGCGGCGCGGTCGGGGCGGCGTACGCGGCGTGGCACGGCGCGCTCGAGGGCCCGCGCCCGAGCGTGACCCGGGACCGCATGCAGGGCGCCTACCTCGGCCCGGAGTTCTCGCCGGCGCAGATCCGCGCGTGGCTCGACGCCAAGGGCTACCCCTACGAGACGCACGAGGACGACGACGAGTGGGCGGACGCGGTGGCCGCGCACATCGCCGAGGAGCGGGTGGTCGGGCTCTTCCAGGGCCGCATGGAGTTCGGGCCGCGGGCGCTCGGGAACCGCTCGATCGTCGGCGACCCGCGCTCCCCGCGCATGCAGTCGGTGATGAACCTGAAGATCAAGCAGCGGGAGAGCTTCCGGCCGTTCGCGCCCAGCGTGCTCGAGGAGCGGGTGAGCGACTTCTTCGAGCTCGACCGGCCCTCGCCCTACATGCTCCTCGTCGCGCCGGTGGTGGAGGCGCGGCGTGAGCCGGCGGCCGCGCGAGCCGACGCGACCGATCTCATCGCCTGGGTGAACCAGAAGCGCTCCGACGTGCCGGCGATCACGCACGTCGACATGAGCGCGCGCGTGCAGACGGTCAGCGCCGAGACGAACCCGCGCTACCACCGCCTCATCCGCGCCTTCGAGGCCCGGACGGGCTACGGCATCGTCGTCAACACGAGCTTCAACGTGCGCGGGGAGCCGATCGTCTGCACGCCCGAGGACGCCTATCGCTGCTTCCGCGGCACCGAGATGGACGTGCTGAGCCTCGGCCCGTTCCTGCTCCGCAAGGCCGACCAGCCGGGCGACGACGCCGACTTCCGCCAGGCCTTCGCGGCCGACTGATCAGACCCAGGCGAGGGTCATGTCCAGGCTGTCGTCGGAGCGGCGGAGGCGGCGCACGTAGATCTTGCGGGTCACCAGCGAGAGCCCGCTCTCCCACACGCCCTCCCAGCCCTCGCGGAAGTAGGGGACCGAGAAGAGGGGCAGGCCGACGGTGCGCACGCGCAGGTCCTTCGGGCCGACCTGCGAGATCGACACCGCGCCGCCCCGGAACATGCGGCCCCAGATCGTCGGCATGCGCTCGAGGAGCCGCGGCGGGGTCACGAGGCCGGTGGCCTGCAGCGCTCGCACCAGCGTGTGCAGGTAGCTCCGCTGCACGCGCTCGCCGACGAAGTGACCGCTCGCGCGCTGCTCCTTCGGATCGGAGACCAGCGCGTCCATCGCCCGGTAGTGCGCCAGCGCGACGTCGGTCGGGATCCAGCTCATCGGCACGAGCGCCATCACCGCCTCGTGGTGCTGGGAGGGGAGCTGCTCGAAGTAGGCCTCTCGCAGCCCCAGCTGCTGCATCGTGCGGAGGCTGCCGCCCAGCAGCGTGCCCCGCACCGCGGTGACGGGGGACGGTCTCGCGGGGAGCGGCACGAGGGCGCGTTCGGTCGGGCGCACGCGGTTGCCCAACGGCCGCGCCCCCCGGCCGTGTATCCCCCGACGCTGGCCGAAGCGGTCCGATCGCCGACACGGGCTCTCCGTTCGGCGCTATGCTGCCGCCGTGGGCAGGCTCCGCTACACCGGCAAGCTCTTCGGGCACCTCTGGCGCTTCGCGGCCGAGAACAAGGTCTACTGGATCGTGCCGCTGGTGCTCGTGCTCGGGCTGCTCGCGCTGGTGATCTTCACCGGGCAGGCGTCCACCCCGTTCATCTACACGCTCTGGTGAGCGCCTCCCCAGCCGGTGCGTCCCCGGCCGCGGTGCGTAGCTGGAGCGCATGCCGGAACCGGATCTCCTCCGCAGCGCTCCGTCTCCTCGGGCTCCGTCGCTCTCCGCGCTCCGCCTCGCCGACGTGCCGCGCGCGGGCGGCAAGGGCGCCAACCTCGGGGAGCTGATCGCCGCCGGGCTGCCCGTCCCGCCGGGCTTCGTGGTGACCGCCGACGCCTACCTCGACGCGATGGACCGGGCCGGGGTGCGCGAGGACCTGGCCAAGATGGCCGCCGCGCTCGACGCCGACGATCCCGAGGCGCTCGAGGTGGTCACCGGGCAGCTGCGCGACATGGTCACGCACGCGGGCATCCCGGCCGGGCTGCGGGCCGAGATCCGGGAGGCCTACGCGGTGCTGGGCGACGGGGTGCCGGTGGCGGTACGGTCGTCGGCGACGATGGAGGACTCGGGCGGCGCCTCCTTCGCCGGCATGAACGAGACGTTCACCAACGTCGTGGGCGTGGACGCGCTCCTCGACGCGGTGCTGCGCTGCTGGACCAGCGTCTGGGGCGCGCGGGTGGTGGCCTACCGGGCCGAGCGAGGCATCGACGAGGAGCCGGCGATCGCGGTGGTCGTGCAGCGCATGGTCGACGCCGATCGGGCCGGGGTGATGTTCACCGCCGACCCCGCGAGCGGGCGCCGCGATCGGGTGGTGATCGAGGCCGCCTTCGGGCTCGGCGAGGTGGTGGTCAGCGGGCAGGTCGAGCCCGACACCTACGTGGTCGACCGCGAGACGGGGAGGGCGCTCGACGTCCGGGTGGGGCACAAGGCCCACCGCATCGAGCGCGGCGACGACGGCGCGGAGCGGCGCGTGAGCCTCCCCGACGATCTCGCCGACGCCCGGGTCCTGTCCGACGATCAGATCCGCGCGCTCGCGGTGATGGCGGCCGAGATCGAGGCGCACTACGGGGCGCCGCAGGACGTGGAGTGGGCGTTCGAGGGGGCGGCCCCCTTCATCGTGCAGAGCCGGCCGATCACCACCCTCGACGCGGAGAAGGAGACGGGGACCCTGCTCGTCAGCGGCCTCGGCGCCTCGCCCGGGCGCGTCTCCGGGCGGGTGCGGGTGCTGCGCACGGTGGCCGAGGGCGCGGCGCTCCAGCCGGGCGAGATCCTGGTGGCGAGCATGACGAGCCCGGACTGGGTGCCGGCGATGCGGCGCGCCGCGGCGATGGTCACCGACAGCGGCGGCATGACCTGCCACGCGGCGATCGTGAGCCGCGAGCTGCGGGTGCCGGCGGTGGTCGGCACCAAGCAGGCGACGAGCGAGCTGCGCGACGGCGACCTGGTGACGGTCGACGGCCGGGAGGGGCGCGTCTACCTCGGCGACGTCGTGGGCCACGTGGCGGGCCACTCAGTGGGCGACGAGGCGGGCGCGGCCCGGGTCGACGCCGTCGCCCCCCGGGCGGCGGCGGTGGAGCCCATCGGGACCAAGCTCTACGTCAACCTCGCCATCGCGGAGCACGCGGCCGAGGTCGCGGCGCTCCCGGTGGACGGCGTGGGGCTGCTGCGCGCCGAGCTGATGATCGCCGACGCGCTCTCCGGCGTGCACCCGAGCGAGCTGCTCGCCCGCGGGGAGCGAGAGGCGCTCATCGCGCGCTGGGCGGAGTCGGTCCTGGTGGTGGGCCGCGCCTTCGCGCCGCGCCCGGTCATCTACCGGACGTATGACTTCCGGACCAACGAGTTCCGGGCCCTCGAGGGCGGCGAGGCGCACGAGCCGCACGAGCAGAACCCGATGATCGGCTACCGCGGCGTCTACCGCTACGTGAAGGACCCCTCGCTCTTCGACGCCGAGCTCGAGGTGATCGCCCGGGTGCGCGAGGAGTGCCCGAACGTGCACCTGATGTTGCCCTTCGTGCGCACGCGCTGGGAGCTCGAGGTCTGTCTGGAGCGCATCGACCGCTCGCCGCTCGGCCGCCAGCGCGGCCTGCATCGCTGGGTGATGGCCGAGGTCCCGTCCATCGTCTACCGCATCCCGGACTACGCGAAGCTCGGCATCGACGGCGTGTCGATCGGCTCGAACGATCTCACCCAGCTCGTGCTCGGCGTGGACCGCGACTCGGAGCTCTGCGCCGAGCTCTTCGACGAGGCGGACGAGGCGGTGCTCGACACCATCCGCCGCATCGTCGAGGCGGCGCGCGCGGCCGGCATCACGTCGAGCCTCTGCGGCCAGGCGCCGAGCAACCGCCCCGAGCTCGCCGAGCGCCTGGTCGCCTACGGGATCACCAGCGTCTCGGTGAACCCGGACGCGGCTTTCGCGGCTCGCTCCGCGATCGCCTCCGCCGAGCGTCGCCTCATGCTGGAGGCGGCGCGGCGGCGAGCCTGACCCCGGGTGCGTACATCGACGGCGACATGATGCGCATCCTCTGTCCCACGGACTTCTCCCCGGCGTCCCAGCGCGCGCTTCGGTACGCCATCGAGCAGCTTGGCGGCGGCGACGTGGAGGTGGACGTCCTGCACGTCGACGACGTGCCGAGACACCGCCCCTTCGAGCCCGCGCTCGAGTCGTCGCTGCGGGTGAGCTGGAGCGAGCGCCTCGACGCGGTGGTGCGCGCGCACGAGGGCGCGACCCGCCTGACGCCCGCCACCCGGAGGGGCCACGCGGCGCCCGAGATCCTCGCCCACGCCGCCGAGCGGAACGTGTCGATGATCGTGATGGCGACCCGGAGCCGCTCGGCGCTGGAGCGGCTCTTCCTCGGCGGCGTGACCCGCAAGGTGCTGCGCAACGCCCAGGTGCCGGTCCTCACCCTGGATCCCGACGCCCGCGTCGCCCAGCTCCGGCGCGTGCTCTGCGCGGTCGATCTCTCGCCGGGATCCGACGCGGTGCTCGAGGAGGCGGTGCGCGTCGCGCAGCGGGTGGGGGCGCGCGTGCATCTCCTGCACGTGCACTGGCTGGCGAGCGAGGCGCAGCTGGTGGACGCGACGGGCTTCCTCGACACGCGGGCCCTCGAGGACCTCCGCGGCGTGGCCAAGGCGGAGCTCGGCGCGCTTCGCGACCGGCACCCGAGCGCCGTCGTCGCCGACGCGCGCATCGTCGAGGGCCTGGCCCACGCCGAGGTCGCCCGCGCGGTCGACGCGCTCGAGGCCGATCTGCTCGTGATCGGCTCGCACGGTCACGGCGGCGTCTGGCGCTTCATGCTCGGGAGCGTCGCCGACCGCCTGGTCCGCATCTCGCCGGTCCCCGTGCTCACGGTCCGGGCGGCGCGCGAGGACCTCGATGGCGGGTGAGCGCCTCGGGAGCGTCGATCGGGCGTGGCTCCGGCTCGATCGCCCCGACAACCCGATGCGGATCACCGGCGTGCTCACCTTCGACGCGCCGCTCGATCTCGCGCGCCTCCGGCGCACCCTCGAGGAGCGGCTGCTCGCGCTGCCTCGCTTCCGTCAGCGCGTCGAGGGCAGCCGCTGGGTCGACGTCGAGCGCTTCGACGTCGCCAACCACGTCGAGCACGTCGTCCTCCCGCCGGGCGCCGACCGCGCGCTCCTGAGCCGGCGCATCGGCGCGCTCGTCTCGACGCGCCTCGATCCCGCGCGGCCGCTCTGGAGGTTGACGGCGCTCGAGAACCCGGACGGTCGCACCGTGCTCGTCGCCCGGGTGCATCACTGCGTGGGGGACGGCTTCGCGCTCATGGCGGTGCTGCTCGGGATCACCGACGCGAGCCCCGAGGGCGGCGACGCGCCTCGCGAGGTCGATCGGCCGCCTTCGCGCGGAGGGTGGCGGCGGCGCCTCTCCTCCGCGTCCCTCGGCGCTTCGGCGCTGGACCTGCTGCGCCTGCTCGCCGCGCCCCGTCAGCCGGAGACGCGCCTCCGCGGCCCGCTCGGCCTGCGCAAGCGGGTGGCGTGGTCGCCGCCGGTGCCGCTCTCGGAGGTGAAGGCGACCGCGCGCGCGCTCGGAGGGACGGTGAACGACGTGCTGATGGCGGCGGTGGCCGGCGCCCTGCGTCGCTACCTGCTCGCGCACGGCGAGCGCCCTCCCGCGCTCCGGTGCACCGTGCCGGTCAGCCTGCGGGCGGCCTCGGAGATGCGCGCGCTCGGCAACCGCTTCGGGCTCGTCTTCGTGGATCTGCCGCTCGACCTCACGACCCCGCGCGCGCGGTACGCCGCCCTGAAGCGCAGGATGGATCGACTGAAGCGCAGCCCCGAGGCGCTCCTGCTCTGGCAGCTCATGCGGCTCACCGGGGCCGGCCCGCGCTGGCTCGAGGCGCTGGCCGCCGCCGTGCTGGGCGCGAAGGCGTCGATGGTGGTCACCAACGTCCCGGGGCCGCGCGAGCCTCGCTACCTCGCCGGGCAGCGCATCCAGACGATCATGTTCTGGGTACCTCAGGCCGGGCGCATCGGCGTGGGGGTCAGCGTCTTCAGCTACGCCGGCGAGGTGCGGCTCGGGCTGAGCGTCGACGAGCGCCTGGTGCGCGATCCCGAGCGCGTGCTGCAGGCGTTCGGGGACGAGCTGGAGGCGCTGGCCGGGCTCGGCGGCGAGGTCATCGGTCGAGCGGGAGCCGACCCCAGCGCACCGTCTCCGCCGGCCCGGTGAGGATGCGGCGGCGCCGCCGGCCGTCGAGGCTGGAGAGCCAGAGGCCGCCCTCGCCGACGTAGGCCAGCAGCCGGCAGTCGGGGGAGAACGCGGGGTCCTTGTAGCGGCCGGGCGGAGAGACCCGCGTCGACTCCCCGGTGTCGAGGTCGAGCGTCCAGACGCTGCTGCCGCGCTCGAGCTGGGTGAAGGCGAGGAGGCGCCGCTCCGGATCGGGGCACCAGGTGGGCGTCTGGTTCTGGGTCTCGGGCTGCGGCGGGCGATCCGGATGGAGCGCGTCGGCGCCGAGCACGTGGATCTGCGGCCGCCCGGTGCGGTTCGAGATGAAGGCGAGCTCGCCTCGAGCGCTGCACGTCGGGCTGACGTCGATGCCCGCGTGATAGGTGAGGCGGGAGGTCCGCAGGCCGTCGAGGCTCGCCTGGTAGATCTCCGCGTCGCCGGTGGGGGTCGCGGAGTAGGCGATGCCCTCGCCACAGGGGGTCACGCCCATCGTGAGGCCGTCGCCGCCGATCAGGGGCGTCTCGTCGAGCCCGGCCCGGGTGAGGAAGAGGCCGTCGCGGCTCACGATGGAGTACCAGACGTCGCCGTGGGCGAGCGCCGGGAGCATCGCGATCGAGCGGCCGCTCGAGACCCGGGCGAGGTCGCGCCCGTCGACCGACACGCGCCAGACGTCCTTGCGTCGTCGGCCGGCGCGCCGCGCGAACACGAGGGTGGAGTCGAAGCCACCGGCTCGACCGGTGAGGAGCTCGAGCGCCCGGTCGGCGCTCCGGTGGGCGGCGGCGCGCAGGGCGGCGTCCGCGCTGCCGGCGAGCGGGCCGAGCGGGTGGAGCTGCTCGTCGAGCAGCGACTCGCCCGAGACCAGGCGCACCCGCAGGGCGCGCGCACCCTGGTCGAGCTCGGCCGCGGCGGTGAGCCGGAGGTCGCTCGAGGCGACCACGACGACGTCGCTCACGAGGCGGAGATCACCCCGAACGAGCTCGGCCCAGCGGCGGGCGGGCGCGTTCTGCGCCTCGACCACCAGCCGGGCCGGCTCTTGCCCTCTCGCGCTCGCGGTCGTCAGCCAGACGACGGCGAGCGTGAGGAGCGCGAGGATCTTCACCGGACCTCGATGTCCGCGCGGCGGTCACGCGACCAGCCGCTCTCGTCCTCACCCGACGCGTACTCCTCGCCGACCGAGCGGACCTGCATGCGGCCGCCCTCGACGCCGAGGTTCTGCATGTACTGGGTCACGGTGCGGGCGCGGCGGTCGCCGAGCGCGAGGTTGTACTCCTCGGTGCCGCGCGGGTCGGTCATGCCGGTGACCGCGGCGGTGCCGGTGCGGCGGTTGAGGCAGCCGGCGTTGCCCTCGAGGGTCGAGCGCGCGCTGCCGTCGAGCTCGGACGAGTCGTAGGCGAAGTACACGGACTCCACGCGGCAGCCGCCCGAGAGGTCCTCGCCGCCCGAGGTGTCGGCCCGGCGGCCGCGCTGGTCGCTGCCGGAGAGGGCGTCGTCGCCGGTCTGGGTCTCGGCGTTCTGGGACGAGCCGCAGCCGACGACGAGGGCGGCGCAGAGGGCGAGCGTGGAAGCGATGCGAGCGGTCATGTTCATCCTCCAGCCGGCGTCTCGCGCCGGCGTCTTTCGAGGTCCCCCGAGCACTCCGCGTGCCAACCCCTGGAGCCCCTGGAGGCGGCTCCGGGGCGCTCCGCGGGGGCAATATGCCCCCTGGCCACGGGGCGGGGGGCACCTTGCCCCCGCTCGCGGTCGGGGCTCGACGCGGCCCCGGCCGGACCCACATCGTCGACATGACCCTCCGCCTGATCCCGGTCGCGCTCCTCGCGCTCGGCGCCCTCGGCGTCGCCGGCTGCGCCACCCGCACGCCGGTTCGGTACGCCACCTACGTCGACGCCTCGCCGCCGCCGCCGCAGGTGGAGTACGCGCCCCCCGCGCCGGCCCCCGGCTACGTGTGGGTGAACGGCTACTGGTACTGGAACGGGGCGCAGTACGTCTGGCTCCCCGGCCACTGGGCGCTCGCGCCGGGCGAGGGCTACGTCTGGGTCCGCAGCGGCTACGTCTCCGTCGACGGCAGCTACCGCTTCGTGCCGGGCCGCTGGAGCGTGCCCGCCCGCCGGCCGCGCGTGCAGTACGTGCACCCGGCGCCGCCGCGGGTCCGGGTCGCGCCGCGCTATCGGGCGATCCCCCGGGTCCGCGCGACCCCGCCACGCGGAGGCGGGCGCGTCCGGGTGCGACCGCGCTAGCGGCGCCGGAGGAGGTTCATCGCGACCGTGCGCAGGTCGTCGAGCTCGAAGGGCTTGCTGAGCACGTGCGCGACGCCGAGCCGAGCGGCGGCCTCGTGGGTCGCGGCGTCGGCGAACGCAGAGACGAGGATCACCTTCACGCTGGAGCCGGCGGCGCGCAGCCCGGAGACCAGCTGGAGGCCGTCGAGCTGGGGCATGCGCACGTCGGACACGATCAGGTCCGGCTCGCGCCCGCTCCGCCGGGCCTCCGCCATCAGCCGCGCGAGCCCGTCGCCGTCCGAGGCCGCGGCGACGTCGTAGCCGTCACGCCGCAGCGCCCGGGTCAACAGCCGCCGCATCTCGTCGTCGTCCTCGGCGACGAGCACCAGCGGCGGCGGGGACGGCGGGGCGGACGCGGCGATCGGCATGCCGCGGCCATGCAAGAACGGCGTGCCAACCGGCCGGGCTCACTGTCCCCAGCGCTCGAGCTTCCGGTAGAGCGTCTTGCGATCCAGGCCGAGGATCTTGGCCGCCTGCCCGCGCCGGCCGCCCACCGCGTCGAGGACCCGGAGGATGTAGCGGCGCTCCACCTCCTCGAGCGGCACCAGCTCCTCCGGGTCGTCGGCGGCCACCAGGACGTCCCGGCGCGGCTCGTAGTCGCGGATGCGGGGCGGGAGGTCCTCGGCGGTGATCGCCTCGTAGCGCGCCATCGCCACCGCGCGCTCCACGCAGTTCACCAGCTCGCGAACGTTGCCCGGCCAGCGATAGCGCAGCAGCAGCCGCGCGGCCTCGGGGTCGATCTCGCGGATCGGCGCGCCGGCCCGCTTGGCCGCGTCGGTGAGCACCGCGTGCGCGATCGCCAGCACGTCCGCGCCCCGCGCCCGGAGCGGCGGCACCTCGAGCTCGATGACCGCGAGGCGGAAGTAGAGATCCTCGCGGAAGGCGCCGGCCTCGACCGCCGAGAGGAGGTCGCGGTTGGTGGCGGCCACGATGCGGGCGTCGAAGGGGAGCTCCGCGTCGGCGCCCACCGGCCGCACCCGCCGCTCCTGGAGCGCGCGGAGCACCTTCGCCTGCATCGACGCGGGCATCTCGCCCACCTCGTCGAGGAAGAGCGTGCCGCCGTGCGCCTGGGTGAAGAGGCCGGCCCGGGCGCCGCGCGCGTCGGTGAAGGCGCCCTTGGCGTGCCCGAACAGCTCGCTCTCCAGCAGGCTCTCGGGCAGCGCGGCCACGTTCACCGCCACGAACGGCCCAGAAGCGCGCGCCCCCTGGGCGTGCAGCGCGCGCGCGACGAGCTCCTTGCCCACGCCGCTCTCACCGGTGACGAGCACCGTCGCGTCGGCGCGGGCCACCCGGGCGAGGGTCTCCTGCACCTGGCGCATCGCCGGGCTGTCGCCGATGAGCCCGGCGCGCGCCCGCGCGGGGCCGGCCTCGCGGAGACGGGCGAGCTCCCCCCGCAGGGCGCGCAGCTCCACCGCCCGGCGGAGCGCGTGCTCGGCGAGGTCCAGGTCGAGGGGCTTCTGCAGGAAGTCGTACGCGCCGCGGCGGAGCGCCTCCACCGCCGTCTCCAGGGAGCCGAAGGCGGTCAGCAGGATCACCGGCAGGTCGGGGTGCGCGGCCCGCACCCGCTCGCAGAGCTCGAGCCCGCCCATCGGGCGCATCGAGACGTCGGAGATCACCGCGTCGTGGTGCTCCTCGCCCAGGAGCGCCAGCGCGCGCTCGCCGTCGGCCGCCGTCCGCACCTCGAAGCCGCGCTTGGTCAGCCCGCGCTCGAAGGTCGAGAGCAGCGCCGCGTCGTCGTCGACGAGCAGGATGCGGGACGTCACGCCGGCTCCTTGGGCAGCCGCACCGTCATCACCGTGCCGCCGCCCTCGGCGTCGCTCGCCTCGACCGCGCCGCCGTGCTCCTCGACGATGCCGTGCACCACGCTGAGGCCGAGCCCGGTGCCCTCTCCCACGTCCTTGGTCGTGAAGAAGGGCTCGAAGAGCCGCGCGCGCGCCTCCTCCGAGAGGCCCACTCCCCGGTCGCGCACCGCCAGCCGCGCGCTCCCGCCCTCTTCGTCGATCGTGAGCTCCACCTCGCCGCCCTCCGGCTGCGCCTGGATGGCGTTCATCACCAGGTTCGTCAACACCTGCTGGAGCTGGCCCGCGTCCACCGCCGCCTCGACCTCCTCGCCGTCGGCCAGGCCGAGCGTCACCCCGGCCTTGCTCGCGTGGGGGCGCAGCATGTCCAGCACGCTCGCGCTCAGCTCCCGGAGGCGCTCGGGGTTGCGGCGGGCGGGGCGTCGACGCGCGAAGTCGAGCAGCTGACGGATGATCGCGGTCATGCGGGCCGCCTGCTCGCCGATGACGCGCGCGTCGTCCTTCGCCTCGTCCGCCTCGGACTCGCCGCGGTGGATCATCTTCGCCCGCGCCGCCACCACGTTCAGCGGCGTGCCGAGCTCGTGCGCGACGCCGGCGGCGAGCTTGCCGACGGTGGAGAGGCGGTCGGCGTGCCGGAGCTGCTCCATCGCCGCCACGCGCGCGTCGGCCTCCGCCCTCGCCTCGGTGGTCAACGCCGCGAGGCGCCCGCGCATGTCGTCGAGCTCCCGCCCGAGCTCGCCCAGCTCGTCGCTGCCCTCCCGCGGCAGCGCCCCCTCCAGGTCCCCCTGCCCGATCCGGCGGATGCCCGCGACCAGCGGGGTCAGGCGGCGGTCGAGGATCAGCCACCCGGCGAGATGCACCGCGCCCGCGCTCGCGAGGAGGATGAGCAGGGTCACCACGCTCACCCGGACCACGGTGTCCCGGAGATAGCGGTCGTGGGCGTCGAGGGACTCGCGGAGCTCCAGGGTCCCGAAGCGCCCGACCTGCGTCTGCACCGGCACGCGGGTGAGGAACACCCGGCGCCCGCCCTCGCTCACCTCGCCGGCCGAGGCGCCGCCGTCGTCGGTGGTGTCCCACCGGATGGTCACGTGCCCGCGGCGCCGATCCGCCTCGGCCACCGCCCAGAGCGCCTCCTCCGGGCCCGCCCGCTCGATCAGCGCGCCGGTGGTCTCCGCGAGCGCGTGCCCGAGCACCCGGTGGTCGCGCCGGACGTCGTCGAGGAAGCTCTCCGACTCGCGCTCCACCCGGAACACGGCGTGCGAAGCCATCACGACGGCGATGGCCAGCGCGGCGGCGAGCGTCAGCTTGGTTCGGATCCGGCGCACCCGGCGGGGAGCATGCGTCCTGTCCGCCGGAAGTCCATCCTCAAAGGATCTCGGGGCAGGCCGCCGAGACGGGGCCGACGCCGTTGTTCTCGTCGCGGCACTCGTTCAGGCCGACGAGGGGGCTGTGGTCCGGGTCGTTGAGGATCGCGGTGAAGGCGTAGGGGGTGCCGCTCGCGGCGGGCGAGAAGGGCACCTCGACCACCTCGCTCGCCCCGGGCAGGAGCGGGCGCGTGGTCTCGGCCCGGGCGACGAAGGCGCCGTCCACGTAGAAGGCGACGGGGACGCCCGCGGGCGCTCCCGCGCGGCCCACGTTCACCACCCGGACCCGCAGGTGCAGGGTCTCGACGTTGCACTCCCGGGTCGAGGCGCCGGGGTCGCGGAGCACGAGGTCGGGGGCGTCGAAGAGCCCGTCGGGCTGCACGTTCTGCCGGAAGTTGTTGAGCCCGGCGGTGCTCCAGTTCGGCGCCTCGCGGGTCGGCAGGGTGCCGTCCTCCTCGATGTTGGTCACGTGGTAGCTGTGCTGGTTCCAGATGCGCCGCGTCCGCACCCACTGGTTCTCGGGGTGGCCGAAGGAGCGCACCCCGGTGGTCGACGGCGTGCCGTCGTCGCAGACGCTCCGGGCGTAGTTGTTCTCGACGAGGACGATCTCGGCGTGGTCGTCGTTGTCGACGTCGACGACGATCGGGTACTCGGTGAGGGTGCCGCTCGTGTTGCATCGCTCCAGGTAGATGTCGCCGGTCGGGCCGCGGAACGAGCGGAAGAAGAACTCGTCGTTGTAGAGGACCTCGGCGAGGCCGTCGCCCTCGAAGTCGAAGACGCTCGAGCCGGTCGCGCGGCTCGATTCGTCCTGGGTCTCCAGGTACCACTTCAACGTCAGGTCGTTCTCGAAGATCACGTAGGCGTAGCCGCCGGCGAGCGCGATCTCGGGCTCCGGGTCGTCGTCGAAGTTGGCGATGGTGGGCGGTCCGCCGCCGGTCAGCGGGTCGCTCGTGGGGCGGGCCCGGCGCCGGGCGTCCACCCGCGCGTCGATCGAGGGGTTGCCCGAGGGCGTGATCTCGAGTGGCCCGGCGAGCAGGGCGCCGGTCGCGCCGTCACGGATGGTCACCTGGTGCGAGGTGGTGCTGGTGGCGACGATGTCGGGGTCGCCGTCGAGGTCGACGTCGGCCACGGCCACGTAGCCTCCCTCGCCCCTCCAGAGCGGGTCGCTCCACACCACCGCGCCGTCGTGGTCGGCCACCCCGTTGATGCCGATGAGCTCGAGGTCGGCGTCGCCGTCGACGTCGTAGAGCACGGCGATGGCGTTGGTGGCGTCGAGCCCGGCGGCGACGACGCCGCTGCCGTCGGCCTGGGCGATGCTGTTGCCGACGACGATCTCCGCGACCCCGTCGCCGTTCATGTCGGCCACCGCCGGGCGCCCGCAGCCGACGACCGCGGGGTCGCTGTCGAAGCGGTGCAGGATCGCGCCCTCGTTCGAGAAGATCGTGAGGCGCGCCGTGCCGAACGTGGCGCCCGCGTCGAAGGTGCAGCCGATGATCTCCGGCCCGGGCGAGTCGCTCCGCACGTCGGCGATCGCGACCTCGAGGGAGGGGTGGGTCCGGTAGCCCGGGTCGGCCGTCGGCCAGAGCCGCGAGCCGTCGGCGCCCGAGATCGCCCGGAGGATCCCGTCGGCGTGATAGGGGCTGCCGCCGCCGAGTTCGGGCCGTGCGCGGCCGGCGTGGAAGGTGTTGAACACGACGTCCGGGATGTCGTTCTGGTCGATGAGGCCGTCGCCGTCGTCGTCGTTCAGGTTGGCGACCATCGCCGCGCTCATCACCTGGTCGTGCCCGGTCAGCACCGTCGGGTCGTTCGCCCAGTGCCACTCCTCGGTGAGCTCGAAGGCGCCGGTCCCCGGCCGGTACTCGCACTCGTCCGAGCCGGTGACGCGGGGCAGACACCGGCCGATGCTCGCCTCGCAGTACTCGCCGTCGGCGCAGTCCCGCGGCGCCTCGCACGGGTCGCCCGGGTCGACGCAGCTGCCGAGGAGACACGCCTGCTCGGCCCCGCAGCACACCGCCGCGCCGCCCTCGCCGCAGGGCGCCGCCTCGCCGCAGTCGAGCACGCAGACGTCGGCCACGCACCGCTCGTCCGCGCCCCCGCAGCAGACGCCGCCGCAGAGCACGTCGGCCTCGCAGCACTCCTCGTCGGTGCCGCAGATCTCGGTGCCCTCGCAGCAGGCCGCGCCGCAGGTCCGCGACGGAGCGCACATCGGCCCGACGCCGGTGTCGGGGCCGGCGTCGTCGCCCGCGACCGGCGGGACGCAGCGGCCGTCGATGCACCGGTCGTCCCCGGCGCACTCGGCGTTGGTCGTGCACTCGCTGGCCTCGGGGCCCGAGCAGTCGCACCCGGTCGCCGAGGCCATCACGGCGAGCACCGAGAGGAGAGTCCAGGCGAAGCGTACTGCAGTCATCCGCCCATCATGCACGCGGGGGAGGGCCGGATCGAGGGTTCAAGAGAGGGTGATCACTGCCGTTCCGTGTCCGGGATGGCCGCATCCGCCGCCCGACGCGCTACGCTCCCCTTCGTGTCCGAGCGAGAACCTGCGCTCGCGCGGCGTCTCCGCGCGCTCAACGAGCTGGCGCTGGCGCGCTACGCCAGCTTCGACGCGCTGTACGAGGACCACCTCCAGCGCGGCTGCCAGCTGCTCGGGCTCGACACCGGCATCGTGAGCCGCATCGAGGGCAGCCGCTACGAGGTGATGGCGGTCGTCACGAGCCTCGACGGCCTCGCCCGAGGCGACGTCTTCGAGGTCGGCGGGACGTACTGCGCGGCGGTGCTCCACACCGGCGGGACCGTCGCCTACGACGAGGTCGGCGCGCTGGAGGAGATGCGCTCCCACCCGGTCTACGTGAACATGGGGCTCGAGAGCTACATCGCCGCTCCGATCCGGGTGTTCGGCCGCATCCACGGCACGCTCAACTTCTCGGACCGCCAGCCGCGCGCGCGCCGCTTCGAGAGCTGGGACCACGAGCTGGTCGCCCTGATGGGGGTCTCGATCGGGCGCGCCATCGAGCGCGAGCACGAGCAGCGCGAGCTCGAGCGTCAGCGCGCGCTCTTCGCGGCCGTCTTCGCGGCGCTGCCCGACGCGGTGGTCCTCGCCGACGAGCGCCGGGAGATCTTCATGGCGAACCCGGCCACCAAGAGCGTCTTCGGCTACGAGCCCGAGGAGGTCCTCGGCAAGAAGACCGTGGTGCTCTACGGCGACCCCGACGCCTACCAGGAGGCCGGTCGCGAACGCTACAACCGCCAGGCGAGCGCGGAGGCGGCGCCCTACCTGATGGAGTACCGCCGCAAGGACGGCACGCTCTTCCCGGGCGAGACCGTCGGGGTGCGCGTCGCCGGGCCGGACGGGGAGCTGCTCGGCTTCCTCGGGCACATCCGCGACGTCAGCGAGCGGCACGAGGCGGAGCGCATGAAGGACGAGCTGCTCTCGACCGTGAGCCACGAGCTGCGCACGCCGCTCACCTCGATCCGCGGCTCGCTCGGGCTGGTCGCCTCGGGCGCGGTACCGAAGATCGAGGGGCGCGCCGAGGACCTGGTCGCGATGGCGGTCCGGAACGCCGAGCGCCTCGAGGCGCTGGTGAACGACCTCCTCGACGTCGAGAAGCTGGGCGGCGGCAAGGTCGTGCCCTCCATCGACGACGTCCCGGCGCACGAGCTGGTGCGCGGCACGGTGGACGCGAACCAGGGCTTCGCCAAGCGCTTCGAGGTGTCGCTCGTCGCCGCCGACCCCGTGCCCGACGTCAGCCTCCCCTGCGACGCCGGCCGGGTGCTCCAGATCCTCGACAACCTCGTCTCGAACGCCATCAAGTACTCGCCGAAGGGCGACCGCGTCGTCGTGCGGGCCACCCGCGTGGACGACCGCGTGCGCTTCGAGGTCGAGGACCACGGCGAGGGCATCCCGGACGAGCTGCGCCCCCGCATCTTCGGCCGCTTCATCCAGGCCGACTCCTCGGACCGGCGCGAGAAGGGCGGCACCGGCCTCGGCCTCTACATCGCCAAGCGGCTCGTCGAGCTGCACCACGGCGAGATGGGCTTCGAGGACGGGCCCGACGGCGGCACCCTCTTCTGGTTCGAGCTGCCAGCCGGTCAGACGAACACGGCGGCGTAGCCCAGCGCGTCCGGCGCCTCGGCGTCTCCGGCGAAGAGCGGGACGCGCTCCTCGGCCACGCGCGGATCGTCGAGCGCCGCCGCCAGCTCGGCGCGGGTCGCGAGGGGCCCGCGCACGTCGACGCCGTCGAGCTTGCCCCCGCGCCACACGGCCCGCAGGTGCGCCGCGCTCGCGCCGGCGGTGATCACGATCGGCGCCTCGGCCCGGACGGCGTCGCCGATGAGCGCCACCGCCTCCGCGGACTCTCCGGTGGCGCCGCTGACCGCGTCGAGCGCGAGGGTCCGCTGCGGGTCCAGCGCCTTGGCGATCGGCGCCGCCACGCGCTCGGCGAACCGGGCCGCCGCGTCGCCGCCGGCGAGGATGGAGCCGGTGACCGCGTCCCCCTCCTCCACCGAGCCCGCGTCGAGCAGCGACCAGTACAAGTAGAGCCCGTGCAGCGCCGCGCCCTCTTGGATGACCTCGATGGCGTGGAGCAGCCGCTCGCTCACGCCCGTCACGGCGCCGTCCGCGCCGAGGCGCACGCCCTCGCCGCCTTCACACAGGAAGAGCCGCACCGCCTCCCGCCCGGCCCGCCGCGCCTCGATGAGCGGCCGGTAGGCCTCCATCGGGTCGAACGTGCAGGGCCAGGTGGGGAAGCGAGGGTTCTCGGCGAGGTCGTGCCCGTAGTCCCCCCGCAGAAACCCCACCCGCGCCCCGACGATCGTCATGGGGCAGTGGTAGCACAGTGGCGCCGGATTTGACGGGGGTCCCGTCGGCTCGCAACATCTCTCGCGCTCGACCGAAAGAGGGGGTCATGAACACGTATCGTCCCGCAGCTCTCGTCCTCTGCAGCTCCTTGCTCGCCGCCATCGGCTGCGGCGACGGCTCGGGGGAGCCGGACGCCGCCATTCGCGACGGTGGGCCCACCATGGACGCCGATCCCGGTACGCCGTGCACTCGCGACCTGGAGTGTGACGACGGGCTCTTCTGCACCGTCCGCCGCTGCGTGCCGGGAGATGACCGGGCGGACTCTCGAGGGTGTGTCACCGATGGCTCACCCTGTGGCGACGGAGAGATGTGCTCGGAGGCCGAGGAGCGCTGCAGCGTGGTCGATTGCACCGACCCGGACGCCGACAACGACGGGCACGACGCGATCGCGTGCGGCGGGGGCGACTGTGACGACGCGGACTTCGGACGCCACCCGAGCTTGACCGAAGTCTGCGACGCGGAGGGGCACGACGAGGACTGCGACCCCGAGACGCTCGGGGGACCGACGGACGCAGACGTCGACGGTGACGGCTACGTGAGCGCCGGCTGCTGCTTTGGCGCGACCTGCGGCGACGATTGCGACGACGACGACGGCGCCGTGAACCCGGGCGCCGCCGAGATCTGTAACGGCGTCGACGACGACTGCTCCGGCGCGGTCGACGACGAGACGAGCGGTCCCTTGTGCCCGGGTGGGACCTGCGACGCGGGGCGGTGCTCGTTCCGCCCGTGGGATCGGATCATGGGGAACCTGGGCAACGACTTCGCCAGCGCGGTCTCCACCGACTCCTCCGGAAACGTCTACGTGGTAGGCAGCCTCTACGGCGGGGCCGACTTCGGGGCGGGTCCCGAACCGCCCCGGCTGATGGTCAGCTACACCGCGGACGGGGCACTGCGCTGGACGCTCCCCTTCGCCGAGGACCGGGGGTATCTCGACGCCTTCGACGTGCACCACTACGCGGCGGACGGCCGGACGGTGGCCGTTGGGAACTACGCGGGAGAGGCTATCACCCTGGCTGGTACGACTGTTCGGCCTGGGGCGAGGGGAGCTGTGGGCGTCCTCTTCGCGGTTCGCCCTGACGGCACTCCGGACTGGCTCCGTGAGCTTCCTTCGCTGGTGGGGAGCGTGCGAGCAGCCCGCCTGGCGGTCAGCGGGGGTGAGCTGGTCGTCGTGGGCTCGTTCGAGCACTCGTTCGACTTCGCGGGAAGCACCGTCGCGCCCGTGGGAGATGTCGATGGTTTCGTGGCTCGCTTTCGACCCGATGGAACTCCTGTAGGCGTTCGGACCTACGGAGCTGCAGGCGCCACCGTGCAGCTCCGCGATGTATCCGTCGACGCCGTCGGCGCTCTCTACTTCGTGGCCACGTTCCGGGGCACCGTGGACTTCGGCGCCGGGCCTCTGACGTCCGACGCGGAGGATTCGGTCGTCTTCTCACACGACGCCTCCGGGCTCGTCCGATGGGTGCAGCCCCTGGTGTCGCCCGGCTTCACGACCGCCACGGCCGTGACCGCGAACGAGCGCTCCGTGTTCGTGAGCGGTCGCGCGGCCACGCCGTTCACCTTCGGGGGAGGGGGGCCCGCCCGGCCCGAGAACGGGTTCGTCGTCGGCATGAGCGCGGCGGATGGCAGCCATGAGTTCACGCGGGGATTCCAAGGCGTGCCGGCTCCTGGTGACGGCTATTCGACGCCGTACGATGTCAGTGTCTCGGAGGACGGGGATGTGATCGTCGTGGGAGGCTTCTACGGAACCGTGGGGTTCGGTGCCGGGGGGCTCAGCAGCACGATGGGACGCGACGACATCTTTATTGCGCGGTTCTCCCCCGCCGGCGTTCACGTGCGTGACAGAGCGCTCGGCGGGGAAGGCTTCCAGATCGGTCACGGGCTCGACATCGGTCCAGGCGGCGCCCTCACGATCGTGGGGCGCTTCGCTGAGTCGGTCAATCTCGGTTCCGGCGCCCGGACAACCGGTACGACCGGAACCTTTGGGTTCGTCGGTCGGCTAGACTGACGCGCGTCAGTCTGGACCGCCGATGCTGATCTCCGGCGGAACCAGGAAGAAGACGTCGCGGCTGTCGAGCTCGGTGAAGCCGTCGCCGAGCACCCGGAGGGTGGCGCGGAAGAGCTGCGGGTCGGTGGTGGGCATGACGGTGTCGTTCTGCTTCACGACGATGTCGAAGCAGACCCGCTCGCCCGCGGTGACGCTGCGGAAGGTGTCGGGGAAGCCGTCGCCGTCGGTGTCGTCGGCCGGGCGCGGGTCGCAGCCGCGAGAGGCGTCGCCGGCCACCCGAGCTTCGATGTGATCGACGAACGCGGCGAAGGTCTCGACCGCGTCGCTCGGGTCGTCCTCGTAGTCGACGCTGATGTCGAAGCGGGTGCTCATCGCCAGCGTCTGGATGGCGTTGACGACGCTGCTCGAGACGCTGCCGCTCGGGGCGCTCGAGACGAGCGGGGAGCCGCTGCCGTCGACCGCGCCGGTCATGGTCGAGAGCTGCTGGAGGTCGCTCATGCCGCCGCCGTTGACGGCCACGCCGATGACGCGCACGCGGGCCGACGTCGCGGCCGTGACCGCCTCGGGGAAGGTCGGGGGCGTGGCGCCGATGGGCGTGGTGCCGCCGAAGCCGCCGGACGGGCAGGAGGAGCTCTGGTAGGCCGCGCTGCCGCCCGGGCCGTTGTGCATGTTCACGTCGGTGACCATGACCACGATCGGCACCGCGCCGTCGCGGAAGCACGGGTAGCCGAAGGTGCCCATCGGGCAGTCGGTCCGAGCCGGGACGGGGCCCGCGGCGGTGGCGCGGCCCATCAGGCCCATGCCGGTCGCGGTCGCCCAGAGCGCGGGCACGTGGCTCTCCGGGCCGTCGAAGCCGCCGCTCGCGCTCAGCGAGTTCACCGCGGTCTGGGAGGCCATCGCGTCCATCGCCATGTCCTGCACATGCCTATAGGCGTAGTCAGGGGTGCCAAAGCTGCCGTCGTCGCCGTAGTCGCAAGCAGGGTAGTCCTTGAAGTCGCCGACCCCGAACCAGGTGTCCGGGATGGTGGCCCGGACCTGGTCGATGATGCCGCTGCCCGCGGTCGAGAGGCTGGACTGCACGTTCGAGATCGCGCCGCCCATCGAGCCGGTGGTGTCGATGAGGAAGTAGACGTCGGCCACCCGGATGTCGGTCGCGAAGTCGAGCGTGTCGCGCTCGGGCATCGGCGGCATCATGTAGGGCTCGGCGAAGACGAAGTCGCCGCGGGCGCGCGGGCTGGAGGTCGGGTCGGTGGCGTCCATCGCGCAGGACGCGTCACCCTCGGGGCAGGCCGAGACCTCGACCAGGTCGCTCACCCCGTCGCCGTCGGTGTCGGGGTTGGTCCGGCTGGTGCCGTACATGCGCTCGGCCTCGTCGCTGAGCCCGTCGCCGTCCGAGTCGGCGTCGCGGAAGTCGGGGATGGTGTCGCCGTCGGTGTCGATCGGCTGGGTGCCCACGTCGGCGTCGCCGGCCTCCTCGGCGTCGGTCCAGCCGTCGTCGTCGGAGTCGAGGTCGAAGCGGTCGAGCACGCCGTCGTCGTCGCTGTCGAAGGTGCCCTCGTGGATGTCGCCGATCGTGTCGCCGTCGGAGTCGATGTCTCGGTAGTCGGGCATGCCGTCGCCGTCGGTGTCGGTCGGCGCGGCGGGGTCTCCGATCTCGTCGACGTCGCGGATCAGGTCGCCGTCGTCGTCGGTGTCGGCGAAGTCGAGCGTGGCGTCGCCGTCGAGGTCGCCCTCGGGCTCGTCGCGGTCGAGCACGCCGTTGCCGTCGGAGTCGTCGTCGCGGAAGTCGTAGGTGCCGTCGCCGTCGGAGTCGGCGGGCTCCCCGGTGGAGGTGTTCGTCTGGCCCTCGACGCTGTCGGGGATGCCGTCGTCGTCGCTGTCGGTGTCCTCGAAGTCCGGGGTGCCGTCGCCGTCGGTGTCGACCCGCTCGTCGGCGCCCTCCCAGCGGTCGAGGATGCCGTCGCCGTCGGTGTCTCGCCCGGTGGGCCCGGTGGACGAGTCACCCGTCGTGCCGCCGCCGTCGGGGCGCGTGCCGCCGCCTGGATCGCAGCCGCCGAAGACCAGCGCGAACGCCACGGCCAGCGTCGTGGCCACACGTCGAGGATTCATTTCAAGCATCGAACACACCTCCCGGGACGAACATCGTCCTCCTTCCGGGAGGCGTTTTCAACGCCGACGTGGCTCAGATTTCCTGGATGTCCAGCGTGTTTCCGTCGCTACCGCCGGTCACCATCTTGAGCCGGGTGGGGATGCGGAGGGCGACGATGCCCTCCTCGACCGAGGCGCCGGCCTTGGCGCTCGCCATGATCCCCTGGTTCCACTCGTCGTCCCACGAGTAGTTGAAGCAGTTGCAGGCGACGCAGCGCTTCTCGAGGCCCTCGCGCACGATGTCGCGGGCCAGGTCGCTCTTCAGCGCGTCGACCAGGCTCTCCTCGGTGAGGTTCCGGCCCTGGTGCCAGCAGAGGTAGAAGCCGTGATCGGAGAAGCCGATGAACTTCTGCGGGATCTTGCAGCCGTCGACCGGGCGGTAGCGGCGGTCCTTGCGGGCGTAGGTGTCGAAGTGGTGCAGGAGCATCTCCCGGTCGTTGAACCAGGTGTTGGTCGCCTTGCACGCCTCCTCGATGCGCCGGACCTGGGCCTGCGCGACCCGCTGCTGCTCGGGCGTCATCTGCAGGTCGACCGTCTCCGGCACCACCTCGACGTGGCTGAAGCCGCAGTAGGCGTACTTGAACCCGCCGATGTCCTGGATGACCCGGAAGCTGTCGTAGAGGCAGTCGTAGTTGTCGCGCTGCATCACCGTGTTGGTGCCCCAGGTGATGCTCGACTGCTCGGTGAGCAGCCGCAGCGTCTTGAGGGAGCGCTGGTAGGTGCCGGGCCGGCGGCGGATGTGATCGTGCGCCGCCTCGGTGCCGTCGATGCTGATGGTCAGGCAGTCGAGCTGCGAGAGGAGGTCGAGGTGCTTCTCGCGGATGAGCGTCCCGTTCGAGACCATCTGCACCTTGGCCCCGAGCGAGAACGCGTGCTCGAGGAGCTCGATGATGTTCGGGTGCACGAAGGGCTCGCCGCCCGAGAAGCTCAGGTACTCGACCCCGACCGCGACCGCCTCGGTCATGGCGCGCTTGCAGCGCTCGGCGTCCATGAAGAGCGCCTCGCTCGGGCGCCGGCACATCTGGCACTTCAGGTTGCAGTACTCGCTCAGCGCGATGTCCATGCGGACGAAGTTGCTGAAGAGCACCTCGGCGCCGCAGGACGGGCAGGCCTCGGTCTCGATCGCCTCGCGGCCGCTCATGCGGTGCGCGACCTCGGCGCCGCAGCTGCCGCAGGCGCGGGTCCGGTCTCCTTCGACGCTCGACATCACTCTGCCGCCGCCGGGGGAGCCGACTTCTCGAGCAGGATCTGGGCGGGCGGCGCGTAGGTCACCTCCGCGTCCCGATCGCTCGCGTCGAAGGTCTCGACGTCCGAGCAGGCCGCGAGGCAGCCCGGGCAGCGCTCGGTCAGCGCCAGGGTCTGCAGCTGCTCGTGGTGCACGGAGTGCCAGACGTCGGTGAGCGTCGTGCCCTCGTTCACGTTGCCCATCAGATCCTGCTCGCTCCGCATGAAGAAGCAGGGGTAGATGTTCCCGCGGAAGTCGACGAGCAGGAACTTGCTGGGCAGGTAGCAGCCGCCCGGCGGGATGGGCCGCTTGCCGAAGGCGAGGTAGTCGGGGATCACGCCGAAGAGGGACTCGGTGAAGATGGTCACCCCGAGCCGCTCGGCGTGCTCGGCGAGGTCCTCGAGGGCGGCCACGATGCGGGCCCGCGGGGTGCGGAGCAGGGAGAAGCGCGGGATGTCCTTGTTCGGCCCGCTGATCTCGGTCTGGAACGGCTGGAAGCTCACCTCGCCCACCCCGAGCTCGGCCGCGAGGCTGACCAGCGGCTTCAGGTGGTCGAGGGACTCCTTGAGGATCACGCCGCTGAGCCCGAGCTCGATGCCGCGCTCGACGCACTCGCGGGCGGTGGCGACGGCCTTGTCGTAGTTGCCCTCGCCGCGGAGCTGGTCGTGGATGTCCTTCGGGCCGTCGATGCTGATGTGGAGCGCGACGCTCGGGCAACGCTCGAGGCGGTCGAGGTGGGCGCCGGTGATCATCGTGCCGTTGGTGACGATGTCCTGGCGCTCGAAGCCGATCGCGTGGGCGTGCTCGACGATGTCGAGGAAGTCCTTGCGCATGAAGCTCTCGGCGCCGCAGGGCACGAAGGTCTTCGCGCCCAGGGCCCGGGCCTCGTCGAGGAGCGCGATGGCCTTGTCGAAGTCGACGCCGTGCTGCTTGAGCTCCCAGACGCTGCACATCTCGCACTTGAGGTTGCAGTAGACGGTGAGCTCGACCGCCAGCTCGTCGAGCGGCGTCGAGAGCGCCGGGTGGCGCGTCAGGGTGGGTAGCTGCCTCGCTGTCATGCGCTCTCCCGGATGGCCGGTCGCTCGGCGCGGAGCTGGTCCCGGCAGGTCTGGATCACGAAGTCGACGTCGTTGGCGTACCCGTTCTTCACCCAGCGCCCGTGCTCGTCGAGCACGTACCACCGGAGGTCGCCGCGCACGAAGTCCCGGAGCGCCGCGTCCTCGGGGTGCTTGTCCATGAAGTAGACGGCGTTCTTCACGTAGGTGTCGTAGCTCGGCGGGAGCTGCCGGATCTCGCAGCGGAACGGGTCGCGCGGGGCCGGGTCCTCGACGTGCAGCACCCGGGCGCCGTCCGCCTCGACGATGGCGTAGCCGGCCGCGTGCAGGCGGTAGCCCAGCTCCGTGTCCTCGAGGCCCCAGCCGCGGAAGCCGTCGTCGAAGACGAGCTCCGGGCCGCCGAGGGTCACCGAGAAATTGCAGGAGTAGACGTAGATCCAGGGCGACGGATGCTCGGTGACCGGGCCGTCGAGCTCCACCAGCCGGTCGTCTCGCTCGGCGGCGAGGATGGTCTCGCGGGCGGGCACGCCGCCCTCGTACTCCGTCACCCGATGGCGGTATCCGATGGCCACGCTGCGCGCGCCCTCGGTCTCCGCGTGTGCCCGCAGGTGCTCGCGCACGAAGTCCGGGCGGACGAGCACGTCGTCGTCCACGAAGATCACCACGTCGCCGATCGCGCGTTCGATGCCGAGGTTACGCGCCTGACCGGCCCGAAATCCCTCGTCGTCCTGAAACGCGTAGACGAGCGGCAGCCGCCCCTCGAACGCGCGCGCGACCTGCTCGGTCTCGTCGCCGGAGCCGTCGTCGCACACGACCACGCGGGCGAGGGTGTCCGGCTCCTGGTGAGTCAGGCACTCGAGCAGCGCGCGGAGTCGGGGCGCGCGCCGGTAGGTCGGGATGACGACGGTCGCCTGCACGGTGGCGGCGAGGGTGCCATACCCCGCCGCCGTCGTCACCGGAGCAGCAGGAAGACCCCCGCGCCCGCGGCGGTGGCCATCACGACGAAGAGGGCCACCCCGATCAGCAGCACCTTCAGCACGCTGCCCGAGTCGTCGGCCTGCGCGACCGGCGCCGCAGGGGGAGCGGCCGGGCTCGAGAAGTGCGCCGCCGCGGCCGCGCCCTCGAGGGCCATCGTCTTCGGCATGCTCGGATCGTGCGGCATCGGCCCGGCGCCCGGCACGAGCGCGGGGTAGTCCCCGCTCGGCAGGGCGACCGTCCGCGGCACCTCGCCGTTCGCGTCGCCGAGGTCGAGCCCGGGGGACGAGGCAGGGCCGAGCCCCTCGATCGCCAGCGTCCGCTCGTAGCCCACCCCGCCGTCGTCGTCCTCGAGCGCCCACGCGGGCGCCTGCTGCATGACGGTGGCTTCGTCGTCGTCGTCGTCCTCGACCGCACTCATGGGCGACATTCTGCCCCCGGTCCGAGGGCCCTCCAAATCCGTCAGCGCCGCGAATGCTGAACGGCGTTCGGAAGGTCGTGGGCGAAATCCCGGGGGCTGCAGTCGATCCACACGACCTCGGAGACCCCCAGCCCGAGCGCCTCGAGGAGCCGCCGCGTGCCCTCCAGCCCGGGCGCGGTGCGCGGGGTCACGACGAGGCGCGCGCTGAGCTCGAGGTCCGCGTCCCGCAGCGCGTCGACGCCCTTCCGCCAGCGCGCGTGGCATCCCGGGGAGTGCAACGCGTCATGCAATGCCGCGTCCGCGGTGAAGGTGTCGATCACCGCGCCGTTCAGGCCGGCGCTCCGCGCGTCCCTCGCCAGCCCCGGCGTCGCGAACCCGTGGCCCATCGTCTGGAGCGACACCCACGAGACCGCGCGCGAGGCCGCCTCGAGGAGCGCCAGCAGATCGGGGTGCTCGGCCGGCTCCCCGCCGAGCGCGTAGATCGTCCGGGCGCCGATCTTCTCCGCGTAGGCGACCCGGTCGAGCAGCTCGTGCTTCGGCACCCCGCCCGGCTGCACGTGGTGGAGGCGACGGTGCAGCGTCGAGCGGTCGCGCGCCTCGCCCCCCATCTCGATGCCGACCGTCATCGGCTTCGCGCAGGTCTCGTCGATGTCCGCCCGCGAGCGGGTCACGTAGCCCTGGACGGCCGGGTCGCCCGGGTGGCGTCGCTCCAGGATCGAGAGGTTGGTCAGGTACCCGGCGAAGCGCTCGATCGTCGGCTCGCGCTCGCGGAAGGGGTTGCGCCAACCGGTCTCGTCGGGGTCGACCACGTGCCAGCCGATCGCGAAGCGGCTGAACACGAACTGGCCGCCGCCCCGCTGGAGGCGCACCCCGAGGTCGATGTCCTCGAGACCCCATCCGACGAAGTCGTCGCTGAAGCCGCCGACCCGCTCGAAGAGGGCCTTCGGGAGCGAGAGGTTGCCGGTGTAGGTCAGCGTCCACGGGTCCTCGAGCCAGTCGAGGTTGTCGAGGCAGGCCCGCAGCGTGGGCTCGCGGGAGCGGTCCGGGATGATCGGGAGCCCGCGCACGTCGGCGCCGATCACGTCGGCGGGCCGGTGGATCAGCCCCATGTCGTGCAGGTTGTAGCCGCTCAGGTATCCGAGCAGCACCGCGTCGTCGATCCGCCGGTGCACCCAGTCGAGGTGCCAGAGGAAGTCCGGATCGACCGCGACGTCGGCGTCGAGGAACACGAGGTGGTCGTGCCGCGCCTCGTCGGCGCCCCGCTGGCGCGCCTGGCCGGCCCGGAAGCCGTCGTCGCCCTGTCGCACCACGCGCACGTTCGAGGGGCCGTCCGCGAAGAGCGGCGCGAGCGCCTCGGGCGAGCCGTCGTCGACGACGATCACCTCGTAGCGGTCCTCGGGGTAGCTCTGCCCGGCGAGGCGGCCCACCACGTCGGCGAGGATCGCGACCCGGTCGTAGGCGGGCACCACGACGCTGAACGCGGTCGGCGCGTCCTGGCGCGGCGGGGTCTCGAGCGCGTCGAGCCGGGGGATGGCGAGCCGATCGCCGTCCCAGGCCCGATCGCCGGCCACGGTGAACGCGCACTCGAACCCCGCCTCCCGCGCCGCGCGGCGGGCGACCGGCGGGGCCTCGCCGTACGGGTAGGCGAAGAGCGCGGGGGCCTCGCCGAGCTCTCGCTCGAAGCGCTCTCGCGAGCGCGCGAGCTCGTCCCGGAGGCGCGCGAGGTGGGCGGCGTCGTCCTCGTCGTGCAGCCGCCAGCTCATGCGCGGGTGGGTGTGGGAGTGTGCGCCGAGGGTCCAGCCGAGGTCGCGGAGCCGGCGCAGGTCGTCCCAGTCGAGGAAGGCGTCCGACGCCCCGACGTAGGCGGTCGGGACGAAGAGCGTGGCCGGCATGTCGAGCTCGGCGAGCACCGGCGCGGCGTGCGCGAGCACCGAGGCGTGGGCGTCGTCGAACGAGAGCGTGAACGCGTCCGCCTCGGGGGCGCCGCTCCGGTACGCCTCGAGCGACGCCGGCGGTCGGCCCGCCGAGCGCCGCGCGGTGATCAGGTCGCGCAGGTCGGCGCGGGAGATCGTCTGCCGCCGCCGCGGCGGGCCGTCGGACACATAGTGCAGGTAGAGGTTCTCGGCGCTCACCGCGCGGGACTATCTCACATCGACGGAACGCTGACGCCCGGAGCGAGCCGCCTTCCCCCCAGAAGCGACTCGCTCCGAGCGCGCCCCCATGTCCAGTGCATCGCGCGTGCCGTGCGCGGGCGGGCCCTGGTCCCGGGCCAGCCTGCGCAGAAGGTGCGCGAGTCGCGCGTCGGCTTGCGCATTCCGCGCGGCGATCAGCCCTCCGGTGGCGCGCGGTCGGGCTTGGCGGCGCGCGCGCGGGCCCAGCGCCGGATGGCGTCCGAGAGGGGGAGCCCGAGCAGGCCGACGAGGATGGCGAGCCAGCCGATGAGGAGCACCTGTCGCCAGTAGAGCCCGCTCCGGGGCCGGTAGGTGAGGACCACGCGGCGCTCGCCCCGGTCCACCGGGACCGCGCGGACGAAGCCGTTGGCCCGGAAGATCGGGACGCGGCGGCCGTCGACGCGCGCCTTCCACCCGGGCAGCCACGCCTCGTTGATGACGACCACGCCGCGGCCGGGGGCGTCGAGGGTGAAGGCCACCCGATCGGGGCGGAGCGACAGCCCGCGCGCCTCGGCCCGGGGGCGACCTCCGGCCGCGCGCCCGTGCGGGGGCCGCTCCTCGGGGCTCTCGGCCTCGTCGAGCACCGCGATGGCGCCCGGCGCGAGGGCGATCGTGCGGGCCAGCGCGTCGGCTCGGCTCGACGCCCGCTCCACCTCGCGCTCGGGCACGAAGTAGGCGACCGGCAGGGCGTCCATCAGCTCGGTGACCGTGCGCTCTCCCTCGCCGCGGTGCACGACCCGCGCGTTCAGCGTCTCCCGCAGCGCGTCGGGCGGCGGCAGGTAGTGGCGATCCCAGCCGTGGATGAAGTGCGGTCCCTGGAGCGCGTATCGCACGTTGAACTGCGGCGCGAGGGCGGGGTGCTCGCGCAGGCTCCCGACCACGCGCTCGTACGACGCCAGCAGCAGCGGGTCCTGGTAGCCGCGGAAGTCCCGTCGCCGGGTGCGCGTGCCGCTGCGGCACCCGACCGCGAACTCGTCCATGTAGCGCCAGCGCTCGCGGGTGTTCGGCGCGTGCGGGAAGACCGCGGCCGCCGCCGGCTCGTCCCACCGCGGCTGACCGGGCCGCATGTGGCGGTGATCGGGCAGCGCCTGGGTCACGTCCACGAGCACGATCGCGCCGAGCAGCACCGCCCACAGGATCGACCCCTGGTGCAGCGGCGGGCGCAGCGTGCGCGACGCGAGCAGGATCCCGAGCGCGATCGCGAGCAGGCCCGGTCCGAGGCCCTCGAGGAGCACGAGCGCGGCGACCCCGATCGCGATCAAGCACAGGCCGGCCACCCGGAGCCGGCCGCCGAGCGCGCCCTCGAACGCCTTCTTCTCGCTCGGCAGGCCGAGGGCCGTCAGCCCGGCCGCGCAGGGCCCCAGCCACGCCTGGTAGCGGTAGGGCGCGCGGAAGACGTCGAAGACCGGGAGCCAGTCGTAGGCGACCCGGAACGCCGCGCCGCCGAAGGCGAGGGCCGCGCCGACCACGAAGACGATCAGGAAGAACCACGGCAGGTTGCTCTTGGCGCGCGCGAGCGCCAGCGGGGTGAGCGCGATCGCGAGCAGGCCCACGTAGAGGTGGTTGCCCGGCATCGGCCAGAGCAGCGCGAAGAGCTGGTCCGCCTCCAGGCTGCCCTGCGAGATGCTCTCGAAGCTCCGGCCGGCTTGCACCGAGTGCTCGCTCAGCTCCGCGCCGGGCACGAGCATGACGCCGAGCAGCGCCGCGCCGACGAGCGCGACGGTGGCCAGGGCCGGGACCCCGCGCACGAGGGAGAGCCCCACCTCGCGCGAGACCTCGCCCAGGCGGAAGACGAGGTAGAGGGCGGTGAAGCTGCTCGCGAGCCAGAGGGCGGGGGGCGAGCCGGTCCAGCCGCAGAGGGCCCAGGCGAGGGCGAGCAGGAGGCCGTCCGGGATGCGGCGCTCGGTGGCGAGCCGCTCGGCGGCCCAGAGCATCATCGGCAGCCAGGCGTAGCCGCTCGTGAGGTTGAGCTCCCAGTTGTGGCGCATGAAGGGCGCCGCCTCGAGCAGGATCGCGCCGACCATCGCGCCCGCCCAGCTGGCCCCGAGGCGCCGCAGCCAGAGCAGCCCGAAGAGGCCACAGATCAGGAAGCCGACGACCACCCGCGCCGTCGCCCAGCCGAGCCCGGGCGTCGGGCCACCGAGGGCGCAGATGCCCCAGTTGAGCGGGTGGTAGGTGCCGGCCTGAGGGTCGGCGTGGAAGGGGTAGCCGCCGCGATCGTAGGGGTTCCAGTAGGGCAGCTCTCCGCCGTGCAGCGACTCGCAGAGGTAAACGAGATCCGGCCAGTACTGCTCGGGCACGTCCCACTCGAAGTAGGTCGCCTGCCCGCTGAACAGGGGCCAGAAGAGGTACACCGTCGCGGCGACGATCGAGGCGACGGCGATCGCGATCGAGAGCTTGCGGCGGCGGTGGTAGCGGTCGTGGACCGGCTGGATCGCGTCGAGCGACGGCATGCTCATCCGCGCTGGCGGCGGCATGGACGGATCGCGGGGCCCCTCCCTCACGACGCGTGCATATCACGGGATCACACGTGACTTCTTCACAGCCGATCCCCGAGGGCGTACAGAACCCGGCCCATGGCGATGCAGCAGACCGAGTCCCTGGACCTCCCCCCGACCCCGGCCCCCGAGGGCCAGGCCTCCGCCGATGACGACGCGCAGGCCGAGAAAGAGCGCCTCCGCATCGAGCAGCAGCTCGCGCAGCTCGAGCGCAAGCAGGCCGAGCTGAAGCGTCAGCTGGCGATGGCCAGCCACCCCGAGCTCGCCGACGCGCTCCGCGAGGTCGAAGGCCGCGCCTACGGCGTCACCCGCGTGGAGGAGCAGCTCGCGCAGCCGCTCACCAAGAGCGAGGAGCGCCAGCGCGCGAAGCTGGAGAAGAAGCTCGCCGGCGCGCGCGAGAAGCGGGACGCCCTCGACGCGCAGATCACCGAGCTCGAGACCGAGCTGTCCGCGCTCTCCGACGAGCGCGTCGCCGCCCTCCAGGACGAGCGTCGCGCCGCGCTCCACCAGCTCTTCACCGTGCTCGCGCAGCACAGCGAGGGCTTCGAGTCCGCGGGCCTGCAGGTCGCCGAGCTCATCCCCGAGCTCGACGTCTGGCTCCCGGAGCTCCGCGCCCTCGCCGGCGACGTCGCGGACGCCGAGTAGGCCCCCGAGCCGCGCAGCGGCGCCGAGTCGCGCAGCCACACCGAGCCCGGTCACCTCATGGCGGCCGGGCGGTGCTATAAACGCCCCCGTGGGCCGCCACGTCTTCATCACGGGGATCGCCGGCTTCCTCGGGAGCCACCTCGCGGAGCGGCTGCTCGCGCTCGGCTGCTCGGTGCGCGGCTGCGACGATCTCACCGGCGGCTACCGCGACAACGTGCCCGAGGGCGCCGAGCTCGACGTGGTCGACTGCTGCGACCTCGAGGCGATGAAGCGGATCACCGAGGGCGCCGACGTGGTCGTGCACGCGGCGTCGGCGGCGCACGAGGGGCTGAGCGTCTTCAGCCCGACCCTCATCGTGCGCAACAACGTGCAGGCGTCCGTCGCCACCTTCACCGCCGCGATCGCGAACGGCGTGGAGCGCATCGTCTACTGCTCGTCGATGGCGCGCTACGGCGACAACCCGGTGCCCTTCACCGAGTCGCAGGCGACCAACCCGCGCGATCCCTACGGCATCGCCAAGGTGTGCAGCGAGCAGCTCCTCCATCAGCTCGCCACCACCCACGGCGTCGAGCGCGTGGTCGCCGTGCCGCACAACATCATCGGCGCGCGCCAGAAGTACGACGACCCCTACCGCAACGTCGCCTCGATCATGGCGAACCTCATGCTGCAGGGGCGCCAGCCCTACATCTACGGGGACGGCGAGCAGAAGCGCTGCTTCAGCCCGGTGCAGGACGTCGTGGACTGCCTGGTGAAGCTCGTGCTCGAGCCGGGCATGGACGGCCTCACGGTGAACGTCGGGCCCGACAGCCGCTCGCCCGGGCAGGGCTTCATCAGCATCAACGCGCTCGCCGAGCGGCTCGCCGCCATCATCGGCTTCGCGCCGCTCGAGCCGGTCTACGTCGACCCGCGGCCCTGCGAGGTGAAGGTGGCGACCTGCTCGAGCGACCTGGCGCGCGAGCGGCTCGGCTACGACCCGCGCGGGAGCGTGGACGACGGCCTCCGCGACATCGTGGCCTTCATCCGCGCGCGCGGGCCCCGCCCGTTCGACTACGCCATGCAGCTCGAGATCGTGACCGACGCGACGCCGCGCACCTGGACCGACCGCCTGATCTGATCAGGGGGCGAGCAGCAGCACCTTCACCTGGCTCGGCACGATGCGCATGCCGATCGCGTTGCAGAGGTTCTGCAGCGTGACGCTCGTCAGCCGCGTCGCCGGAAGCCCGCCCACCAGCGTGGTGAACGACGCGGTCAGGTGACGCGAGGGCCCCTTGATGGTCTGCGAGATGATCCCGCCCAGCACGCCCGGCTCGTCGCCGAAGGAGGTCGGGATCACCGTGGCCAGGTTGTGCGCCGGCGCGCAGGCGAAGAGCACCTTCGGGCAGGGCGGCACGCCCATCGGGCCGAGCGCGAAGTTGGGGAAGGGGATCGGGATCGCGGCCGGCGGGATCTTGCAGATGTCGGGGAAGGCGAAGTCGAGGCCGCCCATCTGGGTGTTCGCGAACATGTCTCCTCCTCAGCCGATGTGGACCTGCTCGCCGTCCGCCTTGAAGAGGCGGCGAGCGTGGTGGACGGCGTCCTTCGCCCGGGTGACGAAGCTCTGCGCGGCGCGGACCTCCACGTCGTGCGCGTGCGTGCTGTCGGTGTCCTCCACGAAGCGGTAGGAGCGCCCGAGCCGCTGCGTGAGCCGCTCGGCGGCGGTCTCGATGGCGCCGAAGACTCCGTCGAGCACGTCGGCCCGCGCGAGCACCTCGCGTCCCTCCAGGGCGAGCCGCTGGATCGACACGCGACCCTCGCGCGCGTCGAGCGCGAACCGCTGCGCGACGAGCGCGATCTTCTCCTGGCTGATGAGGCGCATCCCCTCCTTGGCGAGCACCTCGACCCGCGGCGCCCTCAGGTGCATCGCCGGCGCGTCCACCTCGACGACGGCGGCGCGCTCGGGCTCCGCGCGGACCAGCACGGCGAGCACGAAGCACACGCCTCGCTCCGGTCGGGCGAGCAGCACCTGGTCGCCGGTGGCCGGGGCGAGTAGGCAGCTCGCGGCGCGCCGGGCCGAGAAGGTGCCGGCCTCGGTCTCCACCGTCAGCCCGCCCTCGTGCTCGCGCACGCGGCCCAGCTCCTGGGTCACCGCGCCCGCGAAGGAGATGATCGACTCGTCTGCTGCCGCTGCCATGGGTCCTCCTAGAGCTTGGGCTCGAAACGTTCGGCGCGGAGGCGCTCGGGATCCGACCCGAGCGCCGACGCGCGGCTCGGTCCGAAGACCGCGCCCTCCTCCACGATGCCGTGCAGGCTCGCCCGCGTCAGGGTCGCACCGCTGAAGTCGGCGTGCGAGAGGTCGGCGTTCGCGAAGTTGGCGTAGGTGAGGTCGGCGCGCACGAACACCGCCGTCGCGGCGCGCGCCTCCTCGAAGTAGGCGTTCTGGAGCTTGGCGCCCGTGAAGTCGGCGCGCCGCAGGTCGGCGGCGTTGAAGAGCGACTGCGGCAGCTCGGCCCCCGCGAGCTTCGTCTGCACGAGCGTCGCCTGGGCGAACATCGCCTGCGGCGCCTTCACCTTCTCGAGGGTGGCCTCGCTCAGATCCGCCTGCATGAAGTTGGTGCCAGCGAGCGTCGCCCCGGTGAAGTCGCAGCCGCGCAGGTCCGCGGCCATCAGCTGCACGCGCGAGAGATCGACGCCCGCGAAGGACTGCCCGGCGAGCTTCGCGCCGACCAGGATGGTGCGATCGAAGACCGCGCCCGCCAGCTTCGCCGTCTGGAGGTCGGCGAGGTAGAGGGTGGTCTGCGAGAGCACCGCCCCGCCGAGCTCCACCTCCGAGGCGTCCACGTCGTTCAGCACCGCGTTCGAGAGGCGCGCCTGCGGGAAGCGCATCCCGACCAGCTTGGACTCGGTGAGCTGGGCGTAGCGAAGGTCGGCGCGGGTCGCGTCGGCGCCGCCGAGGTCGCAGCGGTGGAAGCCGGCCCCGTTCAGGTTGGCGTCGCCGAGCGCCGCGTTCCGGAGGTCGCTGCGGGTGAGCTGGGTGAGCCGCAGGTTGGCGCCGCGGAGGTCGGCCCCGGCGAGATCGCACGCGTAGAGCACCGACTCGTCGAGCTGGGCCCCGGCCAGGTTGGCGCCTCGCAGCGAGACCGTCTCGAAGATCCCGCCGCTCAGCGCCGCGCCCGACAGATCCATGCCCGAGAGATCGGCGCCCTGGATGGGCTCGCCGTGTCGGATCGCGTCCAGCAGCTCGTCGCGCGTCACGGCTGCCTCATCGGGTAGACGATCATGCGGTCGCGGATGGCCTCGTCGAAGCGCGTGGCCTCGTCGCCGTGCACCCGGGAGAAGTCGGCGCCGAAGAGGTTCGCGCCCCGGAAGTCGGCCCCGCGCACGTCGGCCTTCGCGAACACCGCCTCCATCAGGTCGCCGCTCATCAGGGTCGCCCCGCGGAGATCCGCGCGTGTCCAGCGCGAGCGCCGGGCCACGATCCGGTAGAGCTTGGCGCCCTGCAGGTTCGCCTCGCCGAGGTCCGCGCGGTGCAGCGTCGCGCCGCCCAGGTCCGCGCCCTCGAGGTCGGCCTCGCGGAGGTTCGCGTCGAGCATCTTCGCGTGCCGGAAGTCGGCGCCCCGCGCGTCGCAGCGCATGACGAAGCGCGCCGAGGTCAGGTCCGCGCGCACGAACGTCGCGCCCTTCACCGAGCCGCCCACCATGTTCATCTCCGCCGCCTGCGCCTCGGTGAAGTCGACGCCGCTGAGGTCCATGTCGATCAGCGCGACGCCGCCGAGGTGCGCCCCGGTGAGCTTGCACCCGCTCATCACCGCCTCGATGAGGGTCGCGCGCCCGAGCTTCGCGCCGCTCAGGTCGGCGCCCTTCAGGCTCGCGCGGAGGAGGAGGGCGCCCGTGAGCGTGGCGCCGGTGAGCCCCGCCTCGTCGCCGCGCAGCTCCACCATCGTCGCGTCGCTGAAGTCGGTGCCCTCGTCGCACGCGGTGCGCCGGAGCCGCGCCTTGCCCAGGTTCGCGCCCCGCAGCGACGCGCCCTTCAGGCTCGCCGCGGTCAGGTCGGCGTGCGCGAGCACCGTCCCCTCGAGCCGCGCCCCGTCGAGGAGCGCGCCCTCGAGCCGGACCGACTCCATCAGCGCGCCGGAGAGATCGGCGCCGCGCAGATCCGCGCCCGAGAGATCGAGGCCGGTCAGGTCGCGTCGGTCCATGCTGGCCCCCGCCGCGAGGTCGGCGAGGAGGCGCTCGCGCTCGGCCCTCGACGCCTCCTCGTCCTGGGTCGGCGCGGGGCTCTGCATGTGCGCGCTCTTGCGGTAGGCGTCGAGGAGCTGGGTCTCCGTCTGCTGCCACCGCGCGAACGCCTCCGGGTCCTCGGCCTGCTGCTCGAGCCACTCGAGCGACATCTCGCGCCGGTTCGCCTCCCGGACCTGCTCGCGCAGCAGCTCGCGCTGACCCACCGCGGTGAACTCGGGCGGGCCGGTGTGCTCGACGCCGAGCAGCCGCTGCATCTCCTCGTGGTCGAGCTCGTGCTCCTCGCAGATCTGCTTCAGCTCCTCCATCGCGTCGGCCTTGGCCTGCTCGGCCTCGGCGGCGCGCGTGTCGAGCTCCTCCCGCAGCGAGCGCACCCGGTCGGGCAGCTCGCGCAGCGTCGGCAGCGGCGCGTTCAGATCGGGCCCGTCGCCGATCCCCATCTCCGCGAGGCTCACGTCGTGCTCGGCCGCGCGCTCCTCCGCCCGGGCTCGCTCCCGGTCCGCGCGCCGCTGGAGGTGCTCCTTCATCGGGTAGGTCGGGGCCAGCTCCGGGTGCTCCATCTGGATCTCGCCGGCGAGATCCCCGGGCACGAGGTCGTCCTCGAAGAGCGCGTACATCGCGCCCCACTCCGGGTCGTAGCGGCGCCGGACGACCTCCTCGTAGTGGGAGAGCTCGCGCGGCTCCCCGACCCGCTCGGCGGCCAGGAGGATCAGCGAGACGTCCCGCGCGTCGTCCTCCCGCACGTCGAGCACGCCCTGGTGGATCATCACGCCGAGCTCGCGCTCGGGGAAGAGCCAGAGGGTGGTGAGCTTCATCGGCACCTCGACGAGCTCGCCCTTGGGCCGCTTGCGGTTGTCGATCGGCTGCACCTCGCCGGCGATCGCCCAGCAGCGCGCCCGCAGGCCCGGCAGCGCGCCCTCGAGCACCGGGTGGTCGGGGTGCATGTTCTCCACCCGGAAGCGCGCGTCGAGCGCGATCGGCGCGTCGAGCTGCTGGTCCTCGGGCGCCATGTTCCAGATGCGCCAGTCCTGGTCGGGCGGCGCGCCCGGGAAGTGCTGCTCCACGTAGCGCTGGTCGTAGGTCCCGCGGTAGCGGCTCCGCGACGGCGCGGTGAAGTCGATCGCGCGGAAGCCGGCCGGGGTCGGCGTGTCCTTGGGGGCCTCGATGAGCCGGCCGGGCAGCTCGACGTTGGGCAGCGGGTGCACGCGCCGGCCGCCGACCTCGATGGGCTTGGCGCCCTTGCCGACCGGGTTCTGGGCGAAGCCCTCGCCGCCGTACGCGTTCGCCCACGTCAGCGGCATCGACTCGAAGGGCGCGGGGGCGGTCGGGACGCCGGCGCGCCACTCGCGGTCGCCCACGACGGCGAGATCCTTCTTCCACTCGCCCACCGCGATCGACACCGGGCACACGCTCGCCGGGCGCTCTCGCGGCCACGCGGATCCGGCGGCCAGGATCTCGGGGCGCGACTTGGGCATGCCCTCCGAGAGGATCGGCTGCTCACCGAGCGCCTCGGGCACCGCGCCCCAGAGGTCCTGCTCGGTCACCAGCCGCATCGGCCCGCGCAGCGGGAACGCGACGAGCGCCTCGAGGGTGAGGCGGTGCTGACGCTGGTGCTCGAAGGGTCGGCTCAGGAAGCCGAGCGACATCGGTTTGACGACCTTCACGTACTCCTACACCTGCAGCTTGACGGCGCTGACCGAGACGTGGACCCCGGCGATCTCCACCACGCAGCCGGCCAGCTTCGCCTCGGCGCCGGTCTGCTTGATCTCGATCGGATCGTTCTTCAGCTCGAGCCCGGTCGCGAACTCCGCCTTCACCCCGGTGAGCCCGAGGCTCAGGCCGGTGACGCTCGCCTTGAGCGACGAGTCCCACTCCATCTTGAAGCCCTCGACCTCGACGTTGATGCCGGTGAGCTTGATGAAGAGCGGCGCGATCCAGGTCTGGTTGGAGGCGGCGATCACCCGGTAGCCGCCGGGCGCGAGGATGTTCTGGCCGGCGAGCGCGATGTTGGTGTAGCCGGCCGGTGAGAGCAGCCGGTAGGTCGACGGCGTCGTCACCGTCACCGCGGCGGCCACGCTGTGCGTGAACGTCCCGGTCACCGTGCAGGCGTGGCTGCCGTCGAACGACTCGGTCACCGCGCCGTTCACCGTCTGGGTGAGCCCGCCGCTCACCGTCTGGGTCAGGCCGCCGGAGATCGTCTCGGTCTGGCCGCCGGTCACCGTGCGGGTCTCGCCCCCGTTCACCGTCTCGGTCCGGCCCGCGTGCACCGTCTGCGTCTCGCCCGCCTCGAGCGTCTCGGTCGCGTGGCCGTCCACCTGGATCGTCGACGTCCCGGTGATGTCCTCGGTGAAGGTGGCGCCGACGTCGACCCCCCGGTTCGCGCCGACGTCCAGCGTCTGGTTGGCGCCGATCGCCTCGGTCTGGTTCACCCCGATCGTCTGGACGTGGTCGTTCCCGATGTCGATCGTCTGGTTGGCGCCGACCGTGATCGTCTCGCAGTTCAGGATGATCTCGTTGGTGTCCTTCTGCGAGTGGAAGAAGTACTCCTCGGAGCCCGCGGCGTCCTCGAAGCGGATCTCGTTGAAGCCGCCGCCCCCGAGCGAGCTGTTCGACTTGATCGTGCTCTTGGTCTTCTCCGCCGGCAGGTCGTAGGGCGGCAGGTGGTTCGCGTCGTAGACGCCGCCGAACGCGATGGGCCGGTCGGGGTCGCCGTCGACGAAGGTCACCACCACCTCGTGGCCGATGCGCGGCGTCCAGAGCCAGCCGAAGCCGTTGCCGGTCCACTCCTGCCGGCAGCGCAGCCAGACGCTCGAGGTCTCGTCGGCCGGGCTCTCGCGGTCCCAGTGGAAGAGGACCTTCACCCGGCCCCACTCGTCGGTGTGGATCTCCTCGCCCGCCGGCCCGGTCACGACCGCGGTCTGCACGCCCATGATCCGGGGCTTCGGGGTCACGCGGTGCGGGCGGTGAGGCGTCTCGAGCGGGATGACCTCGAAGCGGTTGTGATAGTCCGCCGCGCCCGCCGCGCCGCCGAAGCCCGGCGCGGGCTCGCTCGAGTGCACCACGCGGCGGAGCAGCCACTCCGCGTCGCCGAGCCCGGGGTGGCCGACCAGGCGGAAGCGGCGGCCCGGCGTGAAGCCGATCACGCGGCCGAGCCCGGCGCCCACGTCGGCCCCCGAGACCAGCTCCTCCCGCCGCACCGCGACGCGCCGGGCGCCGTCCTGCGACTGGTAGCGGCGGACGCCCTCGTCGTAGTCACCGATGGTGAAGCTCCGGCCCTCGCCGTGCTCGTACGACTCCCGGACGTGGCCGCGCGCGTCGGCGCCGGGCGCCTCGCTCTCGAGGGCGTCGCGCCCCGCCGTCCAGTCGAAGTCGCGCGCGGTCACCGCGGTGGGGGTGGCGCGCGTCTCGGTCGAGAAGTGCTGCACCGGCTCCGACTCGGTGATCGGCACGTCGCGGGGATCGAAGCGCACCTCTCCGTCGGTGGGCGCGTTCTCCACCGGCTCGCTCGCCCCGTTGCGGTCGCGGAGCACGAGGACCTCGACGTCGCCGTCGTGGTCGAAGGTGTAGGTGATCCCCTCCTCCTCCATCAGCCGCGAGACGAAGTCGAGGTCGGTCTCCTGGTACTGCATGCAGTACTCGCGGCGGGCGTAGGCCTCGTCGAGCTCGAGCCGCGCGCTGCGACCGTACGCGCCGAGCGCCTCGCCGAGCACCGCCTCGAGGATCTCGGGCGCGGTCTTCGCCTGGAACATGCGGGTGTTCCGCCGGCGCGCGAGCCAGGAGAGGGCGGGCTCGATCTCCACCCGGACGATGCCGCCCGCGGTGCCGGTGGTGTGCGCGCGGGGATCGGACGCGGCGGTGACCAGGCCGACGAAGCGGCGCAGGTTGGGGAGGCGCTCCAGCACGAGCGCCGCGTCGGTGCCGACCCAGGCGCTGGTGTCGGTCATCGCGTCGTCCACCTGCACGTGCGCGGTCACCCGGAACGGCGCGTCGAGCGCCTCGACGACGCGGAACGCGGCCACCCCGTGCGGGGCGCCGTCGATCGTGAGTCGGCTGCGGAGCGCGTCGAGCGGCATGACGATGGACCTCTCTCAGACGAACAGGTGGATCCCGGCGATGTGCACCCGGCAGCCGGTGGTGACCGCGCGGACCGAGGAGGGCTCGAGGTAGACGCTCTCGAGCTGGATCTTCGGCGCGTTGAGCGTGGCCGACGCGCCGGTGAGCGAGACGCTGACCCCCTTCGCCTCGATGCCGATCGTCGCGCCGGCGATCTCCGCCCCCGTCACCCCGAGCCCGATCCCGCGGATCGTCATCTCGAAGCCGAGGAGCTTGTCGATCTGCGCCTCGATGCGGGTCTGGTTCGCGGGCGCGATCACCGTGAACCAGGCGGGCGTCAGGAAGGTGCAGCCCGCGGGCGCGATGCTGGTGTAGCCGCCGAGCGCGGTGAGCGAGTAGCTGCCGCCGGCGATGGTGGTCGAGCCGCCGAGCACGGTGTGGCTGAGGCTGCCGGTCGTGGTGTTGGTGTGCGCGGCGCTGAACGTCTCGGTCACCGCGCCGGTGACGCTCTGGGTGACGCCGCCCGACACCGTCTGGGTGAGCCCGCCGTCGATCGTCTCGGTCTGCCCGCCGTTGACGGTGCGGGTCTCGCCGCCGTCCACCGTCTCGGTGCGACCCGCGCTCACCGTCTGCGTCTCGCCCGCGTTCAGCGTCTCGGTCGCGTGCGCGTGCACGTCGATGGTGGAGGTCGCGCCGATGGTCTCGGTGAACGAGCCGCCCACCGTGATGGTGCGGTCGGCGCCGACCGTCAGCGTCTGGTCGTTGCCGATCTCCTCGGTCTGGTCGTTGCCCACGCGCTGGCGCTGGTTGGCGCCGATCGAGATCGTCTGGTCCACGCCGACGCTCACGGACTCGTCGTTGCGCGTGATCGCGTTGGAGTCCTTCTGGGCGTGGATGAACATCTCCTCGCTGCCCGCGAGGTCCTCGAAGCGCACCTCGTTGAACCCGCCGCCGCCCGGGGAGCTGTTCGACTTGATGGTGCTCTTCGTCTTCTCGGCCGGCAGCGAGTAGGGCGGGGGGTGCGCGGCGTCGTAGAGCGCGCCGGTGACGAGCGGCCGATCCGGATCGCCGTCCATGAACTGGACCACCACCTCCATGCCCACCCGCGGGATCCAGAGGTGACCCCAGCTCTCGCCGGCCCAGTCGTGGCGGACCCGGATCCAGCAGCTCGAGCCCGCGGCCGCCTCGTGCTGCCGGTCCCAGTGGAAGAGCACCTGCACCCGGCCGTGCGGGTCGGTGTGGATCTCCCCGTCGCCGGTCACGATCGCGGTCTGCATCGAGGGGATCACCGGCTTGGGCGTGCGGCGCCGCGGCCGGTAGGGGACCGAGAGCGGGATGCACTCGAAGACGTTGTGGTAGGCCTCCACGCCCGGCGTGGCGTCGAGGTCGCCGTGAGGCTCGCTCGAGTGGAAGACGCGGGTGACCAGGTAGGCGTCGTCGGCGTCGACGAAGGGGTGGCCCGAGAGCGTGAAGCGCACGCCGGGCTGCAGGCCGACCGCCCGGCCCACGCCGCGCCCCACCAGCCCGCGCGCGCCGTGCGCCTCGAGCCGGATGCGCGCCTGCCGCTCGGCGTCGTGGGCCTGGTAGCGGCGCGCGCCCTCGTCGTAGTGGGTGACCGAGATCGAGCGCCCCTCGCCGTGCTCGTAGCTCTCGCGCGTCCGGCCGAGCGCGTCGGCGCCGCCCTCCGACGCCTCGACCACCAGCGGCCCGCTCGTCCAGTCGAGATCCCGGAGCGCGACCGCGGTGGTGACCGGGCGGTGACCGCGGGTGAAGTGGTTGACCGGCTCGGCGTCCGGCATCGTCGAGTCGTGCCGCGGGAAGGGCAGGGCGCCCGCCGTCGGCACCGTCTCGATCGGCGCGGCGAAGCGGTTGGCGTCGCGCAGGACGAGCAGCTCGGTCGCGCCGTCGTGCTCGAACGCGTAGTGGATGCCCTCCTCCTCCATCAGCCTCGACACGAAGGCGAGGTCGCTCTCCTGGTACTGCAGGCAGTGCTCGCGGCGGAGGTAGGTGTCGTCGAGATCGAGCTGCACCGCGCGGCCGTACGGCGCGAGGCCCTCCTCGAGCACCGCGCGCAGGATGTCGGGCGCGGTCTGGTCCTGGAACATGCGGGTGTCGCGCCGGAGCGACAGGAGCGCGAGGGCCGGCACGATCTCGAGCTCCACGTCGGCGCCGCCGTCGGGGCGGAGGTGCCCCTCGCGCAGCGTGCGCACGAGCCCGCGCTGGGTCCGGGTCACCGCCCCGCGGGTGAAGGTCAGCGCCGCGTCGCGCCCGATCAGCTCGGACGGGTCGACCGCGCGATCGGCCAGGCGCGCCCGGACGGTCAGCACGTAGGGCTCGTCGAGCGCCTCGGCGAGGGTCACGCGCACCACGTCGAGGGGACCGACGGGCGCGTCCGCCTCGAGCTCGTACCGCAACCTTTCCAGCAACGCGCCTCCCCCCTCAGATGTAGATGTGGATCCCGCTCATCCCGAGCTTCGGCCCGTGCACGGTGCACACGAGGCCGGCGATGGTGACGTTCAGGCTGTCGATCTCGGCGCGCGCGCCGGTGAGCGCGATCGACACGCCCACGTACTCGAGGTTGAGCACCTTGGTCTCGGCGACCGCGCCCTTCACGCTCACCGAGAGCCCGGTGAGCGTCAGGTCGCTGAACGAGATGGACTTGTAGGCGCCGGGCAGCTCGAGGTTCATCGCCTCGATCCAGAGGTGACCGCCGCCCGCGATCGCGGTGTAGCCGCCCGGGGCGATGGTCAGCGCGCCCGGCGGCGCGGTCAGGTTCCAGCTGCCGGCGGTGATGATGTCGAAGCCGCCCGGCGTGAAGACGCTCGCGCCGCCGTCGATCGAGTGGGTGAAGGCGGCACCGACCGAGCTCGCGTGGTCGCCGGTGAACGTCTCGTTGACGGATCCGGTCACGTCCTGGGTGAGGCCGCCGTTGACGGTCTGGGTGAGGCCGCCGTCGACCGTCTCGGTGTGGCCGCCGTCGATGGTCCGGGTCTCGCCGCCAGAGACCGTCTCGGTGCGGCCCGCGTTCACCGTCTGGGTCTCGCCCGCGTGCAGGGTCTCGGTGGCGTGCCCGCGCACGGTGATCGTCGAGCTGCCGTCGATGGTCTCGGAGAAGCTCCCGCTGACGGTCACCGCGCGGTTCGCGCCGACCGTCATCGTCTGGTTCACGCCGATCTCCTCGGCCTGGTCCACGCCCACGGTCTGCGCCTGATCGTTGCCGACCGTGATGGTCTGGTCGTGCCCGACGCTGTTCGTGTCGTCGTTCAGGGTGACGCGGTTGGTGTCCTTCTGGGAGTGGATGAACACCTCCTCCGAGCCCGCGCGGTCCTCGAAGCGGATCTCGTTGAAGCCGCCGCCGCCGGGGGAGCTCCGGGTCTTGATGGTGCTCTTCGTCTTCTCCGCCGGCAGGTCGTAGGGGAGCAGGAGGTTGGCGTCGTAGAGGCAGCCGGTGACCAGCGGGCGATCGGGA
This sequence comes from Myxococcota bacterium, assembly GCA_036149055.1. Taxonomy (GTDB): domain Bacteria; phylum Myxococcota_A; class Polyangia; order Polyangiales; family Sandaracinaceae; genus JAVJQK01. Next base: position 4,992 of record JAYZQJ010000240.1, on the reverse strand, counting down.
TCGCCGTCGACGAACTGCACCACGACCTCGGTGCCCACGCGCGGGACCCAGAGCGTGCCCCAGCCCGCGCCCGCCCACTTCTGCTGCACCCGCAGCCAGGTGCTGGCGCTGTCGTCCGCCGGGTTCTCGCGGTCCCAGGGGAAGCGCACGGTGACCCGGCCCCACTCGTCGCAGTGGATCTCCTCGCCCGCCGGCCCGGTCACGATCGCCGTCTGGACCGACGCGATGCGCGGCTTGGGCGTGCGCCGCGCCGGCCGGTGCGGCACCGACCGCGGGATGCACTCGAAGACGTTGTGGTACTCCTCCGCGCCCGGCGCGTCGTCCCGCGGCGCGGGCTCGCTCGTGTGCACCACGCGGGTCACGAGGTAGGCGTCGTCGAGCCCGGGGGCGTCGTGGCCCGCGAGCTGGAAGCGCGCCCCCGGCTGGAGGCCGATCACCCGGGAGACGCCGTGGCCGACGACGTCGCGCGCGGCGTGCGCCTCCCGTCGCACCGTCGCCTGGCGCGCCCCGTCCTCCCGCTGGTAGCGGCGGGCGCCCGCGTCGTAGTCCCCGATCGTCAGCGAGCGCCCCCACCCGTGCTCGTAGCTCTCGCGGGTGCGGCCCAGCTCGTCCTCGCCGAGGTCGGCGGACTCGATCGGCAGCGCGGAGCGGGTCCAGTCGAAGTCGCGCACCGTCACGCCGGTCGCGTGGTGCGTGCGGTGACGGATCAGGGCGTAGACCGGCTCCTCGTCGGTCACGACCAGGGAGTGCGGCTGGTGGGAGAGCACGCCGCCGCCGCGGGTCGAGGGCACCGGCTCGGCCGCGTCGTTCGAGTCGCGGAGCACGAGCAGCTCCACGTCGCCCTCGTGGTCGAAGGCGTAGTGGATGCCCTCCTCCTCCATCAGGCGGCTCACGAAGGCGAGGTCGGTCTCCTGGTACTGCAGGCAGTACTCGCGCGCCGGGTAGGCGCCGGGGTCGAGCTCCGAGCGCACCTCGCGCCCGTAGGGGCCGAGCGCCTCGGAGAGCACCGCGTCGAGGATCTCCGGCGCGGTGCGGCCCTGGAACATGCGGGTGTTCCGCCGGAGCGAGAGCATGTAGAGCGCCGGCACGATCTCCAGGCCCACGCCCAGGGTGCCGTCGCTCCGGGCGTCGCCCTCCTTCACCGCGCGCACGATGCCCGTCACCCGTCGCTCGAGGGGCGCGCGGGAGAGGGTGAGCGTGGCGTCGCAGCCCAGGAGCGAGGCGAGATCGAGATCCGGGGACGGCGCCGCGAAGGTGATCGAGAGGGCGTAGGGGCGGTCGAGCGCCTCCTCGAGGCGGTAGGACTGGACGACCGGGTCGCCCCCCACCGAGGCCGTGAGGGTCAGCTGAGAGATCAATCGACCGAGCGGCACGCCTCCACGGTACTCCACTTTCGTGCCATCGCGGCAACGGTCCGATTCGGGCCCCGGGTCGGCGCGATCCGTGGGGTGAACGCCTACGATCCGGGGTCGGTCGACCTCAGCCGGCGACCAGCATCGTGACCACCGCGATCAGGGCCATCATGACGAAGGCGCCGACGACGGCCAGGGCGATCCAGCGCAGCTCCCAGCCCAGCACCACCTGTTGGCCTCGCTCCTCGAGCCAGTCCAGCGCCGCCTTCACCGGGTCCGGCTTCGGCGGAGGGAACATCGCGCGGGGATCCACGGGGGGCGGCGGCGGGGCGGCCTCCGGGAGGCGGAGCTCCGCGGTGCGCTCGACGGGCAGCTCGTCCGCGCTGGGCGGGCCGAAGATCAGCTCGGTGCGATGGTCGCGGCGCGGCTCCACGAAGGTCGGGGGCTCGTCGAGCGTCTGCCGCGCCTCGGGGAGCACGACCTGCTCCGTGTCCCCATCCGGCGGCGGGGGCGGCGGCAGGGTGGTCGGGTCGCCGCGATCCCCGGGCGCCATGATCTCGGCCACCGTCGCGTCGCTCAGCGCGTCCTCGTCGGTGCTCGGCCCGTCCAGCTCGTCCAGGATCGCGCGCGTCGAGGCCGCGTCCTGCGCCGGATCGCGTCGGCGCGCGGTCTCTGCCGGCGCCGACTCGTCCGGGAGCGGCGCCTCCTCGTCCAGCGTCACGTCGAGCCCGACCGCGCCGCCGAGCGCGCTCCGGGTGGCGGCCACGTTGGGCACGAGCGCGGCGAGCGCGCGCGCCGCCCCGGCCGCGTCGCCTCGCTCGGACGGAGCGGAGGACGTCAGCGCCCGGGCCCGCTCGCGCAGCGCGTCGTCGGGCGCGAGGGCCTCGATCAGCCGGCCGAGCGCGTAGAGGTCCGACGCCGGCGTGGGCAGCCCGCTCGCGCCGAGCTCCGGAGCGCGGCGGCCGGCGCTCAGCCGCGCGAGCTGGGGCATCGCCGCCGCGGCCAGCAGCACCACCGGCGCCAGCGCGAAGCCCGAGAGGCGCGCCCGCCCGCGGTCGTCGACGAAGACGTGATCGAGCGCGACGTCGCCGTGCACGAGGCCGAGGCGGTGCGCGTCGGCGAGCGCGTGGGCGACGTCCCGCGCCACGAGGGCCGAGAGCCGCGGCGTCCAGGACACGGCGGAGGCCGGGCGCACCTCCTGGAACGGGTGCGCGGTGTACGGCAAACCGTGTTGCACGCCGTGCGCGCGCACCGGGTCGCAGTGATGGGGCGGGAGCGCCGCGGCCGCCTTCGCGTCGGCGTCGAGCCTCGCCCGGGCGTCGGCGTCGAGCTTCGCGGGCATCTTGCTCACCCGGACGATCCAGCGCCCGTCGCCCTCCACCGCGTCGTGCGTCACCACGAGGGTCCCGGCCGCGATCTCGCGGCGCAGGCGGTAACGTCCGAAAGCCCGCAGCATCGCCGCCGCGAGTATAGCCGCTCCCAGGCCGCGGGCGGTTCGATGTACGCTGGGGCGTGGCCAAGAAACTCTGGACCCAGACCGCCGAGGTCCCGGAAGCGCTCCGCAGCCAGCCCCCGCCCGCGCGGGTCCGCGCCATCGAGGCGAACGAGATGGGTGTGGCGTTTCAGCCCATCGTCGATCTCGAGACGAAGGAGATCTTCGCCGCCGAGATGCTCGCGCGCTGCCGGCGCGAGATGTTCGCGAACCCGGCGATCCTCTTCGAGCAGGCCGAGCTCCAGGGCGCGACCGGTCGCCTCGGCCGCCTCACCCGCGAGGCCGGCTTCGCCCGCGCGCCCGAGGTGCCGCTCTTCGTGAACCTGCACCCGCACGAGCTGAGCGAGCGCTGGATCGTCCGGCCCGACGATCCGATGAACTTCTTCGAGCACGGGCTCTTCCTCGAGGTCACCGAGAGCGCCGCGTTCGACTACTTCGAGCTGGTCTCCGGTGCGCTGCGCGAGCTCTGCGGTCGCCTCAACGCGCAGCTCGTCGTCGACGACTTCGGCGCCGGCCAGTCCAACCTCCTGCGCATCGCGGAGCTAGGGCCCGCGATCGTGAAGCTCGACCGCAGCCTGGTGATGCACGCCGATCAGCACGCGGCGAAGCAGGTCATCCTGCGCCACCTCGTGCGGCTCTGCGAGGACCTCGGCGCCCGGGTCGTCGCCGAGGGGATCGAGACGGTCGACGAGCTCCGCGTGGTCATCGACGCGGGCGTGCACTACGGCCAGGGCTACCTGCTCGCGCGCCCCGCCGACCCCATGAACGAGGTGGTCTGGCCCGACGGAATCTGAGGGAATCCATCGCCGGCGGCCGCGGTTGTGGCGGGCGATGGACGAGCTCCGAAGCGCGATCGCGCGAGACGATCTCGAGGCGACCCTCGCCGCGCTGGCGGCCGACGAGAGCCCCTCGATGACCCCCGAGCGCCTCGGCCTCGAGCTGGACCGGCTGGCCGATCGCATCGCCCCCTACGTGGGCGCGGTCGAGCTGCCGCGGCGGCTCGGTCGGCTGGTGTACGGCATGTTCCTTCGGCTCGGCTTCCGCACGCCCGAGACCTACGGCGATCCCGAGCTGCACCTCGTCGACCGCGTGATCGCGCGCCGCGAGGGCTCGCCGGTCGCGCTCGCCGCGGTGCTGATCGCGCTCGGCCGACGCTTCGACGTCCCGCTCGCCGGCGTCGCCTTCCCCGGCCACTTCATGGTCCGCTACGAGGCCGCCTCCCCGGTCTTCATCGATCCGTCGAGCGGCGCCTTCCCGTTCCCCGCCGACTCGCTCCTCTCGCTCGCGGCGGAGGCGCTGCGGGTCCGCCCCGAGGACGGCGAGCGCTTCCTCGCCCCCGTGAGCACCCGGACCCTCGCGGTGCGCCTCCTGCAGAACCTGCAGCGCGCCTACGAGGAGCGCGGCGACCGCGGCCGCAGCATGCTCGTGCTCGACCGCCTCTACGAGATCACGGGCTCGCCGATCGCGCGCTGCGACCGAGGCCTCCGCGCCGCCGCCCTCGGCGCGCCCCACGCGGCCGCCGACGATCTCGCGGCGTACCTCGTCGACCACCGCGACGCCGACGTCGCCCGAACCCTCGCCCGTCTCGAGCGAGGGCCCCTCAGCTTGAACTGAACCGCGCCCCCTCCTGCCCCCGCGGCTCACGCAAAGGCGCGACGATGGTGGCGGGCCACGAGGTGGCGGCTCGCCGGGGCTTGGTGGGTTGAACGCGGCTTGGCGTCAGTTTTTTTTACTCTCGCAAAGCCGCAAAGGCGCAAAGATGAAATGGGGCAGCGGGGTGGGGGCCCGCCGGGGCTTGGTGGGCTGAGGGCGGCTTGGCGGCTGCTTTTTTTCTCTCGCAGAGGCGCAGAGTCGCAGAGTTGGCGGCGGGGTGGGGGCTCGCCGGGGCTTGGTGGGCTGATGTTGGCTTGGCGTCAGCTTTTTTTACTCACGCAAAGGCGCAAAGACGCAAAGTCGGGACGGGGCAGCGGGGTGGGGGCTCGCCGGGACTTGGTGGGCTGACCGCGGCTTGGCGGCTGCTTTTTTTCTCTCGCAGAGGCGCAGAGTCGCAGAGATGGCGGCGGGGTGGGGGCTCGCCGGGGCTTGGTGGGCTGATGTTGGCTTGGCGTCAGCTTTTTTTACTCACGCAAAGGCGCAAAGACGCAAAGT
>JAYZQJ010000239.1:0-6713 GCA_036149055.1 Myxococcota bacterium | reverse complement strand
GGCGGGTGGCGCGGGCGCGGCGGGGGACGGTCGGGCTGGTCGCGGAGCGGGTCGGGGGGATCGACGGAGCCCACCTCGTGCTCGAGGCGGGGGGCTGCTACCGGCTCACGCTGGTCGCGGACGGACGCGTGCACGCGACGCTGAGGGACGAGCACGGGCAGGCGGTGGCGGACGGGGGCGGCGCCCGGGTGCGGCTCGGGCCGGTGTGCCCCCGCTGGACCGGGTCGTTCGAGCTCGAGGTCACCGGAGCCACCCGGGCCGCGCTCCTGCTCTCGCGCGAGTGACCGAGGGCTCGAGAGGTGGCAAACCATGGCGCCGGGGCACCCCCGCCCGCTTCCACCACGGTGACCCGAGACGACGGCAGGCGACGAGCGCAGCGAGGTCGCCGCACGCGCCATCCCCCCGTTTTCGACCCTGCGGCCGCGGGGGGCCCGCGCGCGCGCCGCGCGAGCGCGAGCCGCAGGGCCCCCAGCGCCCCGTCGCTGGGGTCGCGGGGCCGGCTCGCGAAGCGCGCGAAGGGCACCCCCGCCCGCTTCCACGACAGTGACCCGAGACGACGGCAGGCGACGAGCGCAGCGAGGTCGCCGCACGCGCCATCCCCCCGGGTTCGATCCCGCGGCAGCGGGCGGCCAGCGAGCGCGCAGCGCGAGCGCGAGCCGCAGGGCCCCCAGCGCCCCGTCGCTGGGGTCGCGGCGCGAGCGCGCAGCGCGACGCGCCGGCGGAGTCGGGAGGGGGGCCCCATTGGCGCTTTGCCCAATGGGGGGAGGGTTTGCACCAAACCCTCCAGAAAGCTCAGCTCAGCCCTCGGCTTCTTCTTCTCCTTCGGCCTCGCGGCTCGAGGTGCCGAGCACGCGCTCGATGACGAGGTGGAGCTCCTCGAGCTCGAAGGGCTTGCGGAGCACCGCGTCGGGCTCGCCCTGGGCGCCGAGCTCCACGTCGGTCGAGCCGCTGAGCAGGACGGCGCGCTGCACGCGACCCTCGCGGCGCAGGCGCTCGAGCAGGGCGTCGCCGCGGCCGTCGCCGAGGTTCAGGTCGACGAGCGCGAGCTCGAACGGGCCCTCGCGCTCCAGGGCCGCCGCGTAGCCGTCGGCGTCCACCACCCGCGCGCCCTGGATCTCGAGGGCGGTGCGCATCAGCGAGCGCATGCCCGCGTCGTCGTCGACCACCAGCACCCGCAGGTCCACCATCAGCGGCTTCGGGTGGATCCCGCTCGACGCGCTCGACACCCGCGGGGGGCGCATCGAGAGGTTCACCGAGCCGGCGAGCGGGAGCCACACGTCGAAGCGCGTGCCGCGGCCCTCGCGGGTGAAGACCTCGAGCTGGCCGCCGGCCTCGTTCACGGTGTCGCGCACCAGCGCGAGGCCGAGGCCCGTGCCCGACGACTTGGTGGTGAAGTAGCGATCGAAGGCCTGGGCGAGGGTGTCCTGCGCCATGCCCGGCCCGTCGTCGGCGACGGTGAGCACGAACCGATCGCCGCGGCGATCGACCTCGACCCGGATCGTGCCGCCGTCGGTGAGCGCCTCGTAGGCGTTGCGGACCAGGTTGCTGACGACCAGCCGCAGCGCCGCGGGCGGGGCGGTGCCGAGCACGTGGGACGAGAGATCGGTCTCGAGCGCGATCGACGCCTCCTCGAGCTCGGGGCGCAGCGTCTCGAGGACCTCGTGGATGACGAGGCCCACGTCGGTGTCGTCCGGGCTGCTGGGCATCACGTGGCCCTCGGCGTCGCGCATCGTGCGGAGCAGGCCGCGCGCCGAGTCGAGGGCGCCGCGCGCGCTGCGCTGCACCACGTCGAGCGCCTGGCGGGTGCGATCGGGCAGCGGCCCGCCGCTCGCCGCCATGCGCGTCCAGCCGCTGATCGCGGTCAGCGCGTTGGCCAGCTCGTGGGTCACGCCCGCGGCCATGTCCGCCGCCGCCGCCCGCCGGGCCACCGCGCCGTCCCCGACGTCCGGGGCGAGCAGGACCCGGACCGTCGCCTCCTCGCGCCACGCGAAGACGCTCCGCTCCGCCAGCCGCTCCGTGCCGGGGGCGCCCGCGCGCGCGCGCTCGAGCAGGGTGACGAGGGCGTCCGGCGGCTCCTCGAGCTGCAACATCGCCGCCACTGCGTCGGCCAGGCTCAGGCCCTCGACATCCCCGTGGCCCACCCGGACACACACCGAGCCGTCGGCCGCCCCCTCGATCAGGGCGAACCCGAGCTCCCTGGCGATCCAGGCGAGCGGCTCTGGTGAGACTGGAACCATTCGTCTCCGCGAGAATAGTATCCTCGTTCTCGGAATCTTGTCGAGCACTCTTGTCCTAGCACTCCCGTGAGCAGGCACACGCGAAATGGTTCGACCACCGGCCTTCGCCTGTACGATTCCTTCACTTTCTACCCTGGGAGCGTCTGCTCCCCCTGCACGGGAACGACATGCAGCGCCGACTCTCACTCCTCTGCTTCGTGCTCATGGTCGGCTGCGCGCAGGGCGGTGGAGGAGACGACGGGGGTTCCGCCGACACCGGAACGAGCGCCCCGGACACCGGCACCCCGGACGCCGGGGGTGGGGGCGATTGCCCCATGACCTGCCCGGCCGGGACCCTCTGCCGGGGCACCAGCTGCGTCGCGCGCTGTGATCCGGACGGCACCTGCGAGGGCGGCCGCACCTGCTGCGAGGGGGCCTGCGTCAACTTCGACAACAGCCTCACCGACTGCGGCGGCTGCGGCATGGAGTGCGGGCTGCGCGGCAACGTGTGCTCGGGCGGGAGCTGCCTCTGCGGCACCAGCGAGGAGTGCACGCCGCCCGAGATCTGCTGCGGCGGGGCCTGCGTCGAGGTGCTGAGCAGCGCCGAGAACTGCGGCGGCTGCGGCATGCGCTGCGAGGCCGGCGAGATCTGCGAGGAGGGCGTCTGCGTGGCGCCGCCGTGCTCGCCCGCCTGCGAGGGCGAGGAGGTCTGCGAGGGCAGCGCGTGCCGCTGCGGCGCCGGGCCCAGCTGCGGGGCGAGCGGGACCTGCTGCGGGGGCGGCTGCGTCGACACCCAGACCGACGCCGCCAACTGCGGCTTCTGCGGCAACGCCTGCGGCATGGGCCAGGTCTGCCTGTCCGGGACGTGCACCACCGACGTGCCCTGCGATCCGCCGTGCGGCGCCGGCGAGACCTGCTCGGGGGGCAGCTGCCGCTGTGGCGCCGGAGGCCCGTGCGGCGGCGGCCAGCGCTGCTGCGACGGAACCTGCGCGACGCTCGGGAGCGACGTCGGCAACTGCGGCGCGTGCGGTCGCACCTGCAGCGGCAGCGAGGAGTGCTGCGACGGCTCGTGCGTGAACATCAACACGAACGAAGATCACTGCGGCGGCTGCGGCCGGGCGTGCGACTCGGACGTGGCCGACGGCTGCGCCGGGGGTAGCTGCACCTGCAACGGCGGCCCGGTGTGCGCTCCGTCTGGCCCGTGTCAGTGTCTGCCGCCGCCCTTCTCGGGCTGCAGCGGCTTCTGCATCTGAGGTCTCCATGAACCGACCCGCGCTCTCCCGCCCGCCGATCACCGGCGAGGCCCAGGCCTTCTTCGCCGTCGAGTACGAGCCCGCCACCGGCGAGGTCGTGATGCTCGACCAGCGCCTGCTCCCCGGGCAGATCGTCTATCACCGCTACACCAAGCCCGACGAGGTCGCGGACGCGATCCGGGACATGGTCGTGCGGGGCGCGCCGGCGATCGGGATCAGCGCCGCCTACGCGCTCGCCCAGCTCGCGAGGGGCGAGCGGGGCGACGCGAAGATCTTCCTCGTCGCCAACGGCGTCGCCTCGCGCAAGCTCGGCGAGACGCGCCCGACCGCGGTCAACCTCGCCTGGGCCATCTCGCGCATGAGCCGGCGCGCGGCCGAGGTCGCGGCCCTCGAGCCGGACGCCCGCGCCGCCGCGATGCAGGCGGAGGCGGAGGCCATTCACCGCGAGGACGTGAAGGCGTGCCGCGAGATGGGCGCGCTCGGCGCCCAGGACGTGCCCGACGGCGCGACCATCCTCACCCACTGCAACGCCGGCGCGCTCGCGACCGGCGGCTACGGCACCGCCCTCGGCGTGATCCGGGCGGCCCACGAGGCCGGCAAGGACATCCGGGTGCTCGCCAGCGAGACCCGCCCCTACCTCCAGGGCGCGCGGCTGACCTCGTGGGAGCTCCACATGGACGGGATCCCGGTCGAGGTGATCACCGACAACATGGCGGGCTACTTCTTCCAGCGCGGCGAGATCGACTTCGTGGTGGTCGGGAGCGATCGGGTCTGCGCGAACGGCGACGTCGCGAACAAGATCGGCACCTACACCCACGCGGTCATGGCCGAGGTGCACGGCGTGCCCTTCACCGTCGCCGCGCCCTGGAGCACGGTCGACATGCGCTGCGCCACCGGCGCCGAGGTCCCGATCGAGCAGCGCTCCCGCGGCGAGGTCGCGCAGGTCGGCGAGCGCGTGCTCGTCGCCGACGGCATCGGCTGCCGTCACCCCGCCTTCGACGTGACCCCCGCCCGCCTGGTCGGCGCCCTCTACACCGAGCGCGGCGCGGTCCGCCCGAAGGACGGCCAGGCGCCCGGCGCCCTGCTCGGGGAATGACCCGCCGCCGCGCTCCGGTATGGTGGCCGGCATGCGCGCGTTGATCCTGGTGGCGCTCCTGGTGGGGTGTGGAGCGGAGCCGAGCCGGTCCGAGTCGGCGGACCGGGGCTCGGGCTCGGATTCGGTTTCGGGCTCGGTTTCGGAGTCGGACTCGGTTTCGGGCTCGGACTCGGTTTCGGGCTCGGATTCGGTTTCGGGCTCGGGCTTGGGCTCCGGCACGGGCACGGGCACGGGCGGGGGCACGGGGGGTGGGCTGGGCGTTCTTGCTCTCGACACCCACGTAGACACTCCTCAGCGCATGCTCGACGCCTCCGACGACATCGGATCGCGGCTGCCGGGCGGACATCTCGATCTGCCGCGCATGCGCGAGGGCGGGCTGAGCGGGGCGTTCTTCTCGATCTGGGTGAGCCCGACGCGCTACCCCGGCGAGCGCGCGTGGGAGCGGGCGCTGGCGTTGATCGGCGCGGTGCGGCGGGTGGCGGAGCAGCACCCGGAGGCGGCCGCGGTGTGCACCACCGCCGACGAGGTGCGGCGGGCGCACGCGGCGGGCAAGATCGCGCTCTTGATGGGCGTGGAGGGCGGGCACGCGCTCGGGGCGCCGGAGGACGAGGAGACCTACCTCGAGCGGCTGCGCGAGCTGCACCGGCTCGGGGCCCGCTACATGACGATCACCTGGTCGAACGACAACGCGCTCGGCCACAGCTCCACCGGCGACGCGCCCTCGCGTGGGCTGACCCCGCTCGGCCGCCGGGTGGTGGGCGAGATGAACCGGCTGGGCATGATCGTCGACGTCTCGCACGTCAGCGACCGCACCTTCTGGGACATCCTCGAGGTGACCACGAAGCCGGTGCTCGCCTCGCATTCGTCCTGCCGGGCGCTCGCCGACCACCCGCGCAACATGACCGACCGGATGATCCACGCCGTGTCGGAGCAGGGCGGGGCGGTCTGCATCAACTACTACACGCAGTACATCGACGTGGCCTACCGGGCGCGTCGCCGGGCGCTGGAGCGCGAGCACCGCCCGCGCTTCGACGCGATCGAGGAGGCCCACGAGCACTCCTGGCTGCGCTGGGCGCCGCGCAACGCGCTCGCCCGCGAGCTCGACCCGGAGCTCGGCACCCCGACCCTCGAGACCCTCGGCGCGCACTTCGCGCACGCGGCCGAGGTCGGCTCGCCGGAGGCGGTCTGCCTCGGCTCCGACTTCGACGGCGTCGGAGAGCTCCCGGTCGGGCTCGACGACGTGTCCTTCCTGCCCGCGCTGCGCGCCGAGCTCGAGCGGCGAGAGCTCCCGGTTCGGCCCATCTTCGGGGAGAACGTGCTCCGGGTCCTGGCGGCGCAGACCGGCGAATGATCGGCGTCGACGGGCGCGGCTTTTCGGCTATGGTCGGCGCCATGAACACCGACCCCGTCGCCTTCTTCCGTGAAGACCTGCCCGCGCTGTTCAACCAGGGCGTGGCCTCGATGAAGGAGCGCGCCGACGGCGGCGACGCCAAGGCCGAGGCGCGCCTCGCCGACACCTCCGCCGCCAAGGGCGGGGTGCACGTGCGCCTCGACGGCGACGGCGGCGCCGACTTCTGGCTGCTCGTCCAGGACGGCGCGATGAAGGTCGTCGACGGCCAGCCCGACGGCGTGCCCGCCCGCTTCGCGATCGCCGCCCCCGTCGACGCGGCCCGCGCGGCCCTCGAGGAGATCCACGGCGCCGACCTGCTCGACGGCGACGGCGTCGCCTACCGGATCGCCCGGACCGCCTCGGCCGAGCGCGAGCAGCTCCTCACCGGCCACGTGCTCGAGTTCCACCTCACCATCGCCGACCTCCCGGCGGACCCGGACGAGGTGACCCTGCAGATCGGCATCGGCGTGGCCGAGCCGCCGAGCACCCCGAAGTTCAGCGCCAAGGTCAGCTGGGACGACATCGAGGACGTGCGCGCCGGCGACCTCACGCCCCAGCAGCTCTTCGGCCGCCTCAAGCTCACCGGCGACGCGACCCAGGCGATGGCCCTGGGCATGTCGATGATGCAGCGGCGGTGACTTGCTGGGAGGGGCTTTCAGCCCCTCCCCCCCGCTGCGCCGTCAGACCCGTCCCCGCTCCGGGTGCTCCGCACCCTCCGCAGTGACGGGTCAGCCGGCTCCGCGGGGCCCCACCACCCA
>JAYZQJ010000238.1:0-3405 GCA_036149055.1 Myxococcota bacterium | reverse complement strand
CGCAGGTGCTCACGCCGTCCGCGCACTGCGCGTGCACGGTCATGCCGGTCACGTTGCCGCCGACGCCGTAGTCGACCTCGACCCAGCCGTTGCTGGACCCGGTGACGCCCGCGGTCAGGTTCGACGCCACATAGAGCGCGCTCGGCCGGCTGCCCGAGCTCTCCCCCGCCGCGTTGCCGTTGCCGATGGCGCCGATCGACCGCTCGTAGAAGGCGTCGTCGTTGTCGGTCCAGCTCGTGGTGTTCGCGAGGTAGTCCCACGACCAGCGCAGCGTCTCCACGCGGCCGATGCCCTCGACGTCGACCACCGCCGGCGCGGGGGTCTGCCGCATAGGGTCGACGGAGGGCGCCTCGGTGTAGTTGGCGCGCCAGTCGGTGCCGACGTCGCTCATCGTCCGCGCGCCGCCCGGCTGCGTGTACTCGAAGTCGGCGCCGACCACGCGGTAGAGCGCGTCGTGGCTGATGAAGGTGGTCTGCGGCCGGAAGCCCGCCGGCCACTCCGCCCCGTCGCGGTGGTCGACGGTCGCGGTGAGGTTGTTGGCCGCGTCCCAGATGAGCTCCTGGTCGACGACGGTCGTGACCGCCTCGAGCTCCTGGCCCGCGCCGCCCAGGCCCGTCGCGTCGCGGGTTGGGCGCATCCGGACGGGGCGGCGGCGCACGTCGTAGGTCGTGGTGCTCGTGGTCGGCGTGCGCGCCCCCATCAGGTCGTCGCCGTAGGTGATGGCGCTGACGAGGCCGTCGCGCAGGTACGCGATGGAGCTGACGACGGGGTGGCTCGCACCACCGACCACCGCGGTCGCGCTCGCGGGCAGGCCGCGGCGGTTGTAGGTGAGGCTGCCGGAGACGAGCGGCGCGGTCTCCGTCGCGTGGTAGTCCGGGTCGCGCGGCAGCGTCATCGACGTCGGGCGGTTGGCGGGGTCGAAGGTCGACGTCCGCGTGTACGTGTGCGTGTCGTCGTACTCCACCGTGCCCGCCAAGGCGGGCTGCTCGGTTTCGACGGGGCGGCCGTCGACGACGACCTGACCGCCGAGCGCGATCGGCGCCGAGATCAGCGCGAGCTGACGAGCGGTCCAGGTGACGTTGCCGCGGTCGTCGTAGGCGAGCACCGCGCGCTGCGCCCGGTCGCTGACCCCGGTCGCGAGGCCGAGGGTGCCGCTCGAGCCCGGGGGGACGAGCGACGTTCCGGTGTTCACCCCGTCCCAGCTCGGGTAGGTGTCGTAGTGGTAGACGACGTCGAGCGTCACCGCGGCCGCGGAGTAGTCGAGCGCGGTGAGGTGGCCGACGCTGTTGTCGCCGTGCGGCTGCTCGGCTTCGGCGCTCTGCGCCTCGATGCAGCTCACGTACTGCTCGCCGCGCAGCCGGCCCCCGAGGTCGTAGAAGAAGTTCTGACCGCAGCCGCGCGGGTCGCGCACCGCGACGAGGTCGCCGACGCGATTGAAGAGGTAGCGCCAGCTGTTGCTCGCATCGCTCGGGTCGTCGAGGTTGTCGCTGTCGGGGTCGTCGCTCGACAGGCGGCGGCCAACGCTGTCGTAGACGAAGGTCCGCTCCACGTGTTGGCCTGTCGCGGCTCCCGGGGTCGAGGGCCGCGCAGCGCCGCTGGTGCTCTCCGCGCGGACCAGCGCCTCGACCGCGCCGTCGGGGCGGTAGTAGCTCCAGAGTCGATAGACCTCGTTCGCCCCGGTGTCGGGGTTCCGGTTGCGGAGGATCTGATCGATCACCCGCCCGTGCCCGTCGGTGTACGCCGTGGTGCAGGTGCGGTAGTGCGGGCTGGACGGGTCGTTGTCGAGCGGGTCGCAGACGTCGGTCGACCGCGAATGGTAGCTGGTCCAGGTGACGGCGCCGTCCTCGGTGATCACTCCCTTGGCGCGGCCGAACGCGTCGTAGCGGGTCACTGCGTAGGGGATCGCCGGCGGGAGGGCGACGATGGCGCGGAGGTCCGTGAGCGAGCCGTTGAAGACGTCGGGCTGGTAGGTACGCCGGACGGTGCCCTTCTTGTCGAAGGTCGCGATGCCGCCCCGCAGCCACTCGGTCGCGCTGTCCCCCGTGGCGAGGGAAGCGCGCGCGCGGCCGAGGCCGTCTACGTACGCGATGGACTGCAGGGTGTCGGCGCCAGCGCCGCAGTCCAGGAACGTCGTCGAGGTCACCTGACTGACCGGTTGGCTCGCCGGGCTCGCTGTCAGCTCGTACTGGATGCGGGTGGTCGGCGCGTTGGTGCAGGTCTCGTGGTCGGGCGGGGTGACGCTGGTCAGCCGGCCGAGGCCGTCGTAGGTCACGTCGGTCTCGAGGCCGTTCGGGTCGGTCGAGCCGGTGATCGCTCCGAGTCCGCGGTCCCAGTCGCCGTGATAGTGCAGTCGCCAATCGTTCTGGTTGGGGTGCGGGCTCGCCACGCGGTCGATGGCCAGATACTCGTCTTCGGCGAGCTGGGCGAAGGGAGAGTCGTAGACGACCCAGCCGAACCTGAGACACGAGGCCGGGACATCGGCGACGCCGGGAGCGCCGACGAGCTCGTCGCCGGGGACGGATGCGCTGCCGGCGCAGCTTCGAATGGCGTTCCCCCACGCGTCGTAGTGGGTGGAGGCCACCAGATCGGCGTGGACCGCGGCGGCGTCAGCGCCGTCGAAGCCCATCGCCCCGCCCTCTCCGGCAGGGTCGCCGCCGAACGCGTAGACGGGCGCCCCGTCGTCGACGATCTGAGTCGACGTGAGCAGGTCGCCGGTGTCCTCGTCGTACGTGCTGACGGTCTCGCCGAAGTTGGGCTCGGTGGTCCCCTCACCGCGCATGAAGCTGCGGGCGGTGCGCCAGATCCAGGCTTCGTCGTCGACCAGGATTGGGGTCGTGTAGCTGGTGAGATGCTCGTCGATGTCCGCGCCGGTCACCGGATCTACCCTGCCGTGGGCGGTCTGCTGCCGTACGTGCCCGAGCGCATCGACCACGTCGAACTTGGTCATGATGCGCGCGGGCTCGTGACCGTTGCGGATGGGCACGACGAGCGACTCGAGGGTCCCTTCCGAGAGCACCGTCCCGTCCGGCCGAAGCCGCTCGCCAACGATCGCCGGGACGGTCATCGTGGCGCTGGGGCCGAAGATCGTGGTGTCGTAACGCAGCTCGTTCGTCTCGTTGACGAAGGCGTAGTAGACGGGGACGCCGTTCAGGCCGGTGTAGAGGAGCCGGTTCGTGATCGTCGCGAACGACGTGCTCAGGAAGACGCCCGCCTCGTCGAAGACCTCGGTGCGGACCTCGCGGCCCTTGAGCGCCTCGTAGGGGTTCTCGGCCAGGCGGTCGTCGGCGATGGAGTGCGGGCGCCGGCCCTGGAGGAAGTGGGTGCGGCTGTAGACGGTGGGGTTGTTCCAGTCGCCCACCGTGACCGCGTCCGCCGCGCCGAAGCCGCGGAACTCCTGCTCGATGC
>JAYZQJ010000237.1:0-3339 GCA_036149055.1 Myxococcota bacterium | reverse complement strand
CGCAGGTGCTCACGCCGTCCGCGCACTGCGCGTGCACGGTCATGCCGGTCACGTTGCCGCCGACGCCGTAGTCGACCTCGACCCAGCCGTTGCTGGACCCGGTGACGCCCGCGGTCAGGTTCGACGCGACGTAGAGCGCGCTCGGCCGGCTGCCCGAGCTCTCGCCCGCCGCGTTGCCGTTGCCGATGGCGCCAATCGACCGCTCGTAGAAGGCGTCTGCGTTGTCGGTCGAGCTCGTCGTGTTCGCGAGGTAGTCCCACGACCAGCGCAGCGTCTCCACGCGGGCGATGCCCTCGACGTCGACCACCGCCGGCGCGGGGGCCTGCCGCATCGGGTCGACGCTCGGCGCTTCGGTGTAGTTGTGCCGCCAGTCGGTACCGACGTCGCTCATGGTGCGCGCGCCATCTGCCTGCGTGTACTCGAAGTCCGCGCCGACCACGCGGTAGAGCGCGTCGTGGCTGATGAACGTGGTCTGCGGCCGGAAGCCGGCCGGCCACTCGGCGCCGTCGCGGTGGTCGACGGTCGCGGTGAGGTTGTTGGCCGCGTCCCAGACGAGCTCTTGGTCGACGACGGTCGTGACCGCCTCGAGCTCCTGGCCGCTGCCGCCCATGCCCGTCGCGTCGCGCGTAGTGCGCATCCGGACCGGGCGGCGGCGCACGTCGTAGGTCGTGGTGCTCGTGGTCGGCGTGCGCGCGCCGATGAGGTCGTCGCCGTAGGTGATCGAGCCCACGAGGCCGTCGCGCAGGTACTCGATGGACGCGACGACGGTGTGGCTCGAGGTGCCGACGCTGGCGGTCGCGCTCGCAGGCAGGCCGCGGCGGTTGTAGGTGAGGCTGCCGGAGACGAGCGGCGCGGTCTCCGTCGCGTGGTAGTCCGGGTCGCGCGGCAGCGTCATCGACGTCGGGCGGTTGGCGGGGTCGAAGGCCGCCGTCCGCGTGTACGTGTGCGTGTCGTCGTACTCCACCGTGCCCGCCAAGACGGTCTGCTCGGGCTCCTCCGGGCGGCCGTCGACGACGACCTGACCGCCGAGCCCGATCGGCGCCGAGATCAACGCGAGCTGACGCGCGGTCCAGGTGACGTTGCCGCGGTCGTCGTAGGCCAGCACCGCGCGCTGCGCCCGGTCGCTGACCCCGGTCGCGAGGCCGAGGGTGCCGCTCGCGGTCATCGGCACGAGCCCGCTGCCCCAGGTCGGGTAGGTGTCGTAGTGGTAGACGACGTCGAGCGTCACCGCGGCCGCGTCGTAGTCGAGCGCGGTGAGGTGGCCGACGCTGTTGTCGCCGTGCGGCTGCTCGGCTTCGGCGCTCTGTGCCTCGATGCAGCTCACGTACTGCTCGCCGCGCAGGCGGCCGCCGAGGTCGTAGAAGAAGTTCTGCCCGCAGCCGCGCGGGTCGCGCACCGCGACGAGGTCGCCGACGCGGTTGAAGAGGTATCGCCAGCTGTTGCTCGCGTCGCTCGGGTCGTCGAGGTTGTCGCTGTCGGGGTCGTCGCTCGACAGGCGGCGGCCGACGCTGTCGTAGACGAAGGTCCGCTCCACGTGTTGACCGGTCGCAGCCGAGGGGGTCGCGGGCCGCGCGGCGCCGCTGGTGCTCTCCGCGCGGACCAGCGCCTCGACCGCACCGTCGGGGCGGTAGTAGCTCCAGAGGCGGTAGACCTCGTTCGCCCCGGTGTCGGGGTTTCGGTTGCGGAGGATCTGGTCGATCACCCGCCCGTGCCCGTCGGTGTACGCCGTGGTGCAGGTGCGGTAGTGCGGGCTGGACGGATCGTTGTCGAGCGGGTCGCAGACGTCGGTCGACAGGGCGTGGTAGCTGGTCCAGGTGACGGCGCCGTCTTCGGTGATCACTCCCTTCGCCCGGCCGAACGCGTCGTAGCGGGTCACGGCGTAGGGGATCGCGGGCGGCAAGGCGACGACGGCGCGGTAGTCGGTGAGCGACCCGCTGAAGACGTCGGGCTGGTAGGTGCGCCGGACGGTGCCCTTCTTGTCGAAGGTGGTGATGCCGCCCCGCAGCCACTCGCTCGCGCTGTCGCCGGTGGCGAGGGAGGCGCGCGCGCGGCCGAGGCCGTCGACGTACGCGATGGACTGCAGCGTGTCGGTGCCGGCGCAGTCGAGCAGGGTGGTGGAGATCACGCGGCTGACGGGCTGACTGGCCGGGCTCGCGGTCAGCTCGTACTGGATGCGGGTGGTCGGCGTGTCGGTGCAGTTCTCGTGGTCGGGCGGGGTGACGCCGGTCAGCCGGCCGAGGCCGTCGTAGGTCACGTCGGTCTCGAGGCCGTTCGGGTCGGTGGACCTCGTGATCGCGCCGAGCCCGCGATCCCAGGTGCCGACGTAGGAGAGGCGCGTGACGGTGGAGCCGCCGGTGCGGTCGATCGCGAGGTGCTCGGACGTCGCCAGCTGCGCGAACTGCGTGTCGTAGACCACGTCGCCGAAGCGGAGGCACTGCGTGGGAGGGTTGGTGACGGTGGCGGGTGTGCCCGCGAGGTCGTGGCCGGCGCAGCTCTGCAAGGCGTTGCCCCACGCGTCGTAGACGGTGGAGGACACCATGTCCTCGTCGCTCTGGGTGAAGCCCATCGCGCCGCCCTCGGCCGCGCTCTCGCCGCCGAAGGCGAAGCTGGCGGGGCTGCTGACGTACTGGGTGGCGCTCAGCAGGTCGCCGGTGTCCGGATCGTAGGTGCTGCTGCCGTCGCCGAAGTTGGGCTCGCCCGCGTCCTGGCCGCGCATGTAGCTGCGCGCCGTGCGCCAGATCCACGCCTCGTCGTTCAGCAGGATCGGTGTGGTGAAGCTGGTGAACGCCTCGTCGATGGCGGCGCCGCTGGAGGGGTCCACCGCGCCGTGCGCAGTCTGCTGCCGCACGTGGCCGAGCGCGTCGACGCTGTCGAAGGTGGTCCGGATGCGAGCCGCGGTGCCGTTGCGGACCGGGACGACGAGGCTCTCCTCGGTGGCGCCCCCGGTCACCGCGCCGCTCGCGTCGAGCGCTTCGCCGACGATCGCGGGGACGGTCATCGACGTGCCCGCGCTGAAGTTGGTCGTGTCGTAGCGGAGCTCGTTCGTCTCGTTGACGAAGGCGTAGTAGACCGGGACGCCGTTCAGGCCGGTGTAGAGGAGCCGGTTCGTTATGGTCGCGAACGACGTGCTCAGGAAGACGCCCGCCTCGTCGAAGACCTCGGTGCGGACCTCGCGGCCCTTGAGCGCCTCGTAGGGGTTCTCGGCCAGGCGATCGTCGGCGATGGAGTGCGGGCGCCGGCCCTGGAGGAAGTGGGTGCGGCTGTAGACGGTGGGGTTGTTCCAGTCGCCCACCGTGACCGCGTCCGCCGCGCCGAAGCCGCGGAACTCCTGCTCGATGC
>JAYZQJ010000236.1:0-6871 GCA_036149055.1 Myxococcota bacterium | reverse complement strand
CCCCGAGGCTGCCGCGCAGGCCCACCTCCTTGGTCCGGGCGGCCCACGTGCGCGCCCGGCCCGTCGACCACGTCCGGGCCGTCGTCGGCGCGGGCCAGGAGCACCACGCCGACGGTGGGCGCGTCGTCGAGGCGGGAGAGGCGCTCTCGCCACTGCAGCGCGCCGAGCCGCGGCGCCTCCGCGGCGGCCGCCTGCGGGGTGCTCAGCTCGATGACCTCGACGCCGCCGGGCAGGCCGGCCTTGTCGAGCACGCGCTGCACGCCGTTGCGCGCCCGCCGCGCGGCGAATCGGCCCACGTCCCCGAGGCTGCCGCGCAGGCCCACCTCCTTGGTCCGGGCGGCCCACGTGCGCGCGAGCGAGCGCACCTCGTTCGACGCCGCCTCGTGGTCGGGGAGCTCGACCCGCCGCTCGCCGTCCGGGGCCCGACGCGGGGCCGCCGCCCACTCCCGGAGCGCGTCGAGCTGCCGCGTCGCCCGGAGCCGCTCGCTCGCGTGACGCCGCCCCCTCGCGCCCATCTCGCGGGCGAGCGCGGGGTCGCGGACGAGCCGCAGGATGTTCTGGGACATCGCGTCGATGTCCTCGCACTCCGAGCAGAGCGCGGCGCCGACCTCCTCGAGCTCGACGCTGATCTCGCTCAGCCGCGTGGAGACCACCGGCAGCCCGGCCGCGAGCCAGTCGAGCATGCGGGTGCGCGCGCCGAGGAGCCCCTCGTAGCCGAAGCGGTCGGTCAGGATCGCGGCGTCGGCGTCGCCGTAGTACGCCGGCAGCTCCGCCGTCTGCACCCAGCCGGCGAAGTGGTAGCGGTCGCGGTGGCCGCTCCGGGCGACCCGCTCGCGGAAGCGGTCGTAGCCCTCGGTGTAGTGCCCGCCGATGGCCCCGCCGGTCGAGACGAAGCGCAGCTGGGGCGCCTCCGTCATCGCGCGGTCCACCGCCTCGTACAGAAGGATGGGATCGCACCACGTGTTGTATCCGCCGCTCCAGAGCAGCACGAAGGGATCGCCGGGGCCCCGGGGGCGCCGCTCCAGGGTCGAGAGCAGCCGCAGCTCCTCGTCGTCGATGGAGTTCGGGACGGCGTGCACCATCTCGTAGCCCGCGTTGCCGCCGGTGAGGCGGCCGAGCATCGAGAGCTGACCGATGAGCGCGTGGCGCTGCGGGGTCGAGCAGGTGGAGAAGACGTCGGCGCGCATGAGCGCGGTGGAGAAGCGCCGGTAGAACTCCCCCGTCCACATGTCGGTGCCGACCGCCTCGGCCTTCGCCTGGGCCTCGGCCATCGGATCCCCGTTGATGTCCGCCCAGAAGGGCAGCGCGCCCGCGAAGTTCACCGCGACCGCGGCGGGGTCCTTGTTCACGCCCACCACGCAGTCGGGCTCGAACTCGGCGATGCGCGCGTGCACCCAGTCCGGACGCTCGTGCAGGAGGTGCTCGCTGAGCGAGTAGATGGTCACGCCGTCCCGCTCGACCTTGGTGACCTTCTCCGGCGGCCAGCCCTCGAAGGCGGCGGTTCGCATCGAGAACAGCAAGACCTGGTGACGGTCCCGGGCGAGGGTGGCCGCGAAGTGCCAGGTGCGGAGCGGGAGCGCGAAGAGGCGCGTGCTCTGCTCCCAGCGCATGGGGCCGAGCCCGAAGACGACGACGCGCGACATCTAGCCCTCGCTCTCCAGCGCCGGCTGCTGCGCCCCGGAGGAGTGTGCGGCGGGAGGGCGGGACGAGGCGCGGCGCGGAGCCGCGATCGGGATCTCTCGGGCCCGTCCGGTGAGCGGCGCGGGGGCCGCGGGCGGGCGCTCCGCGCTCACGTCGCCGGGCTGGGCGGTCCCCCGCTCCTCGCGCCACGCGTCGAGCAGCGCCTTCCCGTAGGCCCGCGCGCAGATCCAGCGCTCGCGCTTGTCCATGTGAGCGAGCCAGGCGGCCTCCGCGGGGAGGAACTCGGTCAGCAGGCGCAGCGGCGCCGTGTTCCGGTAGACGAAGCGCATGCGCCCGTGGTGGTAGCGGTGCAGGTAGACCTCGCCGAGGGCGCCGCCGGAGGCGACCGACTCGTGGTGCTCCGCCCGGGCGTGCGGCGTGTAGAGCACCCGCCACCCCGCGCGCCGCGCCCGCACGCAGAGCTCCGTCTCCTCGTAGTAGGCGGGGAAGTACGCGCCCGAGAGGAAGCCGACCTCGTCGATCGTCCGGCGCCGCACCCCGAGCGCCGCGCCGCAGACGTAGTCGACCTCGGCCGGCTCGTCGTACTGCCCGTGGTCGGCCTCGTCGCGGCCCCGGTGCTCGCTGCGCCCGTTGGCGAAGAGCTGCCCGCCCGCGTGCTGGAGGACGCGGGTGCCGGGGTGCACGAGCTTGCAGCCGACCACGCCGGCGCGCGGGTGGTCGTCGAACGCGGCCAGCATCTGCGCCAGCCACGAGGGGGCCACGACGCAGTCCGGGTTCACCATCAGCACGACGTCGCCCCGAGCGCGGGAGAGGCCCAGCTGACAGCCCCCCGCGAAGCCGAGGTTGCGGCGCGCGGCGACGAAGTGCACCTGCGGGAAGGCGTCGTGCAGGTGCCCGATCGGGGTCGGCGAGTCGTTGTCGACGACGATGATCTCGAAGTCGCTTCGCGGCAGCTCCGACGCCTCGAGCGCCTCGAGGCAGCGGGGGAGGTAGGCGGCGGTGCGCCACTCGACGACGATGATGGAGGCGCGGGGGGGACGGCTCACCAGCGGCTGCTCCTGACCATGGCTACTCCTGACCCCCCGCTACTCCGCTGCGTCGTTCTGGTGATCGAGCCCGAGCTCGATGTGCCGGGTCGGCCGGTTCTGCGCCGAGGGCATGATCTCGGCGAGCTTCTCGGAGAGGTTGTCGTTGTCGAAGCGCAGCGACTTGCCCTCCCAGGGCGTCAGGCAGAAGGAGAGCTCGATGCCGAGGTCGTTGGCGATCTGGTAGGCCTCGAGCATCTCCTCGTCGGTGTCGTTCCACTCGAAGAGGATGTACTTCCACTCGATGTGGACGCGCTCCTCGAGGCCGAGGCGGGTCCGACACTCCGCCGCGTCGGCCATGAAGCGGTGGACCTTGGCGAACTTCCCGCCGCGCCGGTAGGTCTGGTAGCTCTCCTCGCGCGCGCCGTCGGCGCTGATCCGCAGGTGCGTGAGCCCGCCCTCGAAGAGGTCGTCCTTGAAGGGGAAGTTCCCGTTCGTCGTGGCCTGGATGATGGCCTCGGGGTAGCTCAGGTGGAACACCTTCGAGAGGTGCCCCAGGTGCGGATGCATCAGCGGATCGCCGCGTCCCTCGAAGTGGAGCATGCGAATGTGTTTGACGCCGTGCAGCTTGAGGTTGTGGACCAGCGCGACCCAGAGCGAGGGCTCGACGTGGAAGGGCGGGTCCTTGAGGGACTTGCGCTCCTTCTTGGGGATGCAGAGCGGGCAGTCGAGGTTGCAGAGCCAGCTGGACTCGACGTGCAGGGTGTCGATGCGGTCCCGGTAGAGGGCGCGATCCCGCTCGGCGTCGGGGTAGACCATCGCGCACTTCCGGCAGGTGCTCGGGAAGGGGTAGCGGTCCTCGCGGTGGAACGCGCCGCGGATGGTCTGGATCTTCGGGTGATTGAAGACGTCGAAGCTCGGGTCCATGAGCTTCTCGACGGTGAGCGTCTCGAGGATCAGCTGCTCGCCCGAGTCGCACCAGCAGGGCATCTCGCCGTTGGCCTTCACGTAGAGGCTGTCGGTCATGATGCAGCTGACCGCGCGCGCCGGATCCGGCTTGCGATCCTTCCAGGGATCGGCGAGCCCGAGCACCGGACCTTCGTCCTCCTCGCGCACCTCGGTGCGCACGCCCAGGTCATCGGTGGTCCTGCCCTCGTCGCCTGGAGCGATGGGGAGGTGGACGCGTTCGGCCATGTTTCGGATCCCGTCTGAAGCGCGGTTCGGGGCCCTCATGGTCGCTTCACGAGGGGTTCCGTGCAAGCGGCGCGTGATAGGCTGCCGGCCACGGCATGAGCGACGACTCCCGCGACGACGCCACGATGCAGGACCTCCCCGCCCTCGACGGCGGGTTCGGCGATCCGCTGCGGACCATCGAGGAGCGCGTCTCGCCCTTCCATCCAGGGGCCGGGCGCACGATGCCCGGCATGGGCGGGGCGACGGTGGAGACCCCGCTCCCGGACAGCTGGGACGGACCGACCCAGGCCGAGCCGGCCCCGCCCACGAGCGGCAACTGGGACCTGGCCACCGACCCCGACGGCACGCCGAGCGGGATGGAGCCGGTGCCCGAGGTGCGACGACCGACCCCGGTGGTGGACCCCAACGAGCCGAAGATCCAGGTCTCCCCGAGCCTCGAGCTCGACGCGCTGCGCGAAGAGGACCTCGCGAAGATCCGTCAGAAGATGGACGCGGCCAAGGTCCGCCGCCGCAGCGCGCAGGCCCCGACCGAGGTGGCGCTGCCGGCGGTGAAGCGGACGAAGAAGAAGGACCGCTCGGATCTCTGGCTCACGATCGGCATCGTGGTGCTCGCCCTGATGATCCTCGGCGTCCTCGGCGCGGTCGCCTGGGGCATCCTCACCCAGGTCGGCTAGGCGGTCGGCCGCTCAGAAGGTGCCGCTGAGCTGGAGCGACGCGGAGTCGGGGGTGATGACGGTGCTCATCTGGATCGGCTGGGCGATGAAGAAGACCGCGCCGCCGATCAGCGCCGCGACCCCGACCCCGGTGAGCACGCCGCTGGCGGCGCCGAAGCGGACCTCGGTCCGGCAGAAGCCGGGCGCGGGCGCGTCGACGCACTCTCCCTCGCGGGCCGCGGTCTGGAGCGGTGAGATGAGCGCGACCACGCCCGCGGCCGCGAGCGCGCCGCCGATCACCCAGTTGGCCCAGTGGGGCTCGGTGTAGGTGCCGGTCGTGCCGGGGTCGGTGTCGCCCTCGGGCTCCAGCGTGACGTCGATCTCGGCGACCTGCCCGGTGGCCACGTCGAGGGTGCGCTCCTCGGGCCGGTGTCCGTCGAGCTCGAGCCGGACCACGCGCTGGCCCGCGAGCACCTCGTGCGAGAGCGGGGTCTCGCCCACCGGCTGCGCGTCGACCGAGACCGCGGCCCCGGTCGGCTCGCTCCGGATCTCGAGCCGGCCGAGCCGGCTGGAGCGCCAGCGCTGCCACGCCGCCTGCAGGGCCTCGCGGGCCGCGCCGGCGAGATCCCCGGCCACCACCGGGGCGTCGCCGGCGGTGGCGTCGTCGGCGCCGATCAGGGTGACCACCACCGAGGTCGGGGTGCCGCGCGGCGCCCACACGGTCACCAGGACCGCGAAGTCCACGCCGAGCGTGCCGACCACCTGACCGCCGCACTCGAGCGCGTTGCACTCCGCGAGCGCGCCCTCGAGGGGCGCCTCGTCCGAGGGCATCACGGTCACGCCCTCGGCCTCCAGGCCGCTGACGACGCTCGCCCGCGCGCTGTCCTGCATGGCCTCCGGGGCCGGCGCGCCCTCGGGGGGCTCGCCCGGAGGCAGGAGGGCGCAGCGCTGCGCCGACGCGACGCCGGTGTGGGTCAGCGCGAGGGCCAAGAGGGCAGCTGCGATCGAGGTCGATACCTTCGCCGTCATCGTGTCTCCCGAGAGGCACGCGACTTGTAACACCCCGCGCGCCGCCGGGTGAAGGTCGAGGATGTGAGGGTTTGTAATTCGCGCCCGCGGCCCCCGGCTCGCAGCTTCAGCACCCGGAGGAACTCATGAACACCCGCTCGCTCGCCCTCGCTCTCACCGCCCTCGCGCTCACCGCCTTCGCCGGCACGGCCCACGCACAAGACGACGTGGAGCTCGAGCTCACCCTCCCGGTGGGCGTCGCCGATCGGTCGACCGCCGCCGCCGACCTCGTGCCCGGCTACGGCTACGAGAACCAGACCGGGCTCCTGCTCGGCGCCGACGCGCGCCTCTACGTGGGGGGCAACCGCTACTTCCAGCTCGGGGCCGCGGTCGCAGCGGCGCACCACGCCGGCCCCGCGCTCGGCCTGGTCGACGGACACGCCTTCCGCTCCACGATGGTCGACGCGGGGCTCGCCGGGCGGGTGCTGTTCCCGTGCATGAGCGGCGGCGACACCCGCGTGCACCTGAGCGGCGTGCTCGGGCTGAGCGGGCTCTACGCGGACGCGGGGGAGGGCGTCGGCGGCACCCCCAACGGCCCCGACGTCGACGCGCGCCGGGCCGCCGCCGCCTCGCTCGACCACGGCGCGCTCGGCTGGCGCTTCGCGCTCGACCTGTCGTGGCACCTCGGCAACTTCATCGTCGGCGGCGGGGTCGGCCTGCGCCAGCACTTCGGCCTCGACACCCCCGTGTCCCGCGATCTGGTGATGGACGTCACCCTGCGGCTCGGCGGCCGCATCGACCTCTTCCACCTGGAGCCGAGGGGCGTCTGAGATCAGTCCTCGACTTGCTCGGTCTCGGCGGCGCCTTCCGTGTCGTCGCCGAGCGAGAGCACGACGCCGACGACGAGGGCGACGAAGAGCAGGACGATGACCACCACCACCCCGGCGAGCGCGATCTTGAGCCCGGTGTCGGAGGGGGGCACGGGCTTGGCGGGGCGCGCGCCGGGCGGAGGGCCGGCGGCGGCCGCCGGAGCCGCGGCGCCGGTCGGCGGGGCCGCCCAGCCGCCCTGATCGGTGGGCGGGGCCTTGGCGTCGAAGTCGAAGGCGGGTCGGTCCAGCGCGGTGGACGCGAAGCCGCCGCCCGAGCCGCCGAGCGCGGGGCGGTTCGGATCGGTCGCGTCGAAGCCGGGGCTCGCGCCGCTCGCGGGCGGAGGCGTGTAGACGGCCGGCTCGTTCGAGGGCGCCGGCGCGGCGGCGGGGGCGCCGGCCCAGGCGGGCGCGCTCGCCGCGGGGGGCGCGGGGGCTGGTCCTCCGGCGGCCCAGGGCGGGGCGTCGGCGGCGGGCGGCGGCG
>JAYZQJ010000235.1:0-24000 GCA_036149055.1 Myxococcota bacterium | reverse complement strand
CAAACCCTCCCCCCATTGGGCAAAGCGCCAATGGCCCCCCTCCCGACTCCGCCGGCGCCTCGCGCTTCGCGCTCGCGCCGCGACCCCAGCGCGGGGCGCGGGGGGCCCTGCGGCTCGCGCTCGCGCGTTGCGCTCGCTGGCCGCCCGGCTGCCGCGGGATCGAACGGTGGCATCGCGCGGGCGGCGACCTCGCTGCGCTCGTCGCCTGCCGTCGCGGCTCGCGCTCGCTGGCCGCCCGCTGGCGCGGGATCGAACGACTCGAGTGGCGCGGGCGGCGACCTCGCTGCGCTCGTCGCGGCGTCAGGAGTCTGGATCGATGAGCGGGATGAGCTCGAAGGGCTCCGAGTTCGCCTGGGCGGGGACGAGGTCGAAGGGGATCTCGTCGCTGTCGTCCGGCGCGAGGGCCTGCAGGTCGGTCATCAGCGAGGGCGTGTGCACCACGTGGCTCGGCTCGGACGGGGGCCGCTTCGCGCCGCGCGCCGCCGCGACGGTGCGCGCGATCTCGAGCGGCTCCGGGAGGCGACGCGCGTCGAGAAGGACCTCGACGAGGGCCCGGCGCATCGCCCGCGCGGTCGGCCAGCGGTCGTCGGGCGCCTTGGCGAGCGCCTTGTCGATCACCGCGCAGAGCGCGGCGGGCAGCTCGGGGCGGGCGCTGGCGAGCTTCGGGATGGGCTCCCGCAGGATCTTCATCAACACCGTCAGGTCGTTCGGTCCGTCGAACAGGCGCCGGCGGGCGAGCGTCTCCCAGAGCGTGGCGCCCAGCGAGAAGAGATCGGTGCGGGGGCTCGGCTCGGCGCCCTTCGCCAGCTCGGGCGCGACGTAAGAGACCTTGCCTTTGATCACCCCCTCGTCGGTCATGCGGGTCCGGTCCATCGCCCGCGCGAGGCCGAAGTCCGCGAGCTTCACGTGACCGTGCGCGCCGAGGAGGATGTTGCCGGGGCTGATGTCGCGGTGGATCACCGGAGCCGACTCGCCCGCGTCCCCGGTGTGACGGTGCGCGAAGTCGAGCGCGTCGAGGATCTGCAAGCCCAGCGAGGCCACGTGCGTCCACTCCGGCTTCACGCCGCGCGGCAGGCCGTCCAGCCAGCGCCCGAGGTCGAGCCCCTCGACCCACTCGAGCACGAGGAAGTAGTGGCCGTGCGCGTCGGTGCCGAAGTCGTGCACCTGCACGATGTTCGGGTGATCGAGCCGGGCCGAGACCCGCGCCTCCTCGACGAAGAGCCGGACGAAGTCCTCCTGCAGGACGAGCTTGGGGAGCAGCTGCTTCAGCGCGACGGGCCGCGAGAAGCCGGACGCGCCGACGGTCTGCGCCCGGTAGACGACGGCCATGCCGCCCCGACCCGCGACGCCGAGGAGGCGAAACCTCCCGAACGCGGGCGCGCTCCATTCGCCGCTGCTCATGCGTGACGAGCATAGCCGGAGAAGAGGGCGAGGAGTCGAAGCGCCTCGCGCATCTCGGCGGCGGTGCCGAAGCGGTCGATGGGATCGCGGGCGAGCGCCCGGTCGAAGAAGTCGTCGACGTCCCGCGACAGCCCCGGGCGCAGCTCCGACGCCGCCGGCCGGCTTCCCCGCAGCACCGCCACGTCGAGGTCGTCGCCCGCGAAGGGGGGCGCGCCGGTCATGGCGAAGAACAGCACCGAGGCGATCCGGAACAGGTCGGTCGTCGCCTTGGCCGGCTCCCGCAGGATCTGCTCGGGCGCGTTGTAGCTGCTGCTCCGCGGCCCCTCGCCGCTCGCCATCAGCTCCCGGAGCGGGTGGTGACGCAGCCGGGTGCCCCGGCGGCCGGCGACCACGTGGCTCGGGGTCAGGTCGGCGTGGGCGAGCCCCGCCTCGTGGAACACCGCGACGACCTCGAGCAGGGCCCGGCCGAGCGCGATGGCATCGGCGGGACGGAGCGGCCCGTCTTCGGTCACCTGCTCCTGCAGGGTCGGCCCGTCGAGGTGCTCGAGCACCACGAACGCGCCCGCGTCACCGTCGCAGCAGAGCTCGTAGACCTTGGCGAGGGCGGGGTGCTCGAGCTTGGCCACCTCGAGCGGGAAGTAGCTCCGCACCCCCGAGCGCGAGGGCGCGCGCCGGCCGCTCCCGGTCGCGAGGTCGAGCGCGACCCGCCGATCGATGAGGGGCTGATGCGCGACCGCGAGCTCGGTCAGCGTGCCGACCGCGACCAGGTCGCGCAGCTCGTATTTGTTCGCCAGGAGCGCGCGTCCTCGACGCGGGGTCACCCGCGTGAGGCGCATGCTTGAGCTGTCGTTCTCCATCAGACGTTCTCCGCCCGCACCGCCGTGACCAGCCGCAAGATGCGGGCCGACCCGACGCCGGGGCCCGATGGGGGCACGCGGAACGAGGGTCGTAGGGGCGAGCCTACGACGCGCGGCGAGATCCGTCGGCTCGTCACCCCAGCGGGGCAAAGAGCTCCTCCAGGTCGTCCTCGCTCAGGGCCAGCCCCCCGCCGGCGCCGCTGAGGATCCCCTGCGCCAGGCGGCGCTTCCGCTCCTGGAGCGCGAGCATGCGCTCCTCGACGCTGCCCTGGACGAAGAGGTTGTAGGCGTGCACCGGCTTCTTCTGCCCGATGCGGTAGGCGCGGTCGGTGGCCTGGTCCTGGGCCGCCGGGTTCCACCACGGGTCGTAGTGGATCACGGTGTCGGCGCTGGTGAGCGTCAGGCCCACGCCGCCCGCCTTGAGGCTGATCAGGAAGACGTCCGCCTGGCCCCCCTCGAAGGCGTCGACGAGCCCCTGGCGGTCCTTGCTCTGGCCGGTCAGCGAGAGGTAGCCGATCTTGCGCTCGTCGAGGCCCCGCGCGATCAGCGCGAGCATCCGGGTGAACTGGCTGAAGATCAGGATGCGGTGGCCGCGGCCGAGCTGGCTCTCGACCAGCTCCATCAGCAGCTCGTACTTCGCCGAGCGCTTCACCTCGCGCGCGGCCCGCATCGGCACGAGGCGCGGATCGCAGCAGACCTGGCGCAGCTTGGTCAGCGCGTCGAGGATCGGGACCGTCGAGGCGGCGAGGCCCTTCTTCTGGATGAGCTTGCGGATGTCCCCGTGGGCGGCGACCCGGATGCTCTCGTAGAGCTCTCGCTGCTTGCCGCCGAGCGTGACCGGGCGCAGCAGCTCCGTCTTCGGCGGCAGCTCGGTGGCGACCTCCTGCTTGAGGCGCCGCATCATGTACGGGCTCACCATCTGCCGCAGCGTCGCGAGCCGCTCCTCGTCGCCGAGCTGCTCGATCGGGATGCGGTACCAGCGCCGGAAGCTCAGCTCGTCGCCGAGCAGGCCCGGGTTCAGGAAGTCGAAGAGCGCCCAGAGCTCGCCCAGGTGGTTCTCGACCGGGGTGCCGGTGATGCAGAGGCGGTGCGTCGCCTCCTGCCGCTTGGCCGCCTGGTGCGCCTGGCTGCGCGTGTTCTTGATGGTGTGCGCCTCGTCGAGGATGAGGAGGTGCCACTCGTGCTCGGCGAAGCGCTCCTCGTCGCGCACCAGGATCGGGTAGCTCGTGATGACGACGTCGGTCTTCTCGATCTCGTCGAAGAGCGCGTGGCGCTTGCTCCCCTGCAGGACCACCGTCGAGAGGGAGGGCGCGAACTTCGCGATCTCCCGCTCCCAGTTGCGGCAGAGGCTGGTCGGCGCGACCACGAGCGCGGGCTTCTCGAGCCGGCCGCTCTCCTTCTCGATCGCGAGGTGGGCGATGGTCTGGAGCGTCTTGCCGAGGCCCATGTCGTCGGCGAGCACGCCGCCGACCTCGCAGGTGCGGAGGTGCTGGAGCCACTCGACGCCGGTCTGCTGGTAGCTGCGCAGGGTGGCGCGCAGGCCGGTCGGCGCCTCGATCTTCGAGACCGGCGTGGAGAGGATCTCGCCGACCTCGCGCATCGTGTGCGAGGACGCGCCCTCCCAGCGGAGGTCGCTGACGCCGTCCGCCGGGTCGAGGAAGATCTCGTCGAGGCGCGGGAGCGCGGCCGCCTGCAGCTTGCTGAACGAGAGCACCTCGGGGTCGACGTCATCGCCCTCGTAGAGCTCGCTGATCACGCGCAGGAGCGCCTGGATCTGCTCGGGCGGCACGGTCAGGTAGCGCCCGTCGGGGAGCGGCACCGCGATCGCCTTCTTGCGCGAGGCGAGGCTCGCGAGGGTGGAGCCGTCCGCGGTGGTGCCGAGGAGGTCGACCAGCGCCGGGAGCAGGTTCACCCGCCGGCCCGACAGCTCGACGCCGAGCTCGAGCCCGAACCAGTCGGGGCGCTGCTCGTCGGGCTCGACCCGGGCGTACCAGTCGGGCGCGTCGGCGCCGACGACCTGGTAGGGGTAGCCGCTCTCGAGCTCGACCGCCCAGCCGACCTTGCGGAGCTGCGGCACGACCCAGGCGGTGAACCCGCAGTAGTCGTGCACGTCGCCGTCGCACTTGAGCAGGTAGTGCGCGCGGCTGCCCGGCGGGACCGCCCACTCCGTCATGCACTCGAGGTCGACCGCGCCGAAGCTCTCGAGCAGGCAGCGCGCCCGGGTCTCGGTCGCGAAGTCGCGGCGCACGACCTTCATGCCGCCCGCCGCCGCCTTGAAGAAGCGGTCGCGGGGGTCGGAGGCGTTGATGCGCTGGCCGCCGTAGTCGAAGAAGAGCTCGACCACCGGGCAGGCGAAGGTCTCCATCATCGCGCCGTAGCCGCCGCTCCGATCCACCGTCACCTGCTCGGTGCGGAGGATGGCGCGCGGGGTCGGGGTGAGGGTCTCGAGGCGCTCGTCCTCACCGCGGATCACCGAATGGGTGCCGGTATCGCCGAGCGAGTCGTCCTCGCCGCCGATCAGCGCGTCGATCTCGTCCCAGGTCAGATCCCGGTCGGTGCTGCTGTCCGAGGGCTGATGCACCAGCGCTTTAGATCACACCGGATCCGCTTCGTCGATCCAGAAAACGCAATGGATCTCGCATGATTCCGGAGGCGCTTCCGACACCCCAAGATGTGGTGTGGGGGCGATCGCGGACCCACCACCGGCATGGGTGCGCGCGCGATCCGTCGCCCGACGCGTGATAAGACGGCGCGCATGAGCCGCCTCTTCGCGATCGCCCTCCTCCTCGCCTCGGCCTGCGACGGTGAGGCACCCGCCCCCGACGCGGGCGCGCCCTCGACCGACGCGGGGAGCGCCGACTCGGGCTCGATGGAGGACGCCGGTCCGCCTCCCGACACCTGGGAGACGTTCGCCGCCGACTGGTTCGCGACCTACTGCAACGAGTGCCACGACGGCGCGTCCCGCGACTACACCACCCTCACCCACGTGCGCCGCGACATGGACCGCATCCGCTGCGGCGTCAGCCCGACGACCGCCGACGGCTGCGGCGGCTCCCCGGCCGCCGGACAGTTCCCGGTCGGCCCGGGCCCCTACCCCGACGACGCCTCCCGCGAGCGCCTCGTCGCCTGGCTCGAAGCCGGGCTCCCCGAATGACCCGACTTGCGGCGGCGGTGACGCGTCCATAGGATCCGAGCGATGCCGCCGGCCCGGGCACGACGACTGATGTTCTTCACGCTCCTCGGCGTGCAGGCGGTCGTGTTCGCGGCCATCGGGCACCCGGAGGCGTGCGCGGACGTCTGGACGCTCGAGCATCGCGAGCGGGCCTGCTGCCACCTCTCGAGCGAGACGCGCTTCACCCAGCCGGGCGGCGACTGCTGCGACTACGGCTGGGTCGACGAGCGCGATCCTCACGCCTCGAGCACCGCCCTCTCGGTGGCGCCTGCTCCGTCGGTCCGGATCGCGGCCGCGGTGTCGGTCCCGCCGGCGCCGGCGCGGGTCGTTCGCACGCCCCTCCAGAGCGTGCCGGAGCGACCACCGGACCGCGCGCTCCGAGCGACCGTCCTTCTGATCTGAGACGCGGCGAGCCCCGCGCGACCTGCGCGCGAGGGCTCGATCCGTGCGCCTCCGTCCGGAGGCGCCGAGCCGCATTCCGTCTCGGAGAAGAACCTTGCCTCGATCGATCCCCTGGATGATCGCGCTGGCCCTCGTGGGCTGCGGCGCGGTCCACGAAGACGCGCTCCACCGCGACCTCGGTGAAGCCCGCGCCCGCCTGCGTCCCGCCGAAGAGGAGGCGCCGCTCGACGGCAGCCTCGACGGCTACGTCGCGCGCGCGCTCGCCCGGAGCCCCTCGCTCCGCGCCGGCTACCAGCGCTGGCGCGCGGAGACGCTGCGCATCGGCGCGGCGCGCGCGCTGCCGGACCCGACGGTGAGCTACGGCTTCTACGCGCTCCCGGTCCAGACCCGCGTCGGGCCGCAGCGGCACCGCGTCATGGTGCGCCAGTCCTTCCCCTGGCCCACCCGGCTGACCGCGGCGGCGGACGCGCAGTCCCACGCGGCGCGCGCCGCCCAGCGCGCGTTCGAGGCGCGCGCGCTCCGGCTCCGCGCCGAGGTGGCCGACGCGTGGTGGCGGCTCTGGGCCCTGCGCGCGGTCCGCGACGCGCAGCGCGAGCAGGTCTCGCTCCTGGAGGCGGCGGCCGAGTCGGTCCGGGCTCGCATCGAGGTGGGGCAGGCGACGCTCGCCGACGCGGCCCAGCTGGAGCTGCGCCGGGCCCGGCTCGACGACGCGCTCGCCGGGCTCGACGAGGAGGAGCGCGCGGCCGAGGCGGCGCTGCGCGCCTCGATCGCGGCCGGGCCCGACGAGCCGCTCCCGACCACGCGCGAGGCGGCCGACCCCGCGCTCCCCCCCGACGCCTCCGCGCTCGAGGCGCGGCTCACCGCCCACCCGGAGCTGCTCGCGTTCGCGGCCCGCGCCGAGGCGCACGACGCCCGAGCCCGCGCCTTCGAGGCCGAGCGCCTCCCGCGGTTCGTGGTCGGCGTCGACTGGATCGAGACCGGCGAGGCCGCGAGCCCGGTGCCGGGGAGCGGGGACGACGCGCTCGTCTTCGACGTCGGCGTCTCGATCCCGCTCTGGCAGGGCGCCTACGAGGACCGCCAGCGCGCGGCGGAGGCGGAGGGCGTGGCCGAGCGCGCCGACGCCGAGGCCGCGCTGCTGTCGGCCCGGGCCGCCCTGGCCGAGGCGACGAGCCGCATCCGCGACACCCACCGCCGCCTGCGCCTCTACGAGCGCACCCTGATCCCCCAGGCGCGCGGCGCCTACGAGTCGGTGATCGGCGCCCAGGTCACCGGCCGCGCCCCGGTCGCCGCGGTCCTGCTCGCTCAGCGCGAGCTGCTCGAGATCAGCGTCGAGGCGGCCCGCGCCCGCGCGGCCCACGGCGCCGCCTGGGCCCGGCTCGAGGCCCTCGTCGGCGCGCCACGCAGCGAGCTCGGGAGGAGCCGATGAAGCCCGCGCTGAAGCGGTCCGCTCCTTGGCTGGCAGCGCTGGGACTCGCCGCGCTCGCCGCCTTCGCCGTCGGTCGCTGCACCGCGCCCGACGGCAACGCCGAGCACACCCACGACGAGACCGAGACCACCTGGACCTGCGCGATGCATCCCCAGGTGCGCCAGCCGGAGCCCGGCCTCTGCCCGATCTGCGGCATGGACCTCATCCCGCTCCGCGCGGGCGACGCGCCCGGGCCGGGCGAGGTCACCCTCAGCCCCCGCGCGGCCGCCCTCGCGCGCGTGCGCACCACGCCGGTCCGACGGCTCGGCGGCGGCGGCGCGCTCCGGCTGCTCGGTCGGGTGGCGCTCGACGAGACCACCCTCGACACCGTCACCGCCTGGGTCGGCGGGCGCATCGAGCGCCTCCACGTCCGGGTCACGGGGCAGCGGATCCGCCGCGGCCAGGCGGTGGCGACCCTCTACAGCCCCGAGATCTACGCGGCGCAGCAGGACCTCATCACCGCGCGACGACAGCTCGAGCGGCTGGAGGGCGCGAGCGAGCTGGCCCGGTCCGGCGCGCGCGCGACCCTCGAGGCGGCGCGGCAGCGCCTCCGGCTCCTCGGTGTGCCCGACGCGGAGCTGACGCGTCTCGAGGCCGCCGAGTCGCCCGCCCGGCGGATCACGATCCGCAGCCCCTTCGGCGGCACCGTCATCGAGCGGCTCACGACCGAGGGCGCCTACGTGCAGACCGGCACCCCGCTCTACCGGTTGGCCGACCTCGATCGCCTGTGGGTGCAGCTCGACGCGTACGAACAGGACCTCGCGCGCCTCGAGGTCGGCCAGAGCGTGCGCCTCGAGGTGCAGGGCCTCTCCGGCGAGCCCCTGGACGGACGCGTCGCCTTCCTCGACCCGGTCGTCGATCCGCGCACCCGGACCGCCCGGGTGCGGGTCGAGGTCGCCAACCCGGACGGCCGCCTCCGCCCGGGCATGTTCGTCGAGGCCACCCTCGACGCGAGCGCCGAGGCGGGCGCGACCCAGCCCCTCGTGGTCCCGGCGAGCGCGCCGCTCTTCACCGGACGGCGCGCCCTCGTCTACGTCGAGGTCGAGGGCGGGCCCGCGCCCACCTACGTCGCGCGCCCCGTCCGCCTCGGGCCGCGCGCGGGCGATCACTACCCGGTCGTCGCCGGCCTCGCCGAGGGTGAGCGCGTGGTCACCGAGGGCGCGTTCGCGCTCGACGCCGATCTGCAAATCCGCGGCGGCGACAGCCTCATGACCGCGTCCGAGGCCGATCCCTTCGCGGACGTGCACGCCGAGTTGCCTGCGGCGTTCCGCGCCGGGCTCGGGCCCGTCGTCGAGCGCTACCTCGACGTGCAGCGGGCGCTCGCGGACGACGACCTGGAGGCCGCGCGGCGCTCGGCCGGCGCCGCCGACGACGCGACCGCCGCCTTCACCCCCGACGCGCCCGAGGCCGCCGCGGCGCGCTGGGCCGAGCTCTCGGGGCGGATCCGGGCCG
This sequence comes from Myxococcota bacterium, assembly GCA_036149055.1. Classification (GTDB taxonomy): domain Bacteria; phylum Myxococcota_A; class Polyangia; order Polyangiales; family Sandaracinaceae; genus JAVJQK01. The sequence continues at coordinate 15,251 of JAYZQJ010000235.1, read as the reverse complement.
AGGCCGCGCGGATCGGGTCCGCGGCGTCGCTCGAGGCGGCCCGCGGCGCCTTCGAGCCGCTGAGCGCCGCGATCGCCGACGTGCTCCGCGCCTTCGGCAACCCGCTCGACGCGCCGCTCCGGCTGACCCACTGCCCGATGGCCTTCGACGACCGCGGCGCGGCGTGGGTGCAGGCCGGAGAGGCGGTGGACAACGCCTACTTCGGCGCCTCGATGCTCACCTGCGGATCGGTGCGCGAGACGGTGCCGCCGGGCGGCTTCCTGTCGGCGGAGGGCGCGCGATGAGCCCGCCGCTCGGCGAAGGCGGCGCGCTCTGGCGCTCGGTCCTGGGCTTCTTCGTGGACGCCAAGCCCATCGTCGCCCTCCTGGTCGGCCTGCTGCTCGCGTTCGGCCTGCGCTACGCGCCGTTCGAGGTGCCCGGCCTCGACGTCGCCGGCCGCGACCCGGTGCCGGTCGACGCGATCCCGGACGTCGGCGAGAACCAGCAGATCGTGTTCACCGAGTGGCCGGGCCGCTCCCCGCGCGACGTCGAGGATCAGGTCACCTACCCGCTCACGACCGCGCTGCTGGGCATCCCGGGCGTCAAGACGGTGCGCAGCGCGAGCGCGTTCGGCTTCTCGACCGTCTACGTGATCTTCGACGACGAGGTGGACTTCTACTGGTCGCGCGCGCGGGTGCTCGAGAAGCTCGCGTCGCTCTCCAGCGATCGCCTGCCCGACGGGGTCACGCCGACCCTGGGCCCCGACGCCACCGCGCTCGGCCAGGTCTTCTGGTACACGCTCGAGGGCCGCGACCCCGAAGGCCGCACCGTGGGCGGCTGGGACCTGCAGGAGCTGCGCGCGATCCAGGACTGGACGGTCCGCTACGCGCTGCAGTCGACGCCCGGAGTCAGCGAGGTCGCGTCGATCGGCGGCATGGTGCGGCAGTACCAGGTCGACGTCGATCCCGACGCCCTGCGCGCCCACGGCGTCACCCTCGAGCAGGTCGCCGGGGCGGTGCGCGCCTCCAACCTCGACGTCGGCGCCCGCACCCTGGAGATCAACCGGGTCGAGTACCTGGTGCGCGGCGTCGGCTTCCTCGAAGACCTCGAGGACCTCGAGCAGGCGGTGGTCGACAGCCGCGATCACACCCCCATCCGGGTGCGCGACGTCGCCCACGTGCACCTCGGCCCGGCGCCTCGCCGCGGAGGGCTCGACGACGCCGGCGCGGAGGCGGTCGGCGGCGTGGTGGTGGCGCGCTATCGCGAGAACCCGCTCGCGGTCATCGAGGCGGTGAACGCGCGCATCGCGGAGCTCGCCCCGAGCCTGCCGTCGCGCACCCTCGACGACGGCACCGTGAGCCAGGTGACCATCGTCCCGTTCTACGAGCGCTCCGAGCTGGTGCACGAGACCATCGACACCCTCTCGACCGCGCTCTTCCACGAGATCCTGATCACCGTGCTCGTGGTGCTGGTGATGCTGCGCAACCTGCGCAGCTCGCTGGTCATCGGCGCCGTGCTCCCGCTCGGGGTCCTGCTCGCCCTGATCGCGATGAAGCTCACCGGGGTCGACGCGAACATCATGGCGCTGGGAGGGATCGCGATCGCGATCGGCACGATGGTCGACATGGGCATCGTGCTGACCGAGAACATCGCGCAGCACCTCGACGCCGCGCCCCCGGGCGCCGACCGCGGCGAGATCGTGAAGACGGCGGCGGCCGAGGTCGCGCCCGCGGTGCTCACCTCGACCCTGACCACGGTGGTCAGCTTCCTCCCGGTCTTCGGGCTCACCGACGCCGAGGCGCGGCTCTTCGTGCCGCTCGCCTACACCAAGACCTTCGCGATGCTCGGCGCGCTCCTGCTCGCCCTCTTCGCGCTGCCCGCCCTCGCCCACTGGGTCATGCGGGAGCGCCCGGCCGCGGTCCCCGCCGGCGCGGGGCGGGTCTTTGCGCTCTTCCGGCTCGGCCACGCGCGTGACTGGGCGCTCGTCGGGCTCGGCGCGCTGCTCGCGGCGCACCACCTGCCGGCCGGCCTCTTCGTGATCGCGCTCGGGGCGGCGCGGCTCGCCAAGCCCCAGCTCTCCGGCCCCGCGGCCCGCTGGATCGATCGCCTCGAGGTGACGGTCGGCGTCCTCGTCGTGACCCTCGTGCTCGCCGACGCCTGGATGCCGCTCGGCCCGGGGCGCGCGCTCGCGAACGTGGTGGTCGTCGCCGCGGTGGTCGTCGCGGTGCTCGGCACCTTCCTGCTCTTCGAGCGCGCCTACCCCGCGCTGCTCTCGTGGTGCCTGCGCCACAAGCTCGCGTTCCTCACCCTGCCCGCCCTGATCGTGCTCTTCGGCGTCACCGCGTGGCTGGGCGTCGACGGGGTCTTCGGCTGGCTCCCGTCGAGCGTGCGACAGAGCGGACCGGTGGCGAAGCTCGCCGGCGACCTCCCCGGCTTCGGCCGCGAGTACATGCCGCCCTTCGACGAGGGCGCCTACCTCTACATGCCCACCACGATGCCGCACGCGTCGGTCGGCGAAGTGCGCGAGCGGATCGCGCAGATGGACGCGGCCATCGCGGCGATCCCCGAGGTCGACCGGGTGGTCGGCAAGTGGGGCCGGGTCGACAGCGCGCTCGATCCGGCGCCGGTCTCGATGATCGAGACCATCATCACCTACGTGCCGGAGTACCGGGTGGTCGACGGCGAGCGGGTGCGGCAGTGGCGCGACCACGTCCGCACGCCCCGCGACGTCTGGGACGAGATCGTCGCCGCGGCGCAGATGCCCGGCTTCACCAGCGCGCCGGTCTTGATGCCGATCAACGCCCGCATCGTGATGCTCCAGAGCGGCATGCGCGCGCCGATGGGCATCAAGGTCCAGGGCCCCGACCTCGAGAGCCTCGAGCGCTTCGGTCAGCAGCTCGAGGTCGCGCTCCGCGACGTGCCCGCGCTCCGCGCCGAGACCGTCTTCGCCGAGCGCGTCGTCGGCAAGCCCTACCTCGAGATCGAGCTCGACCGCGAGGCCATCGGCCGCTTCGGCCTGCGCGTGGAGGACGTGCAGCGCGTGCTCTCGGTCGCGGTGGGCGGCATGCCGCTGACCCGCACCGTCGAGGGACGCGAGCGCTTCGAGGTCCGCGTCCGCTACATGCGCGAGGAGCGCGACTCCCTCGAGGCGCTCCGGCGCGTGATGGTCGCCGCGCCCGGCGGCGCGCAGATCCCGCTCGAGCAGCTCGCCGCGCTGAGGCTCACCCGCGGCCCGCAGATGATCCGCAGCGAGGACACCTTCCTGACGAGCTACGTGCTCTTCGATCGCGACCCCGAGGTCGCCGAGGTCGACGCGGTGGAGGCGGCGCAGCGGCACCTCGCCCGGCTCGAGGCCGAGGGCCGGCTCGAGCGACCGGCCGGCGTCACCTACGCCTTCGCGGGGAGCTACCAGGCGCAGCTCCGGAGCGAGGAGCAGCTCTCGGTGCTCATCCCGATCGCCCTGAGCCTGGTGCTGATCCTGCTCTATCTCCAGTTCCGCCGCGTCAGCACGGCGCTCATCATCTACACCGGCGTCGCGGTCGCGGTGAGCGGCGGCTTCATCCTGCTCTGGCTCTACGATCAGCCCTGGTTCCTCGACGTCACCCTCTTCGAGGTCTCGCTCCGCGAGCTCTTCCGGGTCGGCACGGTGAACCTCTCGATGGCGGTCTGGGTGGGCGTGATCGCGCTGATCGGCGTGGCGACCGACGACGGCGTGGTGATGAGCACCTACCTGAAGCAGCGCTTCGACGAGGGGCCGGCCGCGGACGAGGCCGAGGTGCGCGCGCGGGTGCTCGACGCCGGCCTGCGCCGGGTGCGCCCGTGCCTGATGACCACCGCCACCACCATCCTCGCCCTGATCCCGGTGATCACCTCGCAGGGCCGGGGCGCCGACGTGATGGTCCCGATGGCGCTGCCGAGCGTCGGCGGCATGGCGTTCGAGCTGATCACCCTCTTCGTCGTCCCGGTGCTCTACTGCTGGAGGGAAGAGCTCCGCGCCCGGGGCCGTCTCCTCCCCGCGTCTCCCACCTTGGCAGACCGGCTGAGCGTCCTATTTCCCCTCGCGCGGCGTTCGCGCGGGGTCGACCCCGAACCCGAAAGAGAAGAGACCGAACCATGAAGAACCTCCTGTGGATCCTCGCGCTCCTCGCCCTCCCCCTCGTTGCCTGCGGCGGAGAGGAGGCGGCGAGCGGGGACGACTCGCGCGTGGAGATCGAGGTGAACGCGAGCGGCTACGACCCGGCCCAGGTGCAGGCCACCGCCGGCCAGCCGCTGACCCTGGTCTTCACCCGCACGACCGACGAGGGCTGCGGTCAGGAGCTGGCGATCCCCGCCCACGACATCCGCCGCCGCCTCCCGCTGAACGAGCCGGTGGAGGTGACGATCACCCCCGCCGAGGCGGGCGAGCTGCGGTTCACCTGCGGCATGGACATGTACGACGGCGCGATCGTCGTTCGCTGAGGGGGACCTCCCTCTTTCCCCGGGCGGCCGGGGCATGAAAGAATCCGGCGAGATGAGCATCACCGAGGAGCTGAAGCGCAACGTCGAGGCCTGGAAGGCCGACGACCCGGACGCGGAGACCGTGGGCGAGCTGGATCAGCTCCTCGCGAGCGCCGACGCGGACGGGCTGACCGACCGATTCCGGGGCGCCCTGCAGTTCGGCACCGCCGGCCTGCGCGGGCTCCTCGGCGCGGGGCCCAACCGCATGAACCGGAAGGTGGTGCTCCGGGCCACCGCCGGGCTCTGCGCGCACCTGCTCGAGACGGTGCCGGACGCGAAGGAGCGCGGCGTCTGCATCGGCTTCGACGGCCGGAAGAACAGCCGGGTCTTCGCCGACGACGCCGCCCGGGTGGTCGCCGGCTTCGGCATCCGCGTGCACGCCTTCGATCACGTCGTGCCGACCCCGGTGCTCGCCTTCAGCTGCCTCGACCGGCGCGCCGCCGCCGGCATCATGGTCACCGCGAGCCACAACCCGCCCGCCTACAACGGCTACAAGGTCTACTGGGAGAACGGCGCCCAGATCATCCCGCCGATCGACGGCGGCATCGCGAAGGCCATCGCCGCGGTGGGCGGGGTGGCGTCGATCCCGCAGAAGGATCTCGGCGAGGCCGAGGACGAGGGCCTCTACGCGCTGCTCGGCGAGTCGCTCGAGCGCCGCTACCTCGACGGGGTGCGCGCGCTGCAGATCCACCCGGGGCTGCCGCGCGACGTCTCGATCGCCTACACGGCGATGCACGGCGTGGGCAACGCGCTCGCGCTCGCGGCGCTGGCCGACGCCGGGTTCACCGACGTGCACTCCGTCCCGGAGCAGGCGGAGCCCGACGGCGCCTTCCCGACCGTCGAGTTCCCCAACCCCGAGGAGGACGGCGCGATGGATCTCGTGCTCGCCCTCGCGGAGAAGCGCAGCGCCGACGTGGTGATGGCGAACGATCCCGACGCCGATCGGCTCGCGGTCGCGGTGCGCGATCGGAGCGGCGCCTACGTGCAGCTCACCGGCAACGAGGTCGGCGCGCTGCTCGGCCACTACCTGCTCGATCAGGGGCCCGCCGGCGACGGCCGCGTCGTGATCAACACCATCGTCAGCTCGCCGATGCTCGGCGCGATCGCGGAGCAGCACGGCGCGCGCTGGGAGCAGACCCTCACCGGCTTCAAGTGGATCGCCAACCGGGCGATGGAGCTGAACAAGAAGGGCGAGGCGCGCTTCGTGTTCGGCTACGAGGAGGCGCTCGGCTACACCGTCGGCCGGCTCGTGCGCGACAAGGACGGCATCGGCACCGCGGTGGTGTTCGCCGACATGGCCGCGTGGTGCAAGAGCCGGGAGCGCACCCTGCTCGACGAGCTCGAGAGCGCGTGGCGCCGCTACGGCATGTACCTCAGCCGCCAGATCTCCGAGGTGCACCCGGGGGTCGAGGGCGCCCGGAAGATCGGCGGCATCATGGAGAAGGTGCGCGGCGCCCCGCCCACCTCGATCGGCGGCCACGAGGTGCTCGCCCGCATGGACATCCTCACCGCCGAGCGGGTCACCAAGGACGGAGCGACGAGCGCGATCGAGCTGCCGAAGGGCAACGTGCTCGCCTACGAGCTCGCCGGCGGCCACCGCGTGATGCTCCGCCCGAGCGGCACCGAGCCCAAGATCAAGTACTACTTCGACGTGCGCGTCGACATGCAGGACGGCGAGACGGTCGACGCCGCGAAGGCGCGCGGCGAGGCCCTGCTCGACGCGCTCGCCGCCGACCTCGCGAAGCTCACGGGCTGAACGGCTCGGCGACGTCGCAGAGGTGTCGTTGGCGCCGAGGGGCTGCGGGGGTAGGCTCGCGACCATGCTGCGTACGGCGCTCTCGCTGGCCCTGTTGCTCACCTGCCTCGCGCCGCGCTCGGCGTCCGCGCAGGAGGCCGAGCTGTCCGCGATCCGCGAGCTCATCTTCCAGGCCCGCTTCGAGGACGCGATCGAGCAGTCGCAGGCGCTGCTCGCGCGGACCGATCTCTCGGCCGCCGACCGGAACGCCGCGCTCGAGGTCCTCGCCACCGCGCAGATCGCCAACCGGCAGGAGCGCGACGCGACCGAGACGCTCCGGCGCCTCTACGCGCGCGACCCCGATCATCGCCTCACCGACCCCGACGCGAGCCCGCCGGTGATCAGCGCGTTCGCCCGGGCCCGGGAGTCGCAGCCCACGCCGATCGAGGTCGCGCTGTCGCATCGGCCGCCGACCCCGACCCGGCGCGAGCCGCCCACGATCGAGGTCCAGGTCGGCGAGGGCGCGGACGCCGTCGCGGAGCTCCGGCTGGTCTACCGCATCGCCGGCGAGGGCGAGTCCCGCGCGGTGATGAGCCGCCGCCCCGACGGGATCTACCAGGCGCGCATCCCGGTGGTCGGCGACGCCTCCAGCCCCACCGACGTCGCCTACCACGTGATCGCGCTCGCCCCCTCGCAGGCGCGCATCGGGGGCATCGGCTCGGCGGCCGAGCCGCTCCAGGTGCGCATCCCGGCCGAGGCGCCGGGCGACGCGCGCGTGATCGTGCAGCAGAGCCCCACCCCGGCGCCGGTCGAGCCCTCGGGCGGCGGGAGCGTCGCCGAGGAGTGGTGGTTCTGGACGCTGCTCGCGGTGCTCGTCATCGGCGGCGGCGTCACCGCCGGCGTGCTCATCGGCACCTCGCAGAGCGGCCCGGAGCCGGGCACCCTCGGGACCGTGAGCCTGATGCAGGTCGAATTCTGAGCGTGCCTTCGATCCGGCTCGCGATGGCGCTGCTCCTGGCCGGGGCGCTGGCGGGGTGCGAGGTGGAGCCTCCTCCCGCGGCGCCCGCCGAGGCGCCGGAGGCCGAAGACGCGCCCCGGCCTCCCCGCGGCGGCGGCGCGCGACGATGCGAGGGCGGCTCCGACGACCCGTCCCAGATCGCGCTGTTCGTGGAGAGCGCGGACCGCGACCTCGCGGGCGCCATCGCCGGCCTCGAGGCGCTGGTCGGCGAGCACCCGGGCTCGGCCACCGCGCGAGTCCGCCTCGGCGAGCTGCTGCTCCGCGACGGTGCGCCCCAGCGGGCCCGCCCGTTCTTCGAGCGCGCGCTGGCCCTGCACGACGAGGGCTGCACGCTGGGCCCGCGGGATCGCTGGGCGGCGCGCGAGGGGATCGCCCACGCCCACGCGATGGCCGGCGACTACGCGGCCGCCATCCCGCTGCTGCGCGGGTCGCTCGCCGAGCACCCCGACGCCACCCCGACCCGCTACAACCTCGCCTGCGCGCTGTGCCGCACCGGCGACCTCGACGGCTGCGAGCGCGAGCTGACCCGCGCGCTCCGTACGGAGGACGCGGTGCCGGACTTCCTGGTCGACCAGCGCCGCCCGCCCGGGCACTACCGGCGCGCGATGGAGATCGACCCGGACCTCGCCCCGCTCCGCGCCGACCGCGCTCGCCTCGAGCGCGTCCGCGCGACGCGCTGAGACGCGACCTACTTGCCTTCGATGAGGGCCTTGGCGAGCGCGCCCCACTTCTCGGCTTCGCGGCGCTCCTTGTCGGCGTTCTGGAGCATCAGCTGGTGGTGACGTCGGAGGGCGTTGGGGCCGTCCGGGTCGGGCACGCTGAGCCAGAGCTTGTGCGCGCGGCTGCGGTGGTACTCGCTGATCGCGCGGCCGACGACGACGGCGCCGGCGGTGTCGATCGGCTCGTGGAAGTCACCGGGGAGCTTCATGTGGCGACGGAAGCGACGCACGTCGACCTGCACCAGGAACGACAGGCGCCGGAGGTCGGCCAGGGTGAGGTGCGGGAGGATCTCGCCGCGGTCGAGGTCGACGCCCGCCTTGCGCGCGTCGAGCACGACCTCGCGCCTGAGGTTCGCGTCCGGCAGCTCGATCACGAGCTCGCGGATCGGCTCCTCGACGCGCATGCGCTCGAGGCCCCGGAGCTTGCCGGTCACCTGGCTGACCCCCGCGACGGCCTTCTTCCAGCGGAAGCGCTCCGGCGTCCGCCCGCGCACCACGCGCACAGCGTTCTTCAGCTCCCCGCGCCGCGCGTGGAAGCTGACCGCGTCCGTGACTCTGGACCCTTCGAACATGCGTCGACCTCCGACGCCTCTTTCGCCCGCCGGACGCCTCCCGGTCAAAAAAGCCGCTACTCGCTCGGCGGCGGCGCGCTGGCGGTGACCTCGAAGGGGTACTGGATCTCGAGGGTCTCGCGGCTGAAGCGCGGGAAGCGGACGCCCCGCACGTGGCCCTCCATGCAGCCCGCGAACTCGGCGCCGGCCTGATCCCCGACGAGCTCGGCCTCGCGCACCTCGCCGGTGCCGCCGACGATGACGAGCCGGAAGCGGAGCGTGCCGCTGAGCTCCGGCGCGCACGCGCCGAGCCGGGCCGCGACCGGCCCGAGGGTGCGCACGATGTCGGCGCGCGCCGGCGTCTCGGGGAGCTGCGGCCCAGTCGGCGCCCTGCTCGGCGGTGGCGCAGGCCGCGCCGGGATCCCGCTCGCGAAGGCGGGCTCGCTCGGGGCCGGCCGAGCGGGCGGAGGGGCGGGCGGCGCCGCCGGGGCAGCTCCAGGATGCGGCGCGGGCAGAGGCAGGGCGGGCGGAGGCGGAGCGGGCGCCAGGCGAGCGAGCCCCTCGCGGGCGAGGCGGGCGCTCGGGTCGAGGGCGAGCGCGCGCTGGTAGGCGGCGGTCGCGGCGGCGACGTCCCGGGCCCGCTCCTGGGCCGCGCCGAGGGCGGCGAAGTAGGCGGCCTGGGTGGGCGCGAGCTGGGTGGCCCGGACGTAGGCCTGCGCCGCGCTGGCCGCGTCGCCCTGGGCCAGGAGCGAGGCGCCGAGGCCGGCGTGGGCGGCGGCGTCCTCGGGCGAGCGGCTCACCACCTCACGATAGGCGGCGACCGCGAGCGGGAAGCGCCGGGCGCGGAAGTGCTCCCGGGCCTGCGCCCGCCACCGAGCCGCCTCCTCGGCCGCGCTCGGGCGCGTCAACACCGCGAGCTCTCGCTCGGCGTCCGGCCGGCCCGGCTGCAGGGTGAGCGCCATCCGATAGGCCGCCTCGGCGCCGGCGCGATCTCCGGCCCGCGCGAGCGCCCGGGCGAGCCCGACCTGGAGGTCCGCGTCCCGCGGCGCGAGCCGGGTCGCGCGACGGTACGCGTCGGCCGCCGCGGCCGCGTCCCCCGCCTGCATGCGGCTCACCGCGAGGCCCTGCCAGCCGCCGACGTAGCCCGGCTCGCGCTCGGTGACCTGCGCGTAGTCCTGCGCGGCGGCCGCCCAGCGGCGCGCCTGGTAGTGGTCGCGCGCGCGGCGCATCAGCGCGTCTCGCGACATCGGCTCGACCACCGGCTGACCGTGCGCCCACCGGAGGAGCGGCACCGCGGCCCGCACGCCGAACGTCTCCCGGACCAGGGCGGGGGCGTCGCGCCCCGCCCGGCGTGCCACCTCGCGCACCACGCACTGCACCATCCCGCTCGTCGGGCCGAGGTGCCAGGCCCGCACCTGGGCGCCGAGGTCGCCCAGCCCGCCCGGGCACGCCTCGAGCAACGCGCCGAGCCGCCGACCGCGCGGGCTGCGATCCACCGACGCGGGCACCGACAGCAGGGTGCGCGCCATCGCCTCCCGGATCTCCCGGGCCTGGGCCGCGTCGATCCCGGCGCCGGTCAGCTCCGCCTCGAGCGCGGCGCCGTCGTCGGGCGGCAGGTGCGGGAGATCGGCCGGCGCCCGGGTCGCCGCCGCCACCACCGCGTCGCAGTCCCCCATCGGCAGGCCGGTCACCCGCGCGCAGAACAGCGCCGGCTCCTCCCCGCCCGAGAACAGATCGTCGAGGTTCTCGTCCGTCAGCCCGCGCCCGAGGCGCTCCACGACCTGACGGAGGCGCGCGTCGTACTCGGCCCGGGTCGCGCCCGGCCCGCCGAACATGCGGGCCCCGAGGCGCTGCCGCAGCGGATCGTAGCGGTCGCCGCCGGCCCGCGCGTTCTCCAGCAAGACCTCGTGGAGCCGCTCGGCCACCGCGCGGGCCATCGGCCGCTCCATGCGCCCCTGCGACACCAGCCGCCGCACCACCCCGGCGCTCTGCGCGTGGCCCACGCTCGGGGCGGCGCTCGGCAGCGCGCACAGCAGCGCCAGGCAGCCCACCTGCCAGATCCTCGTCATCTCGACCCCCTGGTACGTCGGCACCCCGGCCGACGTTCCCGGTCCACCTACCGGGCGCCGCTCACTCCGGCAAGCCGGCGAGGAGCTGGAGGAGCAGGTCCGCGCGCACGCCCCACGCGTAGGGGGTGTCGCTCTCGACGGTGCGGGTCACCCGGGTCTGGGTGTCGACGACCCGGCGCCGCGCCCGGAAGTTGCCCGCGTTGATCGCCACCACCCGCCCCTGCCGGTCGAAGATCGGCGAGCCCGCGGTGCCCTCGTCGGAGAACGCGCTGTGGGAGACCAGGTGACGGAGCGCCGCGTTGCCGGGGTCGCTGCCATCGAACGCGGTGAGCCGACCGACCACCCCGGTCGAGATGCCGGCGGCCGGCGCGCCCTCGTCGGCGATCGCGGCCGGGAAGCCGAGCACGAACACGTCGTCTCCGGTGCGGAGCCCGGTGAGCTGCCCCATGTCGGCCACCTGGACCTGCTGCGAGGTCGGCGCGCTCACCCGGAGCAGCCCCACGTCCGGGCTCGCCGGCGCGTCGGCGGTGTACTGCGGGTGGCGCCACATGCGCTCGATCTGCAGCCCGTCGCCGCCGCGGTTCGGCACCGCCCGCACCTCGCGGCTGCGGCTCATCTCCCGCTCGAGCGCCCCGACGCAGTGGGCCGCGGTGGCGAGCACGCGGGGCCGCACCGCGAAGGCACTGCAGACCACCGAGCGCTGGCCACCGGTCCGGGTCGAGAGCAGCACCCAGACCGCCTGGTCGTTCTGCTCGGCGATGGTGGTCCCCGTGGCGGCCTCCTCCTCCGAGAGCTGCTCGTTGAGCGACTGGATGCGCTGCTCGAGCTGCTGCCGCTCGGCCGACTCCCCCTCGCCGAGCTGGGCGATCTCGTGCTGCAGTCGCACGTTCTCGTCGCGCAGCTCCTGCTCCTGCCAGCGGGCGTAGAAGAACACCGCGATGACCGCGCCGAGGGTCAGCAGGAGCAGCAGCGCGAGCAGGACCACCGCGATCTTCAGCCCGCGCGAGCTCGACTGCGCCGCCTCGTGCGCGACCGCCCGGATGAAGGCGGTCGAGCGGTTGCCCCCCTGCTGGCGCTGCGCGTCGGCCTGCTGGAGGGCCGCCTGGATCATCATGCCCACCGTGCGCTGCCCGTAGCGGCGCTCGCCCTGCCCCGGCGTCGCGGCCGGCATCGAGGGCGCGCTCGGGCTCGGGTAGCCGTGCGGGGGCGGCTGCGACTGGGGGGCCTGGCCCGGGTACGAGATCGGCTGGGGCGTCATCCCGGGGGCCGAGATCGGCGCCGGGCTCGGCTGCCCCGCGAACGGCGAAGGCGGCGGCGTCGGGTGCTGCATCTGCGGGAGGCTCGGCGCGGCGAAGCCGTCCCCGGAGTGCCCCATCGGGGTCGCCGGGCCGGTCGCGTAGGCCTGGACCGGCGTCGCCTCCGCCGTCATCTGAGGGCCCCTCGAGGCGCCCGGGAGCTCGACGCGGATGCGCGGCCCACCGACCCCGAACTCGATCTCGTCCCCGCTCGCGAGCACGTGGCGGGTGACCGGCTGCCCGCGGACCAGGGTGCCGTTGCGGCTGCCGACGTCCACGAGGACCCACTGCGGGCCCTCCCGCCGGATCTCGGCGTGGCGCCCCGACGCGTCCAGGTCGGCGTGCGGGTCGAACGAGACCTCGTTGTCGGGCAGCCGGCCGAGCCGGATCACGTCCCGGTCGAGCTCCAGCACTCGCCCCGTGTGCGCGCCGAACGTCTGGTGCAGGCGGATCATCGCGGCCCGCCCGGCGGTCAGAGGAAGGGGTTGTTGGGGAGGGGGCCGTCGCCGCGCTGACCGCGGCCACCGCGTCCGTTGCCACTGCGCCCGTTGCCACCGCGACCATTGCGGCCAGCGCCATTGCGACCGGTGTCATTGCGGTCGGTGCCGTTCCGCGGCGGCTCCGTCGTCTCGGGCTCCTGCGTCTCCGCCGGGGCCGCCTCCTCGGGCGGCGCGTCCAGCTCGCCCGCGGGCATGCTGAGGCTCACGTCCACCGCCGAGCCCGCCTCCAGCGTCACCGTCTGGCTCGCCACCAGCGCCTCGCCGTCCCGCGCCGAGAGCTCGTACGCGCCCGGCGGCAGCTCCAGCTCCATGCCGTCCGTGAGCGGCCCGTGCACCAGCCCGTTCACGTAGAGGGTCCCCTCCTCGAGGTCGGTGCTGATCGCGACGGAGCCGCGCTCGGCCGTGGCCGGCGGGACCTCCTCGATGATCGGATCGTCGAGCAGCTCCTCCTCCGGCGGGAGCTCCTCCTCGACGATCGGCGCGGGCGGCGTCTCCGGATCGGCGTCGGCGTCCGCGCCCTCCATGTTGTTCATCGCGAGCCACGCGCCGGCGATCAGCGCGAGCAGCACGATCACCAGGAGCAGGAGGATCCACGCCTTGCCGCCGCCGCTCGAAGGCGTGGCGATCTCGACGTCGTCGCCGTTGCGCTTCACGTCGGCGCCCGGCTTGGTCGCGCCGGCCTTCATCGAGGTCTCGCGCGGCGGCATCGAGGGGTCGCGCCCCGACTCGTCGGGCGGGAGCGGGTACTGCTGGTAGAGCACCTTGGCGCTCTCGGCCTCGGAGAGCCCGTCGCCGGTGAAGTCGGCGATGATGACCGTGATGTTGTCGTGGCCGCCGCCGGCGTTGGCCATCTGGATGAGCTTCTGCGCCGCCTCCTCCTGCGAAGGCGTGCCCTGGAGCACCTCCTTCATCATGTCGGCGTGCACGAGCCCGCAGAGGCCGTCCGAGCACATCATCAGGCGGTCACCCTTGCGGACCTCGAGGAAGGTCAGGTCGACCGTGACCTCCTCGGTCGTGCCGAGCGCCTGGAGGATGATGTTCGAGTGCTCGAAGGCCTCGGCCTCCTCCTCGGTCAGCTGCCCGGCCTCGATCAGCTGGTTCACCAGGGACTGGTCCTTGGTGATCATCTCGAACTGATCGCCGCGCAGGACGTAGGCGCGGCTGTCGCCCACCTGACCCACGAAGAGCACGTTGTCGACCAGGCCGGCGACCGTCGCCGTGGTCCCCATGCCGCGGCGGGTGCGGTCCATCTTGGCGGCGCTGAAGATCCGGTAGCCCGCCTCCTCGATGGCGCGGACGAGCCGGCGCGCGAAGTCGTCGCGGTCCGCCGGGGGCGTGCCGCTCATCACCTCGTGCACGGTGTCGACCGCCATCTGGCTGGCGACCTCACCGGCGGCCGCACCGCCCATGCCGTCGCACACCGCGAAGACGAGGCCGCGATCGCCGACCACCGTCTCGCGGGGGGTCTCGTTGTCCCGCACCTCGGCGTCGAGGTCGGCGACGGTGAAGTTGTCCTCGTTGTGCTCGCGCACGAGGCCGACGTCGGTGCGCCCGTAGTAGACGACCTCGATGGGCCCCGGCTCCTCGCTGGAGGAGATCTCGAGGGAGGCGTCTTCGATGGTCGCGGTCGGGTCATCGGCCGGAGGCGGCTCGTCGGCGGCCTCGGTCTGCACCCTCGCCGGCTCGGGGGCGGGCTCGGCGGCCGGCTCGGGCTCCGCCTTGGCGAGCGGCGGCTCGGGCGCGGGCTCGGCGGGGGGCGGCTCGGCGGCGGCTGCGCCGGCCTCCGCCGTGGGCACGGCCATCGGGGCGCCACCGGCCCAGCGCCGCGCGAGGTCGGCGAACGAGCCGGGCCCGCTGCGGAACCCGTTGGCGCCGTTCAGGCCAGCCGGCGCAGGCTCGGCCGCGGCGCCCGGGGCGTCGGCGACCATCGGGGGCGGCGCGGCGCCCTTCTTCTGCTGGTCGGTCTGCGCGCAGCCGGCCTCGGCCGCGGGCGGAGGCTCGCCCTTCGGCTCGGTCTTGTCTTCGACCTCGGCCAGCGCGGCGACCACCGCGTCGGTGAGGCTCGAGCCCGAATGCGGCCGCTTGGACGGCTTCTTCCCGCTCACGTCGCGCCTCCCTCGAAGCGGAAGAGATGCCGGCCCACCCGGAACTGGTCGCCGGGGCGGAGCGCCCGCTCGCCGCGGAAGCGCACCGCCGTGCCGTTCGACGAGCCGAGGTCGCGGAGCACGAAGCGGCGGCTCGCTCGATCGATGGTGATCGCGGCGTGTCGTCGGGACATGAAGGGGTCGTCCGTGAAGACCAGGTCACCCTGTTCGCGGCCGATCACGGTCTCGTCACGATACAGGTAATGGACGTCGCGGCCCACCCCTTCCGTCGTGTACTGGAGCAGCCGCGCGATGCGCTGCACCTCCGGCGTCCCGAAGACCATCACCCCATGTTGCGTCGCGGGACCCAGCGGTAGCTCCGTCTCGGCGAGGACCTCGAAGCGGAGGACCTGCTGACCGAGCAGCATCATATCACCGTCGGACAGGTCCACGGGCTCCCGGATCCGCACGTAGACGCCGTTGACGCTGTCGAGATCCCGGATGAGCAGCTGGCCGTTCTTCTGCGACAGCCGCGCGTGGCGGGGCGAGAGGTAGGGATCGTCGCCGAGGATGATCTGCCCCTCCTCGCGTCCGATGTCGGTGACCTCGCCGTAGATCGGGTAGCGCCGCCCGTCCGAGCCGTCCTTGAGGATGGAGACGAGGCTCGCCTGCGCGCTGCCGTCGGCGGTGGCGACCGGCCGGGGGCGCTCGGAGGGCGCGCGGCTCGCGGGGACCGGCTCCGAGGCCGGGCGCGCGGCGGGCTCGGGCGCCGGCTGAGCCTGGGCGGCCTGCGGCGCGGCGGCT
>JAYZQJ010000234.1:0-8488 GCA_036149055.1 Myxococcota bacterium | reverse complement strand
GTGCGTGGCACAGTCCAGTTGATTCGCTCTATCAACTGGGTTGTGCGTGGCACAGTCCAGTTGGTTCGCTCTATCAACTGGGTTGTGCGTGGCGCAGTCCAGTTGATTCGCTCTATCAACTGGGTTGCGCGTGGCACAGTTGGAACGCTGCGGCTTGCGTTCGAGCTGCACCACGCAGCGCTGGGACGCCGTGGACAGTGTTTGGACTCGGCCCCGCTCGGCGCGAACGCCGTCGACAGCCCTCGCGCGGCGGCCGGCCCGAGAAGAATCGTCGCCGCCACGAAACCGACGGGGCGACGCTTCGGCTCTTGGCTCCGCCCCGGCACTGCGACTCGGCGCTGCGACCCGGAGTCGGTCCCGGCCTCGGCGTCGGCGTCGGAGTCGGAGTCGGAGTCGGCCTGGGAGTCGGACCCGGTGTCGGCCTCGGCGTCGGGCTCGGACTCGGACTCGGACCCGGTGTCGGCCGCGGTGTCGGCCGCGGTGTCGGCCTCGGACTCGGCATCGGCGTCGGACTCGGACTCGGGCTCGGACTCGGACTCGGACCCGGTGTCGGCCTCGGACTCGGCATCGGACTCGGCATCGGACTCGGAGTCGGACTCGGTGTCGGACTCGGTGTCGGACTCGGTGTCGGACTCGGTGTCGGACTCGGTGTCGGACTCGGCCTCGAAGTCGGCCGCGGTGTCGGCCTCGGACTCGGAGTCGGACTCGGAGTCGGACTCTGCCTCGGTGCCGGACGCGCGGTCGGACGCCAGGCCGGTGCTCGGACCGGCCCTGTTGGGCCGGTCTCCTCCTCGCTTCCTACCTTCCTCGCTTCCTGCGAGTAGCGCGAGTCACCCCTGCGCGGTCGGACGCCAGGCCGGTGCTCGGACCGGCCCTGTTGGGCCGGTCTCCTCCTCGCTTCCTACCTTCCTCGCTTCCTGCGAGTAGCGCGAGTCACAAGTGGCGCGAGTCGCGTGGACCCACGAGCGGGGGTTCCTCGTTTCCTAGCCGGCGGGGCACCAGTCCCCGAACTGGCTCCGGGCGTTGCCGGCGGCGCCGACGGACTGGAGCTGTCGGTAGAGGCGCTGGGCGCCCCCGCAGTTGCCCTGCTGGAGCAGGATGCCGACCTGGTTGCTGCCCCGGCGGCTGAGCTCGTTCTGGAGCTCGCGGGTGATGGGGCTGCGGCGGCCGACCGCGCTCTGGGCCTGGCGGAGGGCGGCGACGGCGCCGTCGAAGTCGTTGCGGCGGGCCGCGCCCATGCCGGTGGCGACGAGGCCGCGGGCGCGCGCTTCGTCGGCGGGGGAGGGGCCGCTCCGGCCTCGACCGCGGCGGCCGCGGCGGGTGGTGGTGGGCTCCTCGGGCTGCTCGACCTCGGTGGGCTCGACCGGATCGGGGGTCTCGCTGGGCTGCTGCTGAGGCTGCTCGGGCTGCTGATTCGGCTGCTGCGGCTGCTGCGGCTGGTTGGGCTGCAGGGGCTGCATCGGCGTCGTCGGCACCATCGGGTTGGCGTTGGGGTCGACGGGCTGGGTGGCCGGGTTCGTCGGAGGGGTCGGCTGGGTGGGCGGGTCGTTGGTGGCGACCGGGGTCGTGTCGTCGTCCCTCATCATCCACCAGGCGAGGCCGCCGCCCGCGCCCGCGAGCACGAAGAGGCCGATCACCGCCACCGCGACGAGCTTGCCGAAGATGCCCCCGGACTTGGGCTGGGCGCCGGTGCTGTAGCCGGGGTAGCTCGCGCCGCCCATGCTGGGCGAGGAGCCGTAGCCGCCGTGGCTCGGGGCGCCGTAGCCGCCGGGCGCGGGGCTCATGCCCGGCTGGGAGTGCATGCCGGGCTGAGAGTGCATGCCGGGCTGGGAGTGCATGCCGGGCTGAGACCCGTAGCCCGGGGCCGACGCGTAGCCGGGGGGCGGAGTGGCCGCGTTGCCGAAGCCGGTCTGCGGCATCGGGCCGGGGGTGGGCGCGGGGCCGCGCGCGACGCCGGGCTGGGACTTCGGGACGATCCCGCCGCCGGCGGAGGTGGCCATGGTCCAGGCGGCGTCGGCGTCCTGGTAGCCGGTGAACTCCTGGAGGAAGGCGAGCACGCCGTCCTGGCGCTCGTCGCGGTTCTTCGCGAGCGCGCGCATCACCGCCTGCTTCTTGTTGTGCGGCAGGCCTTGCGCCGCCGGGTGCGCGTCGAGCGGCGCCGGCTGGGCGGTGAGGTGCTTGGTGGCCCACTCCCACGGGGTCGCCGCCTCGAAGGGCAGCTTCCCGGTGACCATCTCGTAGACCATCACGCCCAGGGAGTAGACGTCCGAGCGCGCGTCGAGCAGCTGCCCCGAGAACTGCTCCGGGCTCATGTAGGGCGGGGTGCCGAGCACCATGCCCTGCTTGGTGAGCTTCGCCTGGTTGGGATCCTCGGCGTCGTCGCGCTTGGCGATGCCGAAGTCGAGCACCTTCACGAAGTCGCTCTGCCCGCCCTGGTCGGTGAGCAGCACGTTCTCGGGCTTCAGGTCGCGGTGTACGACGCCGCGCTGATGCGCCTCGTGCAGCGAGCCGCAGATCTGGATGATGATCTTGTCGGCGCGCTTCGGATCGATCGCGCCCTCCTGCTCGAGCACCTTCGCGAGGGGGTTCCCCTCGATGTACTCCATCACGATGATCAGCGTGCCGTCCTCGAGCTCGCCGAAGTCGTAGAACTGGATGGTGTTCGGGTGCCGCAGCTCGATGACCGTCTCGGACTCGCGGTGGAAGCGCGCGACCAGCTGCGGGTCGTTGCCGAGCTCGGGGTGCAGGGTCTTGATGGCGACCTTGCGGGTGGCCGTGCCCATCTTCTGCTCGGACAGGTAGACCTTGCCCATCCCGCCCTCGCCGAGCACCGAGATCGGCCGGTAGCGGCCCAGCAGGACCTTGCCGATGAGGGGGTCTCCCTCGTCCGCGGACGCCTCCACTTCCAGCATCGCTCCGCAGCTGAGGCAGAACTTCGCGTGGTCTTCGTTGTGGTGGCTGCAGCGCTGACAGACTCTCGCCATGAGCTCCTTGTAGGGCTTCGGTACGGCGGTAGGACCCGGAGTCTACCTTCACCTTTGGAGAGCACAAAGCCCTCTCCGTTGCCGCCCCTCCGCGCCCGTGCGAATGTGATGGCCGGCCCGTGGCCCTTCACTTCGACATGCGCTGGCGAGACGGACGAGAGGCCGTCCGCATTTCTTTCCTGGCGGCTTTTTGGGTCGCGTCCCTGGCGTGCCTCGCCGGCTGCGACGGCCCGCCGAGCGGCTCGGACGACGCCGGCGTGTTCGTGCAGGCGCGGGTCACGCCGCGCTTCGCGCCCGAGCCCGGTCCGATGCCCTTCGGCGCCATCCCGTGGCCCGACGATCTCTACCGCGACGCCGACGGCCACCCGACCCTGGCCTCGGTCCCGAGCGAGGCGGAGGCGGTGCCGGCCGACTACCCCGGCGCGATGCGCGACACCCTCTCCGATCTGGACGGCTTCTCGGCCACCGCGCCGGTGTTCTTCTACTTCGAGGGCGAGATCGATCCCGCGTCGCTGCCCGAGAGCCCGGCCGCCTCGACCCGCGAGGACAGCTCGGTCTTCCTGATCGACGTCGATCCGGCCTCGCCGACCGCCTTCCGCCGGGTGCCGGTGTCGGTGCACTGGAGCGCGTCCCTCGGTCAGCTCGCGCTGCGCCCCTGGGACGGCCACCCGCTGACCCCGGGTCGACGCTACGCGGCGGTGGTGACGACCGGGGTGCGCGACGACCTCGGCGATCCGATCGGCCCGCACCCGGGCTTCGCGGCGATCCGGGACGCGACGATGCGGCCGGACGGCGACGCGGCCGCGCTCTACGAGCACTACACGGCCCCGCTCTCGAGCCTCGCCTCCAACGGCATCCCGCGCGAGCGCGTGGCCGGCCTCGCGGTCTTCACGGTGCAGACGGTGTCCGCCGATCTGCGCGACGCCCGGGCGCGCGTCTGGGAGCGGGCGCCCGAGATCACCATCGAGCGGGTGGTGCCGGCCGGGGCCGAGCTGGACGCGCTGCTCGGCGTGCCGGCGACCGACGCGCCCGGGCTCGACGTGGAGGGCGGGGTGGCCCACCGCCGGATCGGCTGGCTGGTGCACGGCGCGATCCGCTCGCCCTGGCTGCTGTCGGCCGATCCCTCGGTCCACGGCCGCTTCCGGCGCGACGCGGACGGCGGGCTGGTGGTGGAGCGGGAGCTCGAGGTGCCCTTCACGATGACGATCCCGGCCGGCGACGTGGAGCGCCTCCGGGTGGTCGTCTACCAGCACGGGCTCGGCTCCGAGCGCTCGACGATGCTGGGCGTCGCCGATCCTCTCGCCGCCGCCGGGTTCGCGGTCGTCGCCATCGACATCCCGTTCCACGGCGAGCGCGCGCTGTCGGCCGCCGATCGGCAGCACAACTACGGCGAGTCCACCGGCCCGGACGGGTTCGGCGACGTGACCGGGCAGACCATCTACCTCGACTTCCTCGGCGTGGTCGACATGGAGGGCGAGCTCCCCGCGTTCCACCCCGCCTACCCGCGGGACGTGCTCCGGCAGTCGGTGGTGGACCTCATGAGCGCGACCCACGCGGTGCGCGAGGGCGACTGGAGCGGGCTCACCGAGACGCCGGGGCTCGAGGCGCTCGGGTTCGCCGACGCGCCGATGGGCTTCGTCGGCGTCTCGCTGGGCGGGATCCTGGGCACCGTCTTCGTGGCCCACGAGCCCGAGATCGGCGCGGCGGTGCTCAACGTGACGGGAGGCGATCTCGTCCGGCTGGTGGAGCGGAGCGGCAGCTTCGCCGACCTCTTCCTCGCCATCCTCTTCAACAAGCTCGGGCTCGACTTCGGCGCCTACGATCCGGTGGCCTACCCGGCGAGCTTCCACCCCGAGGCCGCCGTGTTCCAGACCCTGCTCGACCGGGGGGACAGCGCGGCCCACGCGCGGCTCCTCGCGCTGCAGCCGAAGCACCTGCTCTTCCAGCTCGCGGCCGAGGACGAGACGGTCCCGAACTCCGCGACCGAGGCGCTGGCCCGCGCGGCGGGCGCGGCGATCGTGGGCGCCGATCCGGTGCACACCGATCTGCCGCGGATCGAGGCGCCGGTGCGGGACAACGTCGAGGTGGAGGGCACCCGGGTCACCCGCGGCCTGACGGTCTTCGCGCCCGCGACCCACGGGCTGCTCACCCAGCGCACCTCGAGCGCCCGCTACGAGCCGCCGGTCGAGCCGCCGTTCCGGCCCGGCGAGCCGCGCGTCGTCGCCAACCCGGTCGACGGGGCGGTCGAGCAGCTCGTGCACTTCTTCGAGTCCTGGCGGAGCGGCTCCGCCGAGATCGAAGCGGCGAGATAATCTCCGTCGTTGATCTCACAAGACGCCCCCGGTATTCTCGCCGTCGCCTCCGGGGGGGAACATCTTTGGAGGCCCGAGGGGTGGGAGCGCCCCGGAACCTGGTTGCGACGCGAGCGCGTCGAGGAGGAACTAGATGAAGGGCGAGGTCCGAAACCCGACGACGGTCTGGATTCTGTGTCTGGTCACCTGCGGCATCTACCCGCTGTACTGGTGGTACACCGTCGGCAACGAGCTGAAGAACTACCTGGGCAAAGAAGACCTGAACCCGACGATGGACATCGTCATCTGCTTCGTCTGCTTTGCCTACATGTACTACCTGCCGATCAAGTACGGAAAGCTGATCCAGGAGGCCCAGCAGCGCGCGGGGATGCCCAACGCGGAAGATCAGGGCATGAGCTTCCTCATCTGGATGTTCATCTGTGCCATGGGCTACAAGAACATGCAGGAGGAGCTGAACAAGATCTGGGAGAGCGGCGGCGGCGCGCCGGCGACTTTCTGAGGTCCGTTCAGGCTGCTATCCCTGGTAGCGATGCCCGGGACGGCGACGTCTGAGACCGAGACGCCCGCGACCTCGCTCGCAGCCGAAGGGCTGCCGGCGCAGGACGCGGGCGTTTCTCCGTCCGTCCGCTCCTTCTCCCTCTGGCGTCTGCTCCTCGCCGCGTCGCCGCTCGGCCTCTTCGGCGTGCTGGTCTCGCTCGAGCTGCCGATCTGCCCGTCGAAGATCATGCTCGGCGTCCCCTGCCCGGGGTGCGGGCTGACCCGCGCCACCGAGGCGCTCTTCCAGGGCGACCTGCTCGGCATGCTCGTCTATCACCCGCTGGCGCCGATCGTCGCGCCGGTGGCGATCTTCGGCGTGGTCCGCACGGTGCTCGTCTACGGCGGCGCCCTGCGCAGCGACCAGGCCGACTGGCTGAACCGGGTGCCCCGCAACGTGTGGACGGGCATCGGCCTCGCGCTCGTCGGCCTCTGGTCGGCCCGCGCCCTGGGCCTCCTCGGCGGCCTGCCCGACCCGCTCGACCCGACCCGCGGCCTGATCTGGCGGGCCTTCGCGTGGGTCGGCGGCCTGCTCGGCATGTGAACGGCCGAGTCGCGGCTAGAGGCCGCGGCATGAGCCGCTATCGCCTGGAGCCCGACGAGACGCCGACCGAGTCCCTGCGCCGCGTCGCCGCCGAGCAGCTGGAGAAGGGGCTGCGCGAGCTCGACGAGGAGGACCTCCACGAGGCGGTCCATCAGGTGCGCAAGCGATGCAAGAAGGTGCGGGCGCTCGTCCGGCTCGTGCGCCCGGGCTTCGCCGGGTACGCGCAGGCCAACCGCGATCTGCGCGACGCGGCCCGGCGGGTGAGCGATCTGCGCGACGCCGAGGCGCACCTCGAGACCCTGGGCGCGCTGCAGGGCCGCTACGGCGAGGCCCTCGACGAGGCCGCCCTGGAGCGCGTGTCCCGCGCGCTCCGAGCCCGGCGCGACGCGCTCGCCGAGGAGCACCTGGAGGGCCCCGGCACGAAGCAGCTCCGCGAGGATCTGGCCCGGATCCTCCGGGCGTCGGCGCGATGGGAGGTGAAGGGGGACGACTGGGAGGCGGTCGGGGGCGGCCTGGCCAGGACCTACGGCCGCGCCCGGGAGCGCTTCGAGGACGCCTACGACGAGCCGACGGTCGAGGCGTTCCACGAGTGGCGGAAGCGGGTGAAGTACCACCGCTACCACGTGCGCCTCCTGCAGGGCTGCTGGGAGGGCCCGATGAGGGCGCGCCGCGAGGCGCTGCACGAACTGAGCGATCGGCTCGGCGAGGCGCACGACCTGGCCGTGCTCGGCGACGCGCTGACCGGGCTCGAGCTCGATGGGGGCGTGGGCGGGGTGATCCAGGCCCTGATCGACCGCCGCCGCGAGGCGCTCCGCCGCGCCGCGCGCCCCCTCGCTCGCCGGCTGTTCGTCGAGGACGAGGGCGCGCTGACCCGGCGCTTCGAGGCGGCCTGGCGCGCGGCTCGCGAAGGCGAGGCCGACGCCATCCGTCTCGTCGAGTGATCCCTACAGCGGCAGGTTGTCGTGCTTCTTCGGCGGGTTCTCGAGGCGCTTGTCGCGGAGGAGCGTCAGCGCGTCGACGAGGCGCGGGCGCGTCTGGCGGGGGTAGAGGACCTCGTCGATGAAGCCGAGGCCGGCCGCCTTGTAGGGGTTGGCGAACTTCGCGCGGTACTCGTCGACGAAGAGATCCTTGGTCGCGACCGGGTCGTCGGCGGCCGCGATCTCGCGCCGGTAGACGATGTTGACCGCGCCGTCGGGGCCCATCACCGCGATCTCGGCGGTGGGGTAGGCGTAGTTCAGATCGCCGCGCAGGTGCTTGCTCGCCATCACGTCGTAGGCGCCGCCGTAGGCCTTGCGGGTGATGAGCGTGATCTTCGGCACCGTCGCCTCGGCGTAAGCGTAGAGCAGCTTGGCGCCGTGCTTGATGATGCCGCCGTACTCCTGGTCGGTGCCCGGCAGGAAGCCCGGGACGTCGACGAGGGTCACGAGGGGGATGTTGAAGCAGTCGCAGAAGCGGACGAACCGGGCCGCCTTCACCGACGCGTCGATGTCGAGGCAGCCGGCGAGCACCATCGGCTGGTTGGCCACGATGCCGACCGGGCGGCCGCCGAGGCGCGCGAAGCCGATGATGATGTTCTGCGCGTAGTGCTCCTGCACCTCGAAGAAGTCGCCGTCGTCGACGGTCAGCTCGATGACCCGCTTGATGTCGTAGGGCTTCATCGGGTCGCGCGGGATG
The DNA here is from genome assembly GCA_036149055.1 of Myxococcota bacterium. GTDB lineage: Bacteria > Myxococcota_A > Polyangia > Polyangiales > Sandaracinaceae > JAVJQK01. The sequence continues at coordinate 440 of JAYZQJ010000234.1, read as the reverse complement.
AGCTCGTCGAGCTCCGGCTCCTCGCGGCCGATCGGATCGTTGCACTCGCGGACGGGCGGGTCCTCGTGGTTGTTCGAGGGCAGGAAGCCCATCAGCTCGCGCACCTCCTGGAGGCACTCGGCGTCCGAGGGGCTCGCGAAGTGCGCCACGCCGCTCTTCTGGTTGTGCGTGCGCGCGCCGCCGAGCTCCTCCTTGGTCACCTCCTCGTGGGTGACCGTCTTGATGACGTCGGGCCCGGTGATGAACATGTAGCTCGACTCCTCCACCATGAAGATGAAGTCGGTGAGCGCCGGGCTGTAGACCGCGCCGCCCGCGCAGGGGCCCATGATGGCGCTGATCTGCGGGACGACGCCCGAGGCGAGCACGTTGCGCTGGAAGATGTCGGCGTAGCCGGCGAGGCTCTCGACGCCCTCCTGGATGCGCGCGCCGCCCGAGTCGTT
>JAYZQJ010000233.1:0-59173 GCA_036149055.1 Myxococcota bacterium | reverse complement strand
CGGGGCGGGGGGGGCGGGCGTGCGCGGTTGCGATTGGGCGCCGGGGGGGGTGGGTGCCCACCACCCCCCCCCCAAGACTCAGGGACTCGTGGTGGGGTCGAAGGGGCCGGGGTCGGGCATGGGGTCCGGGAGCGGGCCCTCGAGGCGGCTGGCGTCGCGCAGGCCGAACATGTCGCCGACGATGACGTCGTTCGCGTCGGTGAAGACCGGCTCGCGGCCGTAGATGGTGTAGACGCGCACCCGCCCGAGCCCCTCGACCTCCTGGTCCGGCTCGCGCTGCAGGGTGACGTCCCGGATCACCGCGAGCGGCTCGCGCACGTCGAGGGCGCTCTCGCGGAGGCGCCCGCCGACGTCGAGCGAGGCGCGCTGGATCCAGGCGGTGAGCAGCCCGCGACCGGGGGCGATGACCACGCGAGGGCGCGCGCCGCGCAGGGTCTCGCCCCGCCGCTCGCCGGTCGGTCCGCGTCGCGCGAGCTCGACCGGCTCGCGGGTCAGGTCGAAGACCCGCAGGTCGCGGTGCCCCACCGGGCTCTGCGCGTCGGGCATGGTGGTGCGCTTCCAGACCCGGAGCGGGAGCCCGTCGGCGTCGTAGACCACGTCGACGTCGGCGGTGCCGAGCGGCCACTCCTGCCGCACCCGGAGGACGCGACAGGCGCCGGCGCGCCGGAGCTCGAAGCGCTCGACCACGTTGGGCTCGCGCATGTCCGGCCCCGAGCGCAGCGTGCGCTCGAGCTCCAGCTCGCCCTCCCCCGCGCAGGCCTCGGGGTACGCGATCGTGGGCACCTCGGCGAGCGGCTGCCGGGGGCCGCCCTCGCACTGGCACGACGGAATGAAGAAGGCCGACGCGACGAGGGCCAGCCTCGTGAGCGCGTCGGCCTGGTGGAGACGCATCGCTACTCGACCGGGTCGCTCGACTCGGTCGGCGTCTCGGTGTCGGGGCCCGGCTCGCGCGCCTCCTCGGCCTCCTCGGGCAGGTCGGCGGCCTCGAGCTGCGGCTCGTCCGCCGCCTCCTCGACCACCTCGGCCTGGACCGAGTCCTCGTCCACACCGTCGGCGTCGGCCTCGGGCGCCACGTCGGCCGCCTCCACCACCGGAGCCTCGGCCGCCTCGCCGGGCTCCTCGGCCTCCGCCTCGCCGCCCGCCTCGCCGCCGTGGGCGTCCGCGCCCTCGGGCGCCGCCATGCCGGGCTCGAGGACCTGACCGGGGATCGGCGCCGGGATGCCGCCGGGGGCCCGCTCGCCGGTGTCCGGGTCGATGTGCACGCCGTTGTAGCGGTCGCCGGTGGCGCCGCGGGTGCCGGTGTCGTTCATCGTGTAGGCGAAGAAGACGCCCACGAAGAGGAGCGACCCGACGAAGACCAGCGCGTTGAAGCGCGAGTCGTCCTTGAGGTGCATGAAGAAGAGCACGACCAGGGAGGCCTTCATCGTCGCGATGAGGATCGCGACGATGAGGTTCCACATGCCGACGCCCTCGACCTCACCGCCCAGGGCGAGGAAGCCGTCGATGTCCACGTAGCTCGCCGCCACCGTGACGACGGTGAGGAACATGAGCGCGCCGAGGATGCCCGCGTAGAACTTCCACGGGTGGACGTGAACGTGGACGTAGCCGTCCTTCGCTGCGTGTTCGCTGTGATCGGCCATCGTTCTCTCTAGATGAGGTAGAGCAGCGGGAAGAGGTAGATCCAGACCAGGTCGACGAGGTGCCAGTAGAGCGCCGCGATGTCGACCGCAGTCCAGTAGTCCTTGGTGAACTCGCCCCGGACGTTCCGGTAGAGGATCCAGGCGAGGACGCCGATGCCGATCGCCACGTGCACGCCGTGGAGGCCGGTCAGGACGAAGTAGATGCCGAAGAAGACGTGCGTCTTCGGGGGGAACGCCGTGACGGTGGTCGCGCCTTCGATCCAGGGGTGGATCTCGTGGAGCGTGCCGTCCGGGTTGTGGTGCGGGTGGAAGAACTCGCCCGGCAGGAGGCCGTGGTCGAACTTCGCCGAGTACTCGAAGTACTTGATGATCAGGAACCCGAAGGCACACAGGATCGTGATGATCAGGTGCATCGAGGTCTGCTTGCGATCACCCATCTGCGCGGAGCGCACCGCCATCGCCGCCGTGAACGAGCTCACGAGCAGGACGCAGGTGTTGAAGCCGCCGATGATGCGGTCGAGCTGCGCCGACCCCGCCTCGAAGGCGTCCGGGTAGTTCGACCGGAAGACGCCGTAGGCGACGAAGAGGCCGGAGAAGAAGAGCACTTCCTGCGCGAGGAAGAGCCACATCCCGAGCTTCGCCGACTCGAACTGCTGAACCGGCGTCTCGAAGTGGTGGGCGAGCCAGGACTCGTGCTCGTGCTCGCCGTGTTCGGTTGCGGTGGACATCGCGTCGTTCTTCCTTCTGCGATTGACGAGGGGATCGGGTCAGCGCCCGATCACTCCTCTTCGTCCCGCGAGTCGGCCTCGGCCTTCTCTTCCATCTCGGTTTCGGCGGAGGCGCTGCCCTCCGTCGCGTGCTCCTCGGTACCACGGGAGGCGTGCTCGAACTCCGGCATCTCCTCGGGGAAGCCGTCGAAGAGCTCCTCCTCGGTGGCGAGGTGGTAGTCGTACGGGCCCCGGCTGATGATCGGGGTGTGGTGGAAGTTGTGCATGAGCGGCGGCGACGCCGTCATCCACTCGAAGCCCGCGCTGCCCCACGGGTTGGGCGGCGCCTTCTTCCCGCTCATCAGGGACTTGATGAACATGAAGCCCATGATGAGGAAGCCGACGCCGAGCACGTAGGAGCCCGCCGAGCTGAAGCCGTGCAGGGGCTGGAAGTGGTCGAGGTAGTCGTAGTAGCGGCGCGGCATGCCCTGGCTGCCCAGCACGAACTGGGTCAGGAAGGTCATGTTGAAGCCGACGAAGACGAAGACGAACGCGATCTTCGCGAGCATCTCGTCGTAGAGCTTCCCGGTCATCTTCGGCCACCAGTAGTGGAGGCCGCCGACGAAGCCGATGACGGTGCCGCCGACCATGACGTAGTGGAAGTGCGCGACCACGAAGTAGGTGTCGTGGAGGTGCACGTCGACGCTGAGCGTGCCGAGGAAGAGGCCGGTCAGACCGCCGATGGTGAACAGCACGATGAAGGCGAGGCCGTAGAGCATCGGCGACTGGAAGCTCACCGAGCCGTCGTAGAGGGTGGCCACCCAGTTGAAGACCTTCACGCCCGAGGGGATGGCGACGAGGAAGGTCAGCGCGCTGAAGACCATCGTCGCGTACTCGCTCATGCCGGCGACGAACATGTGGTGACCCCACACGAGGAAGCCGAGGAGGGCGAGCGCGATCGAGCTCATCGCGACGAACATGTAGCCGAAGATCGGGCGCCGGCTGAAGGTGGCGATGATCTCGTTCACCACCGCCATGCCCGGCAGGATCATGATGTAGACGGCCGGGTGCGAGTAGAACCAGAAGAAGTGCTGGAAGAGCACCGGGTCGCCGCCGAGCCGCGGGTCGAAGATGCCGATGGTCAGCACCTTCTCCATCATCAGCAGGAAGAGCGTGATGGCGAGGACCGGGGTCGCGAGCACCTGGATGACGCTCGTCGCGTAGATGCCCCAGATGAAGAGGGGCAGCCGCTTCCAGTGCAGGCCGGGCGCGCGGAGCTTGTGCACCGTCGCCACGAAGTTCACGCCCGTCAGGATCGAGCTGAAGCCGAGGATGAAGACCGCGAGGGTCATCGCGAGCACCGAGGTGCTCGTGGTCTGGCTGTACGGCGTGTAGAACGTCCAGCCCGTGTCGACGCTGTTGTCCACGATGCTGAAGATCGCGAACGCCGCGCCCACCACGTAGACGTAGAAGCTCATCAGGTTCAGCCGCGGGAACGCGACGTCCTTCGCCCCCAGCATGATCGGCAAGAAGAAGTTGCCGATCGCCGCCGGGACCGACGGGATGATGAACAGGAACACCATGATGGCGCCATGGAGCGTGAACACCTTGTTGTAGGCGTCCGCGCCCATGATCGTCTCGCCGGGCGTGAGCAGCTCGGTGCGCACGAGCAGCGCGAAGACGCCGCCGACGAAGAAGTTCAGGAGGATCGCGCCGAGATACATCATCCCGATGCGCTTGTGATCGAGGGTGATGAGCCAGCTCATCACGCCCTTGGCGCCCTCGATGTAGTTGGCGTCGTCGTGGGCGTGGTCGCCCTCGCCAGGGAGATGCGTTCCTGCTTCGACCGTCATCGTCTCACTCCTCCGCCGCGGCGGCCTCGCCGCACTGCGCCGGAACTTCGAGGCTGCTGCCTTCGCTCGAGATGTGCGCCAGGTAGGCGACGAGGGCGTCCAGCTGCGACTCGGGCAGGTTGAACGCGGGCATCGCCGCCGCGGTGTAGCTCTCCACGATGTGCTCCTGGGGCTGCACGATGGAGGTGCGGATGTACTCCGCGTTCGCCATCTCCTGCCCGCCGCCCTCGAGCGGCTGCATGGTCCCGGCGACGTTGTAGAGGTTCGGGCCGACGAGGCGCCCCTGGCCCTCGCCCACGTTGTGGCAGGCCGGGCAGCCGTTGCTCGCGAAGAGCTGCTGGCCCCACTGCCAGTCCTCCTCGATGTCGTCCGGGCAGCTCGGGCCGCGCTGGAGGTACTCGCGGTAGGCCTCCTGCGAGACGACCTCGATCTCGCTCAGCATGCGCGAGTGACCGGTGCCGCAGTACTCGGTGCAGTAGATCTGGAAGGTGCCCTCACGGGTCGCCTCGAACCACAGCGAGGTGTACATGCCGGGCACCACGTCGCGCTTCACCCGGAAGGACGGGATGAAGAAGGAGTGGAGCACCGCGGCGTCCTCGGGGTTCGGGCCGTTCGGCACCGACGCCATCACCATGCGGACCGGCTGGTTCACCGGCGCCACGAGGCGGCCCTCGGTCATCCCGTTGGGCTGCTCGAACTCCCAGCGCCACTTGTACGCCCGGGCGCGAATGGTGATCGCGTTCTCGGGCGGGATGACCATCGTCATGTACCCGTCGAAGCCCTGGTGGAACATGTACGCCAGCAAGATCAGCGGCGAGAACGTCCAGAAGAGCTCGAGCGCCGTCGCGTGGCCCGGGGGCTTGCTCTTCACGCCCTTGCGTCGCCGGTACTTCCAGGCGAACCAGACCATCGCGCCGACGATGGCCACGAAGAAGACGACGCTGATCCAGTAGATGTCGTAGTAGAGCGAGTCCACCGCGGGAGCGAGGGTCGATGCCTGCTCCGGCAGCTGGATGGTCGCGTCTGCGTATTCCTGCTCGTCCATCAGTCAGCTCTCATGCATTCGCAGCGATGGGATCGGGGTCCGGGTTGGACCGTTCGGTCCGGGCGTCACGGCGCTTCTTGAGCTCGCGACGCCAGAAGAAGAAGAGAAAGAGTCCGAGGCAGAGCGCGGTGAGCGCGCCGCCGATCTGCATCACGCGCCAGGCCACCAGCGTGTAGCCCTGCGCGGACGCGTCGTACTGATAGCAGTAGAGGATCACCGCCTCCACGCTGGAGACGCTGCGCCCCTCGGAGGCCTCGAGGAGGCCGAGGCGGACGTCGTTCGAGTCGTACTCGAGGCCGTAGAGGTAGCGGGCGATCCGCGCCTCCGGGGTGAGCATCATGAGCACGCCCGGGTGGGCGAACTGACGCTGTCGCGGCATCCACTGGTAGCGGAAGCCCAGGGCGTCCGCGAGGCGCTCGGCGGCCGGGTAGCTCGCCTGCTCGGCGATGACCTCGTCCTCCGAGAGGGCGCGCTCGGCCACCAGGAAGTGCCAGCCCTCCTCGGCTCCCTCGCGCCCGTACTGGTAGAGCATGCGCCGCCGCTTGTCGGCCGCGACCTCCGGCGTGTCCCGGGGGTCGATGCTCACGGTGATGACGTCGAACTCGTCGCCCACCGTCCAGGGCTGGGTGCCCAGCGCGGCCAGGGTCCCGTCCAGCACGAGCGAGCAGAAGCTCGGGCACGTGTGATAGACGAGGTTCACCAGCACCGGGCGGTCGCCGCGGATCAGCGAGCCCAGGCGGACCCGCTCGCCCTCGTGGTTGCGGAAGACGAGGTCGGTGGGGATGCGGCTGTCGAGCTGCTCCTCCACCCCGACGTTCTCGAGGCCGGGCGGCGCGTTCGCGTTCACCTGCGCCGTCGTCACGACGGACTGCGACGCCAGCCCGAAGAGGGCGAAGGCGAGCACGGTCGTGTGAAGCAGACGGCGCATGGTGGGGGTCCGGGGGGGTGAATCCCAGGTCAGTCGGTGGGGTCAGCGTCACCCTGCGGCGAGGGGGGCGCACGTCGGGTCGGGGGCGGAGCGGGCGCTTCGGTCGGCTCGACCGTCTCTTCCGGCTCGACCGAGTCCTCGGGGGCCTCGTCGCCGGCGTCGCCGGGCTCGATGCCGGGATCGACGCCGTCCTCGACGCCCATCTCCATCGGCTCGCTCTCCTCGGGCGTCTCCGCCGCGGGGTTGGCGGCCGGCGCGTCCGGGTTCGGGCTCTCCGACCAGCCGTTGAGCGCGTCCATGTTCTGCTCGGCCGTGGCCTGCGGGGCGATCTGCGGGATGCCCGTGCGGCCGCGCTGCGCGATCTGCGCCATCGCGCGGTCGATCGGCATCGAGCCGCTGGAGAGCGACGTCTCCCACTCCGCCTCGCGCTGCGAGAGCGGCGCCACGTCACGCTCGGCCACGATGGTCCGCTCGTTGTAGCTGGCGAGCCGGTCGTCGACCGCGCGGTCGTACATCCGGTCGTAGTAGGAGTCGAACGCCGGCTTGAGCACCATCAGCGTGCCCACCGCGAGCAGCGAGTAGAACGCGATGAGCCGGTTCCTGGGGGGCGTGTCGTCCATCGTTGTCCTCAGACCACTTCGAAGTGGAGCGCGCGGTCCAGGCGGGGGTCGCCCACCGGCACGAGCGGGTAACGGGTCATGTTCCAGAACACGACCGCCAGGTAGATGCCGCCGACGGCGAAGAGCGCGGCGAAGTCGAGCCAGTGCAGGCGGAGGCTCGTCTCGATGAGCCCCGTCTGCTCTGCGTAGGGCATCACGATCCAGTACTCCTGGAGCACGTGCATGACCGCGACCCAGGCCGCGCCGAACGTCAGCACCGGGAGGCGGCGCTTGGTGTTGCGGGAGATCAGCACGAAGAAGGGCACGACGAAGCCGGCGAGCACGAGCAGGATGCTCAGCTGCATGAAGCCGCCGCCGCCCCACCAGCGCAGGTGGAAGTAGGTCGCCTCCTCGGGGATGCCCGCGTACCAGATCAGCATGAACTGCGAGAAGCTGATGTACGCCCAGAACACCACGAACCCGAAGAGCAGCTTCCCCATGTCGTGGAAGTGCTCGACGTTGATGGCGTCGCCGATGAGCCCGCTCTTACGCAGGCTCATGGTGATGAGGATGATGACCGCGTGGCCGATGACCGCGCTCACCGAGAAGTACTGGACGCCGAAGATGGTCGAGTACCAGCTAGGCTCGAGGGACATCGTCCAGTCGAACGCCGCGAAGGTGAGCGAGAGGCCGAAGATGAAGGTCGCGGCGGGCGCGAACTTCTGCATCTTCTTGGTGAGCTCGAGGCCCTTCTCCTTGTCCTGACGCGTCGACCAGGTGAAGAAGAGGTACGCGAGCAGGATCCAGCAGAGGAAGTAGATGCCGGCGCGGATGAGGAAGAAGCCGTGGTTCAGGAACGGCAGCTTCTCCTCGATGATCCGCCCGTGCAGGGCGTGCTCGGGGGTGTGGTGCCCCTCCCCTTCGGGCGCCGCGTGCGCGTCCTCTTCGTACTGCCCGGGGCGCAGGTCGTAGGGCTCGCGCACGTCGACCGAGTGGGCTCCGTGGTCGCCGTCCTGCGCGTGCGCGGTGCCGCCGAGGTCGAGCAGGCTCCCGTGCTCGCCGTGGTCGTGACCGTCGCCGTGCTCTTCGCCGTGCTCTTCGCCGTGCTCCTCGCCGTGCTCCTCGCCGTGGCCGTGCTGGGCCCACGGGTAGAGCTGGTCGATGTTGAGGGCGATCGGCACGAAGAGGATGAGGAAGACCGGGAGGCCGCTGAGCAGGAACTCGCTCGTGCGGCGGAGGCTGACGCCCCACCCGGCCCCGGTCAGGTGCTGACCGAGCACGAAGAACAGGCCGCCCAGACCCACCGCGAGGAAGGTCATGAAGGCGAACAGCCACGAGAACGCGAAGCGGTGCGGGTCGTTCATCGCGCCGAACGCGCACCCCGCCGCGCCGACCAGGCCGACGACGGCCGCGATCTTCCAGGCGTTGGCCCAGGGGCCGTCCGCCGTGATCCGGTACGTCGGCTTCTTGCTGGCGACTTCCTTCTTGCTCATCGGTCGCTCTCCGGCGAGAGGGCGGCGGTCCGGCCGTCCATCTGGCTGAGTTGAAGCGCGCGAACGTAGCTCACGATGGCCCAGCGATCGTTCACCGGGATGTTCGCGCGGTAGGCGGGCATGTTCCGGATGCCGTTGCGGATCGTCGCGTAGAGCTGTCCGTCGGCCATGTGGCGGATGCGGTCGTCGTGGAAGGTCGGCGGCCGGATGGAGCCGACGCCGGAGTACTCCGGGACCATGCCGTTACCGTCTCCGAGCCCGCCGTGGCAGGGCACGCAGTACACGCCGTACCGCTGCTCACCGCGCGCGAGGAGCTGCTCCATCCCGCCGAACGACTCGACCGCCGCCTCCGGGATGGTCATCACGTAGGAGCCGTCCTCCTGGACGCCCTGATCGAGCACCTGGTCGACGACCATCTCGCGCGCGACGGTGTGCTCCACCGGCGGGCGCATGGCGCGGCCGTCTTCGAAGTAGGGGCTCGGCTCCTGCGGGTCGTACCGCGGGACCTCGTGCATGTTGCGGATGGGCACGATGGGCGGAGCCTCGGAGGTCTGCCCCTGGCAGCCCACCGACAGCGCCACGCCCGCGAGCACGGGCAAAAGGATGAGCGTACGCATCAGCTCGTCTCCTCCTGGATGAGCTCGATGTGGGTCGGGTGCGTCCCCTCGAGCAGCGAGCGCGTCTCCTCGAGGTCGAACTCCTCGTCGGCCGCCTCGATCGAGATGAAGAACTTGTCGTCCGAGCAGCGCTCGAAGCGCTCCGAATAGAACACGGGGTGGTGATGCTTCGGGAGCTGGTTGATGCCCAGCATCCCGAAGACCGCGCCGAAGGCGCTGAGGAGGATGGTCAGCTCGAACATGACCGGGATCATCGAGGGCAGGCTGAAGCCCGGCTTGCCGCCGATGACGATCGGGTAGTCGATGCCGTTGGTCCACCACATCAGCAGGAACGCCGTGGTGCAGCCGGTGAGGCCCATCGCCAGGACGATCCAGCCGACGGCCGAGTCCTTGAGGCCCATGGCGCCGTCCATGCCGTGCACGGGGAACGGCGTGTGCACGTCCCAGCGCTTGTAGCCGGCGTCACGGACCGCCTCGGCGGCGTGCATCACGTCCGCCGGGCTGTCGTACTCGGCGAGGTAGATGAGGGGGCGCGCCTCGACGGGAGCGCTCTCGGTTTCCGCAGCCATCGTCACTCCTCCTCCTCGTCGGCCTTCGCCTTGGGAGTCGCCTCGGCGGTCGCAGCGTCGTGCTCCTCGTCCATCTGGTGCGGGGAGCCGTCGTGACCGTGGCCACCTTCCGGGTGGTAGTGCGGGTCCGCCTCGGGGATGACCATCTTCACCTCCGCGATGGCGATCATCGGCATCCAGCGCAGGAAGAGCAGGAAGGCCGTGAAGAAGAGACCGAGGGAGCCCAGGAAGGTGGTGATGTCGAAGAGCGTCGGGCTGAAGTTGCCCCACGCGCTGGGCAGGTAGTCGTTGTGCAGCGACGTCACGATGATGACGAAGCGCTCGAACCACATGCCGATGTTGATGATGATCGAGACCACGAACATCACCGGGATCGAGCGGCGCAGCTTCTTGAACCAGAAGAGCTGCGGGCTGATCACGTTGCAGGTGATCATCGACCAGTAGGCCCACCAGTAGTCGCCCGTCGCGCGGTTGATGAAGACGTAGCGCTCGTAGGGGTTGCCGGAGTACCAGGCGATGAAGAACTCCATCGCGTACGCGTACCCGACCAGGCTCCCCGTGGTGAGCATGATCTTGTTCATCAGCTCGAGGTGGCGGATGCGCACCAGGTCGTGCAGGCCGTAGACGGTCCGCGCGATGAGCAGGAGCGTCATCACCATCGCGAAGCCGCTGAAGACGGCGCCGGCGACGAAGTACGGCGGGAAGATGGTGGTGTGCCAGCCGGGCTCGACCGAGGTCGCGAAGTCGAAGGAGACGACCGAGTGCACCGAGAGCACGAGCGGCGTGCTGAGCGCGGCCAGGATCAGGTAGGAGCGCTCGTAGTTGCTCCAGTGCCGGTTGCTGCCGCGCCAGCCGAGGGCGAGGAAGCCGTAGATCCAGCGGCGGACCTTGTGCGTCGCGCGGTCACGCAGCGTCGCGAAGTCCGGGATGAGGCCGACGTACCAGAAGAGCAGCGACACCGTGAAGTACGTGCTCACCGCGAACACGTCCCACAGCAGCGGGCTCTTGAAGTTCGGCCACATGTTCATCGAGTTCGGGATCGGCAGCGGGTAGTAGATGAACCACGGCCGGCCCGTATGAATCGTGGGGAACAGGAGCGCGCAGATGACGGCGAAGATCGTCATCGCTTCCGAGAAGCGGTTGATCGCCGTCCGCCAGTACTGTCGGAACAGGTAGAGGACCGCCGAGATCAGGGTCCCGGCGTGACCGATGCCGATCCACCAGACGAAGTTGGTGATGTCCCAAGCCCAGGCGACGGGGCTGTTGTTGCCCCACACGCCGATGCCGGTCCACACCAGGTAGCCGACGGTCGCGCCGAGGACGGCGGTGAACGTCGCGCTGATGCCGAAGAGGATCCACCAGCCACGGGGAGCCTTCTGCTCCGTGACCTTGCTGACGATCTCGGTGATCTCTCGGAAGCTGGTCCCCTTCGAGACGAGGGTCCCCTCTCCGAGCTCGGTGATGGGCTCGTTGTACGCCATCAGACCATCTCCGGATTCGGGTTGCGAATCTTGCCCACGTAGGTGGTGCGGGGCTGCGCGCCCACGGACGCGAGCAGCTTGTACTGCCGGTCCATGTGCACCCATCGATGCACCCGCGACTCGGTGTCGTTGAGGTCGCCGAAGATCAGCGCCTCGCTCGCGCAGGCCTGCGCGCAGGCCGGGGTGACCTCGCCGTCCTGGATGCGGCGCTCGTGGATCTCACCGTCGGAGTCGACCGTGGTCTCCGTCCGCGCGTGGATCCGGGCGGTCTGGATGCGCTGCACGCAGTAGCTGCACTTCTCGATGACACCGCGCATCCGCACGGTGACGTTCGGGTTGTGCTGCATCTTCTTCAGCTCCGGCACCTCGCCGTGGAAGTCGAGGAAGTTGAACCGCCGCACCTTGTAGGGGCAGTTGTTCATGCAGTACCGGGTGCCGATGCAGCGGTTGTAGGCCATCACGTTGAGGCCCTCGGGGGTGTGGACCGTCGCCGCGACCGGGCAGACGTTCTCACACGGCGCCTCTTCGCAGTGCTGGCAGGCGACCGGCTGGAGCGCGACCTGCGGCTCGTTCTCGTCGTCGCCGATGAAGTAGCGGTCGAGGCGCATCCAGTGCATCTCGCGGCCCATCGCGACCTGGAACTTCCCGACGATCGGGATGTTGTTCTCGGCCTGACAGGCGATGACGCAGGCGCTGCAGCCCGTGCACGTCGTCAGGTCGATGGCCATCGCCCACTTGTAGCGAGGCGGCGCGCCCTCACGCGGCGGCAGAGCCTCCGGCACGAGCGAGTAGCTCTTGCCGCCCTGCGCCGGGTACAGCGGCTCGGAGTAGTCGACCTGCGTCCAGAGCGGGCTGGTGCTCGGGGTCGGCTCCCGCCACTGCGCGAAGTTCGGCTGCTCGCGGTACTGCGCCAGGTTCGCGTCGATGGCGAGCGGGCGGCCCTCCATCGAGTGGTGGTCCTGGGTCTGCACGACCTCGTGGGTGCCCGACGCCTTGCGCACGGTGACCCGCGCGAAGCCGAGCCCGTCGCTGGACCGCGCCGGGTTCACGTCGAACCCGACCTCGTTGCCGTGCCGGCCCGCGGCCGTGCGGCCGTAGCCGAGCGGCAGGGTGACGACCTGGTCGGCGTGGCCCGGGAGGATGAACGCCGGGATGGTGACCTCGCCCGCGCCCTCGCGAGAGACGGTGAGCATGTCGCCGGTCTCGACGCCGAGCTGACGCGCGCTCTCCGGGCTCACGTAGGCCGCGTTGTCCCAGACGATCTTGGTGACCGGATCGGGCAGCTCGAGCATCCAGGCGTTGTTGGCCTGGGCGCCGTCGCCGGTCTGGTAGGACGGGATGAACACCGCCTCCCAGCCCTCGGCCGAGGCCGGCGCGTTCTCGCGGAGCGCGCCCGCGACGTCACCGGTCAGGCCGCCGGTGGCGGGCGAGACCGGCGCGAGGCCAGGGACCACGCCGCGGTGCAGCGCCGCGCGCCAGGTGCGGTCGAGCCCCGCCGCGCCCACCTGCTCGCGCAGCGTGTTGCGCACCAGGTGGTAGCCGCGCCAGGCCCGGATGCCGCCGAGCAGCGCCATCATCTCGGCGTCGGAGCGGCCGCCGCGCAGGGGCGCGATGAGCGGCTGCTGCACCGAGAGGGTGCCGTCGATCGAGCGGTGGTCGCCCCAGCTCTCGAGCGGGTGCGCCATCGGGAGGAACCAGGCCGCCGCCCGGCTCGTCTCGTCGTCGTGGGTGCCGAGGCGGACGACCGTCTCGACGCTCCCCATCGCGCCCGCGAAGTCGACGTCGCCCGGCCCGTCGTAGACGGGGTTGCCGCCGAAGACGAAGAGGGTGTCGACGTCGCCGCCGCGCATCGCGGTGACGAGCTCGGTGAGGCTCGCCAGGCTGTCGGACGCCTCGGCGTCGACGACCGGGAAGAGCTGCACCGTGGTGCCGAGGTTGCCGAGGCCGGCGTTGATGGCGTGGGCCAGGGCGTGCACGTGGGCCGGCTGGCCGGAGCCCACGACCACCGCGCTCCGCCCGCGGTTCTCCATCAGGTCGGCCGCGACCGCGTTCACCCACTCGACCGGGACGCCCTCGACGGTCACGCCGCGGACCGCCTCACCGACGCCGCCGGGGAGGCTGACGCCCTCGGACGCGAGCCGCGCCGCGAGCGCGCGCAGGTAGCGGTCCACCTGGGACGGCGCGAGGCGCAGGCGGTGATCGGCGCTCATGCCGGTCAGGGAGAGCGTGCCCTCGACCGCGTAGAGCCGGTTCATCTCGTCGCCCGGGCCGGTGATGCGGCGGCCCTCGGCGAAGAGGCGCTGCGCGCGGTTGGCGCGCGGCTCGTTGCCGAGGAAGTCGCAGTCGGCCGCGAGGACGACCCGAGCGCGAGCGTAGTCCACGAGGGCGTCGAGCCGCTGCCCGAAGGCCTGCTCCGCGCCGCCGCGGGCCGCGTCGGCGCCGACCGCGCTCCAGGTGTGGACCCGCGCCTGCGGGAAGCGCTGCATGAACGCGGCGCGCGCGCGCATGAAGCTGGGGGAGTCGGTCGGCGGCACCAGGACCCGGAGGCCCTCGCCCGCGCCGAGCGCGTCGGCCTTCTCGCGCCACCAGGCGTCGAAGTCGGCCCAGGTCGCGGCCTCGCGGCTCTCGCCCGCGCCGCGGTAGAGCTTACCGGGGCGATCGGGGTCGTAGAGGTCGAGGATGCTGGCCTGCAGCGCGGCGTCCGTCGCCCCGGCGCTCGCCGGGTGCTCCGGGTTGCCCTCGATCTTGGTCGGGCGCCCCTCGTGGCTCTCGACCAGCAGGCCGAAGGCCTCGCCGCGGTGGCTGACCGCGGTGGCGAAGTGGAGCGGCATGCCCGGGAGCGAGTACTCCGGGGCCCGCGTGTAGGGGAGGATCTGCTCGACCGGTCGGCGGAGGCAGCCGCTCAGCCCCACCGCCGCGGCGGTCGCGCCGCCCACCTGCATGAAGCGCCGGCGGGAGACGAGGCTGTCGGTCTGCACGAGGTTCGGCGCCTGGACGCCCTTCTCCTCGGTGGCCTCGAGCGCGGCCTTCTCGGGCGCGCGCTTCTGATCGAGCGTCCTCCAGATCGGGGGACGGTCATCGCCTACGGTCGGCAACGAAAACGGCAGTCGCTTGCTCATCGGTGGCACCCAGCGCAGTTCTCGGGCGGCACGGCGCGGGCCATCAGGCCCTCCATCTCCGTGCGCTCCGCCTCGGAGGCTTCTTCCGGCGACCAGTCCAGGTCGGTGATGCGGGACAGCGGGCGAATGGCGCCGACGGTCCCGTCCGGGTTCTCGTATTCCCCGGGGTTTCGGTGGCAGTCGAGGCACCAGCCCATGCTCAGCGGGGTCTGGACCGAGACGACCTCCATCTCGTCCACCCGCCCGTGGCAGCTGACGCAGCCGACGCCGGCGGAGAGGTGGACGTCGTGAGCGAAGTACGCGTGGTCGGGGATGTTGTGCACGCGCACCCACTCGATCGGGTCACCCGTCTCCCAGCTCTCCCGGACCGGCGCCAGCCGCGCCGAGTCGGTCTTCACCAGGCTGTGGCAACCCATGCAGGTCTGCGTGGGCGGCACCATCGCCTCGTGCGAGCGCTCGACGTTCGAGTGGCAGTACCGACAGTCCATGCCGAGCTGGCCCGCGTGGAGGCGGTGGCTGTACGGCACCGGCTGCTCCGGCGCGTAGCCGACCTGCAGGTTGCGGGGGGAGAAGTAGTAGACGACCACGAACGTGGCGACGCCGCCTCCGATGGCCACGCCGAGCGCCGCGACCAGCGGGAGGTAGTTGAGCGACTTGGGAAATATCTGCATGTCTCGCTCGTTCGGTTCAGCTGAGAGTCGCGGGGGACCGTGGGGTCGGGCGACCGTGGAGCCCAGGGCGCACGCGCCCGGGGAGGCTCCGGAGACCGGACGCTCCGTGGTAGTGGAGCGGCGGCCCATATACTTCGGTCGGTGACTGCCGACAACCTCGATCCGAGTCGTCCCTCAGCGTTGCGAATGCTCCTCGATCAAGCGCCTCACCTCGCCGGCGTGGGTGGGGCAGCTCCGCGCCAACCACGTCAGCTCCACCGCCTCGTCGCCGCGCGTCCGCGTCAGCACCGAGGCGTTCGAAATCTCGAAGTCCGGGCCCCGTGATTCCGGGGCCGCGGGGTCCAGGGTCAGCCGCACGGCGACCAGCTGGCCGAGGTGCAGCTCCAGCCGAGCCGCCTTCAGCTCGGCCGGCGCGCCGCTCGGGCGCCAGGTCAGGGCGTAGTCCTCGCCCATCACCTCGGACCGAAAATCTCCGGGCGCGCCCGTCACGAGGCGATCGCGGACCTGCGCCGCGCCCATGCCGAGGCGCACGCCGCGCACCGGCCCGCGGGCCGCGCCGGCCGGCGCGAGGAGCGGCGACACGATCGTCCAGAGGGCCCAGGCGGCCGGGATCAGCAGCGCGAGGCCGCCGATCCAGCGCCAGCCGCGGCGCCCGCCGCCGTCCTCCGGCGCCCCGTCCATCGCTGCCCCGTCGGTCATCAGCGCGGCGTCGACGGACGCACCCCGGCCGGGCGATACCCCCCGGTACCGTGTGCTGGGCGCAGTCGACATGCTCACTCCGAACGAGCCTCTCTCGCGGACGGTCCGAGGAGCGCTCTCTCACGCGCTCTCGAGCCGAATGGAAAATGCGGGCGGGCGGTAGGGTCCAAGCCCCGGCACGTCAAGGCCCGTGCGACAGGGGCGGGAGGGGAAGCTCGGCGGGGCCGTATATCCCGGATTCTCGCGGGAGGGTCAAGGCGTTTTCAGGCCGAGGAAGAGCCCGTCGGGCGTCGGCACGACGGTGCCCTCGAAGCGCTCGGCCGCCCGCTCGTGGAAGCGGCGCATCGCGGCCGCCTCGGCGTCGTCCGCGTCGAGCAGCCGCCCGAAGAAGTAGACGTTGTCCGCGAGCAGCAGGCCCCCCCGGCGCAGGTTCGCGAACGCCCAGTCCCCGTAGCGGTCGTAGCGGCCCTTGTCCGCGTCGAGGAAGACCAGGTCGAAGGGGCCCTCGGCGCCCAACTCGTCGAGCCGGTCGACCGCGTCGCCCTCGACCACCGTGGCCCGCTCCGCGAGGCCGGCGGCGGCCAGGTTCGCCCGGGCGATCGCCGCGTGCTCGGGCTCGCTCTCGAGGGTCCAGAGGCGACCGCCCTCCCCCAGCCCCCGGGCCAGATGGATCGCCGAGTACCCGGCGAGCGTGCCGATCTCGACCGCGCGACGCGCCCCCATCAGGCGCGCGAGCACCCCGAGCAGCCGGCCCTCGGAGGGCGCCACCTGGATCGAAGGGAGCCCGTGGCGCTCGTGGGCCGCGAAGGCGGCGGCGAGCGGCGCGTCGTGGCCGGCGTGCCGCGCGTCGAGCCACGCGACGATCTCCGTCGTGCCGTATCGGTGCCCCTCGCGCGATCGCGGATCCGCCATGGGCCCGAGGATGGGAGCGGCCCCTCGGCCCGGCAAGCGCCGCGAAATCGCCGAACGATCGCAGTCCACGTATCCTGTCCGGGTGCGCCCGAGCCAGCCGCCGGGGCCGCCGCCCGCGCCCGCCCCCAACACCCGCTTCGCGAGCTTCACGCTCGTGGAGCGGCTCGCCGTCGGCGGCATGGCCGAGGTCTTCCGGGCGATCGAGCCGCGGACGGCCGGGGCCGATCGGGTCGTGGTCATCAAGCGCATGCTGCCGCACATCGCGGCCGAGCCCGGCGCGGGCCGCATGTTCGAGGAGGAGGCGCGCCTCGCCGCCCTGGTCGAGCACCCGAACGTGGTCCGCGTGCTCGGCAGCGGCGCCGAGGGCGGCCAGCCCTTCCTCGCGCTCGAGCTGGTCCCCGGGCTCGACCTGGCCCGCTTCCAGCGCTGGCGAAAGATGGAGCGCGAGCCCCTCTCGCCGTCGCTCGCGCTCTTCATCGTGACCGAGCTGCTCGCCGGGCTGCACGCGGTGCACGAGGCCACCGAGGCCGACGGCGCACCGCTCGGGATCGTGCACGGCGACGTCTCCCCCTCGAACGTGCTGCTCTCGGACGCCGGCGACGTGAAGCTGGCCGACTTCGGCATCGCCGAGGCGCGGCTCCGATCCCGCTTCCCCCAGGCGGCGGCGGCCGGGCGCACGAAGGGGAAGCTCGGCTACCTCTCGCCCGAGCAGGTGCGGGGCGAGAAGAGCGACCGGCGGAGCGACGTCTTCGCCGCCGCGGTGGTCGCGGCCGAGCTGCTGATCGACGAGCCGCTCTTCGCGCGCGGGAGCGAGCTGGCGATCCTGCTCGCGGTGCGAAACGCCGACCTTCGCGCGCTGGATCAGAAGGCGGACGCGCTGCCGGCCGACATGGTCGAGGTGCTGCGGCGCGGGCTGGCGCGAGACCCGGCCGAGCGCTTCGAGACCGCGGCCGCGATGCGCAAGGCGCTGCTCGCGCTGGCCGCAGAGCCGGCGGCGGCGAAGCGAGGGGAGCTCGGCGGGCTGGTGGCGATCGCGACCGGCGGCGCCCGGGCGACCCTCCCGGAGGGCTTCGCCCCGACCGAAGACGAGATCACGCGTGAGCCCCCGCTCGACGACTACGTGGTCGTGCGCGCCGACGGGTCGGAGCTGGGCTCGATGACGTTCGCGCAGCTGGTGGAGGGCCTCACCACCGGCGCCTTCGGGCCGACCGACTGGGTCCGGATCGGCGGCACCCCGGCCCGGAAGCTCGCCGACGTGCCCGAGCTGGCCGGCCACCTCCCGGCCGAGCCCGGGGGCGCCAGCGACGCCGTGCCGATCGCCGGGGGAGGCCTGGTCGACGCGCTGGCGCGCTCGGCCGCCGCCCGGGCCACCGGCGCCTGGATCTGCCGCCGCGGCGACGTGCGCAAGGAGGTCTACCTCATCGACGGGGTGCCCGAGTTCGTCAGCTCGAACCTCCCGCACGAGCTGCTGGGCGAGTTCCTGGTGGCGCGCGGGACGCTCGATCGCGGCGAGCTCGAGATGGCGCTCGCGGTCCTGCCGCGCTTCGACGGGCGGCTCGGCGACACCCTGGCCGCGCTCGGCTTGATCGAGCCGGTGGAGCTGTTCCGGCACATCAGCGACCAGGTGAAGGAGAAGCTGCTCGAGCTCTTCACCTGGGACGCCGGCGCGGCCGACTTCCACGACGGCGCCGAGCCCCCCGATCGCTACTTCCCCCTCGGCCTCGATCCCTGGTGGGTGATCAGCGCGGGCATCGAGCGACGCCTCGAGGCCGGGCTCGAAGAGGACACGTTCGCGCCGCACATGCTGGACTCCCTGGTCCGGACCCGGGCCGCGGCCCCCGACGCCCTCCCCCGCGACGTCGAGCGGGTCCTGAGCCTGGCCCGCGCGCGAAAGCCGCTGCCCGAGGTGGTCGACGCCCTCGAGGCGGAGGTGAGCCGGGACGTGCACCGCCCCTACCGGGCCATCCGGCTGGCGCTCGCCCTCGGGCTCGTGGCGTGGGCGTGAGGGTGCCCGATTCTAGATTTTGAACAGATCTAGCGTCTCGTTATTGAACAGGTGACCCCCGCTGGATCCGCGATGTCCGTCGGAATCCGCCTGGATCGAGTCCTGCTCCTTCGCCCACCGGGAGGATGGGGATGCGAGCACGACTTCTGGGGAGCCTTCTGATCAGCCTGGCGCTGGGCCTGGCCGGCTGTGCGAACGACGTCGACGGCGTCGGCGAGGCGCCGGCCGAGCTCGAGCAGGGGCTGACGGTGCTGCAAGCCGAGGATGGCGGGCTCTCGCTCGCCTACCGCCGCGGCGACGTGGTCATCTACCTGCAGGCGCTGCGAGGCCAGCCGACCGCGCCCGAGTATCGGCAGGACTCCCGGTCCCCGGACTTCGAGGTCGACGCGCGCATGACCGACGACCAGGGCTACATCTTCTACAGCCAGCAGGGCGGCGACGGCTGGCTCGACCCGGCGTGGGCCGACGACCTCGAGCGGCAGATCGACGACCGCCCCGAGGCCACCGACAACCAGCTCCTGTTCGAGCTCGCCGGCGAGGCGGCGGCGGTCATGCGCGACGCCATCGCGGAGCAGCTCGGGCCGGAGGGCGCGGCGGCGCACGAGCCGGAGATCCACGCCCTGCACACCTTCGGCGCGCGGGCGCCCAGCCTGTATGTGGAGCAGCGCGAAGTGATGAACGAGATGCTCCAGGCGCGGGACCTGCCCGTGCTCGAGCCGGCGGACGGGGACGTCGCCTACGGGAGCGACAAGGGCGGCAACGACTCGACGCCGCACCAGCTCGGCGGCGGCTACTACTACCTCGCGCTCCACGAGGCGGGCATCGACAGCACGCTCGGGATCGGCCGCCACAGCTCCACCGCCCTCTACCGCTGGGAGAGCGCGTGGGTGCACGTGCACAACACCTGCAACCACGGCCGCTGCGGCACCGAGATGAGCCGGGAGTGCTTCTTCCAGTACTACGAGGCGGTCAACGACTACCACCCCAACTGGGCGCTGCGCTCCTGCAGCACGCCGTACGACACCTTCAGCGACGACGGCGGCCACAACTGCCACGACGACAGCCGCGTGCAGATGCACAACTTCATCTACGACTCGACGATGGGCGGCACCCAGCAGTGGTGCAACGGCCGCGACGACCGCACCGACATCAGCTCCTGGCCCGGCGATCAGGGCGGCCACCCCGAGTGCTCGTCGTCGGGCCGCCGCGGCTACGGCTTCTCGCCCTAGCCGACCGCGCAGCGGTCGGCTCCCGTGCCCGTGCCCGTGCCCGTGCCCGTGCCCGTGCCCGTGCCCGTGCCCGCCCCGGCGAAGCAGGCCGACCCGCGCCCCTCCGACCTGCCCCGCTTCGAACCCGCTCGCGTGTGCGCACGACGCGCTCGCGGGCACGGGCACGGGCGAGGGGGCCTTCGGCCGACCGCGCGGGTTGACGGTGGTCCGAGGGGCCGATAGGACCTCGGCGGGCCATGACCTTCCCCCTCGCTCCGCCGGCGGGCATGCGCGACCTGCTGCCTCCCGAGGCGACGGCTCGGGCGCAGCTCGCGTCCCGGCTCACGCGCCTCTTCGACGCGTGGGGCTACCAGCTGGTCACCACGCCGCCGTTCGAGCACGCCGAGGTGATCGAGCGCGGGCTCGACACCCTGGACCGTCGCGATCTCTTGCGGTTCGTCGACCCGGACACCGGCGAGGTCGCCCTGCTCCGGCCCGACATCACGCCGCAGATCGCGCGCATCGTCGCGACGCAGCTGAAGGACCTGCCCGCGCCGTGGCGGCTCGCGTACGCGGGCTCGTTGATCCGCCAGCGCCGAGGCCGCGCCCGCAAGGCGCGGCAGATCGCGCAGGCCGGCGTCGAGCTGATCGGGCAGCCGGACGGCGACGCGGACGTCGAGGTCATCACCCTCGCGGCGCGAGCCCTCGAGCGGGCCGGGCTCGAGGACTTCCAGATCGAGCTGTCGCTGGTGACGCTCACCCGCGCCGCGCTGGCCGAGCTCTCGGAGGAGGCGCGCGACGACGTCGAGGCGGCCCTGATCCGCAAGGACGGCGCGGGCCTGCGCGCCGCGCTCGAGGCCGCCGGCGCCGGGCGGGAGGTGCGACGCCGGCTCGAGGGCGCGGTGGATCTCTACGGCGACGCCGGCGTGCTGAAGGAGGCCCGCGCGGTCTTCCGGGCCGAGGGGCCGCGGCGGTCCCTGAAGGAGCTCGCCGCGCTGGTCCGCAGGCTCGACGCGGCGGGGCTCGGCCCGCGGCTCTCGCTCGACCTCGGCGAGGTGCGGGGCGCGAGCTACTACACGGGCCCGAGCTTCACCCTCCTCGCACGCGGGCCGGGCGAGCCGGTGGGCGCCGGGGGGCGCTACGACGGCCTGCTCGGGCGCTTCGGCGCGGCTCAGCCCGCCACCGGCTTCGGCATCGACCTCGGCAACCTCGAGTGGGCCCTGGACGCGGTCGAGCGGCGGCCCTCGCTCGAGCGCGGGGCGCGGTTCGTGGTGGCCGGAGGCGCGGCGTCCGACCGGGACGCGATCGCCGAGAAGCTGCGCGCCGCGGGCGCGACGGCGGCGACCCTGGGCGTCCGGGGAAAGCGCGCCGCCCTCGACTACGCGCGGCGCTGGGGCTACGACGCGGCCGTGTTCTGCAGCAAGCAGCGGCCGATCGCGGTGCGGGCGTCCGACGGCGCCGAGCGCGCCGCGCGGGGATGGACCCGCCTGGCCGCCTGGGCGCACGGGAGCGAAGCATGACCACGCTGGTGATCGTCGGCGCGCAATGGGGCGACGAAGGCAAGGGCAAGATCGTCGACCGCCTGGCCGAGGAGGCCGACGCGGTCGTCCGGTTCGGCGGCGGCGCGAACGCGGGCCACACGCTCGTGGTCGGCGGGGAGAAGGTCGTCTTCCACCTCGTCCCGTCGGGCGCCCTGCACGCGCGGCCCCGCTGCGTGCTCGGGCCGGGCATGGTGATCGACCCGAAGGTGCTCGTGAAGGAGCTCGCCGAGATGCGCGCCCGCGGGCTGCTCTCGGAGGGCCGCGTCCTGGTGAGCGAGCGGGCCCACCTGGTGACCGAGGCGCACTTCCTCGTCGACGGCCTGCGCGAGCAGGGCCCGAACGCGATCGGCACCACCAAGCGCGGCATCGGGCCCACCTACCAGGACCGCGCCGCGCGCCGGGGCCTCCGGGTCGCCGACCTCGCCCACCCCGATCTCCTCCGCGAGAAGGTCGCCGGGCTCGTCGAGGCGTGGCGCCCGTCGGTGGAGGCGCTCGGCGGCGAGCCCCCGAGCGCCATCCAGGTCGCCGACGCGGTGCTCGCCTGCGCCGACGAGATCTTGCCCTTCGTGGGCGACACCACCGACGCGCTGCACCGCATGCGCGAGGACGGCCAGCGCATCCTGCTCGAGGGCGCGCAGGGCACGATGCTCGACCTCGACCACGGGACCTACCCGTTCGTCACCAGCTCGAGCGTGACCGCGGGCGGCGCATGCACCGGCAGCGGGCTCGGCCCGACGCACATCGATCGCGTGCTCGGCATCAGCAAGGCCTACACGACCCGGGTGGGCGACGGCCCCTTCCCCACCGAGATGCACGGCGCCGACGGCGAGGCCCTCCGCCAGGCCGGCGGCGAGTTCGGGGCGACCACCGGCCGCCCGCGCCGCTGCGGCTGGCTCGACTTGCCGGTCCTGCGCCACGCCGCGCGGGTCAACGGCCTGAGCGAGCTCGCGTTCACCAAGCTCGACGTGCTCAGCGGCATGGACACCCTGAAGCTCTGCGTCGCCTACGAGCTCGACGGCCGCCGCATCGAGCACCCTCCCTCGGTCGGCCTCGAGCGCGTGACCCCGGTGTTCGAGGAGCTGCCCGGCTGGACCGAGGACGTCACCGCGGCGCGCTCGGTCGAGGAGCTCCCGGCGAACGCGCGCGCTTACGTCGAGCGCGTCGAGCAGCTCGCCGGCATCCCGGCCTCGATCCTCAGCGTGGGCCCCGACCGCGCCGAGACCATCGAGCGCCTCGATCCCTGGCGCTAGCGCGAGGGCGCAGCGCGCCCGAGCGCTCCCGTGCCCCTGCCCGTGCCCGTGCCCCTGCCCGCACGAAGCGCAGCCAACAGGGGCTCAAGCCAGCGCGGTCATCTCGATCTCGACCTGCACGCCCTTCGGCAGCGCCGAGACCTCCACGCACGCCCGCGCCGGCGGAGAGACGCCCTCGAAGCGCGCGGCGTAGATCTCGTTCACCGTCTGGAAGTCGCCGAGGTCGGTGAGAAAGATCGTCGTCTTGACGACCCGCGCGAAGCCGGTCCCGGCCGCGGTCAGCACCGCCTCCAGGTTCTTCATCACCTGCTCGGCCTGCGCCGCGACGTCCCCGGCGCCGACGATCTCGCCGCTCTTCGGGTCGAGCGCGATCTGGCCGGAGCAGAACACGAAGCCGCCGGCCTTGACGGCCTGGACGTAGGGGCCGATGGCCGCGGGGGCGTTCTCGGTCTGGATGGTCTCTCGTTCCATGACCGCCGTGCTATCAGCGAATGCCCGGGGCGCCAATGCCCCTCGCGCCGATCATGGAAGCCTGGCCGATCGAAGAAGTGTGGCTCCGCCCGATCGTCTCGATCGCGGTCGGCGCCGCCCTCCCCTGGCTGGCCCTGCGGCTGCTGCGGCTCGTCGCTCCGGCGCCCGGACGCGCGCGCTGGCTGGTCGCCGGGGCCGCCGTGGCGTGCGCCGGGCTGCTCGGCGCCACCGCGCTCGGCCCTGCCCTCGTCGACGCCCCGCTCTCGGCCCCGTCCTGGGGCTTCGCCGCGCTCTGCGCCGCGGCCGCCGCGCTCACCGTCTGGCGGCTCCCCGCCGACCCGGCGCCCGCGTCCGACCGCTCACCCGCCCTCGCCTGGGCCTCGGCGGCCACCGTCGCCGCCCTCTGCGTCGCCGCGCTCGCCTTGCCCGCGGCGCTCACCGCGATCCCGCTCGAGGCCGCGCCGCTCGCCGGGAGCGACGCGGCTCGGTGGCGGCTGCGCGTCCATCCCTGGGACGGCGCGGCGATGATCGCGGCCGGCTGGGCGAGCCGTCGGGCCGGCGACACCCACCGCGCTCAGGCCCGCGCCACCGAGGCGGTGCGCATGGGCGCGCCGCGCCACGTCTCGCTCGAGCTCGAGGCGGAGCTGCTCGCCGGTCAGGGGCGCTGCGACGAGGCGCGCGCGCGCTTCGACCGGGCCCTCGCCGCGCGGGCCGAGGCGGCGTTCGACGAGGGCGTGCCCACCGAGCCGCTCACCCTCGGCGGCTTCACGCTGCCGCCCTCGCTCGTCACCGAGTGCGGCGGCCTCGCCCTGCCGTCCCTCGGGGAATGAGCCAGCGCGCGACCGGGCCCACCACCGGCGCCAGCGCGAGGAGCAGCCCGCCGGTCGCGAGCGCCGCGCCGCCGGGCTCGAGGCCCCGGCCGGCCAGGAGCGTCATCACCACCGCGGCGACGAAGGCGACGAGCGCGCCGCAGACCGCGAAGAAGTAGAAGCTCTTCAGGCGCACCAGGCCGAAGAGACCGGCGAGACCGAGCGCGGCCGCGAGGCCGGCGGGGATGGGCGCCTGGGCGAAGAGCATCAGCGCCAGCGGGCTCCCGAGGAGCGCCGGCAAGCCGAGGCCGAGGCCGAGCGCGACCTGGAAGAGGCGCCGCGCGCCGGCGCGGCTCGTGCCCGTGTGCTCGCGGAACGAGGCGCGCTGCTCGAAGCGGCCGGGCGCGTCGTTGGCGAGCAGCACGAGCACGCTGACGAGGCTGGCCGGCACCACCGCCCCGACGCCGACGAACCACATGCCGCCGACCGCGCTCGAGAGGAGCGCGCCGACCGCGAAGCCGCGCGCCCAGAAAGCCTCCCGGTAGAGGCCCCACGCGCCGAAGCCCAGCACCCCCGCCGAGCCGAAGAACGGCAGGGCGAGGAGCGCGAGCTCGGGCATCCCCAGAAGGATCTGCAGGCCGATCGAGACCGACTGTAGGGCGCCGAGCCCGAGCACGATGGGCGGGAGCCAGGCGCGGACCACCGGGGGGATCTGGAACATGCCCCCGAGCATACGCCCCCGGCGGGCCTCACTTCCCCGTGAAGGCGGCCTTCCGCTTCTCGAGGAAGGCGGCCATGCCCTCCTTCTGGTCGGCGGTGGCGAAGCAGCGGGCGAAGCCGTCCACCTCGAGCTGGTTGGCCTCGGGCAGCGCGAGCCCCTCGCCGTCGCGGAGCACCCGCTTGGCCTCGGAGATCGCGAAGGGGCCCATCGCGCCGATGAGCGCCGCGACCTCGCCGACCTTCGCGAGCAGCTCGTCCGGGGCGTGCACCGCGTTGGCGAGCCCGATCCGGAGCGCCTCCTCGGCGTCGATCATCGCGCCGGTGTAGACCAGCTCGCGGGCCCGGCCGATGCCCACCCGGCGGGCGAGGCGCTGGGTGCCGCCGAAGCCGGGGATCACGCCGAGCTTGACCTCGGGCTGACCGAACTTGGCCTTGGCCGAGGCGTGGATGAAGTCGCAGGCGAGCGCGAGCTCGCAGCCGCCGCCGAGCGCGAAGCCGTTGACGGCCGCGATCACCGGCACGGGGAGCGCCTCGAGCGCGGCGAAGACCTCGTGGCCCTTCGACGAGAACTCGCGGGCCGCCGGCTCGCCGAGCGACTGCATCTCGGAGATGTCGGCGCCGGCGACGAACGCCTTGCCCGCGCCGGTGAGGATCACGCAGCGCGCGTCCTCCCAGGCCCGGATCTGCTCGATGGCCGAGTGGAGCGCCGAGAGCACGTCCACGTTCAGCGCGTTCAGCTTGTCGGGCCGGTTGATCGTGACGGTGGCGATCCCGGCGCTCTGCTCGAGGGTGACCAGCGTGCTCATCGCTCAGCTCCCCGAGTAGTCGTAGAAGCCGCGGCCGGTCTTGCGACCGAGCCAACCTGCGGCGACGTGGTTCCGCAGGATGGCGGCGGGCCGGTACTTGTCGTCGCCCAGCTCGCGGTGGAGCACCTCGGCGATCGAGAGGCAGGTGTCGAGCCCGATGAGGTCGGCCAGCGCGAGCGGGCCGAGCGGGTGGTTGAGGCCGAGCTTGGCGCCGGTGTCGATGTCCTCGGGCGTGCCGAGGCCCTCCTGCAGCGCGAAGCACGCCTCGTTGAGGAAGGGGATGAGCATGCGGTTGACGATGAAGCCGGGCATGTCCTTCGACGTGATGACCGTCTTGCCCATCGCCTCGGCCAGCTCGACGATGGCGCGGTAGGTCGCGTCGTCGGTCTGGAGCGCGCGGATCACCTCGACCAGCTTCATGATCGGCACGGGGTTCATGAAGTGCATACCGATGACCTGCTCGGGGCGCTTGGTGCCCGCGGCGAGCTTGGTGATCGAGATGCTCGAGGTGTTGGAGGCGAGGATGGCGCCGTCCTTCATCGCCTCGTCGGCCTTGGCGAAGAGCTTCTGCTTGAGCTCGAACTGCTCGGTCGCCGCCTCGACGACGAGGCCGCAGTCGGCGAAGGACGCGTAGTCGCCGGTGGGCGAGATGCGCTTGAGGATCGCGGTCCGGTCGTCGGCGCTGATCTTCTCCTTCTCGACCAGGCGGCCGAGGCCCTTCGCGATGCGCTCGATGCCGTTCTCGGCCGTGGCCTCGTCGACGTCGAGGAGCTGCACGGACAGCCCCGTCTGCGCCGCCACGTGCGCGATGCCGCGGCCCATCTGGCCCGCTCCGATGACTCCGATCGACTTGATTTCCGTCACGTGTCGCCTCCTGCCGGGACGGGTATCAGCCCGCCTCCGGCCCGGCAACCGCTTACACCGCGCTTTCGTGAGATCCCCGACTTCCCCGGTGCGGGACCCGGTGAAACCCTGGGACGCGATGAAGCGAACGGCCCCCCTCCTGATGCTCCTCGCGGGCTGCTTCTTCGGCTGCGGCGCCGCCCCCACCGGCGCCGACGCCGCGACCGACGCGGCGCCCTCCGGCGCGGACGCGGGGGTGGACGCGGGGCCGCCCGAGGTGGTGCCCGACCTCGTCTGCCCCGGCGACGAGGGCTGCCCGGCCGGCGGCGACGGGGCGCTCCACGCGGGCGCGGCCGCGGTCTCGATCACCCCGCCGCTCAGCGACAACGAACCGCTCACGGTGGATGTCGACGGCGACGGCGACTACGACCCGGAGGACGGCGACACCTACGAGGACGTGAACGGCAACGGCGCCTACGACGCGGTGTGGCTCGCGGGCTTCGGCAACGGGCGCCGGGCGACCGAGGTCCTGAACGACGCGTGGGCCCGCGCGCTCGCCCTGCGAAACGGCGAGACCACCGTCGTCTTCGTGGTGCTCGACGTGGTCGGCTTCTTCTTCGACGACGCCGAGCCCATCCGCGCGATGACCGCCGACCTCGACGTCGACTACGTCGTCGTGAGCGCCACCCACAGCCACGAGAGCCGCGACACCATCGGCATCTGGGGCCGCACGCTGGACGAGACCGGCCGCTCGGACGCGTACATGGCGTTCGTGCAGGAGCGCGCCGCGCGGGCGGTGCGCGAGGCGGTCGACGCGCTCGAGCGCGCGCACGTGCAGTACGCGTCGCTGCGGCTCCGGGATCTGCCGGGCGGCGTGCTCCGCTACGTCAGCGACA
Source organism: Myxococcota bacterium (assembly GCA_036149055.1). GTDB lineage: Bacteria > Myxococcota_A > Polyangia > Polyangiales > Sandaracinaceae > JAVJQK01. Next base: position 32,291 of record JAYZQJ010000233.1, on the reverse strand, counting down.
CCCGCGACCCGCAGGTGATCGACGACGAGGTCCGGGTGATGCGCTTCGTGACGCCCGAGGGCGCGACGGTCTCGACCTTCGTGAACTTCGCCGCCCACCCCGAGTACATGGGCAGCCGCAACACGCGCTTCTCGAGCGACTTCCCGCACTGGCTCCGGGAGGGCGTGGAGGTCGGCGTGGACGGGCCCGAGGGCGCGCGAAGGGACGGCGTCGGCGGCGTCACGGTGTTCGTGAACGGGGCGCTCGGCAGCCAGATCGGCCCGGGCGCGGTGCGCCTCGAGAGCTGGGAGGGCGAGCCGGTCGAGCGCAACACGGAGGCGGCGGCGCGCACGGTGGGCAGCCAGCTCGCGTGGCACGTGCTCGGCGCGCTCGGGCCGGACGGCGGCTCCACCACCGACGAGACCGCGGCGCTGGCCTTCCGCCGGCACCGCTTCCGCGCGCCGATCGAGAACCGGCGCTACCACATCGCCTACCTCTCGGGGCTCTTCACCCGCGGGCTGTACGACTACGACCCGGACCGGGCGATCCGCCGCGGCAACTTCCCGTACGTGCAGACGGAGGCCCTGGTGCTCGACGTCGGCCGGGCCCAGCTGATCACCGCGCCGGGCGAGCTCGACCCGGCGCTCTTCGTCGGCGGCTACGACGGCGCCTACGCGCCGGCCGGCGTGCCGGTGGTGGACGAGACGGCGGAGAACCCGCCCGAGCTGTCGCGGGCGCCCGAGGGCCCCTACCTCCGCGACCTCGCGCGCCCCGACGCCGAGCAGGTCTGGCTGCTCGGGCTCACCGGCGACTTCCTCGGCTACTTCATCCCCGAGTTCGACTACGAGCTCGACCCGGGCGTGCCCTACATCGCCGAGGCGCCGGGCGATCACTACGAGGAGACCAACTCGATCGGAGAGTCCGGCTGGCCGATCGTGCACCGGGTGATGCGCGCCCTGCTGCGCGGGTCCCCATGAAGAAAGGCCCGACCGGCGACGCCGATCGGGCCTTCGTTCGCGGCGGGGCTCGCGACTACTGAGCCTGCTGCTGCTGGACCGCCGACTCGAACTGCCACTCGTAGATCTGGCGACCAGCGCCCGGGCCGTCCATCTCGAGCGCGACGCGGGTGGTGGCCGGCGTGATGAAGCCCCCGTTCGGGAAGCAGATGTTCGCCGGGTGGTTCGTCACCTGCCAGATGTGGGGGATGTAGAAGGTCTGGTAGACCGGCTCCTGGCGGTAGCGCGTGCAGTACCGGTTGCGGTTCCGGTATTCGTAGTTCGCGCACACCGTGCGGGTGCCCACCTGGCGGCGCTGGGCGATGTGGCCCTGGTAGCGCTGCGTGATCGGCTGCTCGAGCATGACCTGGGCGGCGTCGTTCTCGACGTCGTCCTGATCGCTGAGCAGGGCGATCTGGTAGTTCTGGTAGATGCCCCGGCCGGGATCGACCTCGTCGAGGGCCCAGAGGTTGGTGTGCACGCAGACCCGCTCGGGCGTCAGCTCGGTCAGCTGCGCCTCGTCGACGAGCGTGCCGGCCTGCAGGCCCCGCGGCCGCTCGTGCCGGCGCGCGTTGAAGGGCACCGAGTTCGGGTCGACCTGCCCCACGTGGAGCGGGTGACGGATGGTCACGTAGTGGGTGCTCGAGCAGGCTCCGGCGAGGACGCCCAGAGCGAGGACGAGCGCGACTCTCATCTGTAGGTTCATCTTCCTTCCCAATCTCTCGGTCCGCAGGCCGGACGGTACGCAGAGGCGCCAGCGGAGTGCAATCACCACGCCACCATCCCTCTACGTCGCGTCACCGGCCGGCATCCCCCATTCGAAGCTGTTGGTTCACGATTTCTCGCGTCCGATACGCGAACGACGCTTCACGCGCGCCGTGGATTCAAGCCTCCCAGCTCGGCCGGCGCGGACGGGCCCTGGCCACGAGGCGGGTCGGCGGGCCGAAGTGGCGCCAGCGCGCGTCGGCCTCGCGGCGCAGCCGCACCCGGGCCGCGTAGGCCCCCGGCTCGCCGGAGAGCGCGTCCTGCACCTCGGTCACGTAGAGGAACAGCACGTCCTCGGCCTCGTCGAGCACCCCATGATCGACGAGGCGTCGGCCGATCTCGATGGCGACCGCCCGCTGCCGCAGGCTCGCCTCGGCCAGCCCCTCGGCGACCTGCCCCTTGGCGTCGGCGAGCCGCTCGATCATCAGGGTCAGCGTGCGGGCGAGCGCCGCCCTGCCCCGCCCGAGCGGCCGGGAGCGCGCGGTGGCCATGAGCCGGCGGATCGCCTGCCGCTGCTCCCGCTCGGCCCGCTCGCTCCGCCCGTCGACCGCGGCCCGCATCCCCTCCACGAGCGCCACGTCGCTGGTGCCGTAGTCGAGGGGCCGCACGTCGAGCCCGAGCGGGCGTCGCCCCGCCAGCTGACGGCGGAGCTCGTCGAACACCCGGCGGGCCTTCGGCGGCAGGGTGGAGAGATCGTCGGGCAGCACGCCGAGCTGGTTGGCGGCCCGGGCGAGCTTGTCGTCGAGGCGGCGGCGGGCGCGGGTGCGTCGAATGGCGGCCAGCCCGTGCACGCAGTCGCGGGGCACCGTGCCGAGGGCGGCCTCGAGCGCGCCGAGCACGGTCGCCGTCGCCTTCCGGCCGCGGTCGAGCAGCTCGTAGGCCTCGATGACCACGCCCTGCCGCTCCCGGAGCGCGCGGAGCAGCCCGGTGTCCTCCATCGCCGAGAGGTCGTCGGTGTCGAACGCCGCGAGGCGCTCGTCGAGCGTCTTGCCGAAGTCGCGCGCCTGGCTGATGGGGCGGGCGACGTCGAGGGCCACCTGGGCCGCGCGGGCGGCGGCGGTGGTAAAGCTCTCGCGCCTCCCGCCCTGCCGGCCGCGCCCCGCCTCGACGCGCCGGTAGGCCCGCGCGAACACGCGCCGCACGCGCAGCACGTCCAGCGGGTCGTCGTCCTCCCGCAGCGCCTTGTCGAGCGCGTCGACCGCGAGCGGCGCGATCGGCCCCTCGTCGTGCCAGAGCAGCTCCACCACCCGCCAGCCCTCGTCGGTGAAGCGCCAGACCGGCGCCATCGGGCGGACGCGGGCCACCACCGGGCGCCCCCGGGAGAGCACCCAGTCGATCTCGACCGGGCGGCCGAGGGCGAGCTGGGCGCGGTCGGCGAGATCCGCGGCGCGCTCGAGCACCGAGCGGGCGAGCGGGCCGCCGCCCTCCTCCACCGTGCGCATGGTCTTGCGATCGATGCGCCACGCCGAGCGCTCGGGCAGCCACACCGCCACCGAGTCCGGGTCGCCGTCGTCGGGGTCGACGCTGCTCGCGCGCCCGAAGGCGCCGTCGTCGCACACCAGCGCGCGCATCCAGAGGCTGCCGGGGCTCCGGGCCAGGGCCGCGGCCATCGCCGGCGACCGCACACCGTCGAACGCCGCCGCGACCCGCTCCTCGACCTCCTCGGGGTCGGAGGCGTCGGCGAGCGCGGGCCAGAGCCCCTCCGCTCGCTGCGCGAGGGCCATGGTCCGGAACCAAGGCCGGAGCTTGAGCACGGTGCGCGCCATCGGCGGCGGGGGCACGCTGCCGATGACCGGCGGCTCGGGGGGAGGCGAGGCCAGCGCGTCCACGAGGGCCCGCGCGACCTCCCGCGGAGCGCCGTCGAAGCTGACCACCAGGCCGGGCGCGACCGGCACGCCGGCCCGCGCGAGGGCCCCGAGATCGTCCACCTCGTCGCCGAGCGCGTCGAGGTCGCCGGGACCGAGCGCGTCGAGCGGCCGCGCCCCGGCGGGCGCCGGCGACGCGCGTGTGGCCCCCTCCGCCTTCATCGCCAGGAAGGTAGCAGGTCCGGGCCTCCGAGGTGCGAAATCGCGGCCGCGAAGATCACACCCCGAGGCCCGAGCCGCGTCACACCCGCTCGACCACCATCGCGAGGGCCTCGCCGCCGCCGATGCAGATGCTGGCCATGCCGCGCTGCAGGTCCTTGCCGTGGAGCGCGTGGATCAGGGTGGTGAGGATCCGGGCGCCCGAGCAGCCGATCGGGTGGCCGAGGGCCACCGCGCCGCCGTGCACGTTGAGCTTGTCGCGCTCGAAGCCGATCTCCTTCATCGCCGCCATGGCGACCACGGCGAACGCCTCGTTCACCTCGAAGAGATCGATGTCGCTCGCCTTCAGCCCGGTCTTGTCGAGCAGGCTCTTCATCGCCCCGACCGGCGCGGTGGTGAACCACTCGGGCGCCTGCGCGTGCGCGGCGTAGCCCACCAGCTTCGCGATCGGCTTCAGGCCCTGGGCCTTCACCACGTCGCCCGACGCGAGCACGAGGGCGGAGGCGCCGTCGTTGATCTTCGACGCGTTGGCCGCGGTGATCGTGCCCTCACGGTCGAACGCGGGGCGGAGGCTCGGCATCTTGTCGAGGCGGGCGCGCTTGGGCTCCTCGTCCTCGCTGACCACGACGTCGCCCTTGCGGGTCTTCACCGTGACCGAGGTGAGCTCGGCGTCGAAGGCCTTGGACTCCTGGGCGCCGAGGGCGAGCTCGTAGGACTGACGGGAGAACTCGTCCTGCGCCTCGCGGGTGAAGCCGAACTCCTTGGCGCAGAGCTCGCCGCAGTTGCCCATGTGCTGGTCGTTGTAGGGGTCCCACAGGCCGTCGAGGATCATCGAGTCCTGCACCTGGCCGTGCCCCATGCGGTAGCCGCCGCGCGCCTTGGGCAGGAGGTACGGGGCCTGGGTCATCGACTCCATGCCGCCCGCGACGACGACGCTGGCGTCGCCGAGCAGGATCGACTTCGCCGCGAACACCACCGACTGCAGCCCGGAGCCGCAGACCTTGCCGACGGTGGTGGCGGGGACCGAGTCGGGGATGCCGGCGTACTTCGCGGCCTGACGCGCGGGCGCCTGGCCGAGGCCGGCGGTGAGCACGTTGCCCATGAACGTCTCCTGGACGTCCTCCGCCTTCAGGCCGGAGGCCTCGAGGGCGGCGGCGATGGCGGTCGCGCCGAGGCGGGGCGCCGGGACGTCGGCGAGGGCGCCCTGGAAGGCGCCGATGGGGGTGCGCTTCGCGGCGACGATGAAGACTTCAGGCTTGGACATGGGAGCTCTCCTGCTGGGTTCTGAGGTGGGTCCGCCCGCCGGACTCGGTCACAGGTGGGGTATCGTGCGACGACCGCCGCTCCGCAAGGCGCGGCGCGAGCCTACGCACGTCGCTCAGCCGCCGTCGGGGGACGGTCCGGCGTCCATCGGAGGCGGGCCGGCGTCGGGCGGCGGAGGCGGCCCCACCGGCGGAGGGCGGCCGGCGTCGGGGTCGATCGCCGCCGCGTCGGGCGCGTCCGAGACGTGGTCGTCGCAGGCCCCCGAGGCGAGCGGCGCGGGGGGCGCCTCGAGGAAGAGGACCTCGGGCTCCGAGATCGGCCGGACGACCAGGCGCTCGGAGGTCGGCGCGAAGCCTCCCCACACCAGCAGCCGGCGGCCGGGGAGCGGGGTCGCGGTGTGCCCCCAGCGCGCGACGGCGAGGCTCGCCAGCGCCGTGACCTCCGCGCCGCGCACCGCCCAGACCGCGTCGACGGGGGTGAAGCGGTTGCCGCTGACCGTCGTCGCGCCGCCGACGAGGATGACGCCGAGCGGCTCGTCCAGGGTGGCGGTGTGGAACGCCGTCGCCTGGTACTCGGCCGACGCGTAGGGCCGCGCGATCACCTCCCCGGGCGCCCCCAGCTCGAGGATGGCCAGGGGCGCCGTGAGGGCGCCCGCCCCCTCGTTGCCGAGGATCCGGCCGCCCATCACCGGCAGGCCGCCCGCGACGAGGAGCGAGGTGGAGTCGAGCCGGGTCGCGGTGTGCATCGCCCGGGCGTCGGTGCCGGCGCCGCCGAGCGGGGTGAAGGCGAGCGACGTCGGGTCGACGGTGCCGCCCGGCGCGCCGGTCGCGGCGAGCCCGCCCCACACCACGAAGCCACCGCCGGGTCCGAGCGCGGTCACCGTGGCGCCGAGGCGCGAGCCGTCGAACGCGCCGCTCTCGCCGACCGCGCCGTCCGGGCCGACGGCGTAGAACACCGAGCCCGGCTCGAAGGCGCCGGGCGGCTTGACGAACCCGGGCGCGCCGATGCGCCGGCCCTCGATCGCGTCCGAGACGGTGACCGCCGCGCCGCGCTGGAGGCCTTCGCCGACGTCGGCCGGCTCGATCGTCATCGTGCGCGCGTCGGCGTCGAAGAGCAGATCGATCGGATCGGCGAGCTGAGCGCGCATCGGGAGCGGCACGAAGGGGTAGCCGTCCTCGAACTCCAGCTCGGTGCCGGAGGGATCGAGGCCGAGCACCGGGCTGGCCGCCTGGTCGGGCCGCATGGTGACGCCGTCGAAGACGCGGATGCGGTGCACGCGGTGGGTCTCGCCGCCCACCGACGCGTCCGCCGCCCCGAGGTAGACCGCGCCCGAGAGCACGCGGCCCACGCCGCCCGGGATCTCGCCGTCGAGCTCGTGGCTGACGTCGACCTCCTCGATGACGTGGCGATCCACGTCGTAGACCTCGACCTCGGTGGCGAGGATGGCGGCCGGGCTGCGCAGGATGGACTGCACGTGCACCCCGCCGCCGTCCGGGTCGGAGGCGGTCACGCCGCCGAAGATCAGCACGTCTCCGTCGTCGAGCGCGACGGCGTGGTGCAGCGCGCGCGGCTGCGGGACGCGCAGGGACTGGGGCGCGGTCGCGCAGGCCCAGCGCTGGTGCGGGTAGAGGCGCACCACCACGTCGCTGCCGTCGGTCGGGATGTCCTCGACCACCGCGCCCGCGAAGCCCTCCCCGGCGCCGTCGTAGACCTCGACCTCGAGGTCGTAGCGGCTCGACGGATCGAGGTCGGCGTCGAAGCGGAGGCGGCGCCCGTTCGGGCGGTTGCTGTCGAAGCGGAGCGCGATCTGCCCCGGCGCGTCGTAGTCCACCCCGTCCGCGTCCGGATCGTAGATGCGATAGGGGACGCGCTCGCCGGAGGGGCGCACCTCGAACAGGCGGATCTCGGCGCAGAAGTTCTCCAGGCTGACGATGCTGCGCTCGCACGCCGGCGCGTCGCTCGGCGCCGCCGACGTGATGACGAGGTCGGCCGCATCGCCGCCGCCGCCGCAGCCGAGCAGACCGCTGGAGAGGAAGAAGAGAGAGGCGAAGGCGCCGCCGAACCAGCCCTGGAGCGGTTGCACGGCGGGACTCTATCACGCGCGCCGCGCCGTCAATCGACGTCGGCCTCCTCGGCGTGACAGTGCAGCCCCATCGCCGCCGCGGTGTTGGAGACGTTCGCGAGGCAGGCCTCGACGCGCTCGGGCGGGATGTGCACCTCGAAGCGCATCTTGTAGTCGGTCCCCAGCTCGCGCTCGGCGTGCTCGGCGTCCATGCGCACCACGTTGGCGTCCATCTCGCCGAAGCACTCCGCGAGCCGCGCCATCAGCCCCGGCCGGTCGACCCCGTGCACCCGCACCACGTGGGTCGCGGTCCCGTTGGAGACGTGGGCCCTCCCCAGCCGGAACGGCTTCACCGTCACGTCGCCCTGCTTCACCGCGTGCAGCCCGCACAGCGCGTCGCGCACCTGCTCCTCGGTCACGTTGTCCGGGAACCCCGCCACGCAGGTCATCTCCGCTTGCTCTCCGAGGAGCGCGAAGGACGCGTCGCCGAGGTCGCCGCCGAGGTCGAAGACGCGCGACGCGATGGCCGCCAGCAGCCCTCGGTCGTCGGGGCAAGAGACGTGGATGCGCAGGTGCTTGCTCATGGAGCCCTCCATACCCGGAGGGTAGGCCCCGCGGCGCCTCCCGTCAGGGGGCGTCCGGTTCGGCCCCCGTGGCGAGGACGAAACGGTCCTCGGGGCGGCGGACCTTCGCGATGGCTCGCGCGAGGGCCCGGGCGTCCACGTGGGGCGGCGCGACCACCTCCACGAGGTGCCCCTCCCCCTGGCTCGCGACGACCCGCCCCTCGGCGTCGAGGCGGAGCGTGCGCTCGGCCTCCACGGCGGGGAGCGCGGCGAGCGGGAGTCGACCCGGGCTGGACCCGCCGAGGCTCGGCACACCGGCGTACGGGTCGTCGGCCGCGAGGTCGGACATCGCGCGCGCGAAGAGCCTCCGCTCGGCCAGCGGCTGCGCGACGAGCGCCAGCCCGAGCGCGGTCGCCGCCGCCGCCAGCCAGGGGTGCGCGCTCGAGAGCCGGACCGGCTTCGCCCCGCGGAGCAGGAGCGCGAGGACCAGGATCGCGGCGAGCGCGGCCGCCGGCAGCGTCGCCTCCACCGCCTCGAAGCGGCCGACGAGGACCGGCACCGGGCTCTCGGGGACGGGTCCCATGCCGCTCGTGAGGTGGATCGAGGACACCCGCCAGAGATGCCCGCCGACCAGGGCGGCGCCGAACCCGGCGGCGGCGAAGAGCCGGGCGCTCCAGCCCCTCTCGGAGCGCGGGTCGGACCAGACGAAGATCACGAGCGCCGCCATCGCCGCCGCCCCCTCGACGCCCGCCTCGACGCCCCCTCCGACGCCGGGCAGCACGGCCAGGGCCGCGGCCAACGCCACGCCGACGCAGGCGGCCACGCCGGCGAGGACGAGCAGCCCGAGCGATCGCCACGCGCTCCGGGACGGCACCGCGCCGAGCCCCGCGAGGAGCCCGAGCAGCGCGGCCGCGAGGGTGGCCGAGTTGCGCCCTCCGAAGGCCGGCGTCGGCGCGAAGCACCCGGTGTGGCGCGCGAAGGCGGTGACGCGCCCGGCGTCGCCCCGGAACGCGTCGGACGCCAGCTCGGTGGCGGCGTGCCCCGCCAGCACGAGCAGCGCCATCGCGAAGAGCACCGCGGCGCGCTCGAGCGGGCCCACGCGCCGGCTGGCCACCACGCGCGCCACGAGCGCGCCGAGCCCGAGCGAGAGCCCGATCACCGCGGCCGAGCCGGCCCAGAGCTCCGGGTGCCGATCGAGCCGCGTCACGTCGAACGCGAGCGCGGCGGCCGCCACGCACGCGAGCCCCGCGACGGTCGCCACCCATCCCCGATTCACGCCTCGCATGGTGCCACGAGACACGATGGCGACAGAGAAGTTCCTTCTCCGACAGCCTGTCGCGGAGCCATGAACGGCGGTGGTCGAAGCCCGCTCTCCCGGGCGGCGCGCCCTTTGCTCTCCGCCCCGCGCATGAACCGCCTTCAGCGCGCGCTCCTCGCCCTCTGCGTCGCCGTCGACATCCTGTGGCTGGCCGAGGCCTCGCGGCACGGCGCGAACGTGTTCGCCTGGGGCAGCGAGCGCGGCGCCGAGGCCATCGCGCGGCCCGGGATCGCCGCGCTCTGCGTGGAGCTCGCCGAACGCGGCGGGTTCGTCGGCGCCTGGCTCGGGATCCTCGTCGCGCTCGTGCTCTCCTGGCGGCGCCCCGCGCGCGAGCTCACCGCGCCGCTCGGCGCCATGCTCGGCGTCTGGGCCCTGGCGGCCGGCGCCACGCTGATCCCGCTCTTCGCCCTCGCCCCCGAGCTGCACGCCTGCTGGCAGCCCAACCCGTTCACGCGGGCGGCTCCGGTGGCGGCGACGTCGGCGCTGGCGGCCTTCGCGCTCCTCGCGCCCGGAAGACCCGCGCCGCTGATCTGGCTCGCGGCCCTCCCCGCCCCGGCGCTGGCGTGGGCCAGCGAGCAGCTCGGCTCGCACCACTTCCTCTGCTTTCACGTCGAGAAGCAGTACCCGGCCGCGGCGACGGCGTGGCGCTTCGTGCAGCTCCTCGGGCCGCTGGCGGTCGCGCTCACCCCGGCCGGGCTTCGATGGCGATCGCGCCGAGGTGCGCGGCGAAGCGAGACGCCATCTCCGCCCGCGCGAGCAGCTCGAGCCGACGGCCGAGCGCCGCGCTCCGATGGAAGCGCGCGGTGAGCTCGCTCGCGTCGTCCAGCGCCGCCTCGAGGGCCGCGCGCAGCATGACGAGGTCGACCGTCTCGGCGCTGCCCACCTTCTCGCGCGGGGCCCACAGCACCTCGAGCGCGCGCCGCCGCTCGGCCTCGATCCCCTCGCGCCACGCGTCGATCGCGCCCGGTAACGCGGCCTCCTGCGCATAGGTCTCCGGCACCGGCACCTCGATCGGCTCGTCGTAGCGCTGCGCCAGCTCGATGAGCTTCAGATCGATCGCGTCGGGAGTGGAGAGCGCCATGTCCGGCTCGAACGGCCGTTCGAGGGCCCTCTTGAGGGTCCCGGGCGGGTGGGCGCGCCCGCGGTGCCTAGCTGATCGGGGGATGTTCGGAAGGCGCAACGCGGTGGCGGCGATCACCGGGCTGTTCACGCTCGCGTGCACCCAGGCGGCGGGTCCGCCCAAGGCCACGTCGACCGAGCCCACCCGGCTGTGCGTCGACGGCGCCGCCCTCTCGCCGGCCCGCTGCCGGAGCGCGCGCGACGTCGAGGCCCTACTCGGCGACGCCCCGGTCGGGCTCCTGCGCTCACGCCCCACCCCGGGAGGCGCGCAGGGCGCGCACGTCGTCACGCTGGTCGGGCCGGGGCGCGACATCGTCGAAGCGAAGTGGCGCCCGCTCTCGGCCACGACCCCCACCAACGACCCGGCGAGCGAGCGGCTGGCTCACGCGCTGCAAGCCATCGTGCTGCCTCCCGAGGACCACGTCGTCCCGCCGGCGGTGACCCGCTGCCTCGAGCTCCCGGGCGAGCCGCCGGGGGAGTGCGAGCTCGGCGTGCTGTCCTACTGGCTGACCGGCTCCACCACCCTGCGCGACGCGCGACGGGCCGGCCTGCTGCCGATGCCCGACGGCGGCGTGTGGAGCGGGGACCCGCAGCTCTTCCAGCCGACCCGCTTCGCCTCCGACCCGGCTTACCGGCGCGCCGTCGCCCACCTGAACCTCGTCGCGCACCTGATCGACCACGGCGACGCTCACACCGCGCAGTTCGTGCTCTACCGCGACCCGCTGCACTTCTTCCTCGTCGACAACTCCGTCGCCTTCGGGGTGCACCGCAACGCCGAGATGGACGCGCGCCAGGATCTCTCCCGCATGATCGTCCCCGCCCTGCCCGCCGACACCGCCGCCCGGCTGCGCGCCCTCCGCCCGGCCGAGCTGCGCGCCCTCGCGGTCGTCGACACCTGGCAGCGCACCCCCACCGGCCTCGTCCGGCTCGACGGTCACCCTCCCCTCGGCGATCCGGAGGCCCGCGTCCGCCGCGCCGACGACCTCGTACAGATCGGCCTCCGCGCCTCCGAGCTCGACGCCCTGCTCGCCCGCGTCGCCGCCCTCCAGCGCGCCCTCGCCGACGGCTCGCTGCAGACCTTCCCTCCGTGACATGCTCGGCCGCGATGCCCGAGGTCCTCATCTCCGGCTACCTCCACACGCGCTCCGAGAGCGCCGCGCGCCGGATCCTCGATCGCCTCGGCCGCGCGTGCGGGCTGGACCTGCGAGCCGCCAGCCTGACGCCGCGACCGGGGCAGCCCGGTGAGGTGGGGTTCCTGCTCACGGTCCCCTGGGCGGAGACGACGGCGCGTGGCGCGTGGTTCGACCTGCCCGCGCGCTTCGCCTCGGTCGTCGGGCGCTGGTCGACCCCCGGTCCGCCCGTCGAGACCGAGGGCCGGTGGGACTTCGCCCTCACGTCCGAGCGCACCTCGCTGCCCGGGCTGATCTGTCTCACGGTCGAGGCACGCTCTACGTGAGGCCTCGACCCGAGGTACCCTCGGTCGAGTGACCGACCGCCGCAGGATCGTGGACCCCCGGGAGGGCCCGGCGCCGTCGGACGCTTGTCCGCACTGTGGACGGGCGCTCCCGTCGGCCCTCGAGCCCGGGTTGAGATTCCTGCCGCACCGCCTCTTCCGGTGCCTCCCGGGTCAGTCGCCGCGGGTCGCGCGACACCGGTGCGCAGGCTGCGGAAAGCTGCTCGCGCTGTACCGCCCGAACGGAGCGACGGTGATGCGGCTCATGCACGACCAGTCTCGGGCGCTCCGCACCCTGGCCGAGAAGGACCGCGAGGTCCTCGCCGAGGACTTCGAGGGCCGCGGGCGCTGGTAGAGCCCCCCGAATTCGGCGCCGCCGACCGGTGTGGCGAGAAGCGGCGTGCCGGCCAGAGCCGCCGTGGCGTGCCCCCATCTGCTCCCCCCTCGCTTCCTACCTTCCTCGTTTCCCGCGAGTGGGGGCCCGCGATGCGGTGGGGCAGAGGGCTGGCCGGCCATCCCCTGAATTGGGACGCGAGGGCCTCAAACCCCGACTCGGCCGGCCGTTGACCGACCGCATGGCGCTCAGGCTGGTCCACTCGCAGAGCGAGCTCGACGTGCTCATCGGACGATACGCGTCGCCGATGGAGGTGCCGATCCCCGAGGGTCACGCCGCCGAGGCGGCGCTCCCCGGGGCGGAGGCGGCGTGGCGCGCCGGCGTCGAGACCGAGCGCGAGCGGGCGCTGCTGGCCCTCCGCGAGGCCGCCGGAGCGGACCGCCCGATGGACGTGGCGATCCGGATCCTCCTCGAGGGCGCGCTCGACGAGGCCAGCGACCTCGCGGCCCGGTTCCGCGCGAGCTCGCTCCGCGGGCTGCGCCTGTCGCTCCTGGGCCGGGCCGAGATGATCTCCCGCTTCGCCCGCGACCTCGCGGAGCTCGGCGGCGACGTGCGCAGCAGCGGCGTGCTCCCGAGGTTCTGAGAGTCAGCCCAGCGCGTCCTCGACGCAGCGGTTGAAGCGCGCGATCGCGCCCTCGTAGCGCCCGAGGCGGAGCTCGGCGTTCGCCCCCGACGCGAGGCCGGCCTGGATGCCCTCGCCGATGGCGAAGTCCTCGTCGAGCGTGCGCCGGGTGATGGCGTGATTCTTCGCCCAGCGCGAGGCCCACGGCTCCTCGGTGGGGTCCGGCTCGGCGGGGACGAGCGTGGCGAGCCGGAGGCGGGTCCGGTCGGGGGCGAGCGGCACGCTCTGGAACCAGATCAGGTGGTCCTGCTGCACCAGGAGCTGCGTGTTCGGGAACAGCGTGTAGACGAGGTTCGCGTGATCCCGTAGCCGCCACTCGCGCTCCGGGTGCGCGGCCAGCTCCAGCAGCGACCGCCGGGGGAGCACGTTGCGGAGGTGAGACCCCAGGCGCTGGTGGGTCGAGCCCGTGTCGAGGAAATGGGGCCCGATGGTCTTCGCGTGCGCGACCTTGAAGTGGTAGCTCTCGATGCCGCCCTCGATGAGGATCTTCCAGTTGACCGCGTAGGTCACCTCGTCGACGTGGGCGACGGTCAGCGACCCGCCGTCGAGCCAGGCCAGATCGGCCTCGATGTCGGCGAGATGTGCATCGACATCGACACCCTCCGCCGCGACCCAGATCCAGCCGTGCCGCTCGACGCAGGCCAGCGCGCGCAGGCCCAGCGCGTCGCGGTCGAGGCCCGGAAACCCGGCCTCCCCATGGGTCACCCCCACCAGCGCGCCCGCGGTGTCGTAGGTCCACGCGTGATACGGACACGAGAACCGACGCTTGCAGCCCGACTCCGCCTCGACGAGGCGCATCCCTCGATGACGACAGACGTTGAGGAACGCGCGCGCCTCCCCGTCGCCGTCGCGGGTCAGCAGCACCGGCAGACCGGCCAGCTCGCGGCGGACGAAGCTGTGCGGCTGCGGCAGCTCGCTCGCGTGGGCGAGGACGCTCGGGAGGCGGCGCAGCACCCGCTCGCGCTCCCGCTCGAAGCGCTCGGGCGAGAGGTAGCGCTCGACCGGCGACGCCGCGACGTCGTCCTCGAGGAAGAACGTCCTCGCCTCGCGGAGCCCCAGGATCTCCTCGATCAACGCGCGCTCGGTTCTCGGGTCCATGCTCGCCTCCTCGCCGGCTCTCCTTACCGACCGGTAAGGAGATACTTACCGATCGGTAAGGCGTCAAGGCCCGGGCGCTGGCATACTCCGGCGATGCCGTCCGAGGAGAGCTCGCTCGCGACCCGCGCGCACCTGGTCGAGGTGGCCCTCGACGCGTTCGCGGAGAGGGGTTTCCACGGCGCCAGCCTGGCGGCCATCGCCCGCGAGCTCGACATCACCAAGCAAGCCTTGCTGCACCACTTCGGTCGCAAGGAGAAGCTCTACGGGGAGGTCCTCCAGCGAGTCTCGTCCCGCTACGAGGCGCTGATCGACGGCGCGGAGGAGGGCCCGGGCGCGCCCGAGGAGAAGCTCGAGCGCTTCCTCGTCACCCTCCATCACGAGGCCATGGATCACACGCGGGAGTCGCGGCTCCTCGTGCGCGAGCTGCTCGACAACCGTCGCCGCGCCGAGCGCGCCGAGCGCTGGTACCTCGAGGGCTTCCTGTCCCGGCTGGTGGCGATGGTCCGTCGCACCGCCGCCTGGCGCGACGCCACCGACGCCGAGGCCTTCGCGCTCGTCTACCAGCTGCTCGGCGCGGTCACGTACTTCTCCATCTCCGTCCCCACGCTCACCCGCATGTACGGCGCGGACGGCTTCGAGGCGCGCCGCGAGGCCTTCCCCTCCGTCCTCGCGGCGCTCACCCGATCGATCTCGAGCGCCTGAGCTTCAGCCGAGGACGAGCCACACGGAGGCCACCGCGATCGGGAGCGCGGTCGTCCAGAAGCCGGCGATGCGCAGCATCAGCGCCTGCCCGCCATACGCGTACGCGACGTAGAGGGCGCGCGAGACCGCGAAGGTCGCCGCGATCGAGACGAGACCCCAGCCCGGCGCCCCGCGCAGCTCGAGCAAGGCGAGAAGGATGAGGAAGATGGGCGCGTACTCGATCAAATTGCCGTGAGCGCGAATGGCGCGCGCGAGCGACGCGTCGCCGCCGTCACCCAGCATCGTGTTGCTCCGCACCCGCGCGGCGACCGTGGCGCCTGCGAGCGCGACGACGAGCAGACCGAGGAAGGCGGAGAGGGTCGAGGTCACGGTCAGGGAGTTCATCGAAGGTCCTTTCGTTGGGGTTCGACCTCTCGACGAATCAGCCCTCCCGTTCCGGACGACTTTCTCGCAGCCGCCGCTCGAAGAAGCGTCGCTCGGCGGTGCTGCGGGCGAGCCGCGTCGCCTCCGCCCAGGACTCCCGCGCCTCTTCGACGTGCCCGAGCGCCTCGAGAAAGCCGGCGCGGGCGGCGGGCAAGAACGGATAGGCGGGTAGCGCGCCGACTTCGGCGAGCGCCTCGAGCCCGGCGACCGGGCCGTCAGCCTGACCGACCGCGATCGCACGGTTGAGCCGGGTGACCGGGCCGTCTGCCAGCGCGACCAGCGCGTCGTAGAGCCCGACGATCCGCCTCCAGTCCGTCCGCTCGAAGCGCTCGGCGCTCGCGTGCGTCGCCGCGATCGCCGCCTCGAGGTGATACGGCGTCAGACCTTCGCCCGACGCCGACGCGCCGAGATGGCGAAAGCCGAGCTCGGTCAGCTCCGGACTCCAGCGGGCCCGCTCTTGCTCGCGCAACGCGAGCAGCTCGCCCTCCCCGTCCACGCGCGCCGGGAGCCGCGCCGCGAGCAGGCAGAGCAACGCCATCAGCGCGTGGGTCCCGGGCGTCCCGGTCACCGGGTGCGCCACGAGGAGCCCGGCCAGCCGGAGCGCCTCCCCGCACAGCTCCTGCCGGATCGCCGCGTCCGGGTGAGCGCCGTGGTAGCCCTCGTTGAAGATCAGATAGATCGT
Organism: Myxococcota bacterium; assembly: GCA_036149055.1. Taxonomy (GTDB): domain Bacteria; phylum Myxococcota_A; class Polyangia; order Polyangiales; family Sandaracinaceae; genus JAVJQK01. The sequence continues at coordinate 16,829 of JAYZQJ010000233.1, read as the reverse complement.
CCGCTGCACGACCCCGAGCCGCTCCTCGAGATCCGCCGCCCGCTCGATCGCGTAGAGCCCGCGCTCGCGGAGCGCCGCCTTCCCCCGGCTGATCCGACGCTCGACCGCGGACGGCGAGACCAGGAGCGCGTGCGCGATCTCGGGGACGGAGAAGCCGGAGAGCGTCTTGAGCACCACCGCGACCTGCGCGGGCGCGGGCAGGCGCGGACCGCAGCAGCTGAACATCAGCCGGAGCGCCTCGTCGCCGATCTCGTCGGCGAAACACGCCTCGACGTGCTCGACGGCCGCGCGGGCGCGGAACGCGTCGGCCACGTCGCGCTCCAGGCGGGCGGCGGTGCTCCGGCGCCGCACGACGTCGATCGCGAGGTTCCGGGCGCAGCGCGTGAGCCACGCGGCCGGGTTGTCGGGGAGCTCCCCGAATCGCCAGCGCTGCAGCGCCGTCGCCAGCGTCTCCTGCACGAGCTCCTCCGCCTCGTCGATCCGCCCGGGCCCGAGGACGCGGACGAGGAGCGCGGTGAGCCTCCCCGCCTCGTGCCGGAAGAGATGCTCGACGACGGCGCCGGGATCGCTCACCCGTCGGTCTCGAGCACGTTCGAGTCGGTCTCGCGCACCTCGACGACGCTCCCGAGCTCGACGACCGGGCACCCCCTCGCCGTCTCGATCGCGTGCTCGAGCGACTCGCACGCGACGATCACGTACCCGCCCACGACGTCCTTCGCCTCGGCGTAGGGCCCATCGGTCACCAGCTCCTCGCGAACGCAAGCCGCGCCACTCCCAAGCGGCCGCCCGCCCACGAGCCGCCCCGCCGCCGCGAGCCCACCCATCCACTCGGTCCAGCGCTGCAAGTGCGCCTGCATCTCCTCCGGCGAAAGGCCCGCCATCGGGTTCCCATCGTTCCGCATCAGCATCAGGTACTCGTTCATTCGAACCTCCTCGAGCGGCGGAGAGGCGGACCATCCGCGCCCCGCTCACCAACCCGACGCGTCACCCGCCAGCAGACGGACAACTTTCGGCGCCCCCGCGACGAAAAGCGTCGCGAGCCGCCAGAGCCTCCCACACCCGAGCCCTCCCCCAACGAAACGAATGTCGAAGCCCCATGCGCCCCCGCCGCGCCGCCGGGGCCATTCGCCGCGCACCCTACCGTCGAGGCCCAAGCTGCGTCCGGCGGATCGTCTCGCGGGCGACGCCCTCGATCGCCTCCCCCCAGCGCTCCAGCACGCTCCGGTCCGCGATCACCTCGCCATCCAGCAGGATCGTGTCGTTGCCGTGGATCAGCACCAGCTCCCCCGGCAGCCGCTGCAGGATCAGCTCCGCCCCCGGGATCGTCCGGTCCCTCCGGATCGCGTACCGCACGACCACCCGGTCCCCATGCACCTCGATCGCCCGCGGCGCCCCCGCGAGCGCGTAGAACGAAGCAGGCCCCGCCCCGGCCCCCAGCACCACGAACCCGAACCCGAAGAGCCCCTCCCCCTCACGCGTCACCCCTCCACGGGAGCCAGCGCCCCGCCCGGCCCCGCCCCGAAGGTGGTCGCCCAGACGACGATGAGCGACGGCGCAAAGCGCCGAGCCCCCAACAACCCCGCCCCCCAGGTCCCGACGGAGAGCGACGGCGCAAAGCGCCGAGCCTCCCCCGTCCCCGGACGAGAGCGCGATGGCGCAAAGCGCCGAGCCCCAGGACCGAGTGGAAAGCCGCGAAGGCCGCGCGCAAAGCGCCTCGTCGCCCCGAGGGGAGTCGCACGACATGCAAGCTTTCCGAGCGGAGCGGACGTCAGTCCGCGGAGCCGGAAAGCTTGGATGGAGCCGACGAAGTATCGCGCGCGCGAAGCGCGCCGGGCGCCGTCAGGCGCCCGACCATGCGAGCGCAGCGAGTATGGGCGATACTGGAGTCGAACCAGTGACTTCCACCGTGTGAAGGTGGCACTCTAGCCTCTGAGTTAATCGCCCGAAGGACGCGGTTTCTAGCAAGTCGCGAGACCCCGCGCAAGAACTTCCGTCGGTCTAAATCGCGTTCACTGCGAGCTGTCCTGATCGAGGCCGAGCTTGGCCTTGAGGATGTCGCCGAACGTGCCGAGGCCCTGCTTGCTGACCTCCTGGCGGTACTCGCGAACGGCCCGGCGCTCCTCGTCCTGGAGGTAGCGCTTGCGGCTGCAGCGGAGCCCGCCGTCCCGGTCGGTCCCGATGACCTTCACGTCGATCTCGGTGCCGGGAGGCCACTTCTTGCGGTGGTCGGTGCCGCGCGGGGTCCCCATCTCCGAGTTCGGGATGAAGCCGCGGCCCTTCTTGCCGATGACGTTCTCGACCCGGACCTGGAGGCCCGCCGAGACGACCTGGGTGACCACCACCTTGATGCTCGCGCCCTGCTTCAGCTTCGGCGCGCGCGTCTCGGCGCTGAGCTCGCCCTTCTCGAAGAGCTCGACCTCTTCGTCGGTGAGCTTGCTGAGGCTGATGCGGCGGCTCTTGCGGTCGACGCGCTCGATGACGACGTAGAGCTCGTCACCGTCCTTGACCGCCTGGTTCGCGTGCTGGAGGTCCTTGCCGCCGAGCTCGCTGATGTGGAGGAGGCCGTCGATGCCGGGGGCCAGCTGGACGAACGCGCCGAACTCCGCGGTGCGGACCACCGGGCGCTTGACCGGCGCGCCCTCGACGAGCGCGTCCTTGTGCGCGTCCCACGGATCGGGCTGGAGCGCCTTCACGCTGAGCGAGACGCGGTCGTGCCGCTCGCGCTTGCTCTCGCGCTCCTTGGTGCCGAGCACCATGACCTCGATCTCGTCGCCCGGCTTGGCGACGTCGGCCGGCCGGGTGCCGTGCTCCCAGCTCAGCTCGCTCTGGTGGACGAGGCCCTCGACGCCCCCGATGTCGACGAAGACGCCGAACTCGCGGACCTGGGTGACCCGACCCTTCAGGGTCTGGCCCTTCTCGAGGCTCTTGAGCAGCGCCTTCGCCGCCTTGCGCGCCTCCTTCTCGAGGATGCTGCGGCGGCTGACCACGAGACCCTGGCTGCCGCTCTTGGCCGCCTGGACGTGGAACTCGCCCCACTGCCCGAGGAGGGTCGTCGGGTCCTCGATGTTGTCGATGCTGACGCCGCTGACCGGGCAGAACGCGCGCAGGCCGTACACCAGCACGTCGAAGCCGCCGCGGTTGAAGCCGAAGATGAGGCCGTCGACGCGGCTCCGATCCGACTTGCACCGGCGCAGGTACTTGCGCGTGGCGGTGACGTCGACCCGGTCGTTCACGAGCGCGATGTGGCCGCTCTCCGCGACCGCGCCGACGCGGCCCCGGAAGATGCCGCCGGCCATGAGCGCCTCGGCGCCTTCCGGCTGCTTGCGGTAGGGAGGCTCCTCGACCGGCTCGGGCTGCGCGTCGTCCGCGTCGTCCGCGTCGTCGTCCGCGCCGTCGTCCGCGCCTTCGGTGGCGGCCGCTTCCGCGCCTTCGGCGGTGGCAGCGGGCTCGGCGGCGGCGGCGGGCTCGGCAGCCGCAGCGGGCTCGACAGCCGCAGCGGGCTCGGCAGCCTCGGCGGCGGCGGTCGCGACGGCCTCGGCCGCCTGCTCCACGCTCGCCTCGGACGCCTCGGCCGGGGCCGACGCGACGGTGGCCGGCGCGGTGACGACCTTCTCGGCCGACTCCGCCGGCGCCGCGAGCGTCTGCTCCTTCGGCTCGGGCTTGTCGTCGATCGGGACGTCGCGCGGCTCCCAGCGGCGGGCGTACGCGGTCGCCTTGCCGAAGAGGTCCACCACGGCGACGTCCTCGGTCACCTCGGCGATGCGGCCGGCGACGACCTCACCGACGCTGAAGGCGTGACGGCGCGCGCCGCCCTCGAAGAACGACTGGAAGGGGAGCTGCGGCTCCTTCTTCTTGGCCGCGCCCTCGGCGCCCTCGGCCTGCGCCTCGGCGCCCTCGCCGCCCTTCTTCTTCTTGCGGCGACGACGACGCTTGCGCTTCTTCTTGCCGCCCTCGCCATCGGCGTCGGACGCGGCGCCCTCGGCCTGGGTCGCGCCGGCCGCCTCGCCGCCCTCGGCGGGCGCGGGCCCGGCCTGGGTGGCGCCCTCGGCCTCGCCCGGAGGCGCGGCGCTCGCCGCTGCGTCCGGCGCAGGCTGGGGTGCGGCCTCCGCGGCGCTCTCGGCGGCGTCGGAGGAAGCGGCGGGGGTCTCCGCGCGCGGCTCGGCCGGCGCTCCCGTGGGAGCGGCTTCGGCGGTGGGGCTCGCCTCGTTCGGCGCCTCGGCGGCGTCGTTCTCGGGGGCCTTCGTGTCGGCGTTTTCCGTCATGATGAAACGGGCTTTTCTCCCCCGGGCAGCCGGGGGCGGGCAGCCTATGGTGGTGATCGGGGGGAGTCAAGGAGCGCTCGGATCCTGCGCCCTTCCGGCGTGCGCGCGAGCGCGCGCGGCGAGCCTCCGCGCCTGGCTGTGGTGCCCCGCCTCACGCGCCAACCCGCTCGCCCGATCGAGGGTGCGAGACGCGGCCCCGGGGTCGCCGAGCGCGAGGTGCGCGTGCGACAGCGCCTCGACCGCGAGCGAGGCCGCCCACGGGCGACGGTCGGCCTCGAGCCGATCGATCGCGGCCACGATCTTGGCGACGTAGCGGGCGTCCGGATCGGCCCGCACCGCGAGGGTCTGCTCCAGCGTGTCGATCAGCGGCGCCCAGCCCTCCCCGCCGGTGCGCCGAGCCGCCCGCCGCGCGGCCGCGATCTGCGCGGTGGCGACCGCGTCGTCGCCCTCGGCGAACGCCGCGAGCGCGGCCCGGACCCGGAGGCCGGTCACCTCCCCCGGCGCGTCGGACACCTCGGTTGCCTCGATCCAGCGCGCGGCGGCCGGCTCGTCCTTCGCCTCGGTGAGCGCGGCCAGCGCGGCGAGCGCTGCCTGCCTCGGCGCCTCGCCGCCCGCCCGCGCGGCCCGGGCCAGCGCCTCGTGCACGGCGCGCTCGGCGTCGTCGAGCCGGTCGGCCCGGACCAGGGCCTCGGCCCAGCTCGCCGCCGCCCGCGCGTCGCCCCCCGCCTCGGCGGCCGCGCGCAGCACCTCGAGGGCCGGCTCGAGCGATCCCGCCTCCAGCAGCGCGAGGCCCCACGACATGCGCGCCTCGGCCCCGAGCGCGGGCGAGACCGCGCCGAAGCGATCGCGCACCGCCTCGAGCGCGGCCGCCGCCTCCGACGGCGCGAAGCGGCCCAGCGCGCGCTTGGCCTCCGCGAGGGCCCGCCGCACCACCAGCTCCGGCTCCACGCGATCGGACGCGACGCCGAGCGGGGCGAGCGCCCGCTCCGCGATCTCCAGGTCCCCCGCGCCGAGCGCGAGATCGGCCGCGCGGAGGCTGAGCTCGTAGGCGTCCGGATCGGCGGGATCGCCCCGCTCCTCGCGCATCACGCTCGCCGCGGCCGCGAAGTGAGAGGCGGCGCGCGCCCCCTCCCCCGCCTTCAGGGCGAGCTCGGCCGCCCGCATCGCGTAGTCCGGCGCGCGCCGGCGATCGACGGCGCGGACCGCGTGCCGCGCGAGCCGCTCGACCGAGGTCTGGTCGTCGTTCGCGCCGAGCCGCTCGAGGGTCGAGACCACCCGCCCGTGGAGCCTGGCGAGCGCTCCGTCGTCGAGCTCGGCGAGCACCGCGCGCCGCAGCAGGCCGCTGGGCAAGCGCACGCGCTCGGGCAGGCGCTCGTCCTCCTCGTCACCGCCCCACGCGCCCAGCCGCTCGGGGACGAAGGTGACGCCGTCGCCGACCAGCAGGCGCCGCATCAACAGGCGCCGCAGGGGCGCGCGCTCGGTGTGGCCGACGAGCCCCTCGACCGCGGACAGGAGCTTGACGTCCACCGCGGGGTCTCCCGCGTCGACCAGGGCGGCCGCGACGCGGAGCATCGAGCGCGCGCGGGGGCGGAGCCGCTCGATCCGCGCCGCCACCACCGCGCGCACCGAGCTCGGGATCGGCAGCGCGCTCCCCGCGCCGAGCGCCGGCCGCGCGACCTCCTCCTCGATCGTCACCGCCTCGCCGAGGGGCTCGGCGAGCACCTCGACCCACGCCGGGATGCCGCCCGTCTCGCGCCAGACCTCTCGAGCGAGCTCCGGCTCGACCGCGCGCGCGCCGAGGTGGACGGCGAGCAGCCGCCCCGTCGCCTCCGCCTCGAGCGGCGGGATCTCGAGCACCCGGTCCGCCCTCGGCAGCGGCCCGGCGCTCCCCGGCCGGACGGTCACCAGGCACAGCACGCGCGCGTCCTGCAGCCCCTCGGTGGCCAGCGGGAGCACCTGCCGGCTCGCGTCGTCCATCCAGTGCAGGTCCTCGAGCGCGAGCACCACCACCCGGTCGGCGGAGAGCGCGCGGAGCGCCTTTCGGAGCGCGAGGGCCAGCTCGATCCCGCGCGGCCGCCCGGGGCGCTCGTCGCTGGGCAGCGGGTACGCGAGCCCGACGAGCTCGCCGAGCAGCCGCACCTCCCGGGGTGAGAGCCCGAGCACCCGCAGCCGCTCCACCTTCTCGAAGCGCTGGGCGGGCGCGTCCTCCGGCTCGATGCCGCAGAGATCGCGGACCAGATCGGCGAACGCGCCGAAGCTGCCCTCGGCGTCGGCCTCGTCGGCGCGCCCGTGCACGAAGACGAAGTCCCGGGGCGCGGCCGCGGCGCGCAGCTCGGCGAGCAGCCGGGACTTGCCGACCCCCGGCTCGCCCACCACGTGCAGGATCTCGCCCCGCCCCTGCGCGGCGGCGAGCAGGCGGGCCGAGAGCGCGCGGAGCACCTCGCGACGACCGACCAGCGGCGCGCGCTTGCGGAGCGCCACCGCGTCTCGATCCCGCCGCGACCGGAACCCCTCGACCCGCAGCGCGCCGGCGTGGGCGTGGAAGCGGAAGTCGCGGCCGAGCTCGGCGGCCAGCTCCTCGGCGACGTGGATGTCTCCGGCGTCGGTGGCGTCGAGCAGCGCGCTCGCCCTCGCCATCAGGGGCTGGTCGGGCTCCACCGGCACGCCCTCGACCACGCGCGCCTCGCCCGCGAGCACGACCATCGCCGGCGACGCCTCCACCCGGGCCAGCCCCTCGAGGCGCGTCGTGCGGCGCAGCTCGAGCGCCCCCCGCGTGGCGTGGCCGACCGCGCGCTCCATCCCGTGCGCCCCGTAGGCGGCGAGGCGCATCGGTCCATCCATCCCGAGGGGCGTGCCGCCGGTCTCCTCCACAGCCGCGTCGAACAGCCGGTCCTCGCCGGGGCGGGCCCGCGCGACGAGGAAGGCCAGACGCCGCTTCTCCGCGTGCAGCCTCTGGCTGCCGGGGAGCGCCGCCGTGCGCGCGGTGGCCGCCTCGGTGCGCGCGGTGCCCTCCCGGGTCCCGACCCCGCTCGCGCTGGTCGCGTCGTCGTAGGCCCGCACGAGGAGATCGACGCGCAGCTTGTTCGGGCTCTGGCGGTCCTCCTCGGGGAACATGCGGCGCATCGCCACCCGGAGGTCGGTGGCCCCGACCGGCTCGCCGAGCCCGTAGACGAGGCGCATCAGCGCCTGGTGGATCTCGCCGGCGGACGCGTATCGATCTCCCGCGCTCGGCTGGAGCGCCTTCTCGAGGATCGGCTCCAGCTCGGGCGAGGGCAGATGGCGGCGGAAGTCGGGCAGCTCGCCGCGCCGCACCAGCCGGAGCGTCTCGTCCGACGAGCGGCCGCGGAACATGCGCCGCCGCGTCGCCAGCTCGTAGAGGAGCACGCCGAAGCTGAAGATGTCGCTGCGCCGGTCGAGGCGCTCCCCGCGCGCCTGCTCCGGGGACATGTAGGCGTACTTGCCGCGGAGGATCTTCGGGTCCTCGCCCCGCCCGAGACCGGGCTCGTCGGCCCGCGCGATGCCGAAGTCGGCGACCTTCACCTCGCCCTCGTAGCCGAGCAAGACGTTCTGCGGGCTCACGTCCCGGTGCACGATCTGCAGCGGCTTGCCGTCGTCACCCTGCGCGCGGTGCGCGTAGTCGAGGGCCTTGGCGACCTCGGCCCCGATCCAGAGGCGCAGGCCGAGGCTCAGCGGCGGCTCGCCCGCCCCGCGGAAGCTCAGCGCGGCCGCGAGATCCCGGCCCCGCAGGTACTCCATGGCGATGAAGTAGCCGCCCTCCTCTTCGCCGAGGTCGAAGATCTGGATGACGTTGGGGTGGCTCAGCCGCGAGGCGATCTTGGCCTCTCGCACCAAGAGCTCCGCGAAGCCCGGCCGCTCGAGCAGGGTCGGGAGCACCCGCTTGATGACGACCGTCTTCTCGAAGCCGGCGACGCCGCGAGAGCGCGCCCGCCACACCTCGGCCATGCCTCCCTCGGCGATGCGCTCGAGGAGGTCGTACGCACCGAAGGGGATCGGGGCCGACACGGGGCCCGAGTCTAGCGCGTCAGCGGCGCTCGGCGGGCGTCGGCTCGGCGGCCTCGCGCATCCGGCGAGCGGCGGCGGGCGGGCGGCTCAGCGTGCCCCCGGCGACGGGGGCGGGGCGAAAGGGGTGCGCGTATCGGTATTCGGCGTCGGCGCCGGGCAGGCGCGCTCCTCGGACCGCCCGCTCGATGCAGGCCTCGGCCGGCGTGCCGGCGTGGGGCGCGAAGACCACGACCTCCCGCACGTCGCCGCTCGGCGCGACCGTCAGCGCGACCCGGGCGACCTCGCGGCGATCCTGGATGCAGCGCTGCACGGCCGGCTCGACGCGCCTCAGCGCGGCGAGGATCTCGGTCCGCGCGGGGGTGGACGCCGGCGTGAGGGTGGCGGGCGCCGCGGGAGACGCGCCTCCTCCCCCCGAGCCTGCGCCAGAGCCGCCGCCCCCGCGCGCGCCCCCGGCCCGGCCTCGGGTGACCCCGCCGAGGTCGAAGCCGTCCTCCTCCGCTCGGTCGGCGAGCCCCACGCTCCCCGCCCGGGCGCGCCGCGCGCGCGTCCTCGAGGGCTCCATCTCGGGCTCCTCGGCCGGCATCTCGGCGAGCGCCGGCTCGGCGACCGCGGCCGCGCCCAGCTCGCTCTCCAGCTCGGGCTCGTCGGCCGCGCCGGCGCCGGCCCACCCGGGCGCGGGCGCCACCGGCTGGGTGGGCGCCTCGTCGGCCATCGGCTCGCCGGCGGGCACCGGGCTGGCGGGGGCCGCGGCCATGCTCTCGGCGGCGGGCGGCTCGCTCTGCATCGTCAGGCCGGCGGTGACCCCGAGGGCCACCGCGGCGGCGGCGGCGAGCCCGCCGACCACCGCGAACACCCGGCGCTGGCGCCGGCGCGCCTCGAGATCGACCACCTCGCCGCCCCCCACCCCGGCGGCGACCGGCCGGGCGTGGGACGTGACGACCGGCGAGGCCTCGGGGATCTCGTCCGAGATCGGCGGCGGGGCGGTCACGTCGAGGGGCTCGAGCGCCTCCTCCGCCTCGAGGCCGGCGTCGATCCGGTCGGCGAGCGCGTCCCAGTCCGGCTCCTCGAAGCCCTCGCCGAGCGCCGCGAGCGCGCCGTCGATGGCCGCCAGATCGGCGGCGTAGCCGGCCGCGTCCGCGTCGTCCTCGAGGAGCGCGCGCAGGTCCGCGTCCGCCTCGAGCCCGCCGGGGGCGTCGAGCGCGTCGGAGATCCGGCGCTGCAGCTCTTCCTTCACGACGCTCTTCTCCCTGCCTCGTCCTCGGTGTGGTCCTCTTCGGCCGCGAGCGCCAACCGCAGGCGCCGCCGGGCCTCGTGGATCCGCCAGGCGATCGTGCCCTCCGAGCACCCGAGCACCTCGGCCGCCTCCTTCTGGGGCATGCCGTGCACGAGCACCATGATCACGGTCGTGCGGAGCGACTCGCTGAGCCCGTCGAGCGCCTCGGCGATCCGCCCCTGGAGCTGCCTCGCCTCGAGGGCCCGGGCCGGGTCGGAGCTGCCCTGGGTCGGGTCGGCCTTCGGCTCCGGGACCCGCGGGTCGGAGATGTCGGCCGCGTCGTGGCGCTTCCGCTTCCGGATGTGGTTGAGGCAGACGTTCACGCAGACCCGGTAGAGCCAGGTGGAGAGCTGGCTGCGACCGTCGAAGCGCGCGATCGCGCGCCAGGCCCGCATGAAGGTCTCCTGGACCGCGTCGTCGGCGTCCCCTCCGTCCCCCAGCATCTGGACCGCGCACGCGTAGACCCTCCGCTGGTGCTTGCGCACCAGACGGCTGAACGCACGGCGGTCGCCGCCCTGGGCCGCCTCGAGGAGCTCCGCTTCGCTGGGCTCGGTCATGGGGAAGATGGAGGGTTCGCGAGAGGGCGCGAGCGTACCAAGGCCGCCGAACCGTGTCAGGCCGCCGAAGACGGGGATGAGCGTAGAGGCCTCCATCGGGGCTCTGACCGCGGCTCCCCGACGACCCTTGGATCGGACTTTTGCCACCCGGCGGTCGGCCGGCGTATCGTGCCGTGGTGTCGGACGAATCTGACCGGCGGGACCACCCTCGCGTGCCGATCGCCCTCAAGGTCGAATACAAGCGGCTGAACTCCTTCTTCGCGGATTACACGAAGAACATCAGCCGTGGAGGCACGTTCATCCGCACCAAGAACCCGCTGTCCATCGGCACCGAGTTCATGTTCCAGCTCCAGGTGCCCACCCTCGAGGAGCCGCTGGCCATCAAGGGCAAGGTCCAGTGGATCGTCACCGAGGAGGCCTCGAACGAGGAGCAGGAGCCCGGCATGGGCATCGGCTTCGTCTACGAGTCCGAGGCGGAGCGGGACAAGATCGCCAACACGGTCGAGAAGATGATGGTCGAGGCCCTCGGCCCGGTCCTCTACGACAAGCTCCTCGGAAAGCGGAAGACCGACACCGAGTAGCGTCGGTTCCCGCAATGCGCGGCCCGCGCGGCGTGTTGTCGGCGCATGAACGAGCTCGACGAGGCGCTCGACGCCCGGATGCGGCAGCTCGAGCGCGAGGCGCAGGACTCGAAGCTGCGCCGCGCCGCGGCGAGCCTGCGTGGTCTCCCCCGGGTCGACGCGGCCTTCGATCTCGATCGCGCCTCGGGGGGGTTCGTGCTCCTCCTCGCGCTGGGGGCGCCGATCGCGGGCCTCCTGGGAGCCCTGGCCTCGCCCGTGCTCGGCATGGTCGGACTCTCGCTGGGCTACTGCGCCCTGGTCGCCGTCGGGCTCCGCGTCCTCGGCAGGCAGCGGGACCAGCACGAGCGGGCCATCTATCTGATGACCCGACTCGGGACCGGCGAGGGGGTCATCCGGCTCGACCCTCGAGAGGCGCGCTGCCGCGAGGTCGGGAGGATCGCGAAGCGCCTCGGCCTCGTCCGGCGGGGGCGACTGCTGATCGACCCGGAGACCCTCGACGCCCCCCTGCGGCGGGCCACCGCAGATCTGCGCGAGGCCGCTGCCCGTGGGCTGCTCGCGGCCGAGCCGCGGGCTCCCCTCCTCGCGCTGGCCATCGAGCTGCTGGTGGAGGAGGGAGCGCTGCGCTGGACCCCCACCGGGCTCCGCGCGCGCGGCGACACGACGCCGTACCGCGGTGGCGTCGGCGCCCTCGGCCTGCGCCCCTCGGAGGGCGCGTGAGGGACGGGGCGAGCGCCGAAGCGAGGCTGGACGCCGCGTTCCCCCGTCCCGAGGAGACCGCCCCCGGATGGACCCGGGAGCTCGTCCTGGCGGCGGCGTCGGGCTGCGCCCTCCTCTTCGCGCACTGGGTGGCCGGATCGGGTGGGCTCTTCTGCGTGGGCCCGATCGTGGCGCTCGTCGCGACCGCCGCCGGCGTCATCTGGGGGGCGCGGCGGAGCGACGTGCGGCTCGCGTGGGCGCGCAGGGAGGACGCGAGGGCGATGCTCGCGCTGGTCATGGCCGGAGGGGGGGTGGCCCGTCGCGCCGACCTGCCCGAGGCGCGCCCTCCACGCTACGTCGACCCGCCGTTCCTCGCCGGGCGCCTGGGCCTCCGGATCGAAGGCCCGTTCCTGCTCGACGAGCCCGCCAGCCGGGACGGCGTCCGAGCTGCCGAGACCCGCCTGCGCGAGGCGGCGGAGCGCGGCACCCTCGACCGCGAGACGGCCCGACGCTGGACCGAGGATCCCGTCACCGCGCTGGCGCTGCACCGGTTGCTGCGCCGGGGCGCGCTGGAGCGGACGCCCGAAGGGATCCGCCCCACCCCGCCCGGTGACCCGTATCGAGGCCACGCGAGCCGGGGGCGACGGTGAGGGAGCTCGAGGCCGCGATCGCGTCGAAGGTCCGGGCGCTCGATCCGGCGGCCCGCACGCGCCGGCTCGACGAAGCCTACCCGGCGCCGAGCCGGATCTCGCTGCGCGGCGTCCTCCTCGGGGGCGGCGCGGCGGTGACGGTGGTGGTCGCCCACGGCTGGCTCGTCGACTCGCTCGAGGCCTCGCTGGCGCTCCTCACAGTCGCGCTCGTGGCGTACGCGGTGGCGTCGGCGGCGCATCACGCGCGGGCGAGCGAGGCCGAGCTGCACCGGGGGATCGCCGAGTCGCTCCTGAGGGCGCTGGCCCCGGACGGCGTCGCGCGGAGCACCACGATTCGCTGGGCGGACGGGACGATGTACGAGACGATCGAGATCGAGCGTCGCCTGGGCCTGCGGCGGGAGCGGGGCTTCCTGCTCGATCCCGGGCCCGCCGAGGCGACGCTGGCCGCCGCCTCCGAGCAGCTCCTCCGGGCCGCGGGGCGGGGCGCCCTCCCCTCGTCGCGCGTGCGGACCTGGAGCCGGTCGCCCGCCCTCGCGCTGGCGCTCGCCCGCCTCGTCGAGGCGGGCGTGCTGGTGGAGACGTCGTCGGGGGTCGGGTTGGCCGGGGCCGCCCCCTACCGCGGCGTCAGGGCGTGATGTCGACGGTGTTGCCGAAGCGGTCGGTGACGGTGACCGTGGTGGCCGAGGCGCCGGCGGGCACGACGAGCGCGCCCTCCGCGTCGGTGGTGATCGGGCCGGGGAGCGGCACTCCGTCGAGCGCGACGGTGACCTCCTCCTCGCGGATCGGGACGAAGCGGTTGCTGCGCGCGGAGAGATCGAGGAGGCGGTAGCCGTCCGTGCTCTCGACGCCGACCGTGACCCGGAGATCGGCGCCGGCCGCCTCGTGGGTCTCGCTGAGCGTCGCCGGCACGACCTCGAAGGGATCGCTCGTCAGCTCGAAGCCGGGGCCCTCCACGCGGAAGCGGTAGGCGCCCGCCGGCAGGCCGCGCCGATCCGCGAGGCCGTCGAGGCCCGGGAAGCCCATCGGCGTCGCCGCCTGGAACTCGACCGTGTAGTAGTGCGTCCGCTCGGTCCCCGCGACGCGCATGATCGGGTCGGGGGTCCAGGTGAGGATCACGTCCGCGTCCATCACCGGCCGGCCGCTGCGCCGGACCACGTCCTCGAACGCGCCTCCGACCTCACGCTGCAGGAAGACGCGCGGGGTGCCGCGGATCGGGTCGTCGCCGATGAAGGTGAAGTGCACGCTCCGGAGCCGCTCGACCTGGGTCGCCGGCTGGGCCTGGGTGACCGGGCGCAGGAGCCGCGTGAGCATGTAGTCGGGGAGCGCGCCGGGCACCGAGCCGACGTCGGCGCTGGTGGTGTCGAGCGTGATCTCGTCGACGATGGTCGGCGTGGCCACCCGGTCGACGCCGTCCGCCGCCGCGTCCTCGCGATCGTCGGTCGCCGCGAGGGCCATCATCGCCGCCGTCTGCTCGGCCACGTACTCGCCCTCGAGCGGGCCCCAGAAGGTGATGCTCGGCTCGTAGCCGTTCGCGATCCAGTCCTCGGGGCGCAGGAGGTAGCCGCCGTGATCCTGCGCGTAGCCGACCACGATGGTCTGCTCGGCCGGCACCGGCGACAGGGTGCGCAGGTGGTTGACGAGCAGGGTCGTCGGCTCCCCGGGGAGCGTGCCCATCATCCAGTCGCCGATGCGGAGCGCGCTGACCGTGGTCTGGGTGGTGTCGCAGATCGGCGGATCGTCGAGCTCCACGTCGACGGTGACCTCGATGATCCGGTCGACGAGCTCGATCCGGTTGCAGTTGTGGTAGCTGAGGTCGTCGAGGGTGTCGGTGCCGGGCAGCGCGGAGCGGGGGAGCCGGAGGCCGATGTCGCCGCCGCCGCACAGCGCCGCGCCGTACGGCGCGTTGAACTCGTCGATCGGCGAGACGAGGTTGCCCTCCTCGTCGAACACGACGCCGTCGGCCGGGGTGCGTCCGTCCCAGGGAGCGTACTCGAGGGCGCCGTCCCGGATGGTGAAGGTGGTCCAGTCGGGGCCGAGCGGGACCTGACGGGTGACCATCTCGATCGGCACCTCGGCGCGCATCGACTCGCCGGCCGCCTCCCAGGCGGCGCGGATCTCCTCGAGCGCGTAGACGCCCACCGTCTCCTGGCGGGCGAAGTCGGCGCAGACCTCCTCGCCGCTGCAGTCGATGGCCCCGGTGCCGGCCGGCGAGACGTCGCCCGCCGCGCCCTGCAGGTGCATCACGAGGACCTCCGAGTCGAAGCTCTCCTCGAGCACGCGCTCGATGCCGCCGATCGAGTCGGTGCTGATCAGCGCGTTGCCGCCGCCCTGCATGGTGCCGTGGATGCCGAAGACCGGCAGCAGCGCCATCGGCGCGCCCTCCATGTCGTCGACGCGCACCACGAAGAGGTGGTGGTCGTCCTCGCGGCCGCCGGCGAGCTCGTCGTTCTCGCCGCGGCGGTCGCGGTTGACCTGGTCGTCCTCGTCGAACGTCGGGTCGTAGGCGAAGCCGATCTGGGCCGGCTGCATCGCGTCGACCGCGGCCCGCGCGGCGGCGACCATCTGGTCGATGAGCGTGCGGTAGACGGTCGAGCGGAAGCGGCCGAAGCCGACCGCGAGCGCGGAGTGGCCCGAGTAGTTGCCGAAGCTCGAGTGGCTGTGGCTGCTCGCGATGATGACCTTGCCGGCGTACTCCGGGCCGAGCTCGGCCTCGACGTCGTAGACGAAGCCCTGGTAGCTGGACGCGAGGTCGACCTTCATGATCAGGACGGTCTCGCCGCCGGCCGAGAGCGCGAGCACCCGCACCTTGGGCGCGGTCTCGATGCCCACCGACGGGGCGAAGGAGCCGGCGAGGTCGGTGCGGCGCTCGTCGGGCGCGGGGAGGAAGCCCTCGGCGCCGACGCCGTCGGACCGCGAGGTGTAGGCGGCGAGGCTCGCGCCGAGCGGCACGTCGAGGAAGGCCTCGGCGACCCCGGCGGAGAGCGCGCCCGACTCGACCGCCCCGCCCGCGCGCGCGGTGCCCGGCACCGGCTCGAAGGTGCAGTGGTCCACCGAGACCGGCTCGGGCGGCCCCGCGTCGACCGGCGGCGGCTCCACCCCGGTGTCCGGGTCGTCCATCACCCCGTCGTCGCAGCCGCCGCCCACGAGCAGCAGCGCGACCAGGATCCCTCGAAAGCTCATGTGAAGACCGTCCATCCCAACTCCCGCGGGGCGCCTCGCTGCCGAGGGGCAGCCAAGGTCTCGGCGCCACCGAGCGTAGAGAGTACCGGTGACGGAGCCGAGCGACAGCACCCATGACGGTTACGCCGCTCTTTCAGCGGCGGGCAGCAGGCGCGGCCATCGCTTGCTAGACTCGCCCTTCGTGAGCGCCGCGGCCAAGCCGAGTCGTCAGGAGCCGCTATCGCCCGGGAGGACGATCGCGGAGCGCTACGTGGTGCAGCGCCAGATCGGCCAGGGCGGCATGGGCGAGGTGCTGGAGGTCGAGCACGTGGGCCTCGGCCGGCGCTTCGCGCTGAAGGTGCTGCGGCTCGAGCGCTGGAGCGACGAGCTGGTCCGCCGCTTCAACCGGGAGGCCCGGGCGCTCGCCCGGGTGACCACGCCCCGGGTCGCGCAGGTCACCGATTTCGGCGTCGACGAGACGTGCGGGCCCTTCTACGTGATGGAGCTGCTCGAGGGGGAGACCCTCGAGGATCGGCTGGAGCGCGAGGGCCGCATCTCGCCGCGCGAGGCGCTGACGATCTGCGCGGAGCTCTGCGACGCCCTGAGCGAGGTGCACGCCGCCGGCAACGTGCACCGCGACCTCAAGCCCTCGAACGTGGGCCTGCTCTCGACCGGGGTGGTCGGCGTGAAGCTCCTGGACTTCGGGCTCGCCGCGTCGATGGACGAGAACTTCCTCTCGCGCATCACCCAGAGCCAGCAGATCCTCGGCTCGCTGCCCTACATGGCGCCCGAGCAGTTCAACGGCGCCGACCCCCACCCCTGCATGGACATCTACGCGGTCGGGATCTGTCTCTACGAGGCGATTACCGGGCGGCTGCCGTTCCTCGCGCCCTCGACCGCCGCGCTGATCCACCAGATCCTCTCCACCCCGGTGCCGCCGCTGCCCTCGGAGCTGGCGTCGCTGGGGCCGCTGGCGCCGCTGCTCGAGCGGCTGCTCGCCAAGGAGGCGTCGGCGCGCTTCGCGTCGGCGCAGGCGGCGGGCGACGCGCTCCGGCAGGCCGCGGACGCGCTCGGAGGCGCGGTGCGCCGCCACCCGCAGACGCGCGTGGCCGGGACGCCGATCGCCAGCGCGCCGCCGGCCGCGATGCCCGCGACCCAGGAGGCGCGCGGCGCCGACCTCGCGCACCTGCCGACGATGATGGCGTCGAGCACCGACTTCCAGGCGCCGATCGCCGAGTCCGGCACCCGGCTGTCCGAGCAGGCGCGCGTCCAGGCCCAGCCCTGGCCGCCGCCGAGGCCCGCGGCGTCGGAGGGCGGATCGACCGCGCTGAAGATCCTGCTGCTCGGCGTGATCGGGGTCTTCCTCGCGCTGCTGGCGGGAGGGGGCGTGGTGGCCGCGCTGAGCCTGGTGAGCGAGCGAGAGGACGACGCGCCGCCGCCGCCGGTGGTGCAGCCGGTCGCCGCTTCCGAGACGGGGGGCGCGGTCGAGGCCGAGGCCGAAGTCACGGCCGAGTCCGAAGCCGAGTCCGAAGCCGAAGCCGAGTCCGAAGCCGAAGCCGAGTCCGAAGCCGAGTCCGAGACCGAGTCAGAGGCCGAAGCCGAGGCCCGGGCGGCGGGGCGGCGGGGGG
>JAYZQJ010000232.1:0-15388 GCA_036149055.1 Myxococcota bacterium | reverse complement strand
GGGGGGGGGGGGGGGGGGGCCCACCCGGGGGGGTCTGGGCTACCCGACCCGCCCCCACGCCGCCGCGCGGCGCCCCCCCACAGAGGGACCCCCCGCGCTCGGCCGGAGGGACGCGATCACTCGCTCGCGGCGCCACCGCTGCGCTGGGGAGCCGCCATGGTGGTCGGCCCGTCCACGGTGAGCATCGAGCGCAGGCGGCGGAAGGTCGCGCGACCGATGCCGCGGACGCGCATCAGGTCCTCCACCCGGCGGAAGGCGCGGCGCTCGCGGTGCGACACGATGGCCTCCGCCTTGGAGGGACCGATGCCCGGCAGGAGCTGGAGCTGCTCCGGGCTGGCGGTCTGGATGTTCACGACGCCGTCGGGCTGGGCCTGCTCGCTCGCGGCGGCGCGCTGCGCCTCGGCGCCCTGGGGGCTGACCGCGAAGAGCGCGGCCGCGAGCCCGAAGGCGGCGAGCGTGGCGCGGACCCAGCGAAGGCGGATGAGGTTGTCGAGGGTGTTCATCGTTCTGTCTCCTGTGTTGTCGCTATCGACGTTGTCGACGCGGCCCGTCCGCGTCGGGCGGAGACAGAGCACCCGGCATGCCGGATCCCCCGATCAATGATCTCGCGAGGTTACGAGCGCGGATCGGCGGAGGTGGCGGGCGGAGGGGTGGCGGCCGCCGGTCGCGAGGGGGGTCCGAGCGGGACCTTGCCGCACGCTTGAGACATCGCCGGGCCCATGGCAGGATGCGGCCCGCACCGCGGGGGGTGGCGGCCCAGCACCCACGGGGAAGGAACCAAGAATGAAGGTCACGCTCTCCACCGACGCAGTTACCGACGTCCGCGCCGACCTGTTGGCGATCGGCGTCTCCGGCAACCCGAGCCGCGACGCGAACGTCAAGGCCATCGACGCAGCCTCGAACAAGGCGCTGCGCAACGCGATCCGTCTGGACGACTTCTCCGGCAAGCCGGGGCAGACGCTCAAGTGCACGCCCGGCGGCATCAAGGCGAAGTCCGTGCTGCTGGTCGGCCTGGGCGACGGCGAGCCGGACGTGACGGCCATCCGGCAGCTCGCGGCCACCGCAGGCCAGGCCGGGAACACCTACGGCAGCATCGCCATCGCGCTGCCCGCGGAGAGCCCGGAGCTCGTCCGCGCCGCCTCGTCGGGCGCCGTGCTCGGCGGCTACCGCTACGACCGGTACTACACGGGCGATCGCTTGCCGAAGAAGACCCTCGGCACCGCGAAGATCCTCGTCTCCAAGCGCACCCCGGAGCTCAAGGACGCGCAGGCGGCCGGCCTCGGGCTCGGCGAGAGCGTCAACCACGCGCGCGATCTCGTGAACGCGCCGCCGAACGACCTGCACCCGACCGCGCTGGCGGAGTTCGCCAAGGAGCAGTGCAAGGAGCTCGGCGTCCAGTGCAAGGTCTGGGACAAGAAGGGCATCGAGAAGCTCGGGATGCACCTCTTCCTGGCGGTGAACCGGGGCAGCGGACAGGAGCCCCGCTTCATCCACATGACCTACAAGCCGAAGGGCCAGAAGCCCGTCGCGAAGGTCTGCTTCGTGGGCAAGGGCCTCACCTTCGACGCGGGCGGCCTCTGCCTCAAGCCGGCGAAGTCGATGTACGGCATGAAGTGCGACATGGCGGGCGCGGCGACCACCGTCGGCGTGGTGCTCGCGGCCGCCCGCCTCGGGCTGCCGGTCGAGGTGCACGGCGTGATCGGCTCGACCGAGAACATGCTCGGTGACGACGCCTACCGCCCGGGTGACGTCTTCCCGTCGCTCGACGGCAAGTTCGTCGAGATCATCAACACCGACGCCGAGGGTCGCCTCGTGCTCGCCGACTGCCTCGCCTACGCGACCAAGGAGATCGGCGCGGACTACCTCTTCGATCACGCGACGCTCACCGGCGCCTGCATGGTCGCGCTCGGCCCCTGGACGGCCGGCCTCTTCTGCGACGACGACGACTTCGCCAGCCGGTACGCCGCGGCCTCGAAGAACGAGGGCGAGAGCTACTGGCGGCTGCCGCTGAACCCGGAGCTCCGCGAGATGCTCAAGAGCGACATCGCGGATCTCAAGCACACCGGCAACCGCGAGGGCGGCGCGATCACCGCGGCGCTCTTCCTCAAGGAGTTCGTCGGCGACGCGCGCTGGATGCACCTCGACATCGCGGGCCCGGCCTTCCTCGACAGCCCGCACGGCGTCGCGCCCAAGGGCGGCAGCGGCTTCGGCGTGATGACCGCGATCCGCTTCCTCGAGTCGCTCGCCGAGCCGGCGGTCGAGGAAGAGGAGGCCGCGGAGGCGTGAGATGAGGCGCCGGCTCGCGTCGGCGATCCTGCTGCTCTCGATCGGGCCGGCGTGCGCCTCCGCGCACGTCGGCCACGTCATCTCGAGGGCCGAGCGCTACCTCAAGCTCGACGTCGCCGGCCGCAGCGCGCGGGTGGTGGTCTCGCTGACCCTCGGCCCCGAAGAGGGCCGCCGGGTGCTCGACGCGGCCGACGCCGACGACGACGGCATGGTCAGCGCGGCCGAGAGCGACGCCTACCTCGCGCAGTGGAGCGACGGCCTCCGCACCGAGCTGCCCCTCCGGGTGGACGGCGCCGAGGTCCACCCCGCGTGGGGCGACGGCTGGCTCGATCCGCTCGGGCCGGTGCGCGCGGTCCCGGTCACGTTGGAGATGGTCGCGCGGCTCCCCCTCGAGGGCGGCGAGCAGACGATCACCTTCGAGGATCGCATGGTGCGCCGCGAGGTCTTCGACCGCACCGACGTGGCCTTCCGGGTCCGCGACGGCGCCACCCTCGTCGCGAGCGGAGACGACGAGGCGCCGACCGAGCCGGTCGAGGACCTCTACTACCTCGGGGACTTCCGGGCCGGCGCGCCCATCCCCCTCACCGCCGTCGTCACCACGCCCGAGCCCCCCTCCAGCACGCCCTGGTGGCTCGTCGCTCTGGGAGCCGTCGTCGCCGGCGGCGCGGCCTTCGCGCTGCGGACCGCGCTCGCGCGTCGACGCGACGCCTGAGCGTCAGGACGCGATCGCCGTCTCGAGGGCGTCGAGGAGCGGGCGGATGCGGGCGCGCTCGAGCTTGAGGCCGGCGCGGTTGGCGACGATGACGCTCGAGACGTCGCAGACGTGCTCGAGGGTGACGAGGCCGTTCTGGCGCAAGGTCTCGCCGCTCTCCACGAGGTCGACGATGCGGTCGGCGAGGCCGGTCAGCGGCGCGAGCTCGACCGAGCCCTGCACGAAGATGATCTCGACCGGCTTGCCCTGCCGCATGTAGTGGCGGCCGGCGACGTTGGGGAACTTGGTGCCGACCCGCAGGGTGCGCTCGGGCTCGGGCGAGTCGGGCAGGCCCGCGACCATCATCCGGCAGCGGCCGATGCCGAGGTCGAGCGGGGCGTAGAGATCGTACTCGCGCTCGAGCAGCACGTCGCGACCCACGACGCCCAGGTCCGCCGCCCCGTACTCCACGTAGGTCGGGACGTCGTCGGGCTTGAGGAGCAGGTAGCGGAGCCCCGCCTCCTCGTCGTCGCGGACGAGGCGACGATCGTCGGCCCGGAGCGTCGAGGGGTCGAGGCCGGCCTTCTCGAGCAGCACGCAGAGCTGCTTCAGGATGCGCCCCTTGGGGACGGCGATGGTGAGCGGGCGCGCCATCAGACCTCGCCGGGGACGCGGGTGATGTTCGCGCCGACCTGCGAGAGCTTCTGCTCGATGCGCTCGTAGCCGCGGTCGATGTGGTAGACGCGCAGGACCTCGGTGACGCCCTCGGCGACGAGGCCCGCGACCACGAGGGACGCGCTGGCGCGCAGATCGGTGGCCATCACCGACGCGCCCTGGAGCTTCGCCGGGCCGTTGACCACCGCGCGGCGGCCCTGCACCTCGATGTCGGCGCCCATGCGGTTGAGCTCCGAGACGTGCATGAAGCGGTTCTCGAAGATCGTCTCGGTGATCACGCTCGGGCCGTCCGCGAGGCACATCAGCATCATGAGCTGCGCCTGCATGTCGGTCGGGAAGTCGGGGTATGGCGCGGTGGTGATGTCGACCGGGCGGAAGGGAGGCCGACCGGAGACCCGGATGCCGTTGCCCTCGCGCTCCACCTCGACGCCCGCCTCGCGCAGCTTGGCCCCGACCGCCTGCAGGTGGTCGAAGGTGATGCCCTCGAGGTAGACGTCGCCGCCGGTCGCCGCCGCGGCCACCATGAACGTGCCGGCCTCGATCCGGTCGGCGATGATCGCGTGGTCGATCGGCTGGAGCGCCTCGACGCCCTGGATGGTGATCGTGTCGGTGCCGGCGCCCTCGACGTGGGCGCCCATCTTGTTGAGCACCCGCGCCAGCTCCTCGACCTCGGGCTCGCGCGCGGCGTTCATCAGGGTCGTCCGCCCCTTGGCGAGCACGGCCGCGCTCATGAGGTTCTCGGTGCCGGTCACCGTCGGCACGTCGAGCCAGATGTCGGCGCCGCGGAGCCGGCCCTTGGGCACCTCGACGTTCACGTAGCCGTGCTCGAGCTCGATCACTGCGCCCATCGCCTCGAGGCCCTTGAGGTGGAGATCGATCGGGCGCGCGCCGATGGCGCAGCCGCCGGGCAGCGAGACCCGGGCGCGCCCGTAGCGCGCGGTGAGCGGGCCGAGCACGAGCACGCTCGCGCGCATCTTGCGGACCAGGTCGTAGGGCGCGTCCGGCTCCTCGACCGGCCGACCGGTCACCTTCACGACCGGCGGGGCGACCTCGACGTCGAGGCCGAGGTGGCGCAGGAGGTTCGCCGTCGTCCGGATGTCGGTCAGGTCCGGCACGTTCCGGAAGCAGCTGTCGCCGTCCGCGAGGAGCGACGCGCAGAGGATCGGCAGCGCCGCGTTCTTGGCGCCGCTGATCCGCAGCGTCCCCTTCAGGGGCACCCCACCTTCGATGCGCAGATTGTCCATGGCGAGGGATTACCCCTTCGGCCCACCGGCATCAACAAGACCGCCGGTCAGGCGAGGGCCATTCCGATCACCCAGCACCCGAAGCCCAGGACGACCACCGTGCCCCACAGCTGCGCCTGCCGTCCGCGGGGGCGATCCTCCTCGTCGAGGGCCCAGCGGGCGAACGCGAAGGCGCCGCCGGTCCAGGCGAGCCAGCCGAGGAGTAGGAGCACCGTCCAGGGGAGGCGCGGGCGATCCGGGAGGGCGAGCTGGGCCCGGGCGCGGCTCCGGGTCTCGGCCCGCTCGGTCGGCCCCGCGCGCTCGGCCATCGCGAGCGCGATCGCCTCCTCGGCCCGGGCGAGCCGCTCGGGGTGCGGGACCCACAGGCTGCGGGTGGAGAGGATCGCGCCGCGCAGCCCGCGCCACGCGGCCAGGGAGGTCTCGAGGTCGCCGGCCTCGGCGGAGGCGTGGCCCACCGCGGCCAGGCGATCGAGGGCCTCGGTGGAGCTCGGGTTGCCCGGCGCGTACCAGCGCGCGGCCCGGCGGTAGGCGAGGATGGCGGAGTCGACGTCCCCGCGGGCCCGGAGCCGATCGCCGCGCGCGAGCTCGGCGCCCGACGCGCTCACGATCCGCACCGCGAGCACCGCGAGCAGCACCCCGAGCGCCACGAGGACGCGCGCCGCGATCCGCATCAGAGGAAGTCTCGCCGACGGAAGATCAGCATCGCCGCGATCAGCATCACCGCCGCGTAGGCGACGCCGTAGCCCATCGTCGTCGCGAGGTAGGCGGCCACCCCGCCCGGGATCTCGGTCTCGCCGGTGAGCGCGCCGCGCCCCGGGTAGAAGAGGTGGAAGTTGGGGATCACCCGCCCGATCACGCCGAGCAGGGACTTCACCCCCTCGCTCAGGGTGTCGCTGCGCATCTCGAGCATCTCGTCGGCGGACCGGCCGAGCACCCAGACGCCCAGGGTCAGCGCGCCCGTGAGGAAGGGGGTGGAGAAGCTCGAGAAGAGCAGCGCCACCGCGGTGAGCACGAGCACCTCGCCGGTGACGAGGAGCAGCGCGGCGCCGATGGCCGCGAGGTCGACGTCGGTGGTCGCGCAGACCGCGGCGGCGGCGGCGAGCCAGGCGAGGGACCACGGGACGAGCACCGCGGTGCGATCCTGGACGCGCCACATCGCCAGCCCGAGCGTGGCGGCGCCGGCGACCGGCAGCGCGGTGAGCATCCAGCCCGGCGCCCCCGCCTGCACCCCCGTCACCCAGAGCTGGATCCCGCCCATGAGCGCGATGAAGACGACCGCGGTCACGACGATGCCGACGTACTTGCCGAGCAGGAACTGCCAGCGGTGAATCGGCTTGGGCAGGATCACGTAGAGCGTCTTGCGCTGGATCTCCTTGTAGAGGAGCGAGCTGCCCAGGAAGATCGCGATCACCACGCTGAAGAGCGAGATCGACGCGAGGCCCACGTCCAGCACGACCCGGCGCTGCTGGTGGAGCGACAGCTCGGCGAGCGCGAGCGTGAAGAGCAGGATCGCGCAGGCGAACCCGAGGACGCCGTACAGCACCTTGTCGCGCACGGCCTCCCGGAAGGTGTTGATGGCGATGGCCCAGACCCGTCCCACGGCGCGATCCTACTCCAAGCTCCAGAGGGTGCCCGCGCCCGCCGCGTGCCAGCCCGCGAGCTGGGCGTAGAGCACGACGAAGCCGACGGCCAGCAGCGCCCCGCAGGCCCGCGCGGTGCGGCGGGTGGAGGGCTCGCCGGCGAGCTCGAACGCGGCCAGGGCGCGCGGGATCGCGCCCCACACGTGCAGGCCGAAGGCGGTCAGCCCGACGGCGTTGGGGATCGCGATCACCCAGGCGCCCATGCCGCCGCGGAGCTGGGCCCAGGTGCGCACCGGCTCGGAGCCCTCGACCAGCTTCGGCCACCAGAGCCAGCCGACGTGGAAGACGAGCCAGGCGAAGAAGAGCCAGCTCCCCGCCTTCACCAGAAGGCCGAGCCGCCGCGCCATCTCCGGTCGCTCCGCCATGGCGCCGGCCAGCGCCGCCGGCTCCGTCCCGCGCCGCAGGTGCAGCTCGAGCGCGATCCACCCGAGCGCGGGCGCGATGGCGAGGAGGAGCTCCGTCGCGAGCGCCGCGCCGCCGTGACTGGTGGAGGCGAGGCGGGTCACGAAGCGGGTGCGCCCGCCGAAGGCGGCCCACTGCTCCCAGAGATGGAAGCCCGCCCAGACGAGGATCGGCGCCAGCCCGATCAGGGCCTGCGCTCGCCACAGCCGCGCCGCTCGCTCCATGCGCCGCGAGGGTACCGCGACCGGACGCAATGGCGCGCGTTTCGCGATATGGTGCGGCCCGCATGGACGAGGCTTTCCTTCTGGTGGTCAACCCGCGCGCCGGCGCCGGCGCGGCCGAGCGGCGCCTGCCCGAGCTGCGGCGGGCGCTCGAGGAGGCCGGCGCCCGCTTCGACGTCGCCCTCACCAGCGGCCCGGGCGACGCGACGCGCATCGTGCGCGAGGCCCTCGCGGCGAAGACGGCGGGCGTGGCGGTGGTCGGCGGCGACGGCACGCTCAACGAGGCGGTGAACGGCTTCTTCGGCGAAGACGGCGAGCCGCTCGGCGACGGCGCGTGGCTCGGGCCCCTGCCCTGCGGCACCGGCGGCGACTTCCGGCGGACCCTCGGGGTCAGCAAGCGCATCGAGCCGATGGTCACCCGCATGCTGTGGGCGCGCCCCCGCAAGGTCGACGTCGGCTGGCTGACCTTCGTGGACGACGACGGATCGCCGCGCTCGCGCGCCTTCCTGAACATCGCGAGCTTCGGCCTCTCCGGCCGCGTCGACCGGGTGGTCAACGAGAGCCCCAAGTGGATGGGCGGCACCCCCGCGTTCCTCCTCGGCACGCTGCGGGCGATGGTCGGCTACCGCAACCAGAAGGTCCGCGTGACCCTCGACGACGACGAGCCGAGGATCGCGGAAATCCTCAACCTCGCGGTCGCGAACGGCCGCTACTTCGGCGGGGGCATGGAGATCGCGCCCCGCGCCGAGATCGACGACGGCGAGTTCGACGTGGTGACGCTCGAGTTGACCGCGCGCGAGTCGCTCACCCTGACGACCGACGTCTACCTGGGCCGTCACCTCGGCCGGCCGGGGGTCAGCTTCACGCGCGCGCGCCGGGTGAAGGCGGAGCCGGTGGTGCCGCACGAGCGCGTCCTGCTCGACGTGGACGGCGAGGCGCCCGGCGCGCTGCCCGCCACCTTCGAGATGAAGCAGGGCGCGATCCTCCTCCGGGGCTGACGTGCGCGGCGTCTCCCTCGCGGTCTGGGCCGGGCTCGCCATCGGCCTCGGCGGCGCGCCGACCGAGCTGAGCTTCGTCACCTTCACCGCGCCGGCCGCCTTCCTGCTCGCCATCGAGCCGCGCGAAGGCGAGCCGGTCTCGCTGCGGCGGGGGCTCGCGCTCGGGCTGCTCACCGGCACGGTCGCCAACCTCTACTCGATGTACTGGGTGGTCGGCCTCCTGATGGACTTCGGCCACTTCCCGCTGGCGGCGGCCCTGCCCACCGGCGCGCTCCTCTGGCTCGGCCAGTCGCTCGGCTGGGTGACCGCGTCGGCCGGGGCGGTCGCGCTGATGCGCTACGGGATCCCGGGCTGGGTCGCGCTGCCGCCCGCCCTCGTGGTCGCCCACACCCTCGCGCCGGCGCTCTTCCCGTGGCGCTACGGGCTCAGTCAGCTCGGCTTCCTCCCCTACGCGCAGGTGGCGGAGCTCGGCGGGCTGCCGCTCCTCGACGGGCTGGTGGCGGTGGTCGGCTGCGCGCTCATCCGGAGCCTGCGCCGCCCCGCGCGCGTCCCCCTCGCCATCACCGCGGCGGCGCTGCTCGTGCCCCCGCTCTACGGCGCGCTGCGCATGCACCAGGTCGAGCACGCCCGCGCCTCGGCCCGGTCGGTCGCGGTCGGCGTCGTGCAGCCCAACATCGGCATCCACGACAAGCACGATCCACGGCAGCACCTCGGCCACCTCCGGGTGCTGCGCGCGATGACCCGCGACCTCGAGGACCGCGGCGCCGAGCTGGTGGTCTGGCCGGAGAGCGCCTACCCCTACCCCGTCCACCGGGAGATGGCGGAGGATCGCGCGGGCCCGCTCGGGCTGCGCCGGGACGGGGTGCACGGGCCGCTGATCGTCGGCGTGATCACCACCGACGGCCCGCGGGTCACCGCCGCGGCGGGCAACGCGCGCGGGGGCCTCGCCGGCACCTTCGTGGTGGGCGACGGCGACCGCTACAACTCCGCGATCGCGGTGGCGCGCGACGGGCGCGTGGTCGGGGTGGCCGACAAGGTCCGCCTCCTCGCGTTCGGCGAGTACACGCCGCTGTGGGAGGTCATCCCCTGGCTGCAGCGCTTCCCGAAGGGGCTCACGCCCGGGCGCGGCGCGCAGGTGGTCGAGGTCGCGGGCGCGCGAGTCGGCGTGCTCAACTGCTACGAGGATCTGCTCGCCGACCACGTGCGGGGGCAGGCGGCGGCGGCGCCCGACTTCTGGGCGAACGTGACCAACAACGCCTGGTTCGGCGACACGACCGCGCCTCACCTGCACCACATGAACGCGCGGCTGCGCGCCATCGAGACCCGGCGCGACCTGGTGCGCTCGGTCAACACGGGGGTCAGCGGGCACACCGCGGCGACCGGCGAGGATCTGCGGCGGACCGACTCGTTCGTGCGCGCGTCGTTCGTCGCCGACGTGCGGGTGCTCGAGGGCGCGACGCCCTGGACGACGATCGGCGACTGGGTGACGCCGCTCGCCGCCGCGTGGCTGCTCGCCCTGATCCTGCTTCAACGGCAGCGCGCGAGGGGCTCGATCTCGGCGTCGTCGCGCACCCGGTAGCGGAACGTCGTGACCCGGCGCGGGTCGACCGGGTCGAAGTAGACGTGGGCCCGCGGGCAGCCGTCCACCTCGAGCCGCCCGACGCGCCCCCGACGGAACGATCCCGCCCGGTGCGGCGAGTCGGGGTAGCGCGCGTCTCCGCTCGAGAAGTAGGCCGACGCGTGCAGCGCGCCCTCGGGGCCGCAGAGCACGGCCACGTTCACGCCCTCCCCCTCCTCGACCTCGACGTCGATCGCGAGCGGGGACTCGAAGGGCCCGGCGAGGTCGAAGGCGCCGTCTCGCAGGCGCACGCGGAGGTTCTCGCGGAAGCGGGTGTCGGCGTCGTCCCACGGGGGCGGGGGCACCGCCTCCCCGTCCGCCAGCGCGCCCAGGGTCCCGTGGAGCTGGCCGGTGCAGAGATCGAGCTGGAACGTGGCGCCGCGCGCGAGCTCGCGCTCGACGGTGATCGCCGCTCGGGCCTCCAGCACCTCGCGAGCGCGCGACGCGGGGGAGGCGCCGAGCAGCCCGCCGATCCCGCCGATGATCCCGGACCAGCCGCCGTCCGGCGAGACCGGCACCGCGCCGATCGGGGTCACCCGCGCGCGAGGGGCGGTGCGCGGCGTGAGCACGAGGGACGCGCGCCGCGACGCCGGGTCGTAGCCGAGATCGATCTCGCCCTCGACGTCCAGGCGCGCGTCGAAGCGCACGACGCCGCGCACGGTGAAGCTGCTGCCGAGCGGGCCGGCGGCGCTGCGTTCGACGCGCTGCCAGCCGCGCCCCTCGAGGTGGAGGCCGAGGGCGTCGCCGCGGCGGGTCGCCTGGCAGGCGCTCACCCAGAGCCGCCCCTCCACCACCGGCAGGGCGTCCCGCGCCCGGACGACGCCGTCCTCGGGGAGCGGGAGGAAGCGGTCGAGCAGCAGCGGGCAGACCTGCGCCTCGGCGACGTCGAGGGCCATGCGCCGGAGCGCCTGATCCTGGGCGGCGCTGCGGCGCGGAGGCGGGACGGGGTCGGTGGGCGCGGGCTCGACCTCTCCGCCGCAGGCGACGAGCACGAGCGCGCACGCCAGCGCCCGGATCACGGCTGCGCCCGCGGGAAGGCCAGGAGGGTCAGCGGCTCCGGGCTGCGCCGGAACACGAGCTCGCGGCCGATCGTCACCTCGTGCACCACGTGCGGGCCGTCGATGTAGACGCGGCCCTCGCGCACCTTGGAGAAGACGCGGAGCGCGTCGCCGTTCTTGATGAGCCCCCGGCGGTGCCGGTAGTGGCCGTCGGGCGGCACGTAGGGCTCGCGCACGATGAACTGGAGCTTGCGGGAGCCGGGGGCCAGCACGCGGCCGCCCGCCGATCGCTGCGCGGCGGTCGACCCCGCGGCCGGGCCCACCCAGAGCCCGCTCGACTTCTGCTCCTCGCTGACGCCGCCGACGTCGAGCAGGTAGCGCGTCGTGGCGGCGGGGCTCTTGTGACAGAAGAGCGCGTCGTTGAGCACGCGCTTGTGGATCACCACCCCGTCGAGCTCCACCTGCATGCGCGACAGGTGCGTGCGCCGGAGCCGGCCCTCGAGCGCGGCGGCGATCGCCTCGCGCACCCTCCCCTTCCGGCCCCCGCAGAAGTGCCCGACGCTGTGCTCGGGCGCGCTGTTGATCGCGAGCACCGGGATGCCCGGCGGGACGCGGTGGGACGCCCAGAGCAGGGTTCCGTCGCCGCCGATGGTGACGATCAGGTCGAAGCCCTCGACGAGCGTCTCGTCGCTGCGGTAGCGGAAGACCCCGCGGATGCCGAGCTCCCGCACCGCCTTGCGCGCCTCGTCGATGGTCTCCACGTGGGCCCGGTCAGCCGACAAGATGTCCTGCACGGAGACATCGCCGCGCTGCACGAGCTCCTTGATGCGCTCGTTCTTCCGCTCCCGGACGTAGATCTGGTAGGCGGACTTCTTGTAGATGAGCAGGACGCCGCCCTGGCCGTTCTTCTTCCTCACCGCAGGTGCTCCTCCAGCCGGCGGATGGCGGTCTCGGTCTTGAGGTCGGCGACGCGCCCGTCGCGGCAGGCGGCGAGGGCCTCGGCGAGCGGCACGAAGCGCACCTCGGCGCGCTCCTCCACCGGGGTCCCGTCCTCGGTCGGCGCGCCGCGCCGCTCGGGATCGACCTCGGCCACGAAGAAGTGCAGCTTCTCGGCGAGCACCCCGGGGCTGAGGGTCACCGCCGGGCCGAGGCGCGCGAAGCGGTCGGGCTCGATCGGCAGCCCCACCTCCTCGAGCGTCTCGCGGGCCGCGCACCCGCGCAGGCCGTCTTCGCCGCGCTCGCTGGGCTCGACGAGGCCGGCGGGGACCTCCCAGAGCACGGGGGCCGCGGGCTCGTCGAGCGGCAGCGCGTAGCCGGGGCGAAAGGCGAGCGGAGGTCGGAGCGCCGAGCGCAGGCAGATCCGCGGCGCGCCCGGATCGGCCCAGAGCACGATGCCCACCGCGTCGGTCGCGTCGCGCTCCACGAGATCGTAGGGGTAGACGGCGCTCTCGTGGCCGTCGGGCCAGCGGTTGCGGAGCTTCATGCGACGGAGGCGGAGGAAGCCGCCCTCGCCCAGGAGGCGATCCTCGACCACCTCCACGTCCACCCGGGGCGCGGGGCCGAGCACGTCTTGGTCGCTGCTCATTCGGCTTCGAAGGCGGGGTTCCAGGTCAGGCCGGCGCCCGGCGCGAACAGCGCGGTCTCGCCCGCGCCGAACAGACCCCACACTTCGAGGCCCACGCTGAGCGTCACGCCGGCGCCGAGATGATACAGAAACCACGCCCCGCCGCCGACGAATCCGCCGGCGGTCAGCTTCTCGTCCTGGGTGGCGCCGCCCCAGAGGCCTCCGCGCGCCCGGAGGCTCACGCCGACGACCTCGCCGAGCAGCTCCAGCCCGAGCGAGGCGCCCACCGGCATGAAGACCCGGTTGCGCGCGTCCTCGCCGGTCGGCACCGCGCCCACCGCGAAGAAGCCGCCGATGCGGAAGACGTCGATCGGGTACCAGAGATCGGCCCCGAGCGCGCCGCCGAAGTCGCCCTCGGTGGAGGCGAGGAAGCTCCCTTGCAGCGCGCCGGCCGGGCCGTCCTGAGCGGCGGCCGAGCTGGCGACGGCGAGGGTGAGCCCGACCGCGAGGAGGAGCCGGGTCACGCCTTCGGGATCTTCTCGGCGTCCTTCAGGAACTTCTCGAGGCCGATGTCGGTGAGCGGGTGCTTCGAGAGCTGGAGGATCACGCTGTGGGGCATCGTGCCCACGTCCGCGCCGAGCAGCGCGGCGTCGACGACGTGCTTGGGGTGCCGGATCGACGCGGCGAGGATCTCGGTGTCGAAGCCGTAGTTGTCGTAGATCTGGCGGAGCTGACCGATGAGCTCCATCCCGTCCCAGCTGATGTCGTCGATGCGGCCGAGGAACGGGCTGATGTAGGTGGCGCCCGCCTTCGCGGCGAGCATGCCCTGGCTGGCGCTGAAGCAGAGGGTGACGTTGGTCTTGATGCCCTCTTCGGTGAAGACCCGGACCGCCTTCAGGCCGTCGGGGATGAGGGGCACCTTCACCACGACGTTGGGGTGCCACGCGGCGATCGCGCGGCCCTCGGCGAGGATGCCGTCGGTGTCGGTCGCGAGGACCTCGGCGCTGATCGGCCCGTCGACGATCTCGCAGATCTCCTTGACGACCTCCTCGTAGGAGCGGCCGGCCTTCGCGACGAGCGAGGGGTTGGTGGTCACGCCGTCGATCACGCCCATGGCGGCGGCGTCCCGGATCTCGGCCACGTCCGCGGTGTCGATGAAGATCTTCATGGCCCGGGCATAGCACCGACCCCCGGGGCCTGACAAAGGCGCCCGGGATCGGCCGATGACTATTCTCGCGACGTCGTCCGTCGGACGCTCGTGCTTCGCCTGCTGTTCATCGCGCTCCTCCTCTCCCCCGCGGCCGCGCTGGCCCAGACGCCGCGGCCGGCGCACGACGCGCTCGAGGCCCCGCTCCGCGGCTTCTCGCGCGCCGAGCTGCGCCGGATCGAGCCCCTGCTCGACCAGGGGATCTTCGGGCTCGTGGAGACCCGAGAGGGCGAGCTGCTCCCCGGCATCCACCTGGCCGCTCGGGTGCACGCGCCGGCCGAGGCGGTGACCGCGCTCCTGGCCGAGCCGACCCGCTACCCGGAGATCATGCCGGCGCTCGACGCGGTGACGATGCGCGAGGAGACGGGGCAGACCCGCGGCTTCTCGTGGCAGTGGCGGACGAGCGTCTTCACCCTCGGCGGCGACGCGATGATCACCGTCTACCGGCCGCGGCCTGGCCAGGAGCGTCGGGGCGCGCGGATCGTGGTCGAGCGCACCGAGGGCGATCTCGGGCACGGGCGCGAGGTGTGGCGGGTGCTGCCGCGCGGCCCCCGGGAGAGCCTGCTGCTGCTCTCGACCCGGATGGACATTCGCGGCGCCAACCCGGTGACCCGCCAGATGCGGAACGCGGCGCTCAGCCGATCGATCAACCTGGCGATGAGCTTCGGCATGCTGCTGCGTCTCCAGGAGGCGATGGAGGCGGAGGCCGGCTGGAGGCCTCCGGCGCTGGGCGACGGGCTGCACCGTCCCCGCATCGAGCCGGCCGCCTTCGAGGCGATGATGCGCCGGGGCGACCTCCTGCTGGTGGAGGCGCGCGGCGACGCGATGCGGCAGGCGACGGTGCTGACCCGCTACAACCGCACCGAGGAGCAGGTCCGCGGCATCATGCTCAACCCCGTCGCATTCGCGCAGGCGCTCATCCAGGGGAGCAGCGCGACCCTCACCGAGGAGACCGAGGACGGCACACGCTTCGACTGGCGCGTGGACCTCCCGCTCATCGGCACCGGGGGCGCGATGATCCTCCGCGAGCGGGAGGACGCGGTGGTCGAGCTCGAGGCCACCGACGGGGCTCTCGCCGGCGGCCGCTGGGAGTTCGAGACGACGCGCCTGCCGAGCGGGGCCACCGGGGTGATCGGCTGGGCCTCGTTCGACGTCGGCACCGCCAACTTCCTGCTCCGCGCCATCGTCGACGCGGACGAGAGCTTCCGCACCGGGCTGACGGCGGCCACTCAGATCATGTTCGCCCGCGCGCTGCGCATCCGCCTGCGCCGCGTGCCGGCGACGGGGATTCACCGCCACATGCGGTGAGCCCCGTCGCGGTCACCTCACGCGGCGGTCACATCATGCAGGTCGACGGCTCACCCATGCAGGTGAAGCCGGTCTCGACGGCGCAGGTCGACGAGCAGCCGTCGCCGTCCATCGTGTTGCCGTCGTCGCACACCTCTCCCGCCGTCGTGTTGATGACGCCGTCGCCGCACATCGCCGCCGTGCAGTCCGCGTCGCACGTCGCCGACTCGCCAGAGTCGTCGCACGTCTCGCCGGCCGTCGTGTTGACCGTGCCGTCGCCGCACATCACCGCCGTGCAGTCCGCGTCGCACGTCGCCGACTCGCCCGAGTCGTCACACGTCTCGCCGGCCGTCGTGTTGACCGTGCCGTCGCCGCACATCACCGCCGTGCAGTCCGCGTCACACGTCGCCGACTCGCCCGAGTCGTCGCACGTCTCGCCGGCCGTCGTGTTGACCGTCCCGTCGCCGCACATGACCGCCGTGCAGTCCGCGTCGCACGTCGCCGACTCGCCAGAGTCGTCGCACGTCTCGCCGGCCGTCGTGTTGACCGTGCCGTCG
>JAYZQJ010000231.1:0-27917 GCA_036149055.1 Myxococcota bacterium | reverse complement strand
GCCGCCCCCGCCGCCGCCCCCGACGAAGCAGCGCCCCCCGCACCGGCACACCGCATCTCCAGCACCCCCTCCCACGCCACCGTCCGCATCGCCGGCCGTACGGTCTGCACCACGCCGTGTCGGATCGAAGGCAGCGAGCGGCGGCGGGTCGCCGTCCTCTCCTCCCCCGGCCACGACCCCGCGCGCCTCGTGGTGCCGCCAGGGGGCGGAGAGGAGCTGCGGGTCACGCTGCGGCGCACGCGGGACACGGCGGACACGCCGCCGGAGCTGCCCGAGGTCCCCTTCTGATATCCTGCGCGGGTGGTGAGCTCGGGGCGGATCACCGTGTTGCTCGTGGCGCTGTGCGCGCTGCCGGCGCCGACGCTCGCCCAGCGCGCGGCCGACGCGAACCGGGATCGCGCCCGCGTGCTCTATCAGCAGGCGCGCGAGCTCGACGCGAACGGGCGCACCGCCGAGGCGATCACGCTCGCGGAGGAGGCCTATCGCCTCTACCCGTCGGTCGGCACCCGCTACGCGCTCGGGCTGCTGCACGAGCGGGCGGGGGACACCGAGGCGGCGATCGATCACTACCGCATGGCGCTCGCGGAGGCCGAGGGACGGAGCGACGCGCTCGACGCGCAGATCCGCGCTGGGCTCGACCGGCTCGGAGGCGAGGCGACGCCCCTCGAGCCGACGCCGATCGGCGCGCAGCTCGAGCCGCCGCCGGAGGAGCCCGCCCACGACGACGAGCCCGAGCCCGAGGAGTCCCCCGAGCCGACGTCGCTCGCGCCCCCCGAGCCGCCGCCGAACCCTCGGGGGCTGAGGCTGAGGGCGGGCGCGCTCGCCGACGCCGCTCGCATCGACCGGGCCTGGGCCGCCTACGCCGCGGTCGGATGGATCAGCGACCTCGGGCTCTACGTGGAGCTCGGGGTGAGCGCGCCGCACCTCTCGGTGAGCCTCGAGGGCGGGATCGAGATCGGCGACGCGATCGTGCGCCCGATCGTCGCCGGCTTCGTCGGGATCTCGCCGCTCCGCGCCTTCGACGGCCCGCAGGACGGCGGGCTCTTCCTCGGGCCGAGGGTGGGGCTGGCCCTGCACCCGCTCGAGGAGATCGGCCTGAGCTTCTCGTTCGACGCCGCGCTCGCGATCGACGTGCTGCGCGCGTCGGAGGGCTTCGCCTACGCGGTGCCGCTGAGCCTGGGGGTGCGATGGGTGCCTTGAGGATCGCGTTCGCGCTCGCGCTCCTCGGCTGCGGCAACCCGTGGCTCCCGAGCGCCTGCGACGACGGCCTCGACAACGACGGCGACGGCCGGGTCGACCTCGAGGATCCGGACTGCCCCGATCGGGGCTCCGATTCGGAGCGGCCGGATCTGGAGCGGCCGGACGCGGGCATGGACGCGCAGGTCCCGATCGACGCCGCGCCGCCTCCGGACGCGCGCATCGACGCGCCGATCGACCTCGACGCCGGACCCGACGCCGGGGACGCCGGGCGGGACGACGACGCCGGCGGGGAGTGCACGCTCACCCCGGCGAGCTGGACCTGCCCCGGCCAGGCGCGCCCCGAGCGCTGCGGCGGCGCCTGCGTGGATCTCGAGACCGACCCCGCGCACTGCGGCGCTTGCGACCGCGCGTGCCCGGCCGGCGAGAGCTGCCGCCACGGGACCTGCTGGCCTTGCGTGGCGGGCGGCGGCGAGGTCTGCGCGGACGGGCTCTGCGTCGGCGCGGGCCGCTCTCCGCGGTCCTGCGGCGGCTGCGGCGGCGCGGTCTGCCGGGAGCGACAGGCCTGCGTCGCGGGGGCGTGCGAGGCGGCCGGCCCGCGCGAGGGGGACCAGTGCAATCGGCCCCTGAGCGTCGCGCTCGGCGCGCAGACGGTGCGGGTCTTCGCGAGCGCGGCGCTCGACGCGGCCTGGCCCCGCTGCGCCACCCCCGACCGCGTGCCCCAGCGCGGCGCCATCCTCTCGGTGCGCGCCCCGAGCGACGGAACCTACGTGCTCTCCGCGAGCTCGGTCGGGATCGGCCTCGGCCTCCAGCGCCTCTCCGACACCGCGTGCCGCTGCGCCGATCCCGCCGCCGACGCCTGCGCGGTCGGGGTGACCGACGTCTCGCTCGAGGTGTCGCTCACCGGCGGGGTCGACGCGCTCTATCTGCTCGTCACCGATGAGATGTCCGTAGCTGCGGTCGACGTGACCTTTTCCCCTCGTTGACCTGGTCTCGGGCCCGCCGTGGGCGTATCTTTGCCCCCGTACGGAAATCCCTTGGTGCGGGATCTCCGGTGCGGTCAGTGGGAATGCGGGAGCGCGCGGAGCAGAGTGGCGACGCGGCGCGGATCCTCGAACATCTGGAGCAGTTCGCGGTGAGCGAGGTCGCGGCGTCGATCCTCGAGCAATCGCTCGAGCGGGCCGGGGTGCGCTCGCCGCCCTCGGACGCGGTCGGGCTCGGGCTCTTCGTCTGCGGCCCGCTGCGCGACGAGGCGGAGGCGGCGCTCGGCGCCGAGCAGGCCAGCGCCATCGTCGAGGCGCTCTCGCCGCTCTACGAGGCCGACGTCGCGCTCGCCCGGAGCGGCATCCGGGGCAAGCGACCGAAGCAGGCGCAGACCGCGCGCACCGTGCTGGTGGCCTCGCCCGACGCGCGCCGCGGAGAGCGGCTGGCGGCCCGGCTGCGGAGCGACGCGCGGGTGCACGTGGCCGGCGACCTCTTCCGGCTCATGCAGCTGGCCGAGGCGCACCTCGCGGAGCCGCTCACCGTCCTGATCGACGGCAGCGTGCCCGGGCTGCGGGGCCCGATGCTGGGCACCCTCGCGCGGCTCCTGCCGGAGAGCGCGCGGCTCATCCTGTGGGGGGTGCCTCCGATGCCGACCCTGCCGATCGCGGTGGAGACGCTGCCGCGCGAGGCGACGGTCGAGGACGCGGTCGAGCGGGTCCTCGGCGCGGACGAGCCCGAGCCGGCGCCGCTCCGGCTGGTGGTGGCCGACGACGACGCCGTCTGGCGCGCGACCCTCACCCGGCGCCTGCGCTTCGAGGGCTACGAGGTGATCGCCTGCGCGGACGGCTTCGAGGCGCTCGAGGCGTGCATCGATCAGGTGCCAGCGCTGGTGCTGACCGACTACGACATGCCGGCGCTCGACGGCCTCCAGCTCGCCGCGCTGCTCCGCACCCGGTTCGGCGCCGACGCGCCGCCGGTGGTGATGCTGACGTCGAGCGACGTGCAGCCGGACGAGAACGTGGAGTCGGTGCTCCGCAAGAGCGGCCGCTTCCACGTCCTGCTCGACACCCTCTCGGCTTACCTCGACGCGCCGTCGCCGAGGTAGCGCTCGACGAAGGTGTAGAGGCGCACGTAACGCTCCACCGTGTCGCTCCGGCGCGTGCCCGCGCCGTGGCCGACCTGCCGGACCATGTAGAAGAAGATGTCCGGATCGGCGCCGCCCTCCGCCTCCTGGAGCGCGGCGGTGAACTTCGTCGAGTGCGCCCAGTGCACCCGGGTGTCGTGATCGGCGGTGGTGATCAGGATGGCCGGGTAGTCCACGCCCTCGCGCACCCGGTGGTAGGGCGAGTAGCCGAGCAGCCAGCCGAGCTGCGTCTCGTCCTCCGCGCTGCCGTACTCGGTCACCCAGAGCTCCGCCGGCGGAAAGTGGTGGTACCGGACCATGTCGTAGAGCCCGACCCCCGAGACGGTCGCCGCGAAGGTCTCCGGCGCGCGCGTGATCATCGCGCCCATGAGCAGGCCGCCGTTCGACCCGCCGGTGATCGCGATCCGCTCGGGGCGGCTGATCCCGCTCTCGCCTCCGAGCCAGCGCACCACCGCCTCCATGTCCTCGAAGACCTTCTCCTTGTTCCCGAGGTTGCCGGCCTGGTGCCACGCCTCGCCGAACTCGCCGCCGCCGCGGAGGTTGGCCACCGCGTAGACGCCGCCGCGCTCGATCCAGTAGAGGGCGTTGCGCTGGAAGCCCGGCAGGAGCGACACGTTGAAGCCGCCGTAGGCGTTGAGCAGCACCCGCTGCGAGCCGTCGCGCGCCATGTCGCGGGCGTGCGCGTAGTAGACGTTCACCCGGGTTCCGTCGGCCGACTCGACCCAGGCCTGGCTGAGCGTGATCGCGTCGAAGTCGACGTCGGTCTGGACCCGGTCGACCTCCTCGAGCTGGCGGCCGCGCGCGCTCCAGGTCAGCAGCGAGGGCGGGTGCACGAAGCTGGAGAAGCCGAGCGC
Source organism: Myxococcota bacterium (assembly GCA_036149055.1). GTDB lineage: Bacteria > Myxococcota_A > Polyangia > Polyangiales > Sandaracinaceae > JAVJQK01. Next base: position 23,738 of record JAYZQJ010000231.1, on the reverse strand, counting down.
GAGCTGTCCGGTCTCGGCGTCGCCGTCGAAGCCGAAGAGCTCCCCGCGCCCCGGCAGCTCGATCTCGCCGTCGGCGCGGCCGTTCAGCCGGTAGACGCGCACCCGGCTCGCCACGTCCTCGATGGTGTGCACCGCGATGCGGTCGCGGAGGATCTGGACGCCCTCGATGGCGCCGTCGCCCTCGGGGATCACCGTCTCCCACGCCGCGCGCTCGGCCGCCCGGGCGGGCTCGACCGCGTCGACCCGGTAGCGCGGGGCGCCGTCGTTGTGCAGCACGTAGAGGCGGCCCCGGTGCGCGAAGCCGTTGTACAGGTGGTCCTGTCCGGTCACGACCGGGACGAGCGGGTGATCTTCGTCGGGGACGTTCAGCCGGCCGCGGCGGGCTCGCCCGCGGTCGAAGAGCAGCACGTCGGACTGGGACCAGCCGCGGAAGTCGTTGATCACGAGCCAGCGGTCGTCGTCGCTCACGCTCGCGCTCGGGAAGTTGGTCCCCTCCGTCGGCGCGTACACCAGCGGGTCCTCGGCCGGGTCTCCCCCGAGGGGGTGGAAGAAGAGCCGCAGGTGGTAGGTGTCCTCGGCCTCCGGGTCGTAGTCCGGCTCGCCGCCCCGCGGGTAGCGCCGGTAGTAGAACCCGTCCTCCGAGTGCAGCCACGTCACGGCCGTCCACTTCGTGTGGTCGATGACGTCCTCGAGCAGCTCGCCCTCGTTCACGTCGAGCACGCGCAGGGTGGAGCGCTCGTCGCCGTCGTTCGAGATGCCGAAGGCGACGTAGCGGCCGCCCGGGGACGGGTAGAACCAGTCGAGCGCGGCGCGCTCACCGTAGGTCGCCGGATCCACCAGCGGGGCGTCGCGCAGCGCGCCGTTCTCCCGCAGGTAGAGCGCGGGCTGCTCCCGGTCGCCGTCGCGCTTCGTGTAGAAGATGCGGCGGCCGGCGACGACCGGGGCGCCGATCACGCCGATCGAGAGGAGCGCGTCGAGGCGCTCGGCCGCGGCCGGATCACGCCACTCGCTCAGCCGCTCGGCGGTGCGCGCGGTCTGCGCCTCGATCCACTCGCGCGTCAGGGGAGAGTCTTCCTCGAGGGCGCGGTAGGGATCCTCGACGGACACCCCGTGGAGGGTGTCGGTGACCGCGCCCTCGCGGGCGCGCTGGTTCAGCTGCTGCAACGTGGAGAGCTCCTCGGGGCGCTCGTCCCCGGTCGTGTCCGAGCGCTCCTCCTGGGCCGGGGCGGATCCGCCACCGCAGCCGAGGAGGCCGGCGAGGGCGAGGGCGAACGTGGCTCGGGTGCGCATGCGCCTTCATCGCAGGCGAGGGGGCGATCGCGCAAGGGGTGTCGTCCCCGCGTTGCCAGGAGGCGCCCTCCGGTCCACATCCCCGGACATGGAGAAGACCTTCCTCGTCCTCGCCGGCATCTACGGCGCCACCGCGGTCGGGCTCGGCGCTTATGGCGCACACGGTCTCGAGCGCCTGCTCGAGGAGGGCCCCGAGCTCGCGAAGAAGCTCGGCTGGTGGCAGACCGCGGTCAGCTACCACCTGCCCCACGCGGTCGCGCTCGGGCTCGCCGCCTGGCTCTGCAGCCGGGGCGACGGCTGGGCGGCCCGCGGGGCGGGCTTCGCGTTCGCCGGGGGCGTCGCGCTCTTCTCCGGCTCGCTCTACGCGATGACCCTCGGCGCGCCTCGGTGGCTCGGCGCGGTGACCCCGCTCGGCGGGCTCGCCCTGATGGCCGGCTGGGTCCTGGTGGCGGTGGCCGCGACGAAATCCCTTTGACCCCGGGCCCCGAGGGTGTAGTTCAATTCGTCGATGGAGATTCAGCACACCGCCAAGGACTTCGAGCTCACGGACGCGATTCGAGGCTACGCCGAGGAGAAGTTCGGCAAGGCCTGCTCCCAGCTCGACGGCTTCTCCGGGATCCGACTGCACCTGACCTACGAGCAGATCGGTCACTCGAACCACGGAGACAACCAGGGCTGCACCGCCGTCCTCTTCGTGCCCAACAGCGAGCCGCTGAAGGCCGAGGAGGCGACCAGCGACCTCTACGCCACCATCGACGCGGCCGCGAAGGACATCGAGCGCCAGGTCCGCCGCTACCGCGAGAAGCACATCGAGCGGCAGCAGCGCGGCGGTTGACACCGAGCGGGCCTCGGCACCAGCGTAGGCTCGCATGGAGCTCGACTGGCAGCCCGACCCGGGCGGCGCGCGTCTCGGGGACCGGATGCTCTTTCCGGACCTCGACGCCATCGCCTACCTGAACCACGGCGCGATCTCGCCGCCCTCGGTCGAGGTGCGGCGGGCGGTGAACGCGCTCCTCGACACCTACGCCAGGCGAGGCGTCGAAGCCTTCGGCGTGTGGAGGGCGCAGCGCGAGCGGCTCCGCGGCCGGCTCGCGCGCCTCGTCGGCGGCCAGCCCGAGGACGTCGCGCTGGTCCCGAGCACCACCCAGAGCGTGGTGAACGTGGCGATGTGCTTCCCGTGGCGGGCCGGCGACCGGGTGATCTGCCTGCGCGGCGAGTTCCCGACCAACGTCACGCCCTGGCAGCGCGCCGCCGAGACCTTCGGGCTGGAGCTGGTTTTCCTCGAGGTCGAGGACTTCCGGACCGAGGAGGGCCTCGCGAAGCTCGACGCGGAGCTGTCGCGGGGCGTGCGCCTCGTCGCCGTGAGCGCGGTGCAGTTCCAGACCGGCCTGCGCATGCCGGTCGAGGCCATCGCCGCCCGGGCCCGCGCGCGCGGCGCCGAGGTCTTCGTCGACGCGATCCAGGCGTGCGGGGTGGTGCCGGTCGACGTGGAGGCGTGGGGCGTCGACTACCTCGGCTGCGGCTCGCACAAGTGGCTGATGGGCCTCGAGGGGGCCGGCTTCCTCTGGGTGAAGAAGGAGCGGCAGGCGGCGCTCGTGCCGCGGCTCGCCGGCTGGCTGAGCCACGAGGAGCCGCTGAGCTTCCTGTTCGAGGGCGAGGGCCACCTCCGCTACGACCGCCCCATCCGCCCCGAGCCGACCTTCCTGGAGGGCGGCGCGATCAACGGCGCTGGCTTCGCGGCGCTCGAGGCCTCGGTGGCGCTGATCGAGCGCATCGGCGTGCCCCACGTCTTCGCCCACGTGCAGGGCTACCACGACGCGCTCGAGCCCGGCCTGCGCGAGCGCGGCTTCGAGAGCGAGCGCGGCGCCGAGGGGCAGCGCTCGGGCATCCTCTCGGTGCGGCCGCCCGAGGGCGTCGACGTCATCGCGCTCGCCGCCCACCTCAACGCGCGCCGGGTCGCGGTGACCACGCCCGACGGCCGCCTCCGCTTCGCGCCGCACTGGCCGAACGACGTCGCCGAGGTCCCCGAGGTGCTCGACGCGCTCGACGACGCGATCTCGGAGATGCGCGCTTGAGCGACGTCGCCCAGGTCGTCTGCCCCTACTGCTTCGAGCCGCTCGAGCTCTGGGTGGACCCGGAGCAGCGCGGCAGCTTCGTGCAGGACTGCGACGTGTGCTGTCGCCCCTGGCAGGTCTTCGTGGAGCGCGACCCGGACACCGGCCAGCTCCACGTGCACCTCGCCCGCGCGTCGTAGCTCCTCGCTGGCCGACGCCCGGCCGCCCGTGATAGCAACCTTCATGGTCGACCTGCCGTACCCCGAGGGCCCGCAGCGGGTCCCGCCGTCGCTCACGCGCGTCGGGCTCGGCTACCGGCTCCGGGTCGCCGCGGTCGCGATCGCGCTGCTCCTCTTCGCCGCGGGGTACCTCGCCGCCATCGGCGTCACCGGCTGGGTGGCGTGGGAGGTCGTCACCTCCGTCGAGGCCTTCATGCGCCGCGGGCGCCTCTGGCCGTGGCTCGCGATCACATCCGCCAGCGTCTTCCTCTGCGCCTTCCTCGTGAAGGGGCTGTTCGTTCGCGCGCGTCCGGGGCCGCAGCGGCTGCTCGCGGTCGAGCCCGACGAGGAGCCGAGGCTCTTCGCGTTCCTCGACCGGCTCGCGGCCGACACCGGCGCGCCGCGCCCCCGGCGGGTCTACCTGAGCCGAGCCGTGAACGCGGCCGTCTTCCACGACCGCGGCACGTCCTGGGCTCGGCTGCTCCCCAGCCGCAAGAGCCTGATCCTCGGCGTCGGCCTCCTCAACGCCCTGACCCTCGAGGAGCTGAAGGCCGTGGTGGCGCACGAGCTCGGGCACGTCTCGCAGTCGTCGACGCGCGTCGGGGCGTTCGTGCACGCGGCGGCGACGCGGGTCGAGGAGCTCCTCTTCGGTCGGGACGGCTTCGACGAGCTGCTCGCGGACGGTCGCCGCGCCGGCTCCTACCTCTCGTGGATCGCCGTGCTCCTCACTGCGATGGTGTGGGTGGTGCGCAAGGCGCTCCACGTCGTGTTCCTCGGCGTGGCCCGGCTCGACGCGAGCCTCTCTCGGGAGATGGAGCTGCACGCCGATCGCGTCGCGATCGCGGCCACGGGGAGCGAGTCGTTGATGCGGGCGCTCCACCGGCTCCGGGCCGCCGACGCCTCGCTCCACTACGCGCTCGACGAGCTGATGAACGCGAGCGACCACGGGCTGCGCACGGACAACGTCTACGCGCATCAGCGCTGGAGCCTCGAGGTGCTGCGCGCGCGAGGAGACGGCGAGCTGGACGAGCCGGTGCGGGGCGAGCGCCTGTTCGACCCGTCCGCGGCCGAGCGGCCGAACATGTGGGCCACCCACCCCCCGAACCACGTGCGAGAGGCGCACGCCGCCCGCTTCGGGATCCCGAGCCCCGAAGACGACCGGTCCGCGTGGGTGCTCTTCGCCGACCCCGACGTCATCCAGCGCCGGGTCACCGCCCTCTGGTCGCCCGCCGAGGCCGAGCTCCGCCCCGCCGCCGAGGTCCAGGCGTTCCTCGACGCCGAGCTCGAGAGCGCGCGGCACGACGCGCGCTGGGGAGGCGCCTTCGCGTCGCGCCGGCTGGTGATGGACGACATCGTGCCGCTCCTGAAGGCGGACGCCGAGCCCATCGACGGAGCGCTCGCGCACCTCTCCGACCGGCTCGCGCAGGCGGCTCGGTGGGACGCCGACCCCGAGGCGCGGCACCGGCAGCAGCTGATGTTCGACCGGGATCTGTTCTTCATCCACCGCTCGCTCGCGGTGGAGCTGGGCGGCGCCTGGGAGAAGCGCCTGCTCCGGCGCTACCGCTTCCACGCCCGGCTCCAGCGCATGGTGACGCGGGTCGAGCGGGCCGAGAGGGAGTCGATGCAGGCCATGGCGCGGATGCACCGCTCGTCGTCTCCGGACGGCGCGGAGCACGCCTTCGGTCAGCTGGCCGGAGCGCACCGACGGATCCGGAAGCTGCTCGAGAAGGCGCGCGAGGTGTCTCTCCCGCCGATGCCGAACGTGCGGTCCGGCGCGACGCTCGGCGAGCTCCTGCTGGCGGAGCCGCTCGTCGTCGACGCGGCCTTGCAGCAGCACGACCCCGACCCGGAGCAGGTCTCGCTCTACTTCGCGCAGCTGGCCGAGATCGCCGCCAAGCTCCGACGGCTCGAGGACAAGAGCCTCTCCGCGCTGCTCGCCTTCCAGGCCGAGCTCCTCGACGCGGTCGGCGAGGCGGCGTGAGCGAGCGCATCACCCTCGGCCCCGGCGTCACCGGGTTCTACCGTCGTGGCGACTTCGCGCCGAACGAGGTCCCGGTGGAGGCGTTCGTGGGCGCGCTCGAGCGCCTCCCGCGCGTGGGTTGGACGCTGGTCTCGATCGACCGCGGGCGCGAGCTCCGGAGCTTTCATCGGGCCGTGGTCCGACGCGGCGCCCGGGACGCGCCGCTGCAGCTCCTGCTCAGCCGCGTCGCCCGCGTGCTCGCGGCGGCGCGGGAGGAGCGCGACCCGCTCGATGGGTTCTTCGACTTCGTGGAAGTGCCCGCCGAGATCGCGCGAGGCGCGCCGCGCGACTGGTCGATCGCCACGCCGGACGCGCTCCGTCGTCGCCTCGAGCCCGGCGACCTCGAGGCGCTGCGACCGGTGGAGCGGAAGCAGGTCCGCTACTGGGGCCCGGAGACCATCGGAGACGTCCTGTACAACCGATGGGATTGAGCCACGCAGAACGCGAAACGGCGGCATCCAGGGATGCCGCCGTCTCGTCGTCACGGGCTCTCGGCGCGGCTAGTGTCCGCCGCCGCCGCCGCCCTGCTGCTGCTGGAGCTGCTGCTGGATCTGGCGCATGACCTCGGGCGGGATCTGACCGCCGCCGGGGCCGCCGCCCATGCCGGGCATGCCGGGGGGCATCCCGCCGGGCATTCCGCCCGGGGGCGGCTCGGCCGGCTCGGCGCCGGGCTGGAAGTCCTCGGCGTCGGGGAGCAGGCGGTCGGCCATGAAACGCGAGACGAGGTAGATGGTCTCGTCGCCTTCGATCATGACGTAGCGCTGCGACTCCTCGGCCTCGTTGCCGACCAGCAAGACGACGGTCTCGGCGAGGGTGGGGGAGGCGGGCTCGGCCGCTTCGCCCTCGGCGCCTTCGGCGGCTTCCTCGCCCTGCTCCTCGCCCTCGGCCTCTTCCTCGCCCTCGGCCGCCTCGGGCTCCGCCGCGACGAGGCCGATCTCGACCCGGGCCGCGCCTTCACCGAAGCCGAGCGACGCGGGGGTGGCGTCGGCGGCGGCGAAGTCGGCGGCGCGCATGCGGGCCAGGCTGGAGGCCATGGTGCGCACGCGGGTCGCGTCGTAGTTCTCGATGCCGGCGTCCTCGGCCGCGTCCTCGGGGAGGACCTGGGCCCAGGCGTCACCGCGCTTCTCGAAGGTGTAGCTCGCGCCCTCGCGCTGGAAGGAGAGGCGCGCGATGCGCCCCGACTCGAGGTCGGTGATGCTGCGGTCGCGCCAGTCGCGGACGGGCTTGTTGAAGGCGAACTTGATGGAGCCGCGCACCATCAGGACCTCCTCCTGGCCGTCGAGGCGGACCATCGTGTTGCCGCTGCGGAAGGCGCCGATCCAGCCGTCGAAGACCGTCTCGCCGCCCGCCTGCGCCACCACGTGGATGCCGTGCTCGGCGTCGACCTCGAGGTGCTCGTGGTGCTGCGCGGAGCTCGCCGCGCGGCCGACGACCTCGAGGTCGGTCAGCTTGTCGAGCGCGGTGCTCACGCTGGTCTCGGCGGCGGCCGCCTCGACCGGCGAGGTCACGCGCCAGCTCTCGCCGTCGCGCTCGAGCCGGATGGTGCCCTCACCCTCCTCGGCGGGGCGCGTGATCTCCAGCGCGGTGATGTCGTCGCGCTCGAGCTCGGGCAGCGTGGGCGCCTCCTCGGTCTCGTCGACCGGGGTGTCGCCCGTCTCGCTCGAGACGGCCCACCAGGTCGCGCCGACGAGAGCGGCAGCGACCACGCCCATGATCAGCAGGCGATGTCGTTCCCAATCCATCGTGGTCTCCTCAAGCCTTCTTCGCGGTGAGCTTCTTGCGGAGCTCTTGCAGGCTGGCCCGCTTGTTCTTGCGCATCTGCCAGCGGATCAGCCCGAAGAGCGCGACCAGGAAGGGCAGCCCGAGGATGATCGACAGGCGGTAGGTCCACTTCTTCTGGGCCCACGCGTCCATCGCCTCGGAGTGCCGATCGCGCGCGTCGTCGAACTGCTCCTGGTCCTCCTCCTCGGCCGCCGCCTGGATGTCCTCCTGCGCGAGGCGGACGTTCTGCGGCACGTCGAGCGCCGGGTCCTCGATGTTCTTCGCGCGGATGGCGATGAGGTCGGCGTCCTGGGCGAGCCAGTCGATGGAGTTGAGCGCGAAGGGCCCGGCCGCCGCGGCCGCCGGCGCCTGGGGCGCGATCTGCTGGAGGTAGCCGATGAGCTCCTCGTGCAGGACCCAGCCGGAGCCGGCGACGAGCACGCGGGCCTCGCCCTCCGACTGCGCGGGCGCCTCGACGCTCGAGCCGCCCTCGCTCGACGAGGCCTCCGCGAAGGCGCTCGGGAGCGTGCCCTCGACCGCCGCGAGGAGGGTGTGCGGGCCGCGCTCGCCCTCGAAGCGCCACTCGTCGGGGCGGCGCTGGCGGAGCTGCACCGACTCGCCGGCCATCGCCCAGCTCGTCTCGTCGCTCGAGAACGCGAGGCGCTGGCCGTTCAGCTCGTCGAAGCGGTCGCTCGTCTCGATGGGCGCCGCCCAGGCGAACGGCACCTGACGAAGGCGGAAGAGCGCGGGGTGCTCCTGCGCCTCCTCGTCGATGCCGGCGATGGGGAAGGGCGGGTAGGGCACCGGGATGGGCAGCCGCTGCATCGGGAGCGGCAGGCACTCCGCGCTGGCCACGATCCCGTCGCCGAGCTGCATGCCCCAGCCCTGGAGCAGCATGTTGAGGTTGGTGTTGGCCGCGGTGGCGCTGGGCGCGCCCTCGAGGCTCACGTTGAAGGCGCCGCCGAAGACGCCGAGCGAGCGGCCGCGCATCACGAACTGGTCGAGGCGGCGGAGCTCGTCCTCGCTGAACTCCTCGGTCGGGTCGATGAGCAGCACCGCGCGGAGATCGGAGTCGATCTCCTCGTCGAGGCTGACCTCGCGCACGTCGTAGAGGGGCAGCGCCTCGGAGAAGTAGCTCAGGCCCTTGGTCAGGGTGGGCCCGCCGTGCCCGGTCACGAGGCCGATCGGGAGCGGCTCGCTCACCAGCTGACGGATCGCCTGGGTGATCTCGTACTCGAGGCCGCTGACGTCCTGGATCACCGGGATGGTCTGCTTGTCGCCGAGGTAGCGGATCACGAGGCCGCGGTAGCCCTGCTTGACCGCGAAGGAGTCGTTCTCGATCGCCCGGTGCTCGACCTCGGGCACGCCGGCCTCGTCGGCCTCCTCGCGCTCCTCGTCGTCGTCCGGGTTCACGAAGCGCACGTCGATGCGCCCGCCGCTCGCCGCCTCGTACTCCTGGAGGAGGTTGCGGACGTACTGCTCGTGGGTGTTGAAGGGCGGCGGGAGATCGGCGGTGAAGTACGCCGTGATCTCCATGTCGTCCTCGAGGGAGCCCACCAGGCGCTTGCTCGCGTCGCTCAGCGAGTAGCGGCGGGTCTCGGTCAGGTCGATGCGGGCGCCGCCGAGCTTGAGGTGCGCGACGACGTTCGCCGCGACCAGCACCACGAGCACCACCACCAGGTAGAGGATCGCCTCGGTGCCCTGGCGCTGACCTCGCGTGTTGCGCTCCGGCTGCTTGGCGGAGCCCTTCTTGGTCTTCGTGTCCGCCATGTTCAGCTCCACCGGCGCTTCTCGAGGCCCCGGAAGGCGACGAGCAGCGCGAAGATCGTCAGAGAGAGGAAGAAGAGCACGTCGCTCAGCGCGATGACCCCGCGGGTCATGCTCTCGAGGTGGCCCTGGAGCGAGACGAGCTCGAAGAGCGTCGCCCAGAAGCCGGTGCTCAGGAAGCGCAGCACGAGCGGCGCGACCCAGCCGAAGAAGGCCAGGAAGAAGAACGAGATGAAGAAGGCGACGAGCTGATTCTCGGCGAGGCTGGAGGCCATCATGCCGATCGCGAGCATCGCCGCGCCCTGGAGGATCAGCCCGAGGTAGCCGGTGAAGACCGTGCCCCAGTCGAGGTCGCCGAGGGTCGAGATGGCGATCGGGTTGACGATGGTCAGGCCGACCACGACCAGGAAGAGCCCGAAGGCGCCCAGGTACTTGCCGAGGATGACCTCGGACTCCTTGACCGGCATGGTCAGCAGCAGCTCGAGGGTGCCGCTGTGCCGCTCCTCGGCGATGAGGCCCATCGTCAGCGCGGGGGCCGCGAAGACCATCGCGATGCCGAACCAGGTGAAGACCTCGGTCGCCGTCGCCTTGTTCGCGAGGAAGAAGGTCGACCAGACGAGCAGGCCGACGAAGAGGAGCACCAGCGCCGCCGTGATGTAGGCGACCGGGCCGTTGAAGTAGCTCCGGAACTGTCGTCCGGCGATGGACATGATGTTTTGCATGCCTACTCCTCCTCTCCCTCGTCCGCCGCGAGCGCTTCCTCGGGGTCGGCCGTGGTGAGGTTCCGGAAGATCTGCTCGAGGTTCTGGGTCTTCGTCGCGAAGCCGACCAGCACGAGCCCGTTGTCGACCGCGGCCCGGAAGAGCTCGGCCCGCGGGTCGTCGTCGACCTCGGGATCGACCGAGACCTCGACCTCGAGCTCGCCCTTCTTGTCCTTGAGGGTGGTCACCGAGACCACGCCGTCGACCTTGCTGAAGGCGCCCTTGATCGCCGCCTCGCCGCCCTCGGCGTCGCGGTAGCCGCCGTCCTTCAGGCGCTTGTCCTTGAGGACCGAGAGGCGGTAGCGCGCGCCGCCGCCGCTCTTGGCCAGGCCGTCGGGGGTGTCGTCGGCGACGATCCGGCCCTTGTCGATGATCAGCACCCGCTGGCAGGTGACCTGCACCTCCGCGAGGTTGTGCGTCGACAGGATGATCGTGCGCTCCTTGCCGATCTCCTTGATGAGGCTCCGGATCTCGACCGCCTGGTTGGGGTCGAGGCCGCTCATCGGCTCGTCGAGGATGAGGATCGGCGGCTCGTGGATCAGCGCCTGGGCGAGCCCGACGCGCTGCTTGTAGCCCTTGGAGAGCTCGTTGATCGACTTGGCGATCACGTCTCCGAGGCCGACCTCCTCGACCACCTTCAGGATGCGCTTGTTGCCGGTCTCCCCCTTGAGGCCGCGCATCTGCGCCACCCACTCGAGGTACTCGAGCACCAGCATCTCCTGGTAGAGCGGGGTGCTCTCCGGCAGGTAGCCGATCGCCTTCCGGGCGCCGATGGGGTCGTCCCAGATGTCGGCGCCGGCCACGGTCGCGGTGCCGGTGGTGGGGGCGATGAAGCAGGTCAGGATCTTCATCGTCGTCGACTTCCCGGCGCCGTTCGGGCCGAGGAAGCCGAGGATCTCGCCGCGGCGGAGCTCGAAGCTCGCGTTCCGAAGCGCGACGAAGCTCCCGTACTCTTTCCCGAGGCCCGAGGCCTCGATCATCACGTCGGTCATACGGGACCTCTCGTAAGCGAGGGAAAACGCCGCCGGGGTCGGGGGCAGCGCGAGGTCCGGGGAGGCAGGCCCCCGGCGGGCGCGGACGATAGCCATTGAGAAAATCGAGTCAAGGTCCCGGCCTCGCGCGGTCCGGAACGCCACCGCCTCGGGACTATTCCCTCTTTTTTCAGCCTCCGGCGGGTCGTGAAGTTGCCTACATCGGCTCACATGGAGCGAGAATGGGCCGATGCGCCGCCTCTCGCTGCTCTTCGCCCTGCTCGCGCCGGTCTCCGGGGCCGCCGCGCAGCTCGACGAGCCGGCCGAGCTCGGGGACGGACCCGACCCGGGGTGCCTGACCGAGGTGCACGCCGCCCTGAATCCGGCCCCCGCGCCGCCGCCCATCCCCTCCGGCCGGGCGATCGCCGAGCTCGACGAGGGCGCCTGCCACGCGCTGCTCGCGGGGCACGGGGTGAGGTTCGAGGCGCTGGGCGCGACCGACGGCGTGGCCATGCCGGTGCGGGTCGAGCGGGTCGCCGGGATCCGGGTGAGCAGCCGCGGCCACTCCGCGCTGCACGAGATCGTCGACTGCCGGCTCGCGGTCGCGCTGCTCGCCTGGGCGCCGGTGCTCAAGCGCCAGGGGGTGGCCGCGGTCGAGCACTACTCGACCTACCGCCCGGGCGCCCGGGTCGGCGGGAGCGACCGGGTCAGCGGCCACGCCCGGGCCCTCGCGCTCGACCTCGCCTTCGTGCGCTACCGGGACGGCGCCGAGATCGACGTGCTCGAGGGCTGGACGGCCCGCGACCGGGGCGGCGCGCCCTGCGAGGGGGAGCACGAGGAGGGAGAGGCCTCGGCGCGCCTCCGCCGGCTCGTCTGCGCCGCCGTCCGGGACGATCTCTTCCAGGTGGTGCTCACGCCTCACTACGACGCGGCCCACGCCAACCACGTGCACCTCGAGCTCGTGCCGGACGTCGACTGGTCGTTCATCCGCTGACCGCCGTACTCTCTCTCGACATGAGCGACGGAGACGACGTGGACGACCTCGGGAAGCTGGTCCAGAGCCATGGCGCGCTGAAGCCCGGCTCGGGGCTGCTCTCGGGCGTGATCGGGCTCGGGCTCGCGGTGCTCTCGCTCCTGGGCGTCATCGCCTTCCGCTTCCCCGCCTACACGTCGACCCCCGAGCTCCGTCAGCTCTACGACGTCACCACCCTCCGCTACGTGATGTTCGGCGCGATGGTGATCGCGGGGGCCATCGCCCTGGTGAACGCCGTGCTCGGGCGGCGGCGCTGGCTCGCGGTGTCCATCTTCGCGGTGCTCGGCGTCGCGCAGGTGCTCGGCGGGCCGAACACGCCCATCGCCGACTTCCCCGACGAGACGCCCTACATCGGCCTCGACTTCTTCATCCTCGATCTGCTCGGCTCGGCGATCCTCTTCATCCTGATCGAGAAGGTGATGCCGCTCCGCCGCGAGCAGCCGGTGTTCCGCGCCGAGTGGCAGAACGATCTGACGCACTTCTTCTTCAACCACCTCGTCGTCGGCTTCGTGCTCCTCATCACCAACCGGGTGGTCCACGGCACGCTCGGCTGGGCGCAGTCGGACACCGTGCAGGGCTTCATCCAGCACCTGCCGTTCCCGCTCGCGGTGCTGCTGGTCATCCTCGTCGCCGACCTCGTGCAGTACTGGACGCACCGCGCGTACCACGAGGTGCCGTTCCTCTGGCGCTTCCACGCGGTGCACCACAGCGCGCCGCACATGGACTGGCTGGCCGGATCGCGGCAGCACATCCTCGAGCTGATCCTCACCCGGATCCTGGTGCTCGCGCCGATCTTCGTGCTCGGCTTCTCGCAGCGCGTGATCGACGCCTACGTGATCATCGTCGGGTTCCAGGCGGTCTTCAATCACTGCAACGTCGACGTGCGCCTCGGCCCGCTGCGCTACGTGCTGGTCACCCCCAACTTCCATCACTGGCACCACAGCCGCGACACCGAGGCCATCGACCGGAACTACGCGGCGCACTTCGCCTTCCTCGACCACCTCTTCGGCACCGCGGTGAAGGCCGACCGCATCTGGCCGAGCCGCTACGGGGTCGTGGGCGACTACATCCCCCTCGGCTTCCTGAAGCAGCAGCTCTTCCCCTTCGTCGGGTCCACCGAGAGCCGCGAGCGCTCGATCCTGCCGCCGGAGGCCGAGGCGTGGGCGCCGGCGCCGGCCCGCGTCGAATCTGACACGACCTCCGCGCACCGTTAGGATCACGGAACGCCGGCGGTGTGGCCACTCCGTGTGGGGGAGAGTCCGTGTTCACGAACAGAGCTTCCAGTTCCTTCCTTCTCTGCGCGCTCGTGCTCGCGGGCTGCGGGCGGAGCCCGCTCGACACCTTCACCGACGGTCGGGTGCCGCCCCCGTTCGATGGCGGCGTCGACTCCGGCGTCGACGGGGGAGACCCCGAGTGCACCTCGGACGAGATGTGCAGCGACGGGCTGTTCTGCAACGGCGAGGAGCTCTGCGTCGGCGGCTTCTGTCAGGCCGGCCGGCCGCTCGAGTGTGACGACGGCGTCGACTGCACCATCGACCGCTGCTCGGAGATGCGCCGCGCCTGCGACAACCTCCCCGACTCGACGATGTGCGCGCCGGGGGCGATGTGCGATCCCGTCACCGGCTGCACCGACACCGTCTGCACCGACGACCGCGACTGCGACGACGGCCGCATCTGCAACGGCGCCGAGCGCTGCGTCGGCGGCCTCTGCGTCCCCGGCGAGCGGCCCGCGTGCCCCGACGACGGCTTCGACTGCACGATCGAGGAGTGCGACGAGGCGAGCGGCGGCTGCACCACGCTCCCGGTCGACATGCTCTGCGATGACGGCCGCTTCTGCACCGGCCGAGAGGTCTGCGCGCCCGGGCTCGGCTGCGTGCCGAGCATGCCGCCGCGCTGCGACGACGGCGTCGCCTGCACGACCGACTTCTGCGACCGGGCCACCGACCGCTGCGTGAGCCGCCCGGTCGACCGCGACGGCGACGGCGAGATCGACGTGAGCTGCGGCGGCACCGACTGCAACGACGGCAACCCGCTCGTCGGCCGCGGCGCGCGCGAAGACTGCGGCAACCGTATCGACGACGACTGCGACGGCCAGACGGACTGCCGGGACTTCGACTGCGCGCTCGAGCCGGCCTGCGGCGGCTGCGCGCCCCGGGAGGACTGCCGCTCGCGCGCCGACGACGACTGCGACGGGCTCTTCAACTGCGCCGATCCCGACTGCCGCTTCGACCCGGTGTGCATGGGCCCGTGCGACCCCGCCGAGACGCGCTGCGACGACGGGATCGACGACGACTGCGACGGCCGCGTCGACTGCAGCGACGTGGAGTGCGCCAGCGACCCGGTCTGCATGGGCTGCACGCCGACCGAGGCCCGCTGCAACGACGGCCGCGACGACGACTGCGACGGGGACGTCGACTGCTTCGACACCGACTGCATCGGCGATCCCTTCTGCGTGGGCCCCTGCCTGCCCTTCGAGCCGACCTGCGACGACGGCTTCGACGAGGACTGCGACGGCCGGGTCGACTGCATGGATCCGGACTGCTTCATGGATCCCGTCTGCATCGGCCCGTGTCTGCCGTCCGAGGTGGTGTGTGACGACGGCCGGGACGACGACTGCGACGGAGACGCGGACTGCGCCGACGTCGACTGCTTCACCGACCCGGCGTGCACGCCGCCCTGCCTGCCCTTCGAGCTGAGCTGCGCGGACGGCCGCGACGACGACTGCGACGGCTTCACCGACTGCGCCGACACCGACTGCGCGATGGACCCGGTCTGCGTCGGCCCCTGCGCGCCGAGCGAGACGGTCTGCGACGACCTCCGCGACGACGACTGCGACGGCTTCGCGGACTGCGCGGACGACGACTGCGTGACCGACCCGCGCTGCTGCACGCCGAGCGTCGAGCTCTGCTTCGACGGCGTCGACAACGACTGCGACCTGCGCACCGACTGCCGCGATCCCGACTGCGCGAGCGACCCGATCTGCTGCACGCCGCGCCCCGAGGTCTGCGACAACGGCGTCGACGACGACTGCGACGGAGACATAGACTGCACGGACTCGGGCAGCTGCGCGAGCGACCCGGCGTGCCGCATGTGCTTCTCCGAGGTGTGCGTCGGCGGTGAGGACGACGACTGCGACGGCCTCGTGGACTGCGACGACGCCGACTGCTTCGGCGACCCGGCGTGCCCGGTCTGCACCCCGCGCCCCGAGGTCTGCCGCGGGCGGGCCGACGAGGACTGCGACGGGCTCGTGGACTGCGACGACCCGGACTGCGCGAGCAGCCCGGCGTGCATGATGTGCGTGCCCTCGCCGGAGATCTGCGACGACGGCGCCGACCAGGACTGCGACATGGCGGTCGACTGCGCGGACCCGGACTGCGCGCTCGACCCGAGCTGCCGGGTGTGCACGCCCGAGGTCTGCACCGACGGCATCGACAACGACTGCGACGGCCGGGCCGACTGCTCGGATCTCGACTGCGGCGGCGACCCGGCGTGCGTGACGTGCAGCCCCGAGTCGTGCACCAACGGGGCCGACGACGACTGCGACATGCTCGCCGACTGCGCCGACCCGGACTGCAGCCGTCACCCCGCGTGCACGGTCTGTGACCCGTCCGAGACCTGCCGCAACGGCACCGACGACGACTGCGACGGGGACGTCGACTGCGACGACGCCGACTGCGCCGGCTCCCCGCTCTGCGCGGTCTGCCTGCCGTTCGAGGTCAGCTGCACCAACGGCATCGACGAGGACTGCAACGGCCGCGTCGACTGCGACGACCTCCTCTGCCGGTTCCGGCCGGAGTGCGTCACCGGCTGCGCGCCGAGCGAGAGCGGCCCCGACTGCCGCAACGGCCGCGACGACGACTGCGACGGCGCCGTCGACTGTGACGACACCGAGTGCGCGGGCACCCCGGTCTGCACCTTCTGCCTGCCGTTCGAGCTGTGCGCGACCGGCTTCGACGAGGACTGCGACGGGCGCGTGGACTGCGACGACCCGGACTGCTTCTCGGAGCCGGCCTGCGGCGCCTGCCAGCCCTTCGAGAGCAACTGCGCCAACCGCTTCGACGAGGACTGCGACGGGCGCGTCGACTGTCGCGACCCGGACTGCGCCGGCGACCCCGCCTGCTGCGTGCCCTCGCCCGAGGTCTGCACCGACGGCGTCGACAACGACTGCGACGGGATGCCCGACTGCGGCGACCCGGACTGCGCGTCGTCCCCCGCGTGCTGCGTGCCGGCGCCGGAGGCCTGCTTCAACTTCGCCGACGACGACTGCGACGGGCTGGCCGACTGCGCCGACCCGGACTGCGCCGGCGACCCGAGCTGCTGCGTGCCCTCGCGCGAGGTCTGCACCGACGGCGCCGACAACGACTGCGACGGACGCGTCGACTGCGGCGACCCGGACTGCTTCGGCAGCCCGGCGTGCGGCGGCCCGATCGACGCGGGCCCGCCCCCCGGGGACGGCGGCATGTGCCTGCCGAGCGAGGGCACGCTGACGCTCTGCACCGACGGGCTGGACAACGACTGCGACGGGGTCAGCGACTGCGGTGACACCGACTGCACGCCCTTCGACACGGTCGGCGAGTGCTGCAACGGCGCCGACGACAACGGCAACGGCATCCCCGACGAGTTCAGCTGCCGCTGCTCCACCGACGCCGACTGCGCGAGCGGTGGCCCGTTCCCGGTCGTCTGCTGGAGCTCGACCCTCGGCGTCTGCGCCCCGAGCTGCGCCGCGCTCGGCGGCGACGCCTTCTGTCAGATGCTCGACCCCTCGCTCCGCTGCTCCACCCTCACGGGAGAGTGCGTCTTCTGATCAGCGCCAGGAGGCGGGGAAGGTGCGGCGGCGGACGCTGACCAGGTCGACCGCGGTCGGCGCGGCGGGGCGCGCGAGCCGATCGCCGGCCTCGAGGGCGCGGGTCGGGAGGCGCTCGCCGTCGATCGTCAGGTCGGCCTCGCCGAGGTCACGGGCGGCGAGCAGGGCGCCGTCGCGCCAGCGCAGCCAGGTCTCTCCCTCGTCGTCGACGTAGGCGTCGCCCTCGCGCCGCAGCGCGACGCGGCGGCGCGCGTAGACGTCGAAGGTGGCCGGGGGCACGAGCCGCCCGGTCTGCGCGGCGTGGGCGAACACGAAGCCCGGCGGGCCCACCACCAGCACGTCGCCGTCGCCCCCCTCGCGGCGCAGGTGGCGCGCCGGATCCGAGGTCGCGACGCCGAGCATCTGCGCGTCGGTGAAGAGGTGGATCGCCGGGTGCGAGAGGTGGAAGAAGTCCATGAACTCGTCCTCGACGATGCCTTCGTTGGGCGACGGAGGCGTCAGCGCGACGAAGTGACCGGTCCAGAACGCGCGGCGCGGCGCCCGGGTCTCCTCCTGCACGAAGCGCAAGAAGTCGGGCTGGGTGCTCGCGTAGAAGAAGGGGTGCGTGTCGCGCGCCGCCTGGCGCACGCCCGGGACGAGGGCCGCCAGGGCGAGGGCGACGCCGGCCGCCGCGCGGGGGGCCGGGTGACGGATCCAGCTGCGCGCTGCGCGGTGGAGCCAGCGGGCGCCGACGGTCGCGAAGTAGGCGAGCGGCGGCAGCGCGGGCCAGAGATAGCGCGCCTCGTTGTGCCCGACCCGGAAGCTGATCAGCGCCACGAAGCCGAGCAGCCAGAGCAGGGCGGGCAGATCGCGCCGCCAGTCGCGTCGCAGCCCGACGACGGCGCCGAGGGCGGCGAGGCCGATGGTGATCGGCGACACGGTGGCGAGCAGCAGCGGGCCGTAGTCCCACGATGTCTCGCCCGGCATCGGCTCGACCATCGCGCTCGCGCCGGCGATCAGCTCGCGGAACGCCTCGAGCGTGAAGGGCTCGCCGTCGACCTCGGTGAAGACCGCCGAGAGGGAGAGCCAGAACGCGCCCGCCGCGACCAGCCCCGCGGCCGCCGCCCACGCGACGCGACGCAGCCGGAGCCGGCGCTCGAGCGGGATCCGGACCAGCTCCGCCGCGACGAAGGCGAAGGGGAGGGCGCCGAGCGAGTACTTGGTGAGCATGCCGCCCGCGATCGCGAGGCCGAAGAGCAGCCAGTGGCGAGGCTCGCCGCGGGCGCTGGTCGCGCGGGCCCAGGCGAAGAACGACAGGGCCACCCAGCCCGCGGTGGCGATGTCGACGAGCAGGAACGGCGCGTAGCGGACGAAGAGGCGCGTGCCGCAGAGGAGCAAGACGCCGAGCAGCGCCCAGCGCGCGCCGACGCGCTCCCGCATCCAGAGCCACGCGGCGAGCAGCGCGAGCGCCGCCATGCCCCAGCCGAGCAGGTGGGGGAGGATCCAGCGGCTGGGATCGCCGGCGTCCTCGGTGTCGAGGATCGAGGCGACGACCGGGCGGGCGAGCACCGGGACGAGCGGCGCGTGGACGCGATAGTATGCGGCGCTCTCGTCGCCGTTGAGGCGCCGGGCGTCGTTCATGTAGTCGAAGCTGTCGTAGTAGTGCAGCCGGACCTGGACGGCCTGATGCAGCGTGAAGCCGAGCGCGAGCGCGACGCCCGCGGCGGCGAGCCAGAGGGGCAGACGCGCCGCCAGCTGGGGTGGGCCTCCCATGGGCGGCGGAGCATAGCGCGGACGGCTATGTTCGGTGCCGCGTGACCTTCGAAGTGACCGACCTGACGGTGGGGCGAGGAGGCGAGCCGCTCCTCCGCGACGTGTCCTTCCGGCTGGAGCCCGGCGCGCGCGTCGCGCTCGTGGGGCCCTCCGGCGTCGGCAAGACGACGCTGCTGCGGGCGCTGGCCTGGCTCGACGATCCGCTCTCCGGCGAGGTGCGCCTCGACGGGGTCACGCCGGCCTCGATGGGCGCGCCGCGCTGGCGGCGGCGGGTGCTGCTGGTGGCGCAGCGGCCGGTCTTCTTCGGCGGCGCGGTGCGCGAGGAGCTGGCGCGGCCCTTCTCCTACGCCGCGGCGACCGGCGGGCTCGACGAGGCGGCGGCCCGCGCGCGGCTCGAGCGGGTGGGCCTCGGCGCCAAGTGGGACGCGCCCTGCGCCGAGCTCTCCGAGGGGGAGGCGCAGCGGGTGGCGCTGGTGCGCGCGCTCGGGATCGGCGCCGACGTGCTGCTGCTCGACGAGCCGACCTCGGCGCTGGACGAGGAGAGCGCGGCCGCGGCCGAGGCGCTGCTCGAGGGGCAGACCTTCGTGCTCGTGAGCCACCAGCGCGCGCAGCGCGAGCGGCTCGGCGCGACGCCGGTGGAGCTGTCTCGAGATGCCTGACGGCGCGATCGCGATCGACGGCTGGCACCTCGCGGCGAGCGCGGCCTTCGTGGTGCTCGCGGGCGCGGTGTCGCTCGGGCTGCGGCTCGGGCTCGAGGCCAAGCTCGCGGTGGCGAGCGCGAGGACGGTCGGGCAGCTGCTCCTGGTGGGCTACGTGCTGGGCTGGGTCTTCGCGCTCGAGGAGCCCTTCGTGGTGCTCGCGCTCCTGACCCTCATGATCGCGGCGGCGGCGCGGGCGGCGGTGCAGCGCTCCACCCGCAAGGTGCGAGGCGCGGGCCTGATGGCGTTCTCGATGCTCGCGGTCACCGGGCTGGCCACCACGCTGGGCACGACCGAGGTGGTGATCGGCGTCGAGCCGTGGTGGCGCCCGCAGTACGTCGTGCCGCTGCTCGGCATGGTGCTCGGCAACGGGCTGACCGGCATGTCGCTCTGCCTCGACGAGCTGCTGCAGAGCCTCGACGAGCAGCGGGCCCGGGTGGAGACCGAGCTGGCCTTCGGGGCGACCCGCTGGGAGGCGGCGCGAGGCCCGCTCCGGGAGGCGGTGCGCCGCGGCATGATCCCGATCCTCAACAGCATGATGGTCGTCGGCGTCGTCTCGCTGCCCGGCATGATGACCGGTCAGATCCTCGAGGGCGCCGACCCGCTCATGGCCGTCCGCTACCAGATCGTGATCATGTTCATGCTCGCCGGCGCGACGAGCTTCGGCTGCATGCTGCTCGGCCTGCTGCTCTACCGACGCCTCTTCAACGCCCACCATCAGCTACGGGCGGAGCTCATCGTTCGGGGCTGATCGGCGCGCGTGATCGAGCGGGGCTGATCAGCGGACCCGGACCACGGCGGCCGCCGCGCCGACGCCGGCCTTGGCCGCGGGCTCGGTGAGCAGGCTCGCGAGGACCGCGGGCTGGGTCTTCGGGTCCTCGCTCAGGACGCTCATCGCCTTCGCGATCGAGCTCATGCTGAACGCGGTGAGCGAGCCGGCGAGCACCAGGTCGCCGGGCGAGACCTCGGTGCTGCACACGCTCGGGCGCGCGCGGAGCAGGCCGGCCTTCTCCTCGTCGTCGCGGGCGGTGAGGCGCTTGGGCTGGCCGTCGCGCTGCACGTAGACGCGCCCGGGGCCGACGCTCATGACGTGCAGCTGGCCGGCGTCGAAGAGCAGCGCGACCAGGGTCGCGTCGGGCAGGAGCCGCTCGACGAGCTGATCGCAGGTGTCGGCGAGGGCGCTGCGGGCCGCGCTCACCGCGTCGCCGAGGCGGGCCTGCCCGGGCGCCCCGCCGCTCTCGCTCAGGTGCCGCTCGAAGCCGTCGAGCGCCGCCGCCGTCGCGAGGCTCCAGGTGCGCGGGAGGCCGAGGCCGGTGCTCACCGCGAAGGCGCGCCCGGCCTCCATGCGCCGGGCGGCGTGGCGCGTGAGCTGCCCGCTCCGGATGTCCGCCTTGGCGACGCTGATGTGGGCCTCGGTCCTCACGCCTTGCCGAAGCGTAACTCGCTCAGCTGGACCCAGAGAACCCCGAAGAAGCTGAAGAGCAGGCCGACCGCCGCCACCACCAGGCCGCAGATCCAGAGCTCCACGTCGGGCACGATCTCGGCGAAGAAGCCGCCGCGCTCGATCCCGGCCAGCTCCTTGGCGAAGTGGTTCATCGAGGCGAAGCGGATCGCGCCCGGCATCAGCCCGAGGAAGAGCTCCACGAAGCCGAGCCAGATGACGCTGACCATGCCGCCCGCCTCGGGCACCAGCGCGCCCCAGAACAGGCAGATGCCGCAGTAGGTCACGATCAGGAGGCTCGCGGCGCCGCCCGCCCTCGCGGTGTCGCCGAGCTGCTCGATCATCTGGGTCGGCGACGCGGCGAAGCTCACCAGGTGCATGAGCAGGAGCGCCGCCCACATCACCGCGAGCGAGGCCGCGGCGGCCACCAGCAGCTTGCCGAGCGCGATCGCCCCGCGGCTCACCGGTCGCATCGCCAGGAAGTGGAGCGTGCGCCCCTCCACCTCCTCGCCGATCACGCCGGAGGCGAAGAGGATCGGCAGCAGGAAGACGAGGAGGCGGAAGAAGCCCCACTTGATGCCGCCCTCGACGACCTCCGCCGCGACCGCGTCGTCCTCGAGCAGCGCGACGACCGCCGGGAAGAGCACCACCACGAAGGCGGCCACCGCGGCGACGCGGAGCTTGCGGCCCCGGAGCACGCGCTTGGCGGTGAGCCGCGCGACGGCGAGGGTCGAGCCGACCAGACCGGGGGGCGCGTTCACTGCCCACCTCCCGCCGAGAGCTGCTGCTCGTAGGCGACCTTCTCGGCCTTGTTCTCGAGCTTGCGCATGCCGCCCGAGCCCGCGTCCGCGCCGGTCCCGGCGCCGCGGTTGGCGCGCTCGACCAGGTAGTAGAAGAGCGCCTCGAGGGTCGCGTCCGGGCTGGTGATCGAGCGCAGCTGGAAGCCGCCCTCCACCACCTGCTTGGCGATCGCGTCGTAGGTCTCGTCGGGCTGCCAGGTGTGCACCTCGAGCACGTCCTCCGCCGGGAAGTGCAGGGCGACCACGCCGCGCTCGTTGGCGAGCAGCGCCGACGCCAGGTCCCGCGGCCGATCGCACTGCACGCGCACGTGGTGGGGGTGCTCGTCGAGCAGCTCGCGGATCTCCTGCATCCCGCCCTGCGCCACCACCTGGCCGCGCGCGATCAGGAGCAGCCGATCGGTCAGCGCCTCGATCTCGTGCAGCACGTGGGTCGAGAAGAGCACGAGCGCGCCGTCCTTCGCCCGCCGCCGCAGCGCGTCGAGGATCTGCTGGCGCGAGGCCGGGTCGGTCCCGGTGAGCGGCTCGTCGAGGAGCAGCACGTCCGGCTCGTGCACGATCGCCTGGGCGAGCTTGGCCCGCTGGCGCATGCCGCGGCTGTAGCCGCCGACCGCGCGGTTCATCGCGTCGGTCAGGCCGAACTCCTCGAGCGCGTCCTTGGCCCGCTTGGTCGCCACGTCCGGCGGGAAGCCGCTCAGCTCGGCCATCGCGCTGACGAACTCGAGCCCGGTCAGCTCGTCGTACATCGCGTCCGCCTCGGGGCAGTAGCCGAGGCGCGCCATCACCCGCGGGTTGCCGAAGGGCGGCAGGCCCCCGACGTGGAGCTTGCCCACGCTCGGCCGGATCTGGCCGGCGCACATGCGCATGAAGGTCGTCTTGCCCGAGCCGTTGGGCCCGAGCAGGCCCCAGATGCCCGGCCCGAGGTGCAGCGACACGTCGGCGACCGCGGTCACCTTCCCGTACCACTTGCTCAGACGAACGGCGCGGATCGAGGCGCCCTCGGTGGTCTCCTCGCTCACGTGATCACCTCCGCCTTCTGCAGGCGATTCCAGGCGTAGGCCACCGCGCCCGCCACCAGCAGCCCCAGCACCGGGCCGGCGTGGAACCACTCGACGTCGCTGCCCTCGGTCGTGATCTTGAACAGCGCCTCGCGCAGCACCGTCAGCATCCCGGGGATCGAGATCAGGTAGAGCCAGGACCAGTCGGTGATCGCGTCGACGAGCAGCGCGAGCACGTGCGGCACCACGAACAGCACGATCCAGGCGCTCATGGTCAGCGCGCGGCTCTTGCTGATCGCGCTGACGCCGATCGACAGGGTGGACAGCGCCACCGCCGCGATCAGCGAGTAGAAGAACGACGGGAGCAGCAGCCCCGCCATCTCGAGGCGGTGCTCCTCGGCCGAGATCCCGGTCAGGGGCAGCACGACGAAGAGCGACGGCACGAAGAGCACCGAGAACAGCAGGATCGTCAGCGCGGAGACGCGCCCGACCAGGTACTGCACGATGGTGACCGGCTTCGCGAAGTAGAACTGGAAGGCGCGGAAGGTGAAGTCCTCCGCGATGACGCCCGCGCCGGAGCGGAGCGTGAGCACCGTGGCGAACAGCCAGACCTGGATGTTGAAGAAGAAGCTGCTGATCTCACCGCCGGGCAGCGGGGGCAGCTCTCCGCCGGCGGCGCCGACCGTCTGGCTGCGCACCCACCAGGTCGCGGCGACGAGCGCGGCGGCGATCAGCCCGGAGACGAGCGCCGCGAGGATCGTGAGCTTGACGATCCACGAGCCCCACATGCGCCACATCCCGTAGCGCAGGAGCACCCACGTGTTCTGAGAGCTTGGGAGCCTCTCCCCCTCGTAGGCGCGATAGCCCAGGTCCCGGACCGTCATCGGCGCGCACGTTACGATACCGATCGGTCGGGGGCCAGCGGCGGGCTGGATCGATCGTCAACGCATCGCGGTGAACGAGAGGGGGACCGGCACCTGGCCGCCGGCGGCGCTGGGCGGGAACTGGAAGCGGCGGGCCGAGTTGCGGAGGCAGCCGGCCATGCCGCCGAAGTCGGGGCCGTCGACGTCGACGTTGGTCACCGCGCCGCTCGGGGCGATGTCCATGGTGACGGTGACCCGGGCGTCCACCGCCGCGCCGGCGTGGCGCACGGCCCGCTCGTAGCACTGGCGGAAGCGGCGCTGCCCACGCGCGACCACCGGGCGCACCGCGTCGGCGGTCAGCGGGGCGTCGGACGTCTCGGGCGGCGGCGCCTCGGAGCGGCCCACCCGGCGCTCGCGCACCCGCGCCTCGGCGACCTCGCGGGCGGCCGAGCGGCGCGCGAGGCCGAAGGCGGCGCGGCGGGGCGCCTCCGGGCGGGCCTCGGGCGCGCG
>JAYZQJ010000230.1:0-48518 GCA_036149055.1 Myxococcota bacterium | reverse complement strand
CGGATGTGCGGCGGGCCCGATCGTTTTCATTCTTGGAACTGGGCCGGGGGGGCGGCGGGGGCCCCGCGGCACGCTGCGGGGAGCGGCTGGGGGGGGCGGCAGCCGGGGGCGGCTGCGGGGAGCGGCTGCGGGGAGCGGCTGCGGGGAGCGGCTGCGGGGAGCGGCAGCGGGCGCGGAAGCGGGCGCGGCAGCGGGGGGCGGCAGCGGGCGCGGTAGCGGGCGCGGTAGCGGAGGACGCGGGGGCGGGGAGGACGCGGGCGAGGGATGCGTACGGGGGTCGGCGGCGCGTGCGCCTGGATGCGGCAGCGTCTGGACCCATTCTCCTCGTCGCCTCCCTCCTCCCCTCTCCCCCCAAAAACTGCGTTGACGACGAGAACCTTGGGCGGAGCGCGGAGCGCGGGGGACTTCGATGATTCGAATGGGTTCGTCCCTGGGAGGGAGCGCAAAGGACGCGGGCGAGGGATGCGTACGGGGGTCGGCGGCGCGTGCGCCTGGATGCGGCAGCGTCTGGACCCATTCTCCTCCTCGCCTCCCTCCTCCCCTCTCCCCCAAAAACTGCGTTGACGACGAAAACCTCGGGCGGAGGCGGAGCGCGGGGGACTTCGATGATTCGAATGGGTTCGTCCCTGGGAAGGAGCGGTGAGGACGCGGGCGAGGGATGCGTACGGGGGTCGGCGGCGCGTGCGCCTGGATGCGGCAGCATCTGGACCCATTTTCCCCCTCGCCTCCCTCCTCCCCTCTCCCCCCAAGAATGCGTTGACGACGAGAACTTGGGCGGAGGGCGGAGCGCGGGGGCCTTCGATGATTCGAATAGGATCGTCCCCGGAAGAGGGGGCTAGGAGACGGCGCGGAGGACGGCGTCGCGCTGGGGCCCGTCGATCCAGCCGCGGTCGAAGGCGTCGCGCGCGGCTTCGCCGAGGTGGGGGACGCGGCGCATGAGGACGCCGCGGGCGCGGACGCGGGCTTCGATCGCTTCGATGTCGGGGTCGGGGTCGCTGGGATCGAGGTCGCGGAGCCAGCAGGCCTCCACTCTGCCCTCGCGGCGCTTCACGACCTCCTCGAAGACCCAGGCGTCGCGCTGGCCGCTGTCGCCGACGAGCAGGAAGGAGAGCGACGGGTGCGCGTCGACGAGGCGCAGGATGCGGTCGACCTTGTAGCTCGTGTGGCCTTCCTTCAGGAGCTTGTCCTCGTCGACGCCGAAGTCCTTCAGGAAGATCGGGCCGAGGGGGATGTCGTGCAGCTCGAGGAAGCTCTCGAAGAGGTCGTAGAGGTTCCAGGGGCTCGACGAGACGTAGAAGATCGGGTTGGCCTGGTCTCCCGAAGGGCCCGCCTCGAGGGCCCGGTAGAGGGCGCCGACGCCGGCGAAGGGCTCGCGGCTCTCCGCGTCGTTCAGCAGCACCGTGCGCGCGTGCTTCAGGAAGCTCGTCGCGCCGGTCTTCACGATGGTGTCGTCGATGTCGCTCACGATCGCGCGCTTCGCGTTCGGGCCCGCCACCCGGACGCAGCCGGTGACCGGGGGGTTGTCCTGGTCGTCGTTCAGGGGCGAGCGCAGCCGCACCTCGAGCTCGGTCCACGGCGCCTCGAGCGGCACGCCCTCGAGCTCCACGGTGAAGAAGCCCTCCTCGTCGGTCTCGAGCCGCTCGACCCGGTCGCCGAGCCGGACCTCGAGCTCCGCGCCCGGGATCTCGTCGCTCTCGTAGCGCTTCCACATCTTCCAGAGGCGGCCGGCGAGGCCGTCCCCGTCGATGTCCTGGATGCCCTCGTCCTCGAGCACCCGCCCGCGCAGATGGAGGGCGCCGTCCGCTCCCCACCCGCGGTAGGGGAGCGGACGCACCGGATCCCGAAGCCCGGTCTTCGCCTTCACCGCCCGCCGGGCCGCGTCGACGCGCTCCTCCACCGCGTGCAGCGCGCCCTGGATCCGCTCCTTCGCCGTGGCCGTCATGCACGGGCCTGTAGCCGCAGAGCGCGGTCAGGCCAGGTGCGCGGCGTGATGCCGGAGGTGGTCCTCGATGAAGGTCGCGATGAAGTAGTAGCTGTGGTCGTAGCCGTCCCGCATGCGCAGCTCGAGCGGCTGGCCCGCGTCGGCGCACGCCTTCTGGAACAGCTCGTGCCGCAGCTCGCGCTCCAGGAAGGAGTCGGCGGTGCCCTGATCGATCAGGATCGTGTCCTCGCGCTGGGTCCCGGCGACGAGGGCGGTCGCGTCGTAGGCCCGCCACGCGCGCTCGTCGTCTCCCAGGTAGCCGGAGAACGCCTTCTGTCCCCACGGGACCTGGGTCGGGGCCACGATGGGCGCGAGCGCCGAGACGCTCCGCCACCGCTCGGGCTGCCGGAGGCCGATCACCAGCGCGCCGTGTCCGCCCATGGAGTGACCGAGGATCGAGCGCGCGCCGGTGGTCGGGAAGCTCGCGTCGATCAGCCCGGGCAGCTCCTCGGTCACGTAGCTGTACATGCGGTAGCGCGCCGACCACGGGGCCTCGGTCGCGTCGACGTAGAAGCCGGCGCCGGTGCCGAAGTCCCAGTCGTCGTCCTCCCCCGGGTAACCCGCGCCGCGGGGGCTGGTGTCGGGCGCGACCACGAGGAGGCCGAGCTCCGACGCGACCCGCTGCGCGCCCGCCTTGGTGGTGAAGTTCTCGGGCGTGCAGGTCAG
The DNA here is from genome assembly GCA_036149055.1 of Myxococcota bacterium. Classification (GTDB taxonomy): domain Bacteria; phylum Myxococcota_A; class Polyangia; order Polyangiales; family Sandaracinaceae; genus JAVJQK01. Next base: position 45,871 of record JAYZQJ010000230.1, on the reverse strand, counting down.
GCCCGAGAGGAAGTAGACGACCGGGAACGGTCCGTCGCCGGGCGGCACGTAGACGCTGAGCTCCATGCGCCCGCCGCAGGCCTCCGACTCGTGCGCGCACCAGCGCTGCGTGCCGCCGAAGGCGGCCCAGGACTTCGTCGTCTCCATCACTCGAGCTCGATGACGGTGCGGATCGACTTGCCCTCGTGCATCAGCTCGAAGGCGTCGTTGATCTGTTCGAGCGGCATCTTGTGGGTCACGAACGGGTCGACCTCGATCTTGCCGTCCATGTACCAGTCGACGAGCTTCGGCACGTCCGTCCGGCCCTTGCAGCCGCCGAACGCGCTCCCGCGCCAGACGCGCCCGGTGACGAGCTGGAACGGGCGGGTCGAGATCTCCTCGCCCGAGCCGGCCACCCCGATGATCACCGACTCGCCCCAGCCCTTGTGGCAGCACTCGAGCGCCTGCCGCATCACCTCGACGTTGCCGATGCACTCGAAGCTGTAGTCGGCGCCGCCGTCGGTCAGCTCCACCAGGTGCGCGACCACGTCGCCGACCTCCTTCGGGTTCACGAAGTCGGTCATGCCCATCTTGCGACCCCAGGCCTCGCGCTCCGGGTTGAGGTCGACGCCGACGATCTGGGTCGCGCCGACCATGCGGCAGCCCTGGATCACGCTCAGGCCCACGCCGCCGAGCCCGAAGACCACGCAGCGGCTGCCCGCCTCGACCTTGGCCGTGTTGATCACCGCGCCCACGCCGGTGGTGATGCCGCAGCCGAGCAGGCACACCATGTCGAGCGGGGCGTCCTTGCGCACCTTGGCCACCGCGATCTCGGGCAGGACGGTGTGGGACGCGAAGGTGCTCGTGCCCATGAAGTGGTGGAGGGTCTCGCCGCCCTTGCTGAAGCGGCTCGTGCCGTCGGGCATCAGGCCCTTGCCCTGGGTGGCGCGGATCGCCTGGCAGAGGTTCGTCTTGCCGCTGAGGCAGAACTTGCATTGCCGACATTCGGGTGTGTAGAGCGGGATCACGTGGTCGCCGGGCGCGACGCTCGTGACGCCCTCACCGACCTCGACCACCACCCCGGCGCCCTCGTGACCGAGGATCGACGGGAAGATCCCCTCCGGGTCGGCGCCGCTCAGCGTGTAGGCGTCGGTGTGGCAGACGCCGGTGGCGGCGATCTTCACCAGCACCTCGCCGGCCTTGGGCCCCTCGAGGTCGATCTCCTCGACGACCAGCGGCTTCTTCGCTTCGTACGCGACGGCGGCTCGAATCTTCATGGTTCCTCCTCGGATGGATGCGCACCCTAGCAGCGCGCGGCGAATCTGCGCGTGATGCGCTGCTAGCAGCTCTGGATCGGGGCGACGGTGGCCTCGATCACACGCACGTAGGCCTCGGGGTCGAGCACGAGCTGGGCGCCGCGCACGCCGGCGCTGACCGCGACCCGATCGAAGGTCACGAAGCTCGCGTCGGCGACGACCGGGAAGCGACGCTTGGCGCCGAGCACGGTGACGCCGCCGCGGATGTAGCCGGTGAGCGGCTCGACCTCCTTGAGGGCCACGAGCGCGATCTTCTTGTCGCCGCGGGCGCGCGCGAGGGCCTTGAGGTCGAGCTCCGCGTGGGCCGCGACGAGCGCGAAGCAGGGGCCCGTGGTCGCGCCGCGGGCGAGCAGCGTCTTGAACACGCGCTCGGGCGCCAGGCCCACCTTGCCGGCCACCGTCGTCGCCGAGAGGTCGTCCGGATCCACCTCGTACTCGCGCACCTCGTAGGCCACGCCGGCCCGATCGAGCAGCCGCGCCGCGTTCGTCTTGGTCGCCTTCGCCACCCGCCGAGCTTGCACGCGTTCGGCGGGCGGGGCACACCGGGCGATCGATGCGCCCCATGGCCCTGCTGTTCCTCGCGCTCTTCAACAGCATCCTGGGGCTCTCCGTCCTCTTCCCGGTCCTGCCGCCGCTCGGCCTGGAGCTCGGCCTGAGCCCGTTCGAGATCACGACCTTCTCGACCGGCTACGCGTTCATGCAGCTCGTGATGTCCCGCTTCTGGGGGCGGCGCAGCGACGCGAAGGGGCGGGTCTCCACGATGCTGATCGGCATCGGCGGCTTCGCGATCTCGTTCTACGCGTTCGGCGCGGTGGCCTGGCTGGGCCTCCAGGGCGGGCTCTCGCACTGGCCGCTCTACGGCGCGCTCCTCGGCTGCCGGCTCTTCGGGGGCGCGCTCTCGTCGGCCACCATCCCCACCGCGCAGGCCTACGCGGCCGACCTCTCCGGCCCCGAGGATCGGACGCGGGCGATGGCCCTGATCGGCGCCGCCTTCGGCTCGGGCATCGTCTTCGGGCCCGCGATCGGGGCCGGCCTCGCGGCGCTCACCGACAACCTGCTCGCGCCGGTCTTCTTCAGCGCGTCGATCGCGGTGGTCAACGGCCTGTTCGTGCTCTTCGCGCTGCCCGAGCCGGAGCGCCGCGCGCCGCCTCCCCCCGACGCCGACGCGCCGAGCGTGTGGTCGAAGGTCTGGCCCATCCTCGCGGTGGGGCTCGCGGCGACGCTCGCGTCGGTGGCGATGGAGCAGACGGTCGCGCTCTACTTCCAGGCGCGCCTCGAGCTCGGGGAGGTGGAGACGGCGAAGACCGTCGGGATCGCCCTGGTGGGCTACGGGGTGGTGGTCGTGCTGACCCAGGGGTTCCTGGTGCGGCGCGTGACCTGGCAGCCGGCGACCCTGGTCCGGCTCGGTGTGCCCATCGCGCTGGCCGGCTTCGGCCTCTTCGTCTTCGCCGACGATCTCTGGCTGCTCTCGGCCGCGCTCTGGGTGCAGGGCCTCGGACAGGGGCTGGTCTTGCCGGGGGTGACGGCGGCGCTGTCGCTCTCGGTCGGCGCCGACGAGCAGGGCGCGGTCGCCGGCTGGAACGGCAGCTCGCAGGGGCTCGGCCGGACGCTCGGCCCGGTGGTCGGCGGCGCGTTCTTCGAGCTGCGGCCGGAGCTGCCGTACGTGTTCAGCGCCGCGCTCCTCGCCCTCGTGATGGTCGTCGTCTTCGTCCGCCCGCTCGCCCCGACCGCAGATCCGCTCGACAATCGTTGAACGGATTGTCACCATGGCCGGGTCATGGGGGGACGTCGGCGCTGGGGATGGGCCTTCATCGCGTGTCTCACGATAATCCCGTGGCTCACGCTCACGACGGGCTGCGCGCTGGATCGCGGAGGGTTGCGCGAGCCTCTCGACGGCGCGGTGCGAGACGCGAGCGTGGTCGACGCGAGTGGCGATGACGGGGGGGTCGACGGGGGCGACTGCGTGCCGGCGCCCGAGACCTGCGACGGCCGCGACGAGGACTGCGACGGGGCCGTCGACGAGGCGCTGACCCGCGGCTGCGGGAGCGACGTCGGGGCCTGCGCGCCCGGGACCGAGACCTGCGCCGCCGGCGTGTGGGGCGCGTGCGAGGGGGGCGTCGGGCCCGGCGCGGAGGCCTGCGACGGCGCGACCGACGAGGACTGCGACGGCGCGACCGACGAGGGCTGCCCGTGCGTCGAGGGGGAGAGCCGCGCCTGCGGGAGCGACGTCGGGGCCTGCCGGCCGGGGACCCAGACCTGCGCGGGCGGCGCGCTCGGCCCCTGCGTCGGCGCGGTCGAGCCGGCCGCCGAGGCCTGCGACGGGATCACCGACGAGGACTGCGACGGCCTCGTCGACGAGGGCGTGCAGATCACCGTCTACCGGGACGCCGACGGCGACGGGCACGGCGACGCGTCGATGGTGACCGCGGACTGCGGCGCGTCCCCCGGCTGGGCGCTGGTGGGCGACGACTGCGACGACGACTGCGCCGGCTGCCACCCCGGCGCGGCCGAGGCCTGCGACACGCGCGACCAGGACTGCGACGGCCGGGTCGACGAGGGCGCGCGGACCACCTTCTACCGGGACCGGGACGGCGACGGCCACGGCGACCCGGGCGTCACCGTGGAGGCCTGCACCGCGCCGGCCGGGCACGTCGCGTCGGCCGGCGACTGCGACGACGACTGCGCGAGCTGCCGGCCGGGCGGGACCGAGACCTGCGACGCGCGGGATCAGGACTGCGACGGAACGCTCGACGAGGCGCCCTCGGGGGGCGCCGAGCCGTGTCCCTGCCCGCGCCGGACCTTCGGCGGCCACAGCTACCTCTTCTGCCGCGGCGCCTACGACCACACGATGGCCACCGCGCGCTGCGCGAGCGTGGGCTACGCGCTCACCGCGATCGAGAGCGCGGCCGAGCAGTCGTTCGTGTGGGGCGAGATCAGCCGCGGCGCCCCCGACGACTGGTGGATCGGCCTCGAGGACCGGGCGAGCGAGGGCGTCTACGTCTGGCCGGACGGCTCACCCCTCGGCGGCTACTCGAACTGGAACGCCGACCAGCCTGACAACGGCGGGCTCGCCCCGGTCGAGGAGGACTGCGTCGAGATCGCCGCGGCCGCCGGCGGGCGCTGGAACGATCTCGGCTGCGGCGTCGGCTACCTGAGCCTCGTCTGCGAGAGCCCGTAGCGCCTCGCCGCACGCGTGACGCATTCGTCGCGCCGCGTGGGGCCGCACGCCCCGGCCGCGCCGGCTGGATCGGCGATTGCTGTGCTTGGGGGACATGATCGCCACCGCTCGCGCCCCCTCCAGCCGCTGGGTCTCGCTCACGCTCGCCGGGGTGCTCTTGCTCAACCTCTTCGATCTCGTGGCCACCGTGTTCTTCGTGACCGCTGGATACGCGGAGGAGGCCAACCCGGTGATGGCGAGCTTCCTCCAGCTGGGCGCGCCCGGCTTCGCCCTCGCCAAGCTGGGGCTCGTGTCCGCCGGGGTCTGGGTGCTTTGGCGTCACCGCGAGCGTCTGCTCGCCCGGCTCGGCAGCGTCGGCGCGCTCGCCGTGTACGCCGGCGTCGGCATCTTCCACCTCTACGGCGCGCAGCTCGTCCTGAGCGCCTGATCGCAGGCCGGTTCGGCTTGCTCCCTCGCCGGGCCCACACGATCATGGGGCGGTGTCTTTCCCCGCGCCGGTGACCTCGCCCAAGGACGACGACGCGTCCGATCCGTCGGGGCTCGTGGGCCGCGTGCTCGCCGACCGCTACCAGGTCACGGGGCTGCTCGGGGTGGGCGGGATCGGCCGGGTCTACCGGGCGAAGCACCTGGTGCTCGGGCGCGAGGTCGCCCTGAAGGTGCTGCTCGAGCACTACCAGTGCGTGCCGGAGCTCCAGCGCCGCTTCGAGCGGGAGGCGATGGCGCTCGCCGCGCTCTCTCACCCCAACATCGTCACCATCACCGACTTCGTCTCGACCCGGGACGCCACCTTCCTGGTGATGGAGCTGATCGAGGGGCGGGACCTCGACGCCTGCCTCGAGGCCGAGGGCGCGATCGCGCCGCCGGTGGCCTTCGCGGTGATGGAGCAGGTGCTCTCGTGCCTCGCCTACGCGCACGCCCGCGACGTCATCCACCGCGATCTCAAGCCGCAGAACGTGCTCGTCCGCGATCTGCCCGGCGGTCGGGTGCACGCCACGGTGCTCGACTTCGGGCTGGCCAAGTTCATGGACGGCTCGGGCCCGGCCGCCAACCTCACCAAGACCGGCCTCGTGGTCGGCACCCCGGCCTACATGGCCCCGGAGCAGGCCTCGGGCGGGCGCGCCGACCAGCGGGCCGACGTCTACGCGGCCGGGATCATGCTCTTCGAGATGCTGGCCGGGGCCCACCCCTTCGAGGGCTTCGAGGGAGCGGAGCTGCTCCGTCAGCACCTGCTGACCAAGGCCCCGACCCTGGCCAGCGCCTGCCCCGGCGCGAAGGTGTCGGCGCCGCTCGAGGCCTTCCTCGCCCGGGCGCTCGAGAAGGACGGCGCCGATCGGTTCGCCGACGGCGGCGCGATGCTCGACGCCTTCCTCGCCCTGCCCGAGGGCGCGTTCGTCGCCGCGGGCGGCGTCGTCACCGGCAAGCGGCCGATCCGATCGGACGCGCCGACCGCGATCGGCGCCCAGCCCACCACGCCCGCGATGCCGGCCGCCCTCCAGCGGAGCCAGGCCGGGACGCGGCCGGGCGGAGGCCTCCCCTGGATCCTGGCCGCGATCATGGCCGCGATCGCGATCGGCGCGGTGACCTGGATCTACCTGCGCGGCCCGGCCGGCCCCGAGGAGACGCCCGCGCCGCCGAACACCGACGCGGCCCCCGGAGCGGGGACGATCGCGCCGACGCCGGAGGACGCGGTCGAGCCCGACGAGGGCGCGCTCGAGGACGAGACGGTCGAGGAGCCGGTCGAGGAGCCGGACGACGAGGCGGCGGACGAGAGCCCCCTGACGGTGGCCGACGACGCCCCCGAGGAGGAGCCGGAGGAGGAGGAGGTCGCGCCCCCCGCCGAGCGGCCGGCCGCCCGGAATCCCTGGCGCGAGGGGACGCCGCGCGCCCTCGTGCAGGTGCGCCGCCGGGTGGCGCGCGGGCACCCGATCACCACCCGCCACATCCGCGCGGTCCAGCAGTATCGCCGGCGCAACGCCTCCGACGTGCGCGGCCGCCTCGCGCTCGCCCAGGTCTACGTGGCCCGGGGCTGGCTCACCAACGCGCTCAACCTGTATCGCGGGGCATACCGCCGCGACCCGAGCGTGCGGGGTGATCCGCGCATGCGCCGGGACCTCGCCCGCATGACCGGCCTGGCCCCGCTCCACCGCGAGGCGACCGAGGCGCTGGTCGAGATCTACGGGGACGAAGCCACCGGCACCCTCCAGGCGCTGATCCGCCGGGAGCGGGACGAGGCGACCCGCGGCCGCTACGAGGCGGCGCTCGCCCTTTTGCGCGACTGATCGCGCTCCGTCACCGGCACGATCCCGAGCCCGATCAACCTCCGGCCCGTGCCATGGTTGGTCCACCTCTCGGATCTGCACCTGCTCGGGCATCCGGCCGAGCAGGAGACGATCCTCCGCTCCCTGGTCGCCGCCCTCCGCCTGGAGCGCGGGCGGCGCGGCGAGGACGCGTCCCTCGTCTGTCTCACCGGTGACGTGTTCGACAGCGCCACCCTCCCCCACGACCGCGCGACCGAGGCGTTCGCGACGCTGCTCGACGAGATCCACGACGCGATCGGCGCCGCTCCCACGCTCATCATCCCCGGCAACCACGACCGCCGGCGCGCGGGGCTGTTCCTGCCCCACGACACGAGCCTCTTCGACGCGCTGCGGGCGCGGCTGCGGGGGCGGGCCTGGGTGATGGGCGGCGAGCGGCCGTTCCTGAGCGAGGTGGTGCCGCACGAGGTGCACGGCCTCCCGCTCTGGGTCGTCGCCTACGACTCCAACCACCTCCCGCGCGGGGCGATCGGGGCCGGCGGCGCGCTCCGCCAGGAGGACCTGCTGCGGGCGGCGGCGATCGTCGACGGCCACCACCCCGACTGGCCGGTGCTCTTCCTGCTCCACCACCACCTCATCCCCACCCCGCTGACCGATCTGGGCCCGGTGGAGGTCGACGCGGCGCCGGGCGCGGTGCGGTGGCTGGTCGAGCGCGGCCTGCCGCGCATCCTCGCGAACGCGGATCGCGAGGAGCTGTTCATGACCGCGCTCGGGGCGGGAACCGCGCTGTCGACCCTGCACTCGATGGGGCGGGCGGTGCTCGTCCTGCACGGGCACAAGCACTACGCCACCACCCGGCTGCTCAAGGGCACGCGGGGCGACGCCGGCGACGTGTTGATCGTCTCGGCCGGGAGCGCCGGGGTGGCCCAGGTGTGGAGACCGAGCGCGCACCGCGACACCGCGCGCCTCTGGCCGTCGTTCAACGTGATCGAGGTCGACGGCGGCGAGGCGGGCGGCGAGCGCATGGAGGTCGAGCAGGTCGCCTTCGGTTGGCGCGCGGTCGACGGAGACGTGGCCCGCCGCCCGATGGTCTCGGTGCGGCGCCGGGGCTCGCGCTTCGCGCTGCTCGAGGCCGCCGAGGACGAGGCGACCGAGCCCGGCCCCCGCCTGTCGACCAACGAGACGGAAGTGACGCTCCTCCCCTCGCGCCGCCACGGCGCCGAGCGCTGGGATCAGGAGCTCCGTCGACGCGTCCGGTTCGCCCCCGGCAGCCCGCGGGAGCGCTACCTCGAGACGGTCGAGGCGCCGAGCGGGGCCCGGCTGGCTCTCGGGCCGGGGGCCCGCCGCGCCGATGGCCGGACCGATCTCCCGGCCCAGCTCGAGGTCGACACCGAGCGCGACGCCCACCTGCAGCTCGAGGGCGCGCTGGCCCGGACGGTGACCGAGGAGGGTCGGCTCGCCGGCGCCCAGGCCACGCCCTACGGCCGCGTCGCGCTCCTGAACCGGTATCAGTGCGCTGCGGTCTCGCTCACCGTGCGCGGGCTCCAGGGGCGGGCTCGGACCGCGTTCGGCAGCGCGACCGATCTCGGCACCGGGCTCGAGCGCTCGATCCCGATCGAGGCCGACCCGGCCGCCGATCGGATCCGGCTGACCCTCGCCGATTGCCCGCCCCGGACCCTGATCCGGCTCTACTGGCTGCTCGAGGACGCCCGGCTCCCACGGGGCACCGGGGTGGTGCCGCCGCCCTCGTTCGAGCCGCGGTCGGCGCGGGCCGGCGTCAGCGCGGCCTCGTGAGCTCCCGGGCCATCTCCTCGGCGGTCTGCACGACCTTCAGCTGGGCGCGGAAGCCGGCGGACGCGGTGATCCGGTCGACGGTCGCGTCGGCCAGTGAGGCCTCGCCGAGGGTCACCCGGTCCTCGACCGGCGCAGCCGCCCGGGCGGTCTCGTCCGCCGCCTCGGAGAGGCGAGCCTCGTGAGCGCGGAGGGCCCGCGCGGCGCCGGGGAGCGGGCCGATCATCACGGGGGGATACGGACGGGCGGCCCGCCGCCTGAAGCCCGGATCGGGTACGCTCGGCTCCGGATGTCGGAAGGAACGGCGGTCGATGCCTGCGAAGCCGCGATCCGGGCCTGGATCCTCTCCGGCGAGGTGTCGCCCGGAGAGCGCCTGCCCCCGGAGCGCCGCCTGGCCGAGCGGCTGGGCGTGAACCGCACCACCCTGCGCGGCGCGCTCGGGCGGCTCGCGAGCGCTCGGCTGCTCACCGTGCGGCAGGGGAGCGGCTACGTGGTGCAGGACTACCGGCGCGTCGCGGGCCTGGAGCTGCTGCCCGAGGTGGCGGCCCTCGCCGAGGCGCGGGGCGACGGGATCCGCCCGATCGTGCGCGACCTGCTCGAGGTGCGGCGCCGGCTGGCGACGATGGCGCTGGAGCGCTTCGCCGCCCAGCCCGACCCCGCGGCCGCCGATCGGGTCGAGGCGGCCGTCGATCGCTTCGCCGAGCTGATGCGGGGCGAGCCCGAGGACGAGGAGATCGTCGAGGCGGACCTCGACGTCATCGGCGTGTTCCTCGAGACCACCGGCTCGGCGGTGCTCGGGCTCTGCCTCAACCCGGTGAGCTTCGTGGTCCAGGCGCTCGCGCCGCTCCGGGAGGCCATCTACGCCGACCCCGACACCAACGTCGCCGCCTACCGCCTCCTGGTGCTCTGGATGCGGCATCCGTCCCGGGACGCGATCGGGCCGGTGGCCGCCGAGCTCGAGAAGCGCGACGCCCGGACGCTCGAGCGCGTCGAGGGCGCCTGACCTTCCCGGACGCCCCGCCGCGGCTACCCGATCGAGGCATGAGGCGCCACTGGACGAACATCGGGCTCGGGCTGCTCCTGGCCGCCTGCGGCTCGTGCGGGGCGCGCACGCCCGCCCCCGCTCCGACCGCAGAGCCGACTGCAGAGCCGACTGCAGAGCCGGTCCCGGAGGAGCCGCCCGAGCGCGCCGACCTGCCGGAGGAGATCGCCACCCGGGCCTTCACCCCGGAGCCGGTGCGCATCGAGGTCGACACCCTGCCGGCGCCCTTCGCCTCCGAGAGCGCGCGCCGCCCGCCGCAGCTCGTGGAGGTCCCCGAGGCGCCCACCCTGGAGGCGCCGGCCGGCTTCCGGGTGCAGCTCTTCGCCCGCGACGTGCCGAGCGCACGCTGGCTCGCCCTCGCGCCGGACGGCCGCGTGCTGGTCGCCCAGTCGCGGGAGAACCGGATCACCGCCCTGCGCGACGCGGACGGAGACGGCGTCGCCGAGGCGCGGGAGGTCTTCGCCGACGAGACGAACGGGCTCGACCTGCCCTTCGGCATGGCCTTCGCCGAGGGTGGCTTCTTCGTCGGCAACCAGGACGAGGTGCGCCGCTTCGACTTCCGCCCGGGCGCCCGGATCGAGGGGCGGGGCGCGCGGGTGACCGAGCTGCCCGGCGGCGGCTACCGGCAGCACTGGACCCGCAACGTGGTGCTCGCCCCGGACGGCGCGCACCTCTTCGTGACCGTCGGGAGCCGGAGCAACGTCGATCCCGAGCCGTCGCCGCGCGCGTCGGTGCTCCGGATGCGGCTCGACGGCAGCGAGCGGCGGGTGTTCGCGTCGGGGCTGCGCAACCCGGTGGGCCTGACGTTCCACCCGCGGACCGGCGCGCCCCACGTCACGGTCAACGAGCGCGATCACCTCGGCGACGGGCTGGTGCCCGACTTCTTCACCCACCTGGAGGACGGCGCGTTCTACGGCTGGCCCTACGCCTACCTGCGCGCCGAGAACCTCGACCCGCGTCGGGCCCCGGGCGGGCGCAGCGAGGCGCCCGAGCGCGCCGCGCGGACCGTCACCCCGGACGTGCTCTTCGAGGCGCACTCGGCGGCGCTCGGCCTGGCCTTCTACGACCACGAGGCCTTCCCCGCGCGTTACCGGGGCGGCGCCTTCGTCGCCTTCCGCGGCTCCTGGAACCGCAGCCGGGGCACGGGCTACCAGATCGCGTTCGTGCCGTTCGACGGCGAGGGCCGCGCCCTCGGGCACTACGAGCCCTTCGTGCGCGGCTTCCTGCTCGACCCGCAGGGACCGACCACCTGGGGCCGCCCGGTCGGCGTGCTCGCCCTCCCCGACGGGAGCCTGCTCTTCACCGAGGAGGCGCACGGCCGCCTCTATCGCGTCAGCTACGACGGCTGAAGATCAGCCCTCGAACTCACCGACGCCCTCTTCGGGCTCCTCGGTCTCCTCGGCCGCGTCGTCGACCGCCTGCTGCTCCTCTTCGGCCCGGCGCTGCTCGTTCCAGTCGGCGTCGCGGTCCCAGCGGTCCACGGTGCCGTCGCCGTCGAGGTCGCTGCCCACGCGCACCATGCGGCCGTCCTCGTAGTACTCCCACGTGTCCGGCTGCCACTCGGTGGCCGTGCTCCGCCCGCCGCGGTCTCGCTCGGTGCGGACCATGCGGCCGTCCTCGTAGTAGATCTTGGTGTCGACCCGCCCGTCGGCGTCGGTGTCCTGCTCCTGGCGGATGATGCGGCCGTCCTGGAAGAACGTGATGATGTCCATCGCGCCGTCGAAGTTGCGGTCCGCCTCCTCGCGGAGCGGGCGCCCCTCGTCGTTGTAGTAGCGGACCACGTCCTTCACGCCGTCGGCGTTCAGGTCGGCCTCGCGACAGGCGAGGATGAGCCGGATCAGCGGGGGAGTGCCGACCCGCCGGAACACGCGCCGGACGTCCGGGTAGTCGTCGCCCGAGGTGTCGTACTCGCTCACCTCGCGATCGGTGCCCTCGGTCTGGCAGCGCCCCTGGTCGTCGTCGGGGCGGGAGGAGCCCTCCATCGCCCGCGCCTGGGTCCCCGTGGTCTCCTGATCGCGCTGGTTGCCGCCGCCGCAGCCGGCCGCGCCGAGCCCGAGGAGAGACAGCGCCACGAGGGCCACACCGAACCGCTTCATTCCGCTCCCTCGCCTTCCGCGTCGCCTTCGCCCGCGTCGTCCGGGGGCGGCACGTCGTCGACGCCCTCCCACGGCATGCCCTCGCCGGGGTTCGTCGTCTCGCCTTCGCCTTCGCCCTCACCCTCGCCCGCGCCTTCGCCCTCGGCGCCACCGTCGGGCGTCTCGCCGCCGCTGGTCTCGGGCTCGGGTCGGGGCTCGTCCGCCACCGGGGGCGGCTCGCTGCCGTCACAGGTCAGGGCGCTCTCGCGGTCGCCGGCGCTCTCGCGCGGGACGTCCTCCTCCTGGTCGGGCTCGCCGTCCAGGTTGGTGTCGCGCTTGATCTGGACGAGCCGCCCGTAGCGGAACATCTCCCAGCGCTCGGGCTGGCCGTCGTTGTTGTCGTCGTAGCGCGCCTCGCGGAGCACGCCGTCGTCGAAGTACTCCCACGTGTCGACCCGGCCGGTGTGGTGCCGATCGCGCTCCTGCCGCGCGTAGAGCCGGCCCGCGCACCAGACCCAGGTGTCGATGCGGTTGTCGAAGTTGGTGTCGAGCTCCTTCCGGACCAGCACGCCCTCGTTGAAGTACGAGATCATGTCGATCCGGCCGTCGAAGTCGAAGTCGTGCTCTTCCTGCACGACCGTCGTGCCGTCCGGCCCGAAGAAGCGGGTCACGTCGACGATGCCGTCGAAGTTCATGTCGAGCTGGACGCAGGTCTCGCGCTCACCCTCGAAGACGTGCCGGATGTCCGGGTTGCCGTCGTTGTTGACGTCGACCGCCCGGACCTCGCGGCCGCCCGGGTCGCACTGCTGACGGACCTGCTGGTCGCCGAGGGCGCCCTCGGGCGCGTCTTCGACCGCCGACGGGCCTCCGCACGCCCCCAGGAGGGCGAGCGCGGCCAGCGGGAGCCACGGACGGGCCTCGAGTGCCCGAGATCGCTTGATCATCATCGAACGCGCCAATCTGGTTCCCCTGCTTCCCGTAGCGGCAGCTCGGTAGCGGCGAAGCATACGCGGCCGGTCCCTAGCCCCGCAACCCGCGCGGGCCACGGTGGACGCCCCTCCGGAAACGTCGCATATCCACCTCGTGCCCGTCCTTTTCCGCTCGCGCGTTCGATTGACATTATGTGTGGTGCCATGTAACTTCACGCCACTGGACGCCGAGGGTGCGCACGGAGGTGAGGTGGCGAATGGCCCGTAAGAAGATCTCGACCACCATCTACATCACTCCGGAGCAGAACGATCGGCTCAAGCAGCTGAACGCCCGGACGAAGGTGCCGATCGCGGTCTACATTCGCGAGGGGATCGACATGGTGCTCGAGAAGCACCGCGACTCCCTGCCCGGGCAGCTCACGCTCGACGCCGCCGGCGAGACGAAGAAGAAGTAGGGCCACGCCGGGACCGACGCCCGGGGGCCCCGAGCCGGCTCGCAGGTCGTCCTTGCGCAGGGCGACGACTCCATGCATGCACCGGCTGCACCACCATGTCGTTTCCCATCTCGCGCATCCGTAACTTCTCCATCATCGCCCACATCGATCACGGCAAGAGCACGCTCGCCGATCGAATCCTCGAGTTCACGGGCGCCATCACCGACCGCGAGAAGCAGGACCAGCTGCTCGACAAGATGGAGCTCGAGCGCGAGCGCGGGATCACCATCAAGGCCCAGTCCGTCCGCCTGAAGTACAAGGCCAAGGACGGCGAGACCTACCAGCTGAACCTCATCGACACCCCCGGGCACGTCGACTTCTCCTACGAGGTCAGCCGCTCCCTCAGCGCGTGCGAGGGGGCGCTGCTGGTGGTGGACGCCGCCCAGGGCGTCGAGGCCCAGACCCTCGCGAACGTCTACCTCGCGCTCGAGAACGACCTCGAGATCATCCCGGTCTTCAACAAGATCGATCTGCCCGGGGCCGACGTCGACCGCACCGCCTTCGAGGTCGAGGAGGTCATCGGGCTCGACTGCTCGGGCGCCATCCCGGCCAGCGCCAAGGCCGGCATCGGCATCGAGGAGATCCTCGAGGCGATCGTGAAGCGGGTGCCGCCGCCCAAGACCGAGCACCCGGACGGGCCCCTCCGCGCCCTCGTCGTCGACAGCTGGTACGACAGCTACCGCGGCGCGATGGTGCTCATCCGCGTCATGGACGGGACCATCGAGAAGGGCATGAAGGTCCGCATGATGGCCACCAAGGCGGACTACGAGGTCACGGAGCTCGGGGTCTTCTCGCCCTTCCCGATGGCGGTCGACTCGCTCGGGCCGGGCGAGGCCGGCTTCCTCGCCGCCTCCATCAAGTCGGTCCAGGACACGAAGATCGGCGACACCGTCACCGAGACCCGGCGCAAGGCCGAGAAGCCCCTCCCCGGCTTCAAGGAAGTGAAGCCGATGGTCTTCTGCGGGATCTTCCCGACCGACTCGGGCGACTACCCGGCGCTGCGGGACGCGCTCGACAAGCTCCACCTCAACGACAGCGCCCTGACCTACGAGCCGGAGACCAGCGACGCGCTCGGCTTCGGCTACCGCTGCGGCTTCCTGGGCATGCTGCACATGGAGATCGTGCAGGAGCGGCTCGAGCGGGAGTACGACCTGGACCTGGTCACCACCGCGCCGAGCGTCGTCTACCACGTGTACACGAAGGGCGGCGCCGAGAAGGTCGACGTCGAGAACCCCTCGCGGCTGCCCGATCCGGCCCAGATCGATCGCATCGAGGAGCCCTACTTCAACGTCGCCATCCACGTGCCGGCCGAGTACGTCGGCGCGGTGATCAAGCTCTGCGAGGAGCGGCGCGGCGAGCAGAAGGGCATCCAGTACGCCTCGACCGATCGCGTGATCGTCACCTACGAGCTGCCGCTCGGCGAGGTCCTCTTCGACTTCTTCGACCGCCTCAAGACGGCCACCAAGGGCTACGCGTCGATGGACTACGAGCTGGCCGGCTACCGCCCGAACAAGCTCGTGAAGGTCGACATGATGATCAACGGCGACCGCGTCGACGCCCTCAGCGCCATCGTGCACAAGGAGAAGAGCTACGCGCTCGGCCGCAGCCTGGCCGCGAAGCTCAAGGAGATCGTGCCCCGGCAGCAATACGAGGTGGCGATCCAGGCGGCGATCGGCGGCAAGATCATCGCCCGAGAGACGGTCCGGGCGCTCCGGAAGGACGTCACCGCCAAGTGCTACGGCGGCGACATCACCCGGAAGCGCAAGCTCCTCGAGAAGCAGAAGGCCGGCAAGAAGCGCATGAAGGCGGTGGGCAGCGTGGAGATCCCGCAGGCCGCCTTCCACGCGATTCTCAAGGTCGATTGACGGACACGTCGGGGCCGCTTCACGACTCCGTCGCTAAAGAATCGTGCCCCGCTTGCCGTTGGGGACTCCTGACGGGCCGAGGAACCTTCTCGGCCGTGGAGGCACGATGGAGTCGATCGAGAACCGACATGATTCCGGCACGTCGGTGATCCCGGACCCCGAGGCGCGACCGCGCGTCCTCGTGATCGAAGACACCGCCGAGGTGCGGCGCGCGGTGAAGCGCAGCCTGAAGAGCCTGGGCATGGACGTCGAGGTCGCCGCGAGCGGCGAAGAGGGGCTCCGGCTGCTGGACGCGCTCCGGCCCAGCCTGGTCCTGACGGACGTGAACATGCCCGGCATGGACGGCTTCGAGGTCCTGGCCGCGATCCGGGAGCACCCGCGCTGCGCGACGATCCCGGTGGTCCTGATGACCGCCCGGGACGACCGGGCCTCGGTCCGCCGCGGCATGGGCATGGGCGCGGACGACTACCTGACCAAGCCGTTCACGGCCCAGGAGATCCGCGAGACCGTGCAGGCGCGCCTGGCGCACCACTCGCGGCTGACCACCGCCTTCGCCTCGCGTCTCCGGAAGACGCAGGCGGCGCTGTGGCAGGCCACCCACCACGACGCGGAGACCGGCCTCCCGAACCGGACCGCCTACCGCACCCACCTCGAGGCGGCCGAGCTCGGCCCGTCCCCGCTGGCGGTGATGGTGCTCGAGCTCGATCGCTTCGACCGGCTCCAGAGCGCCTTCCACCCGATGCAGCCGGAGATGGTGGACTCGGTGGTCCGGGAGATCGCGATGCGCGTCCGCCGGGTCGTGGCCGAGGAGGGGCAGGTCTTCCGCCTGGGCGGCAGCCGCTTCGCGGTGCTCTACGCCGGAGCGCGCGACGCGATCGGCGCCGAGGCGGTGGCCGACTGCCTGCTCGGCGAGGTCCGCCAGCCCTTCACGATGGACGACCTCGAGCTGCGGGTGACCGGCAGCGTCGGCGTGGCGATGTGGGACTCCGGCGGCGACGAGAGCGCCTTCGCGGTCGCGGCGCACGCCGAGGCGGCGGCGTTCAACGCGCGCGAGAGCGGCGGCAACCACGCCACGATGTACGACCCCCAGCAGCACGACCGCGCCTACAACCGGCTGGTGCTCGAGAGCTCGATGCACCGCGCGCTGGAGCGGCAGCAGTTCGCGCTGCACTACCAGCCGCAGGTCGCCGCCGACACGGGCGAGCTCCGCGGGGTCGAGGCGCTGATCCGCTGGCACCACCCGGAGCTGGGCATGGTCTCGCCCTTCCACTTCATCCCGATCGCCGAGGAGACGGGCCTCATCGTCGACATCGGCCGCTGGGTGCTCGAGGAGTCCTGCCGCCAGGTCGCCGCCTGGAAAGACGAGCTCCCGGGGCTGAAGGTGGCGGTGAACCTCTCGGCGCTGCAGCTCCGCGACGAGGGCCTCGCCGACACCATCATGCAGATCCTGGAGACGACCGGCGTGCCGGCGGCCCAGCTCAAGCTCGAGCTGACCGAGAGCATGATGGTCCAGGCGGGCGAGCAGGCGGCGAAGTCGCTCCGGCGCCTCCGCGACCACGGCTGCGGCGTGTCGATCGACGACTTCGGCACCGGCTACTCCTCGCTGAAGAACCTGCGCTCGTTCCCGGTGGGCGAGGTGAAGATCGACCGCTCGTTCGTGCGCCACGTGCCGGAGGACAGGGACAACTGCTCCATCGTGCACGCGGTCATCGACATGGCCCACCAGCTCGGCCTCCGCGTCATCGCCGAGGGCGTCGAGGAGGTCCCGCAGCTCGAGTTCCTACGCCAGCAGGGCTGCGACGACATCCAGGGCTACTACTACTCCAAGCCCCTTCCCCCGGCCGAGTTCGCCGAGTGGGCCCGAGGCTTCGCCGAGAAAGCCGCCTGACCCACCGTCCGTGCTCGACGGCTCACGCGTGGGCGCCTGAAGGCGGCGTCACTTCTCACTCTCGCCAAGCCGCCAGGCCGCAAAAGCTCGGGCTAGGGGGACGGTGATACGCCGCCTCGTCTCGATACGCCCACGGCTCGCCGCTCGTTGGCCGGCGCCGGACAAATTTCACGCAGAGGCGCAGAGGCGCAGAGACGGGCGCGGCCGCGGGACGGGGACTCGCCGGCGCGTGCCGAAACGCCCTCCGCTCGGCGCACGATTGCGGCGTCAACTTTACTCTCGCCAAGCCGCCAAGCCGCAAAGGGGCGAGACGGGCCGCGGGATGGGGACACGCCGCCCCGTCCCGAGACGTCCACCGCTCTCCGCTCGCTGGCCGGCGCCGGACAGTTCTCACGCAGAGGCGCAGAGGCGCAGAGACGGGCGCGGCCGCGGGACGGGGACTCGCCGGCGCGTCCGGGACGCCCGCGGCTCGGCGCCTGACCGCCTCGTCAATTTTTACTCTCGCCAAGCCGCCAAGCCGCTAAGGGGGGCGGGCTAGGCCGCGGGACGGCGGCTCGCCGCCTGGTTCCGTGACGCCCACCGCTGTCCGCTCGCTGCCTGCGCCGGACAAAATTTCACGCAGAGGCGCAGAGGCGCAGAGACGGGCATGGCCGCGGGACGGTGACTCGCCGCCGCGTGCCGAGCCGCCCTCCCGCTCGACGAGCGCTGGCCGGCGTCAATTTTAGTCACGCAAAGACGCAAAGACGCAAAGGGACGGGCCCGGATTCGAGAAGGCCTCTTGCCACCTCGTGCCGAGACCTCCGCCGCTCGCGCGCACTGGGCGAGCTGACGCTGGCTAGCGACCGCCACACCTGGGCGAGCCGCCGTCCCGACGCCCCTCTGCGGCTCTGCGACTCTGCGAGAGACAAATAGACAGCCGCCGAACCAATAGCGATCACCACCCCCCGGCGAGCCACCATCCCGACGCCCCCAAACCTCTTGGCGGCTTCGCGCCTTGGCGAGAGCCAAATAGACAGCCGACGAGGCCCCAGCAGAAGCCACACCCCGGCGAGCCGCCATCCCGACGCCCCCGAACCCCTTGGGCGGCTTCGCGCCTTGGCGAGAGCCGAAGAGGCAGCCGTCGAGACCGGCGCGGCGGCAAGAAACGGGGAAGAGGAGGCGGTGGCTGACGTACGCTCGCCGGCATGGCGCATGACGTGGCGGCGGCGATCTGCGCGAGCGCGTGCTGCGTGGGCTCGTGGGCGGCGATGGCCGGCGGGGCCGGGTGGCTCGTCGAGCGGCGGGTGCGGAAGGTCGAGGCGGAGCTCGGGCGGAGCGCCGTGCCGTCGGCGGAGCACGCGGCGCTGTTCTACGCCGGGGCGTCCACCGTGTGGCTCGCCGCGATGGCGATGGCCGCGTACGGCTTGTTCAAACGCGAGCACGCGCGGCTCGGGCGCAACGCCTACTGGATCCTGGTGGCGCACTTCTCCCTCGCGACGATCGGCGCCTGCGGCATCGTCGTGGCGGGCGACGAGAGTCCGCTGCCGATCGTGGTGATGGCCTGCCTGATCGTCGCCGGCTCGTTCTGCATGGCGCTCGGGTTCGCGTGGCGCTGGAGCGGGGCCCGGCGCGATCGGATCGCCGCCGAGCCCGCGACCGGGCTCGAGCCGGCGGGCCCGGAGCGCTGGGCGGTCTGGATCGGGAGCGCGGTCGCGTGGCCGGTCGGCTTCGTGGCGCTCCTCGTCTATCGACAGCCGGAGCGCGTCGGCGTGGGGACCACCGCGGTGCGGCTCTCCCTGGGGCAGATCGCCCTGGTCGCGCTCGGGGTCTGTCTGGCGCTGCCGATCCTCGTCGCGGCCTCCTGGCCTCCGTAGACGCCACCACGTGGGGCCCCGGAGCCCGCCGCGCTCCGCCCGGTCGACCGTCACCGGGCCGGAGCCGTGAGTTCTCGCTCGGCACGCCGATTGCCCTGTCCGGGGACATGCGTCTGCCGTCCTCGTCGCTGCTCCTGGCCCCGATGCTCGTCTCTGCCTGCCTCTCCGCTTCCCTCTCGGGCTGCGTGGTCGGGCGTGTGGTCAGCGAGGGCCCCGACGCGCCCGCGCCTCCCACCCCGCCCGCGCGCGACGCGGAGGCGCCCCGGATCGTGATCGAGAGCCCCGAGGTCGGCGCCTTCATCGAGGGCGAGAGCCTGACGGTGAGCGGGCGGGTCGAAGACGGCAGCTCGGTGACCGTGACCGTCGACGGCGAGCTGGTCCCGGTGGCCGCCGACGGCGCGTTCACCGTGACCCGCGCGGTGGCGCCCGGCGCGCAGCGGGTGCGCATCGTCGCCACCGACGAGGCTGGCAACCAGAGCGTGCGCAGCGCCGCCGCGGTGGTGGGCACCTTCGCCGAGACCGGCGCCCCGATCGTCAACGCCGCCGCCCTCACCGTCGGCCGCGGGGCGCTCGACGAGGCCGGGCGCGCGGGCGGCCTGATCCTGACCCGCACCGACTTCGACCGCGAGGTCACCGCCGGCAACCCGGTCGCCTCCGGCTTCTGGGGCCGCGCCGACATCGACGGCGAGTCCCACGGTACCGCCACCGTGACCCTCACCCCGCGCGACGGGGAGCTCGACGCCGAGGTGGCCATCGCGGATCTCGCGGTGGACGCGACCCTCGATCCCCGCCTCGGCGGCGACGTGGACGCCCGGCTCGAGAGCCGGAGGGCCGTGTTCACCGCCACCGCCTCGCTGTCGGTGGTGGCGGGGCGCCCGTCGGTGCAGCTGCGCGACGTGGCCGTCCGGCTGACCGGCTTCTCCTTCGACGTCAGCTACGTGCCCTCGGTGCTCGAGGACCTCGGCGCGGTGCGAGACGCGGTGCGCGGCCGGGTGGAGGCGGCGGTGGAGGACGCGGCCCGCGACGCGCTGACGCCGCTGCTCCGGGACCTCGTCTCGCAAATGCCGATCCGGAGCCGCTTCGACGTGCTCGGGGTCGACGTCGCCCTCGAGGCGACCGACTTCGAGGTGATCGTGAGCCCGGACGGCCTCTGGGCCGCGGCCGACCTCGCGCTGACCCCGGAGGACGCGCTGGCCGAGCGCGCGGCGCGAGGCGTCCTCGTGGGGCTCGCCGACGAGCAGCCGCCCCTGCACGAGAGCGACCTCGCGGTGGACGTCTCGGTCGACACCCTCAACGCCGCCGCCTTCGCCGCCTGGCAGAGCGGGCTCTTCGAGGCGCAGCAGACGGAGATCGCGCGGCAGACCGCCGGGCTGACCGTGAGCCAGGTCGCCCTGCTCTTCCCGGTCGCCGCGCGGGCCCACCCCTCGGACGCCCCGGTCGAGCTGGAGCTGAGCTACCCGCTGCCCCCGGTGGTCTCCTTCGGTCCGGGCGGAGCCACGGTCGAGCTGGTGGACGTGCGCGCGACCGCGTTCGCGATCTCGGGCGGAGAGCGCGCGCCGCTCGGCGCGATCTCGATCGCGCTGTCGGCCCCGGTGGAGGCGACGCTGAGCGACGCGGGCATCTCGCTGCGACCGGGCGAGCTGAGCGCGCGCGCCGACGTGGTCGGGCCGACCGGCGGCCCGGAGGGGGAACGCCTCGACCGGCTCGTGGGCGCGTTGCTCGCGCCGCTCGGAGACTCGCTGGTGGCGCTCGGCCCGGTGCCGGTCCCGAGCCTCGCCGGCTTCGCGCTGACCCCCACCGCGATCACCGAGGACGGCGGCTACCTCGGGGTCGAAGGGCGCGCCCGCTACGCGCCGCCGCGGTAGTCGCGGACCAGCTTCTGGTAGTGCGCGGCCGCCTCGCGGATGGACGCGCGCTCGGCGTCCGTCAGGTCCCGCACCGGCTTCGCCGGCCGACCGAAGGCCATGACCCCCGGCGGGATCCGGGTGCGCGCGGTCACCAGCGAGCCGGCGCCGAGGATGACGTCCTCCCCGATCTCGGCCGCGTCGAGCACGATGGTGCCCATGCCGACGAGCACGCGGTCGTGGATGTGACAGCCGTGCAGGATCACGCCGTGGCCCACCGTGCAGTCGTCGCCGATGCGCGTCTCCTGCCAGTCGTGGGTCGCGTGCACCACCGCGTTGTCCTGGATGGAGGTGCGGGACCCGACGTGGATCGGCATCACGTCGCCGCGGATGGCGGCGCCGAACCACACGCTGCTCTCCTCGCCCACGGTCACCGCGCCGATGATCGACGCGGTCGGGGCGACGTAGCCGCTCGGGTGCACGACGGGCATGTGCCCGCGGTAGGGGAACAGGCTCATCGTCGGCTCTCCTCGGCCGCCCTCGGCGCGGTGATGCGCGCGGCCAACGCGATGGCGTGGCGCGCGCCGGCGCCGCCGAGGGCGCCCAGCGAGTCGGCCACCAGGTCGAGCACCTCGGAGGAGCGCCCCGGCACGAACGCCTGGTGCACCTCGTCGAGCAGGCCCCAGAGCACGGTGATCCAGACCGCCACCGAGAACGTCCGCCACGGCGGCCGGCGCGGCCAGGTGCGGAGCGCGGCGTGGGCGACCAGGAAGCCGAGCACGCCGTACTCGACCATGTGCACGCCCTTGTCGCGCAGCGGGAACTCGTCGACCGAGATCTCGCTCAGCTCCATCGAGCTGAGGACCCAGATGAGCGCCATGTAGAGGACCGCCGGCGCCCAGGCGAAGGCGAGCTTCACGCCGCGCCCCCGAGGACCGGCAGCCGCTTGCGCGGCGCGAGCGCCCCCTCCACCGCGCCCATCAGCGAGTGCTTGTTCGCCTTGTCGATGGTGACGTCCAGCAAACGCCCGGTCAGGTCGACCCCGTCGGGCCCGGCCACATGCACGATCTCGTTGCGGTGGGTGCGCCCGGTGAAGCGCGCGCCGTCCCGGCTCGGCCCCTCGATCAGCACGCGCTGACGGGTGCCGACGAGCGCGTCGAGGTGCGCGCGCTGCTGCTCGCCCACCACCTCGAAGAGGCGCTGGAGCCGCTCGTCCTTCACCTCTTCGGGCACGTCGTCGCCGAGCTTCAGCGCCGGGGTGTAGGGGCGGGGCGAGTACTTGAAGGCGAAGGCGGCGGTGAAGCCCGCCCCCCGCACCAGCGAGAGCGTCTCCTCGAACTCCGCCTCGGTCTCGCCCGGGAAGCCGACGATGACGTCGGTGCTGAGGGTCAGGCCGGGCACCCGGGCGCGGAGCTTGGCGAGCCGCTCGAGGTAGAGCTCGCGGGTGTAGCGGCGGAGCATGCGCTTGAGCACGCGGTCGCTCCCGGACTGCACCGGCAGGTGCAGGTGGTCCGAGAGCACGTCGAGCTCGGCGTGCGCGTCGATGAGCGCGTCGGTCAGGTGGCGCGGGTGCGGCGAGGTGTAGCGGAGGCGGGCCAGGTCGGGCACCTCCCGCGCGATGCGGCGCAGCAGCTCGGCGAACTGGCTCGTCTCGACCACGCTGCCCTGCCACCTGGGCGCCTCCGAGGCCGGCGTCGTCTCCGCGTCGGGCTCGAACCAGGAGTTCACCGTCTGGCCGAGCAGGGTGACCTCGCGCACGCCGCCCGCGACCATCGCGCCGACCTCGCGCACGATCTCGTCGGCGCTGCGGTAGCGCTCCGGGCCGCGGGTGTGCGGCACGATGCAGTAGGTGCAGCGCTCGTCGCAGCCCTTCATGACCGTCACGAAGGCGGTGACCTCGAGCCGGGTCGGGTCGGGCGTCGCGTCGAGGAAGGCGGGCGCGTGCACGTCGAAGACGGTCCGCGCGATCGGGGCCCCGCCGCGCCGCGCGTGGTCGACCAGGGCCGGCAGCTCCGGGATGTTGTCCGGGCCGAGCACGACGTCGACGAAGCGGGCCTTCTTCAGCAGGCTCTCGCCCTCCTGCTGAGCGACGCAGCCGGCGACCGCGATCACCACGTCCTTGCGGGCGTCCTTGAGCGGCCGGACGGTCCCGAGCGCGCTCATCAGCTTGTGCTCGGCCTTCTCGCGGATGGAGCAGGTGTTGAAGATCACCAGATCCGCGAGGCTCGACTCCTCGGTCGCCTGCCAGCCCGCGCCGCGCAGGACCTCCTCGATCCGACGCGAGTCGTGGACGTTCATCTGGCAGCCCATGGTCTGGACGATGTACCGCTTCGTCATGGCGAACGGCGAAAGCTAGGAGACCCGGGCCGCCCCGGCAAACCGTCAGCGGCAGACGCGGATGGTGTCGACCACGAGATCGTTGAACGTGCGGATGGCCACGCCGCCCACGTTGGAGCTGGTGAAGGTGTGGGTGGTGGTGGCCACGACGCTCCCGCCGGCGGTGTAGACGCGGACCCGCACCTGGTTGCCCGAGAGGAATTCGGCCTCGAGCCGGTACCAGGTGGAGGCGCTGAAGGTCGCGGCGGTGGTCGCCTCGTTGGCGTACCCGTAGCTGGAGTTCTGCTGGATGATCAGCTCGCTGGTGTTCGGCGCGAAGACCGCGCTCCGGGCCCCGGAGGCGTTGGCGTCGAAGCCCAGGTAGACGCGGCCGGTCCCGCTGGCGCTGTGGACCCAGGCCTCGAGGCGATCCCCGATGGCGCCGACGGAGACGTCGGTCCGGTAGTGCCAGTCCGGGTTCTGGAGCGCATAGCTGCCGTCCCGCACCGGGGTGGTCACGATGGTGCCCCCGGTCGACTCGACGACCCAGGGGCTGCGCGGCCAGGTGGTGCCCATGCCCTCGAAGCCGTCGATGAGGGTGCAGGTCGGCCCGATCGGCGTGCAGGTCCGGCCGTCGCCGGTGAAGCCGGGGTTACAGGCGCAGCTCCAGGAGCCGGGCGTGTTGGTGCAGGTGGCGTTGGCGCTGCAGTCGTCGAGGCCGGAGGCGCACTCGTTCACGTCGCTGCAGCTCGTGCCGCTGCCGGTCCAGCCCGGGTTGCAGCGGCAGCTGAACGAGCCGGGGGTGTTGGTGCAGCTCGCGTTGGCGTCGCAGCCGGCCGCGCCGGTCGCGCACTCGTTCACGTCGGCGCAGCTGAAGCCGTCGCCCGTGTAGCCGGCGATGCAGGTGCAGGAGAAGGAGCCGGCGCTGTTCTCGCACGACGCGAACGTGTGGCAGCCGGCGGCCCCGGTCGCGCACTCGTTGATGTCCACGCAGCTGAAGCCGTCGCCCATGAAGCCGGCGTCGCACGCGCAGGAGAAGCCGCCGGGCTCGTTGGCGCAGGTGGCGTTGGTGTCGCAGGTGGCCATGCCGGTGGCGCACTCGTCGACGTCGGTGCAGCTCGTCCCGTCGCCCTCGAAGCCCATCGCGCAGGCGCAGGTGAAGCCGCCCTCGGTGTTCGTGCAGGTGGCGTTCGGGTCGCAGCCCGCCGCCCCGGTGGCGCACTCGTCGACGTCGGCGCAGCTCGTCCCGTCGCCCTGGTAGCCGTCCGGGCAGGTGCAGACCGGGGCGCCGCTCGAGGCGTCGCAGGTGGCGAGCGGGTCGCAGCCCGCGGTCGCGCAGCTCGGACCGGCGTCCTGGGGACCGGCGTCGCGAGGACCGGCGTCGCTCGGGCCGGGCGGGCCCCCGTCGTCGCTCCCGCCGCCGTCGTCGCGCCCGCCGTCGGTGATCGGGGGGGAGACCCCCGCGTCATCTTCGGATCCACCCGAGGCGCAGCCCACGAACAGCAGCACCAGCCCAGCGAAGAGAAGCGAACGACTCACCGGGGCATGGTAGGACAGCCGGATTGGAATTGCCCGGTGGAGGCCCTAAGCAGCGTTCGATGGACGTCGACGAACGCGCCCGCGGCCTCTACGGCCAGCCCCTCGGCCTCGCGCGCGGCGTGGTGCACGTCGTCGCGGTCGCCGGACGGGACGTGATCCGGATCGGCCCGCACGCCCCGAAGTCGGACGCGGACTTCTTCGCGCTCTCCCTCACCCGGGCCCGGGTGGGCGCCATCCTGGTCAGCGGCAGCGTGCTGCGCGCGGAGCCCGAGCTCCGCTACGACCTGCCCGATCCGCTCCGGCGCTGGCGCGAGGCCCGGGGGCTCGAGGCGCCGCCCCGGGTCTGCGTGCTGACCCGCGGCGCGCTGCCGGCCGCGCACCCGGTGTGGGAGAGCTGGGCCCGGCCGGTCGTCTACACCACGCGGGAGGCCACGGCGTCCCTCTCGCTGCCCGACCGCGTCGAGGTGGTCGGGGTCGACGAGCCGAGCCCCCGGGGCGCGATCGCGTGGCTCCGGGAGCGCGCCGACGCGGTGTCGATCGAGGCCGGGCCCTCCGTCGCGCGTCCCCTCTACGACGCGCCCCTCGCGGTCGACGAGCTGCTGCTGAGCGTCTTCGAGGGCGAGCTCGACCCGCGGGCCCGCGGAGACGCCTTCCTGGGCGAGGCCGCCCTCTCGGATCGTCTGCGCCGGGTGCACGAGAGCCGGCTCGAGGAGCCGAGCGGCCCGTGGCGCTTCTCGCGCTGGCTGCGCTGATCAGCCCTTCTCGTCGAGGAACTGCTGGAGGCTCTCGTTGACCTTCTGCAGGTTGGGCGTGATCAGCCCGACGATGAACTTCTCGATCTTCGGCTTGAGCCCGCCCGCGAACATGCGCGGCACGCCGGGGATGTTCTTGAGGTCGATGTCGAGGTCGCCCTCGAGCCGCACCGTGGTCTGCCCGTCCCCGGCGGCCACGAAGCAGTTGGTGCCGCCGCAGGTCACCTGGTCGGTGAAGACCCGCAGCTTCAGCGTCCAGTGCACGCAGTGCTCGTCGTCGCGCCACTCCGCGTAGTCGTCCCAGCGGAGCATCTCCGGCTTGATGAACGCCTTCGCGAACGCGGGGATGTCACGGTCGGCGATCCAGACGTTGTGGATCTTCGTCCGCGCGTCGGACACGTCCTCGCGCTTCTCGACGATGATCTCCTTCACGTCGGGGATGTAGGCCGCGATCTCGGGCAGCCGGTCGCGGTACGCCTCGTAGACCTTCTGCTGCGGGTGACGGATCAGGGACTCGCTGTGGATGCGCATGGCGCGCGAACATAGCAGACGCCAGATTCCGGGCATGGACCGCTTCGGGGACGGCTGGGCGCGCCTCCGCGAGGGCTTCGTCGAGGACGACGCGGCGCTCATGGACGAGCTCGTCCGGACCCTGCCGCTCCGGGCCGAGACCCTGGTGCTCTTCGGCCGCGAGGTCGCCACGCCGCGCCTGACCAGCTGGCACGGCGACCCCGGCTGCAGCTACGCGTACTCGGGCCGGACCTTCGCGCCCGCCCCCTGGACCCCCGCGCTCTCGGCGCTGCGGGCGAGGCTGCGCGAGGCCTGCGGCGTCGACTTCAACAGCGTGCTCGCCAACTACTACCGCGACGGGCGCGACTCGATGGGCGCCCACGCCGACGACGAGCCCGAGCTGGGCCCCTCGCCGGACGACATCCGCATCGCCTCGATCTCGCTCGGCGCGCGGCGCCGCTTCCTGCTCAAGGCCCGCGCCGGCGGCCCCTCCGTCGGCTACGCGCTCGGCGAGGGCTCGCTCTTCGAGATGGGCGGCGCCCTCCAGCGCACGCACACCCACCGGGTCCCCAAGACGAAGCGCCCGGTCGGCCCGCGCCTCAACCTGACCTTCCGCGTGGTCCGGATCGGCTCTATGACTTCGATATGTTCTTCCTGAAGAAGAAGGTCGAGATGCCCAGCCCCGACAGCGCCCTCCCCGGCCGCGACGCCGAGATGCCGGTGGCCGAGCGCCACACCGTGCTCGGGACCTCGCTGAAGGGCCCCTTCCCCGACGGGATGCGCGAGGCGATGTTCGGCCTCGGCTGCTTCTGGGGCGCCGAGCGCAAGCTCTGGCAGGTGGAGGGCGTGCACAGCACCGCGGTCGGCTACGCGGCCGGCTACACGAAGAACCCGACCTACGAGGAGGTCTGCAGCGGGCGCACCGGCCACAACGAGGTGGTGCGCGTGATCTACGACCCCGCGAAGGTCGACTACGCGACGCTGCTCAAGGTCTTCTTCGAGAGCCACGACCCGACCCAGGGCATGCGCCAGGGCAACGACGTCGGCACCCAGTACCGCTCGGGCATCTACGTCTACGGCGACGACCAGCGCGCGGCGGCCGAGGCGGCGCGGGCGGCCTTCGCCGCGAAGCTGCGCGAGGCCGGCTACGGCGACATCACCACCGAGATCCTCGACGCGCCCCCGTTCTACTTCGCCGAGGACTACCACCAGCAGTACCTCGACAAGAACCCGAACGGCTATTGCGGGCTCGGCGGCACCGGCGTGACCTGCCCCGTCGGCCTCGACGCTTGAGGGGGCTTCCCCCACGAGCGGGGGTGGACCGCGCCGACGGACTGGACAGGCGTGTCACACTGTCTGCATGGGGTTCCGTGATCAGGTCGTGGCCGCCCAGGCCCAGGTCGAGTCCCTGACGTCGGAGCTCGCGCGCTGGACCGAGCGCGCGCGCGACGCCGAGGCGGAGGCCAACGATCTCCGCCGCGAGCTCGACGCGATCAAACGCGGCGCCTCGCTCGAGCAGCACCTCCGCGACGACGCCCACTTCGCGGTCGCCCAGGTGCTCCTCCCCATCGCCGGCTTGCTCGGCCTCTTCTACGGCGTGCTGCTGCGGGCGACGGTCTTCCACGCCACGTTCCACGGGCACTTCGACCCGACCCCCGCCGGCTTCGGGCGCTTCCTCCGGCAGCTCGACGGCCCCGAGGCGTGGGGCGCGTTCCTCATGCTCTGCATCACGACCGTGCTCGCGGGGCTGCCGATGCTCGCCGCGGTCGGGCTGGCCCGGCGGCGCAAGTGGGGCTGGGCGGTCGGCACCCTCACCTACGTGCTCTGGACGCTCGCGTTCCCGCCGCTCGGCCTCTACGGCCTCTACGCGATGTGCCGCGGCAACGTGCTCGGCGCCTTCTTCCCGCAGGACCGAAGCGAGCCCCTCGTCGGCGGCCGCGCCGCGACCTTCGTGCCTCGGGGCGAGCGCGCCTCGGCGTGACCCGTCAGGCGCGCGCCTCGGCGAGCTGCCGGGCGAGGTCGAGCTGCACGTCCCAGCACTCGTCGACCGGGATCAGGCCGCGGTAGCACTTCATCGGGTCGCTCCCCTCCGCGGTGAAGCGCGGCGGGTGGAAGAACATCGACTGCGACGTGGTGAGCTCGGTGGCGAGGAAGCGCCAGCCGTCCCAGCGCAGCCCCTCGTAGAACCCGAGCAGCTCGGGGCCGAGCATGGCCTTCAGCCAGTTCTCGTAGCCGAGCCCGGTGTCCTCCCAGACGAGCGTGTCGGGCGCGAGATAGGCGACGGTGCGGGTCGCGTCCTGCCAGGCGAAGAACCCGCCGCCCGCGTCGTCCGCCACCAGCAGCCCGCCGGCGTGACGCCGCTCCCCGCCGAGCCCGTTCCAGAGATCGAGCCGCCGCGGCAGCTGCGCCGAGCCGCCCCCGAGCACCCGCAGCCAGCCGTCGGCGATCATCACGCCACCGGTCTGGTAGGCGATCGCGCCGAGCATCGACCGGGTCGTGATCCCGAGCGCGCGCAAGCAGTCCGCCGCGCCCTCCCCCGGCAGCAGCACGTCCACGCGATGCGGCGACCCCTCCACCAGCGCCCCCAGCCGCGGCAGCGCCGGATCCCCCGCGTCGATCAACTCCTCGAGTCGCCTCACGCCGAGCGGCTTAATTCAGCGCCGCGCGCTTCTTCGCGCGGAAGAGGCGGTCCCAGCCCTTGCGGTAGGAGTCGCTGGCGACCTGGGAGGGTCCCGCCTTCGCCTCGCTCGCCGGGGCCTCGTAGACCGACTCGACGTCGAAGAGGAGCGGCTCCTCCCGAGGCTTCAGGCGCACGAGGTCGCCGTGCACCGGCTGGCCCTCGACGGTCTTCTTCAGGACCGCGGCCTCGACCTTGTCCCCGCGCTTGCGGAGCACGCCCAGGGTCCCGCCGTCCGGCGTCGCGCCGCAGACCAGCGCCACGTCCTCCGACTTCTCCGACTTCGGCTGCGAGAGCCCGGCCTTCTTCTTCGACACGCGCGAATTCTAAGACGCCCGCCGCGCTTGTCACCCCACCTGCCCCCCACCCGACAGCGGCTCGGCCTGCGTGACTCGCGGGAAGCGAGGAAGGATGGAAGCGAGGCGCGTAGGCCATCGGGCCGCCGCCTACCGCGCGCCAGTCGTGCACGACCCGGCGAGCCTCCATCCCGCGGCCACCCGCCCCCCTTGGCGTCTTGGCGTCTTTGCGCGAGTAAAAAAGCCACCGAAACCCGCAGAGCGAGCGGCAGCCGCGCACACCCCGGCGAGCCTCCATCCCGCGGCCACCCATCCCTCTTCGCGGCTTCGCGCCTTTGCGAGAGCCCAAAAAGCCACCGAAGCCCGCAGAGCGAGCGGCAGCCGCGCACCCCCCGGCGAGCCTCCATCCCGCTGCCCCTCTGCGCCTCTGCGCCTCTGCGAGAAATTGTTTGTCTCCGAAGCGCGAGCACGAGCAGCGGCCTGTGGCGCCCGGGAGCCACCGCGGGTAGCGTCGCTCCATGCGCTCGGCTTGTCTGCTCTTCCTCTCTCTCCTCCTGCTCGCCGGCTGTGACTGCGGCGGGCCGAGCGAGTCCTGCGCCGTCGACGGCGACTGCGCCGCGAGCGAGCGCTGCCAGGACGGCGTGTGCGTGCCGCGGCCCGACGGGGGCGAGAGCGCGGACGCCGGCGGGATGGACGCGGGGCTCCGCGACGCGGGCCCTCGCTGCGCCACGGACGAGGAGTGCGGGGGCGGCGTCTGCCTCGACGGCGCGTGCTGCGCGTCGGAGGAGGCGGTCTGCGGCGCGCAGTGCTGCGGCGGGGGAGAGACCTGCTTCGGCGGAGCCTGCGTGGTGCCCGGCGACAGCTGCGTCACGAGCCGCGACTGCGGGGACGGCGAGTACTGCGAGCCGGCGCTCGGCGAGGGGGCGGGGAGCGACGCGGGCGTGCCGGACGGCGGCGTCACCCCGGGCTGCGGGCCGGTCCGAGGCGCCGGACGCTGCCTCGCGCTGCCGCCCTCGTGCGACGAAGCGGCGCCGGGCGAGCCCTGCGTCAGCGCCACCTGCGAGTACCGGCCGCCGGTCGAGGACCTCGACGCGGTGCCGCAGTGGCGCTGGGATCCGACCACCGCGGTCGAGCAGCCCGACCGGGTCGACGTCTGGTCCACGCCGATGGTGGGCCGCCTCTTCGACACCAACTGCGACGGAGCCATCGACGAGCTCGACCCGTCGGCGATCGTCTTCGTCTCCAACGACGTACGGGCTGGCGCCTGCCACGGGCCCGATCTCTGCCGCCGCGGCATCCTCCGCGCGCTCGACGGCGCGACCGGCCGGGAGCTGTGGTCGCTCGACGCGGCGGAGCCGGGCTCGGTCGGCTTCAGCGGGGTCTCGCTGGCGCTCGGCGACCTCGACGACGACGGCGTGCTCGACATCGTCGCGGTCACCGGAGAGCGCCGCCTCGCCGCCATCCGGGGCGACGGAACGGTGATGGGGATCGGCGCCGACCTCGTGCCCGTGACCACCTCGACCGGCCTCGGCTGGGGCGGCGGGCTCGCGCTCGGCGACCTCGAGGGCGACGGCGATCCCGAGGTCGCGTGGCGCGGCGCCGTCTACACCTGGGCCGGCGGCACCTTCACCCTCCGCTTCGACGTGCCGAGCGCGCGCGGCGGCTGGGCCCACGGCGAGGTCAGCACCTCGACGAGCTTCTTCGCGAACCTCGACGACGACGCCGACCTCGAGGTGCTCTCGGGCCGCACCGCGATCGACACCGACGGCAGCGTCCTGTGGCAGCGCACCGACCTCTCGGAGGGCTTCGCGGCGATCGGCGACTTCGACATGGACGGCGCGCCCGACGTGGTGCTCGTGGGCGGCGGCGAGGTGATCATCCTCGACGCCGCGACCGGCGCGACGCGCCTCGGGCCGGTGGCGATCGGGGGCACCGGCGTCGGTGGCCCTCCGACGGTGGCCGACTTCGACGGCGACGGCGCCCCGGAGATCGGCGTCGCGCAGGCCACCATCTACGCGATGCTGAAGCCCGACTACGCCGGCGGCACGATCACCCAGGTCTGGTCGGCCCGGAACCACGACAACAGCTCCTCCGTGACCGGATCGACGGTCTTCGACTTCGAGGGCGACGGGGTCGCCGAGGTCCTCTACAACGACGAGTGCTACATGTGGGTCTACGACGGGCCCACCGGCGCGGTCCGCTTCGCCGCGCCGACCAACTCCTTCACCGGGACGGAGGCCTCGCTCGTCGCCGACGTCGACGCGGACGGCCACGCCGAGATGGTGATGATCTCGACCGGGGCCAACCCGGACTCCTGGCACTGCAACCACCACATGGACGGCTCCGGCGGCTACCCGCCGTGGACCGCGCCGAGCTACGGCCGGGCGTGGCGCGGCATCAGCGTGTTCCGCGACGCGGCCAACTCGTGGGTCGGGACCCGCACCATGTGGACGCAGCACGCCTACCACGTCACCAACACGTGCGACGACGCGGACACCGCCTGCGACCCGGCGGGCGGCTACGGCGAGATCCCGCGCCGCCCCCGCGACAACTGGGCGCTCCCCTGGCTCAACAACTTCCGGCAGAACGTGCAGGAGGGCGGCATCTTCGACGCGCCCGACGCGGTGCTCGCCCTGCGCGTGGTGTGCAGCGATCCGGTCCGCCTCGTCGCGTCGCTGCGCAACCAGGGCCGCGCGCTCCTCCCGCCCGGCGTCACGGTGGCGTTCTTCCAGCGCGGCGCGCCCGACGTGGAGCTCGGCCGGGTCACCTCGACCGAGCCGGTGTTCCCGGGGCGCGTGCTCGAGCTGACCCTCGAGGCCCCGGCCGGCGTGCCGCCGACCGAGACCTTCTTCGCCCGGGTGGTCGTGGACCCGGAGACGGCGACGTTCCGCGAGTGCCGCGAGGACAACAACGACAGCGACGACGCGACCGGCCGCTGCCTCGAGTAGGGCCCCTGTCGCGCCCCCGCGGGATACGCTACTCATTCGACATGACCGACGCCCTCCTGCGACATGACGTGACGGTCACCGGCCAGGGCGAGCGCCACATGGTCTTCGCCCACGGCTTCGGCTGCGACCGCAACATGTGGCGCTACGTGGCGCCCGAGTTCGAGGCCGATTTCCGCGTCGTGCTGTTCGACCACGTAGGCGCCGGCACCTGCGATCCGACCGCCTACGACCCGAAGAAGTACGGCTCGCTCGACGGCTACGCGACCGACGTCATCGAGATCGCCGAGGCCCTGGACATCGAGAACGGCGTCTTCGTCGGGCACTCGGTCAGCGCGATGATCGGCGTGCTCGCCGCGAACCGCGCGCCTCGGCACTTCTCGCAGCTCGTCCTCGTCGGCCCCTCCCCTCGCTACCTGAACGACGAGCAGTACGTCGGCGGCTTCTCGCGAGACGACATCGACGGGCTGCTCGAGTCTCTGGAGAGCAACTACCTCGGCTGGTCGCGTCAGATGGCCCCCGCCATCATGGGCAACGCGGACCGCCCGGAGCTCGGCGAGGAGCTGGCCAACAGCTTCTGTCGCATGGACCCGGGCATCGCCAAGCGGTTCGCGGAGGTCACCTTCCTCTCGGACAACCGCGCGGATCTCGCGCGCGTCCAGGCGAGAGCGCTGGTCCTGCAGTGCGCCGACGACATCATCGCCCCCGAGGCGGTCGGCCGCTACGTCCACGCCGCCCTGCCCGACAGCGAGCTCGTCCTGATGAAGGCCACCGGGCACTGCCCGAACCTGAGCGCGCCCGGCGAGACCATCGAGGCCATCCGAGCGTTCGTGTGAGCTCGGCGCCTCGAGAGCTCGAGCGCGCCCGCGCCCTCCTCGAGGAGCCCGCGGAGCAGCTCTACGAGGAGGCCCCCTGCGGCTTCCTCTCGGCCCTGCCCGACGGCACGCTGGTGCGCGTCAACCGATGGGTCACCCGGACGCTCGGGCGCGACGCCGACGCTCTGGTGGGGAGCGTGCGCGTGCAGGAGCTCTTCACCGTCGGGGGGCGCATCTACTGGGAGACGCACGTCCACCCGCTCCTCGGCATGCAGGGGCACGTCGACGAGATCGCGCTCGAGCTGACGGGCGTGGGGCGGCGCGTACCGGTGCTGCTCAACGCGGTGCTCCGGCGCGACGAGCGCGGTGAGCCCATCGGCATTCGCGCGACGCTCCTCGACGTCACCGAGCGCCGTCGTTACGAACGGGAGCTGCTGGCCGCGCGCGACGAAGCCGAGGAAGCGGCCCGGGTCAAGGGGACGCTCGTGTCGATGATCAGTCACGACATCCGCGGCCCGTTGAGCGCGATCGTCGCCGCGGTCGAGCTGCTCGAGGAGTCGTCGCTCTCGAAGGAGCAGGAGAGCTACGTACGGACCATCGCCCGCGCCACGAGGTCGACGGTCGAGCTCTTGGACGATGTGCTGAGCGTCGGCCGGATCGAGGCGGCGCACGGTCGGCTCGAGCGCAGGCCGTTCGATCTCCCGGCGATGCTCGAGGGGCTCGTCGAGGAGCAGGGGCTCCGCGCCAAGGAGTCTGGCCTGACGCTGTCCCTGCGCGTCGCGCCCGACGTCCCGGCGCAGCTGCGAGGCGATCCGGTCAAGCTGAGTCGCGTCCTCTCCAATCTGCTGGGCAACGCGATCAAGTTCACCGAGCGGGGAGGCGTGTCGCTCGACGTGTCGACCCAGCGCGTCGGGCGCGACGACGCCACCCTCGCCTTCGAGGTGCGCGACACCGGCATCGGCATCCCCGAAGATCAGCTCGGTCGCATCTTCGACGACTTCACGCAGGGGAGCGAGCAGATCGGCGCCCGCTACGGAGGCACCGGCCTGGGTCTCGGCATCTGCAAGCGGCTCCTCGCCCTGCACGGGGCCCAGCTCGACGTGAAGAGCGAGCCCGGGCGGGGCACGACCTTCTCGTTCGAGCTCACGCTCGACCGCCCCCGTTGAGGCTCAGAACCCGATGCGCTTGGCCTCCGCCGGGCGCTCGTGTCTCAGGTCCTCGGCCATCTTGCGATAGCTCGCGTCCATCTCCTCGGTGACCGAGGCGCGGGTCTGCTTCAGCGCCTCCTCGAAGATGGGCATCGGCACGTCGCTGACCTCGAGGTCGTGACGCAGGGCGATCAGGCCGGCGCGGCGCACGAGGTCCTCGAGGTCGGCGCCCGTGTAGCCCTCGGTGCGCTTCGCGAGCGACGCGAGGTCGACCCCGGCGGCGAGCGGCATGCCGTGGGTGTGGATCTTCAGGATCTTCAGGCGCCCCTTCTCGCTCGGCACCGGCACGTAGATCAGCTCGTCGAAGCGGCCGGGGCGCAGCAGCGCCGGGTCGATGAGGGTCGGCTGGTTGGTCGCGCCCACCACCACCACGCCCTTCAGCTCCTCGAGGCCGTCCATCTCGGCGAGGATCGTGTTGACCACCCGCTC
This sequence comes from Myxococcota bacterium, assembly GCA_036149055.1. Lineage (GTDB taxonomy): Bacteria > Myxococcota_A > Polyangia > Polyangiales > Sandaracinaceae > JAVJQK01. The sequence continues at coordinate 11,875 of JAYZQJ010000230.1, read as the reverse complement.
GGTGACCGCCGGCTCGCCGAGGCCGCCGCCGCGGCGCGGGACGAGGGAGTCGATCTCGTCGAGGAAGATGACGGTGGGCGCCACCTGCCGCGCGCGCTGGAAGAGGCGCGCCACCTGCTTCTCGGACTCGCCGTACCACTTGCTGAGCAGGTCGCTCGAGCGCATCGAGATGAAGTTCGCCTCCGCCTCCCGCGCGCACGCCTTGGCGAGCAGCGTCTTGCCGGTGCCGGGCGGGCCGTAGAGCAGGAAGCCCTTCGCCGGGCGGATGCCCATGCGGGTGAACGCGTCGGGGCGCTTGAGCGGCAGCTCGATGCCCTCCCGGAGCGCCTCCTTGGCCTCGTCGAGCCCGCCGACGTCGTCCCAGGAGACGTTGGGGGTCTGGATCATGATCTCGCGGAGCGCGGTCGGCTGCACGCGCCGGATGGCGGAGTCGAAGTCGCCGCCCCGCACGATCAGCTTCTGGAGCGCCTCCTCCGGGATCTCGTCGGCCTCGAGGTCGATCTCGGGCAGCACCCGGCGCAGCGACTCGAGCGCCGCCTCCCGGCAGAGCGCGGCGAGGTCGGCGCCGACGAAGCCGTAGGTCATCTGGGCGAGTCGGTCGAGCTCGACGTCGTCGGCGAGCGGCATGCCGCGGGTGTGGATCTGCAAGACCTCTCGCCGGCCGTCCTTGTCGGGGACGCCGATGGTCAGCTCGCGGTCGAAGCGGCCGGGGCGGCGCAGCGCCTCGTCGATCGCGTCGGGGCGGTTGGTCGCGCCGATGACCACCACGTTCTGCCGCGGCTTCAGGCCGTCCATCAGGGTCAGCAGCTGCGCCACGAGCCGCTTCTCGCCCTCCCCCGTGACCTCGTCGCGCTTCGGCGCGATCGAGTCGATCTCGTCGAAGAAGATGATGCTCGGCGCGTTCTGCTCCGCCTCCTCGAAGATCTGCCGGAGCCGCTCCTCGGACTCGCCGACGAGCTTGCCCATGATCTCGGGGCCGGCCACCGAGATGAAGTGCGCGTCGGACTCGTTGGCCACCGCGCGCGCCAGGAGGGTCTTGCCGGTCCCGGGCGGGCCGTAGAGCAGCACCCCCTTCGGCGGGTCGATGCCGAGGCGCTGGAAGAGCTCCGGGTGCTTCAGCGGGAGCTCGATCATCTCCCGCACCTCGTCGAGGGTGTGGCTGATGCCGCCGACGTCGTCGTAGGTGACGTCGAGCACCTTCTCCTCGGGCTCGGTGTGCTCGGCGCGGAGCTCGATCTCGGTCTCGGGCGTGACGCGCACGACCCCGGTCGGCGCGGCGGACACCACCACGAGCCGGATCTCCTGCAGGCCGTAGGCGCGCTGCGCGTAGAGCGCGTTCATGACGTCGTTGGGGAACGGGCCCCCGTTCATGCCCGGCGCGCGGCGGTAGACGCTGGTCGAGATGACGCTGCCCGGCGAGAGCGGGCGGCCGATCAGGGTCGGCTTCAGCGCCTCGCCGGGGCCGCTCAGCCGGACGTTGTCCTGGGCCGGCGCGAGCACGACCTTGCGCGCCGGCTTGGCGTCGGCCTTCCGCACGGCGACCCGATCGCTGATGCCGACGCCGGCGTTGTGCCGTTCGAGCCCGTCGAGGCGGATGATGTCGAGGCCCGCGTCCTCCTCGTAGGGCGGCAGCGCGAGGGCGGCGCTCCGCCGCTTCCCCTCGACCTCGATGACCTCGCCGCCCCGGAGGCCCAGCGCCTCCATCGCCCGCTTGCTGAGCCGGGCGACGCCCTTGCCCACGTCCTGGTTGGTGGCCGCGGCCACCTGGAGCATCACCTCGTCTTTGGCCATATGGCCGACACTCAGTGCCCGATCTCCCCTGTGTCAAGAGGCGACGGTGGCCGCCAGAGACCCGACGGTGCGCGACATCCATGACGCGGCGTGCCCCACCTGACGCAAGGATGGCGCAGCTTCCGCCCCGTCCCTCCCGGCTCCGTCGCTGAGCACGGTTTCTGCACAGTCGTCGACACGAGATGAAGCTGCCTCGCCGATGTGTCGTGTTCGTGGACGACCAGGCCCACTGGCTGCGGTCGATGGCCCCCGCCTTCGAAGACGAAGCGCGTGTCTATCTCTACACGAGCCCGCTCGAGGCGCTCGAGCAGGTCCCGAAGCGCCGGCCCGAGGCGGTGGTGCTCGCGAGCCGCATGGCCCACGCGAGCGGCGCCCAGGTGGCCCGGGCCCTGAAGCGCAGGCTCGGCGACCGCTGCCCGCGCCTCGTGCTGCTCGTGGAGCCGGACGAGCGCCCCACCGAAGCCGACCGCGCGCTCTTCGCCGAGGTCCACGTGAAGCCCCTCGAGCGGCGCACCCTCTGCGCCATCCTCGCCCGCGCCGCCCAGGCCGCCGCCTTCGAGCGCCGCGTCGCGCCGCCCGCCCTGGAGCGCCTCGTCGGCTGAAGGTCGCGAGGGAGCTCAGCCCAGGACGACCGCGATCGTCCCGGCCATCATGATCGCGACGGCGACGAGCTTGCCGACGCCGAGGGGCTCGTCGAACGCGACGCGGCCGACGAGCACCGAGGAGGTCATGCCGACCGCGCGCTTGATCGTCTCCACGATGCCGACGAAGAGGAGCTGGATGGCCCAGAGCTGAAGCGCGAGGGCGCCGGCGCCGAAGGCGATGGAGGCGGCCAGCGGCCAGCGGGCGCGACGCGGGACGGCGATCGACGCGCGCCGGGCGAGGAGCCAACCCAGGAGCGCCAGGCCGACGCCGGCGGTCTGCACGAGCGCGTGCACGGGCTCGGACGCGTGCTCGAGGGCGAGCTTGTCGAGGTTGGCGGTGAACGCCCAGCAGGCCGAGACCCCGACCATCAGCGCCGAGCCGGTCTCGAGGCGACGCCAGAGCGGCGCGTCGCCCCGGGCGTGCAGGGCGAGCGCCCCGACCACCACGAGGCCGATGCCGCCCCACTGCCAGCCGCTCGGCAGCTCCCCGAGGGCCGGGATCGCGAGCAGCGAGGTGAACACCGGCGTGAACGAGAGGAAGGGGATGGTCGCGCTCAGCGGCGAGACCTGGACGGCCTTCATGAAGAGCAGGTTCGCGATCACCTGCAGCCCGAGCGCCGAGAGGCCGGGCAGCCAGTAGCCGGCCGACAGCTCGGCCTCGAAGAGGAGCGCGAGGGCGAAGAACGGGGTCTGCCCGAGGCTCAGCCACATCGCGGCGGCGGCCGGCGGGACGTCGCGGACGAGCGCCTTGCGCGTCGCGTCGAGCCCGGCCCAGCAGGCCGCGCCCCCGAGCGCGACCCCGAGCCCGAGCAGAGAGAGACTCACCGCACCGACATAGGCTCAGAATTCCACTTTGAGGCCGCCCTGGATCTGGAAGGGGCGGACCGGGCGCGCGCCGAAGGGGCGACGCGAGGCGACGGCCTGGCTGAAGGTCAGGTTCTCGCCGCGCACGTAGAGCCGGAGGTGCTCCAGCAGGCCGACGTAGACCGTCGCGTCGAGCACGAAGTAGGCGTCGGTCCGGGGCAGCTCGTCGCCCGGCGCCGCCACCTGCTCCCACATCTCGCTGACCCAGCTGGCCGAGACGTTGAGGCCGATGTCGTCGTGCTCGAGGCCGGCCTGCGCCGAGATCTGGTGCTCGGGGATGTAGGGCAGCCGGTCGCCGGGCTGACCGCCGGCGTAGAGCGGGCTCGGCGAGTCGCCGACCGCCTCGCGGAGCTCGCTGTAGGTGAACGTGTAGGTCGCGCGCAGCGGCACCCGGACCTCGCCCGCGCGGATGTTCGCGCCGAGGCGCACGTCGAGCCCGGCCACGATCGGGCGGCCGCCGTTGGACTCCAGGTCCAGGTCCATGTCGGCGCAGCCGGCCGCGAAGGAGCAGCGCTGGAGGAACCGGGAGTAGTCGTTCACGAAGCCGGTGATCTGGCCGCCGAGCCCGGTCTCTTCGTGCGACGCCCGGAGGCCCGCCTCGTAGAGCACGCTGTCCTCGGGCTGCACGTTCTCGGCCTGACCGGGCGCCACCGGCGCGAACCCGCGCATCACCCCGCCGAAGACGGCCAGCTCCTCGAGGATGGCCCACTCGATGCCCGCGCCCGGCAGCACCGCGGCCCGGAACGCCGACGAGGAGGTCCCCCCCTCGACGTCGTCGTAGCTCGTCCAGATGAGCTCGGTGCGCACGCCCGGGGTGACGGTGACCGCGTCCCAGAGCTCGACCGACCACGCGGCGTGCGCGCTGAACGCCAGCGCCTGGGCCTGGCTGCGGAGGAGCGTGTAGGGCTGGTCGGTCACCTCGATCAGGTCGCCGCCGGCCACCCCGTACGCGCGCTCGGTGTGGTGCCGGCGCACGTCGTCGTGGTGCAGGCGCGCGCCGATGCGCACGCGGTGCGAGAGGGGCCCGGTCTCGAAGGTGCCGACGCCCTCGGTCTGGACGCCGGTGCTGCCGAAGACGCGGCCGTTGTTGCCGATGAGCACGTAGTCGTCGGAGGCCGGGCCGAGCTCCCCGTCCTCCTCGCCCCGGAGGATCGCGACCAGGACGGCGTTGCCGCCGCTCGGGTTGATGAGCACGTCGAACAGCTCGGTCCGGGTCTGCCCGCCGCCCTCCCGCGGGAGGCCGCCCATCGCGTTGACCTTGAACCAGTTGCGGTCGAGGTCGTGCCGGTACGCGGTGCTCCGGAGCACGAAGTCGTCGCCCACCTCGAGCGTGTGCCGGAGCTGCACCTGGGTGCGCCACCACTCCATGCGGTCGAGCTGGGACGCGAAGTAGCGCTGGTAGGGGTCGGCCTGGAAGTCGGCGTCGGTCAGCCCGAGGTAGCTCTCGCTGCTGCCCTCGGCGCTGAAGCCGAAGCGCAGCTCGAGGCGCTGGTAGGCGTTGTCGCCGAGGGCGCCGCGCAGCTCGCCGCGGAGCAGGAGCTCGCCGCGGTCGAAGCCGGTGTCGGGCGGGCGCTGGAGGCCCTGGAGGGTCTTGAAGCCGTCGGTCCGGAGGAACACGCCCTCCACCGCGAAGCCGCCCCAGTCGTTGCTCGCGCCCGCCCACGCGTGCGCCCGGCCGTAGTTGTAGAGGCCGACCGCGAGGTCCAGGCCGCCGGTCGCCTCCCGCGGGATCGGGCGGTTGTGGAGGTCGATCGCGCCGCCGACGGTGGTGGGGCCGAAGGGGATGGTCGCCGCGCCCATGTAGACGTCGACGCCGGTCATGCGCAGCATCAGCGGGAAGTAGTAGGCGGCCGGCGCGGCGTAGGGCGCGGGGCCGAAGAGGACGCCGTCCTCCATCAGCGTGATCCGGCTGGAGCGCTCGCTGCTCACGCCGCGCAGGCCGATGTTCGGGCGCAGCCCGAAGCCGTCCTCCTGGCGCACGTACGCGCCGGGCACCTGCTGCACGACCGCGTCCGGGTTGTCGTAGGAGAAGCGCTCCAGCTGCTCCTCGTCGAGCCGCTGCACGGCGCCGCCGGTGGGCTCCTGCTCGGTCCGGTCGATGGCGGGCGCGGTGACGACGACGTCGGGGACGGTGAGGTCCTCCTCGGACTCGACGACGTCGTCGAGGTCGGGATCGACGAGCACGTCGTCGTCGCTGAGGAGGACGTCGTCGTCGCTGAGCACGAGGTCGTCCGTCGCCGGGTCGGAGTCCGGGTCCGAAGCCGAGTCCGAAGCCGAGTCCGAAGCCGAGTCCGGGTCCGAAGCCGAGTCCGAAGCCGAGTCCGAAGCCGAGTCCGAAGCCGAGTCCGAAGCCGAGTCCGAAGCCGAGTCCGAAGCCGAGTCCGAGTCCGAGTCCGGGGCCGGGGCCGCGTCCGCGTCCTGGGGCGCCGGGGGGCCGGCGTCGGGCGGGGCGGCGCCGGGGGAGCCAGCGTCGGGGGAGCCGGCGTCGGGGGAGCCGGCGTCGGGCACGCCCGCGTCGGGGGAGCCGGCGTCCTGCGCCGCGGCGGGGGCGGCGACGGCCAGGAGGACGAGCACGATCGAGGCGAAGGCGCGCACGGGGGCGCAACATGCCCGCGCGTGGGGCGGACGCAAGCTCTTCGTCATGGCGCTCCTCGGTGGCAGGTCAGTGGCGGGCGACCGCCGGGCGGCGCCGGCGCATGGGGAGAGGTCGGGTGTCGGGGCGGGGGAGGATCCAGTCGGCGGGCGCGAAGCCGTCCTCGACGGCCGCCAGATCGACCGTCGGATCGATCAGGCGCGCCGAGGGGCGGCCGTTGAGCGAGGCCCAGGCGTCGGCCCGGACCTCGACCCGGGTGTGGCCTCGGGCGCGGAGCTCGTCGCGGATGTGATGGGCCAGCTGGAGGATGAGGTCGGGCTGGCCCGCGAACTCCGCCTCCTGCCGGCCGTCGAGGTAGCGGCTCGGGCGCACCTCCCGCTCGCGGCGCTCGCCGTCGAGGCGCACCCGATAGGTCACGTCGCCGTTCTTCTCGCGGACCTTCACCCGCCAGCTCCAGCGCATGCCCTGCTCGTGCCAGAGCACGTCGCCGCCGTAGAGGTGACCGCGGAGCGGCACCGCCACCATCACCAGCCCCCAGACCGCCAGGGCGGCCATCCCCGCGCGGCCGATCCGGCTCCGGTCGTCGGGCTCGAGGTCCACCCGCCGCAGCCGCGCGTGCAGCTTGCGGGGCCAGTCGGGCGCGAAGAACAGCGTCGCGGCGGCGGTCATGATCACCGGGAAGATGCCGATGAAGAAGAAGTAGCCGGTGAGGCCGTGGAAGAAGCACACCGCGGCGAAGGCGAAGGGGCGGCTCCGGCGCCAGCTGAGCCAGAAGACGATGGTCAGGTCGTAGAAGAGCCCCGCCCAGCTCATCGCCAGCGCCACCCAGGGCTGGCCGAGCAGCGGCCCGATCACCGGCGTCTCGGTGCGCGCGTGCAGCCAGATCCCGAGCGGCTGACCGTGCAGGAGCCAGTCGGGCCCGATCTTGGCGAGGGCAGCGAAGACGTAGACGAGCCCCACCTGGAAGCGCAGCAGGTAGAGCACCCACGCCGGCACCGTGCTCCGGCGCAGCGAGGGGCGCAGGCGGGCGTCGAGGGACCACGTCCCGTTCAGCGGCAGCAGGCAGAAGAGCGCCGCGAGGAGCGTGACCAACCAGTAGTGGTTCAGGTAGTTGGTCACGTCGATGAGGTGCAGATAGGTGAACACCACCAGCACCAGCGCCGACGCGACCCGGTAGAAGAGCCCGAGCGCCACGCAGAGCCCGGCGACGCCGAGCAGCCCGAAGGCGGCGCTCATCCACGGCTCGGGCAGGGGCCGCACCCACTCGAACCCGAGGTAGTGGAAGTGGAAGGTGGGCTGGACGTAGAAGCGATCGATCCAGCCGCTCGCGAAGTAGCGGATCACCCCGCCCGCGATCACGAGCCCGAACATCACGCGAAACGCCGCCACGGAGGCGGCGTCGCGAGGGTCGTTCAGGCGCGCCCGCAGGTCGCGCATCGTCAGTCGTTGTCACCCGGGGTGCAGGACTGCACGTCGATGTCGAGCGCCGTCACCACGTCCACCTTGAAGAGCCGCTGCGCGGTGCCCAGCGCATCGTAGGCGGTCGTGATCTCGGGCGCGTCGGCCTCGATGGCCTCGCGCAGCGTGCCCGGGATGGCCTCCACCGCGGTGACCGCGGCGGCGAGGGCGGCGCTCAGATCCGCCACCAGGGTGTCCGCGCCGACCGCGAGCAGGAGGTCGTCGATCCCGAGCCCCATCGCGTCCGGCGACTCCCCGTGGAAGAGGCGCCCGAAGGCGTCGAGGTTGGCGAGGATGGCCTGCTTGTCGTGGTTGGCCCACGGCGTCTCGAGGGAGTCGATGCAGCTGGCGTCCATGCAGGTGATGCCCGCCGGGTCGCCCACCTTCATGTCGCGGGTCGCCGTGTCGAGGTAGAGCATCGCGGTCGCGAGGTCGTCGAGCGCGCGCTGCGAGCTGTCGTAAACGGAGCCGTCGGTGCCGGCGCCGCGCCAGTCGGCGAGGAAGTCGCCGCCGCTCGGCTCCCACGCGTCGCGGAGCCCGCGCGCCTCCTCGAGGATGAGCTGCGCGGCGGTGTGGGCGTAGGTCGCGCGGCGCTGGCCGATGTTGGCCCGCTCCGCCTCCCAGGTGCCCTCGTCGTTGATCGGCGAGAGCGCGCCGCAGGTGTTGTCGTCGGTCTCGACGAAGAGGAGGTACTCCATCGCGTCGAGGCCGCGGACGTTCACCAGCTCGGCGTCGAGCAGCGCGGTGTCGGCGTGGGCGTCGGCCACGGTCTCCTGGTCGATGCGGCAGGTGCTGGTGAGGTTCCAGGAGTAGATCTCGTCCCGGAGCTCCATCGCGCCCACCACGCCGCAGCCGGTGCCGCTCATGCCGGCGGGGCCGACCTGCATCAGCTCCGCCTGCTGCCAGGAGGCGGCGGCGTCACGCCATGCGGCCTGGGCCGCGGCGCGGTTGTCGGCCGAAGGGTCGGCGGCGTAGGCGGCGGTCGCGGCCTCGAGCGCCTCCGCCTGCTCGGCGAAGTCGCGCAAGGCCGGGAGGATGACGTTCTCGCCCAGGGCGCCGAGCACCTCGCGCCGCAGGGCGGACGGATCCTCCGAGCCGCCGTCGCCCGCGCTGGACGCGTCGACCGGCGCGTCGCCGCCGTCACAGCCGACGAAGCACGCGAGCACGGAGAAGAAGACCACCAGCGAGCGGGAGGTGCGCGGCGTCATCGGCTCACCACCCGTTCTCGCCGGCGTCGTCGCCGAGGTTCTCGGCGGCGAAGCCGTAGGCGTCACCGAGGAGGGTGCGCGCCGCGCGCAGGTTCTCGCGGTACTCGTCCGCGGCCAGCGGGCCGGCGGCCGGGAGCACCGGCGCGTCGCCCATGAGGGTGTGGAGCTGCACGAACTGCTCGCGGGTCAGCGGCGAGCGGGGGTTGAACTGGAACATCAGCGCGAAGCCCTTCATCTCCGACCAGGCCTTGGCGTGGTCGAGGAAGCGGTCGTGATCATACGCCGCGGTCCCGAAGTCGCCCATCGCCTGCAGGGTGTCGTTGATGTAGTGCACGACCGTCGCCGCGATCGCCTGCTCCCAGGCCTGGATCGCGAGGTCACGCTGCTCGGTGAGCGCCGCGCGCTCGTCCGCGTCGAGCTCGCCGTAGTGCGCGATCATCGCGCGGCCGGTGCGGAACGCGAGGAACGACTGGCCCATGAAGTCGGTGGCCACGTTGGCGCCGTTGTCGCGCTTGGCCGCGTTGACCGAGGCGCCCCAGTTGTACTCGGTGCCGAGGTCGATCGCGCCGTCGCCGCTGGTGTCCATGTAGCGCGGGCCGCTCGAGAGGCTCTCGGCGGTCCAGGAGCCGTAGGAGGAGGCGGCGCCGTAGTAGCCCCACGCCTCGTCCCACACGTGCTCGAGCGCGGTGTATGGCGCGCCATCCGAGGCCGGCATGGTGTTGTCGACGAGCAGGCCCTTTCCGTCGGTGTCGTCGTCCGTGTAGTCGTCCGCGGCCTGCGAGAAGGCGAGCGCGCCGAGGAGAAACTTCTCGGTGAGCTGCTGCAGGTCGAGGCCGCTCTCGGTCACGTGCACGGGGAGCGGCTGGAGCGCGGGGCTGAGCCGGTCACGGCCGGCCGCGCGGTCGATCGCGTTCTCCTCGAGGGTCTCGAAGAAGGCGCGCACGAGGTTGGTCGGGCTGTCGATCCCGCCGCCGTGGGCCGCGATCGAGGCGTCGCTCCAGCCGGCGAACTCGGTCGACCAGTCGCGGTGGTCGGTGGAGCTGTCGTTGCCGGCGACCTTGTCGATCAGGTTGGCGCTCGAGATGTCGCCGTAGGTCGACTGCAGGGCGGCCGGGTCGGTGCTCAGCCGGAACGGGTCGTCGGCGCGGTCGCCCCCGTCGAGGCTGAAGAAGTACTCGAGGCGCGCGGTGACGTCGCCGTCGGCGGCGGGCGAGAAGCCGCCGTCGACCTCGGCGGTGAGGCCGCCGACGTAGTCCTTCAGGTCGCTGATGAGGAGGTGCCGCGCGGTCTGACCGGTGTGGCGAATGCTGCTCTCGCCGGCGCTGAAGCGGCTCTCGAAGGCGTAGGTGTCGGGCACGACCAGCTCGCCCGGGCCGGCGTCCACGTCGGTGCCGGAGTCCTCGTCCATGACGTCGGCGTCTTCGGACACGACGCCGGTGTCGGCGACGCCCGAGTCGACGGGATCCGGGTCGCCGTCGTCGCAGGCCACCAGGGTGAGCGCGCTCAGGGCGCAGAGAACGGAGAGGGAACGCATTCGTGAGACCTCGAAGTAAGTATGACTCTGATTCTCAGTTTCGCGGCATGCGTACGTCTCGACGGCGAGCGTGTCAAGGCGACGGCCGATTCAGCGGAAGCCGACGCCGAGATCGAGGCCCCAGTAGGCGCCGAGGAACCCGGTCGTGCCGGCCGGGGTGCCCTGCGGCAGGCCTTCCAGGTTGGTGCCCACCTCTCCCCCGAGCCGGAGCTCGAAGCCGGGAGCCACCTCGACGTCGATCCCCACCGACAGCCCCAGCCCGAGCAGCATGCCCTCGGTCCGCGGAGCCAACGAGGTGACCCGTGGGGGCGGCGGCAGGGAGAGCACCCAGCCGTAGCCGAGCCAGAGGCGCGGGCCGAAGCGCACGGCGACCTCTCGAGCGGCGGTGGCCCGGATCGCGAGCGTCACGCCGCCTTCGACGGACGCGAGGGACACCTGATGCGACGCCGGCCCGCCGGTGCCGCCGACGTCGAGCCGGAGCCGGAGCGGGAGGTCGGCGCCGAAGAGGTCGCCGAGCACCGCCAGCTCGAGCGCGAGGCGGAGGCCGCTGAGCAGGGCGCCGGTGTCCGGGGTGTTGCGGAGGGTGCCCTCGATGGACCAGAGGGGGCTTTGCGATCGCTCGGTGTCGTCGTCGGGAGCCGAGTCCGAAGCCGGGTCCGAGTCCGCAGCCGAGTCCGGGTCCGGGTCCGGGTCCGAGTCCGAGTCCGAGTCCGAGTCCGAGTCCGAAGCCGAGTCCGAAGCCGGGTCCGAGACCGAGTCCGACGCCGAGTCCGAGTCCGAGTCCGAGTCCGAAGCCGAGTCCGAAGCCGGGTCCGGGTCCGAGACCGTGTCCGAGGCGGGGCTCGGCGGCGGCGGGCGCTCCTGGAGGAGGCCGACGAGCTCGAGGGCCAGGGCGCGGGGGAGCGCGCCGAGGGGGACCGCGGCGAGGTCGACGGTGGCCTCTCGCACTCGGCCGTCGGGGTCGCGGAGCGCGAGGCGGTAGCGGGTCGCGCCGGCGGCGCAGCGCTCGGGGGCCCAGGAGAGCGAGGCGTCGGCGTCGGCCTCGACCAGTCGCCAGCCGTCCACCTCGAGCTCGAGCGCGAGGATGCCGCGGGTCGCCGCGCGGTCGATGGGGAGCGCGTCGCAGGCCGGGTCGGTGAGCTCGACGGACTGCGCCGCCGCCGGCGAGGCGAGCGCGGCGGCGAACGACAGCGCGGCGGCGAGCGCGACGAGGCGTCGCATCAGGGCCCGGCGTGGGGCCGGACCCGCGCGCGGTGTCGGCCGTTGGGGTAGTCGCGCAGGTAGAAGTTCGCGGCGAGCGCGGCCGCGCGCTCGTCCCCCGCCGCCACGTGCGCGTCCACCAGCCGGGCCGCCGCGTCCTCGCGCAGCCGCGGCGGCAGGCTCAGGTCGAGGGCCCGGGAGAACGCCCGCGCCGCCCGCGCCGGGCGGTTCAGCCGATCCAGCTCGAGCCGCCCGAGCGTGAACGCCGCCAGCCCGGCCGCCGGGTCGCCCCGCAGCTGGCTCGCTCGCTCGAGGATCGAAGCCGCCTCCCTCTCCCGCCCCTCCCGCCGCGCCTCGTCGGCCACGGCCATCGCCTGCTCGGCGGAGACGAGGGGAGCGGGCTCGGACTCGGACTCGGACTCGGGCTCGGGCTCGGGCTCGGGCTCGGTTTCGGTCTCGGACTCGGACTCGGACTCGGACTCGGACTCGGACTCGGACTCGGTTTCGGTTTCGGTCTCGGGCTCGGTCTCCATTTCGATGGGCGACTCGGGCAGGGGCACGGGCACGGGCAGGGGCACGGGGG
>JAYZQJ010000229.1:0-40489 GCA_036149055.1 Myxococcota bacterium | reverse complement strand
GGGGGCGGGGGTGGGGGGGGAGGCGGGGGGGGCGGCGTCGGGGGCGCGGCGCCGGCCTCCTCGAGCAGCTCGTCGAGCGCGATCTCGCTCGACGGCGGGCCCTCCTCCAGCGCCTCGGGGGGCGGGGGCACGGGGGTGGCGCGCGCGCCCTTGGCCGCCTCCTCGCGCCGGGCTCGCATCGCGGCGAGCCAGCCCGAGAGCTGCCGCGCCGCGCGCTCGTACCCCGCGGCGAGCGTCGCCTCGATCACCTCGGTGATCGCGCTCCGCCCCTCGTCGTCCAGGCCGCCTTCGACCAGGTAGTAGCCGAGCTCGGCCCGGAGCGGCGGCTCGGCCTCGGCGCGCGCCCGGAGCGCCTCACCGACGAAGCGGTGCAGCTCCATCGCCCGCGCAGGCGGCACCAGGCTGAGCACGCTCCACCGCAGCAGGCTCGAGGCCGGCCGGGGCCGCTCCTCTCCGCGGGCGAGCGCCTCCTTGGACAGCAGCTGCAGGCTCTCCGCGAACTGCGCCTCTCCGATCCCGTCCAGGCCCGCCACCTCCGCGAGCAGGGCGCGCGGCGAGCCGTCCGGCACCACGCAGAGCGCCTCCAGCACCCGTCGCGCCGCGGCGTCGAGCAGCTCCAGCCGCTCGGTCAGCAGCTCCTCGGCGCTCGCCGCGTCGGCGCCCTTGCGGGGGCCCGCGCGCCAGACGAAGCCCTCGCCCTCCTTCACCAGCTCGCCCGTCGCGATCAGGGTGCGCGCCGCCTCCACCACGCCGAGCACCGTGTCGCCGCCGAGCACCGCCACCCGCCGGGCGACGTCGTCGTCGGTCCGATCGCCGAGCACCGCCTCGGCGACCACCCGCGCGTCCGAGGTCTTGAGCGGCGGCAGGGTCAGCTCCACGACCGGCTCGTCCAGCTCCGCGAGCGGGCGGGGGAGGGGGAGCTCCATCGGGTAGCGGCCGAAGAGCACGAAGTCGCCGCCCCGGCGCCGGGCCTCGAGCAGCGCGTGCAGGGTCGCTCCGTCCACCAGGCTCAGCGGGCTCAGGACCAGCCACGAGCGGCGGCCCTGCTCGGCGTCGAACGCGAGCAGCTCGACCAGCGCGTCGGCCAGCGTGGAGAGCGGGACGAGCTCTCCGCCCGCCACCCGCGCGAGCACCCGCGCGCCGCCGGCCGTCGCCCCCGCGCTCGAGAGCCCCTGCTTCACCTGCAGCGGGGTGCCGAAGCGACGGAGCAGGCCGAGCCGGAGGCTGGCCAGGGGCGCCATGCCGCCGGGGGCCGCGCCGATCCGCAGGATCCTGGCCTCCCGGCCGCGGGCCAGGTCGCCGATCAGCTCGGTCGCGCCGCCGCCGACCGGGCCGCGCAGCACGAAGGTGCGGCACGCGCCCGACGAGAGGCTCGCCTCGATCTCCGAGCGCAGCGTGCGCGCGATCGGCGGCATGCTCGGCGGCCGCAGCTCGGCGATCGCGTCGGCGTTGTCGCTGCGACGCGGGTGCGCGCGATCGACGGTGGTGCCGCGCGGCGCGCCGGCCCCGGCCGCGACCTGCCGGCCCATGAGCAGATCCTCGGACGCGAGGTCGCGCGCCGAGGGATCGAGCACCAGCTCGCCGGGGCGGGCCCGGTTCGCGAGCAGCTGCGCCAGCTCGATGGCCGCGCTCACCGGCCCGCTCGGGAGCTCCCGCAGCGGGCCCATCGCGACGCCGAAGCAGACGTCGAGCTCCCGGGCGTCGGCGACGGCGAGCAGCTCGAGGCACTGCCCGAGCACGTCGACCGTCTCCTCCGGATCGAAGCGGGCGGCGAGGCTCGCCCCGAGGGCGCCGAGCAGGGTGCCGCCGACGACCTCGAAGCGCGCCTCGACCTCACGACGCCACGCGGCCACGGCGTCGAGCTGCGCCCCGCTCTCGCCTCGCGGGGGCAGCCAGCGATGCCAGACGATCAGCTGGTCGCGCACGACGGTGTTCGCGCGCGTCAGTCGTCGAGGCGCCGCTTCAGCGCCTCGAGCTCGTCGTCGACCTTGGTGGTGCCCGCCTTGCGCTCGAGCTCTCGGAAGCGCGCCTCGACGTCGCGCCGGCCCGGATCGTCGAGCACGTCGTGCACCTCGACCTCGGCCTCGAGCCCGTCGATGCGGCTGCTGAGCCGCTCCAGATCCGCGAACGCGCCGCCGCGGCCGCTCACCGCGTCGTCGTCGGGGCCCGAGCGGGCCCGCCGCACCTTCGCGGCCAGGGTGGACTTGCGCGCCTTGAGATCGTCGATCTTCTGCTCGATCTCCTCGAGCGTGTCCTTCATCTGGAAGGCGGCCCGCTCCTGGGTCGCGGCCTGCTCGGCCGCCTGCTCGGCGTCGCGCGCGACCCGCTGCTTCATCTTGAGGGCCTCGCGGGCGAGCTCCTCGTCGCCGGCCTTGAGCGCGAGGACGGCCTTGTCCTCCCACTTGGCGACCTCCTCCTCGAGCTCCGCCTTCTTCTTGTCGAGCCGCTTCGAGGCCCCGAGCGTCTGGACGAGCTCCTTGCGGGCCTCCTTCAGCTCCTTCTCCATCTCGATGATGGTCTGATCGATCAGCTTTGCCGGGTCCTCGGCCTTGTCCAGCATCGAGTTGAGGTTGGACTTCAGGACACGGTTGAAGCGGCTGAAGATGCCCATTCGGGGGTCCCCCAGAGGTGAAAAACGGAGCCTGGTCGGAGGGTTCCATGGCCCCGCGACCTTGTAAAGATGATGCCTCGGGCGTTGCAACGCCCACCGCGCCTCGCTCGTTCCCTCCGTCTGTGGGCGCTTGCGGCGGCGTCTCATCCGAGGCACGACCGGGCATCATGCTGCGTGACGCGCACCTCCTCCTCACCGGCGGCGCCGGCTTCATCGGCACCGCGCTCTGCCGGGAGCTCCTGCCCCACAACAAGATCCGCGTGCTCGACAACCTCCGCCGCAACGGGCTGGAGGCGGCCGGGCTCATGGGCCACGAGAACCTCGAGCTGGTGGTCGGCGACGTGCGCGACGCCGACGTGGTGCGCGAGGCCACCGAGGGCGTCGACTACGTCGTGCACATGGCGTCGATCGCCGGCGTCGACACGGTGATGAAGAACCCGGTCACCACCATGGACGTCTCGCTGCGCGGCACGATGAACGTGCTCGAGGCGGCCCGGGCGGTCAGCGGCATCAAGCGCGTGATCGACTTCTCGACCAGCGAGGTCTTCGGCTCCTACGCCTTCCGGGTCCGCGAGGCCGACGTGACCAGCCTCGGCGCGGTCGGGGAGGCCCGCTGGACCTACGCGGTCAGCAAGCTCGCGACCGAGCACCTCGCCCACAACTACTGGAAGCAGTACCAGCTGCCGACCTGCGCCATCCGGCCCTTCAACATCTACGGCCCCGGCCAGATCGGGGAGGGCGCCATCCACGCCTTCGTGGTGCGCGCGCTCGCGGGCGACGAGATCACCATCCACAACGAGGGCGATCAGATCCGGTCCTGGTGCTACATCGACGACATCGTCGAGGGCATCCTGCTCTGCCTCACCAAGGTCGAGGCGATCGGGCAGAGCTTCAACATCGGGAACCCGCGCAGCACGGTCACCATCTACCAGCTCGCGCGTCTCGTGGCCCGGCTCGCCCAGAGCGACAGCCCCATCCGCTTCGTGAAGTGGGACTTCCCGGACGTCGAGCTCCGCATCCCCGACGTGAAGAAGGCGGAGAAGCTGCTCGGCTTCCGCGCCGGCGTCGACCTCGAGGACGGAATCGCGCGCACCATCGACTGGTACCGCTCGCGTCGTGACGCTTGACCCCAGGCTGGATGGGCCGCGACGATGAGACTCACCGGATGAAGACATACGCGCTGGACAAGGCTCGCGCCGACGGATGGCTCGAGCAGCTGGGCGACGGCTCGCAGGGCTTCACGCAGCTCTGCGAGGTGGTCGGCGAGCGCTTCGTGGCGTTCAGCGTGATCGCGGGGATCCGCATCACCGCGCTGACCGTCGACCCGCGGAACCCCGATCAGTCGGTGGTGGAGTTCGAGATCGGCGACCTGCCGGGCGCGCAGCGGCTGAGCCTCGGCGACTTCCGCGAGCGGCTCGCGCAGGCGATGCTGAGCGACGACGATCCGGCGACCGGCGAGCCCGAGGGCGGCGACGCCGAGGCGCTGCAGAGCTTCATCGGCTTCCGCTATGTGCTGCTCGCGCCCCTCTACGGCATCGGCCTCGACGCGCTCAAGGTGGACGCCGGGCTCGCCTCCCTCGACGTGACGATCGGGGGTCAGCGCACCGAGCTGCCGCTGTCGGACTTCCGCGATCTCGTGCGCGACCGGGTGCGCGAGGACGTCGAGCAGCAGCGGGCGCCCTCGCCCTTCTCGATCGACCTCAACCTCGTGCCCCGCGCCCGCGCCGCCGCCAAGAGCGGCGACAGCGAGGCCGTCGCGGAGATCCTCGGGAGCTGGCCGGGCCCGCTCTCGCTCCTGCTCCGCACCGCCGAGGGACAGGGCCTCGCGCCGGAGGTCCGGGCGACGCTCGCGGAGGCGCTCGGCATGCTCGGCAGCGCCTTCGTCGAGCTCGGTCGCACCGAGTGGGCGCAGGAGGTCTTGCGTCTCGGCATCCAGTGGGGCCAGGACCAGCTCGAGGTGAGCGCGGACCTCTTCCGCCGCCTCGGGGGCGCGTACGTGGCCGAGGCGCGGCACGGCGAGGCCATCGGTCTCTTCCGCCGCGCGCTCGCGCTGGGCGCGCCGCGCTCGGAGGTCCTGCCCGCGCTCGCCGCCTCGTTCCTCGCGCGTGAGCGGCACATCGCCGCCATGCTCTGCGCCGAGGACGCGCTCGCCGCCGGGGCCTCGCAGGACGCGGTCCGAGAGGTGCGCACCAAGGCCAAGGAGGTCCTCGGGACCCCCTGGGAACGTTTCCGCACCCGCGTCCCGGCCTGATCTATCCTCGCCCCGACATGGGGCGGATTCTCATCGTGGGCGTGGCGCTCTTCGCGAGCGGCTGCATGACCTATCGCTTGCGTGCGGGGGACGCGGCGGTGACGCCGGACCGCGCGACGCACGTGACGATGCACAGCATCGCCTGGGGCGCGGCGGGGGACGACTTCGACGCGACGGCGGAGCAGTACTGCGCGAACGGCGGCTTCGCGACCGTGCGGGTGCAGGACAACTTCGGCTACACGGTGCTCAACGTGCTGACGCTTGGCTTCTGGCAGCCGATGGACGTCTGGTTCACCTGCGCCGTGCAGAACGGCCCGCTCAGCCGCCTCGACCCGGAGCGGCGATGACCACCATCGTGCAGCCCGGGCTGTTGCGGAGCGACGCCGTCTCGCTCACGAACTTCTCCGAGAACGTGCCGCGCGTGACGGCCCAGCGCGTCTACGACGTGCGGAACGGCGCGCAGCAGGACGACTGGCGTCAGGGCGTGAAGAACCTCCAGCGGGTGGTCCGTGACGCCGAGGCCGACGGCCAGCCGCTGCGCGCGATGGGCACCGCCTGGAGCTTCTCGCCCTGCGCGATGACCGACGGCTACGCCGTCAACGTGCTGTCCCTCTCGCGGGTGCTCCAGGTGTGGAGCGCGGGCGACCTCGAGGATCCGTCCGAGCTCGGCGCGGTGGTCCTCGCGCAGGCCGGGGCGCGGGTGGGCGCGCTCAACGACTTCCTGATGTCGAAGGCCCGGTCGCTGCGCACGATGGGAGGCCGCGGCGGGCAGACGATCGGCGGCGCGGCGCTCACCGGCAGTCACGGCTCCCAGATCGACCAGCGGCCGATCCCCGATCAGATCCGCGGCGTGCACCTGATCGGCAAGGGCGGCGAGTCGCTCTGGATCGAGGCCGCGAGCCGCCCGCTCGTCACCGCCGCCTGGGCCCAGCGCGAGGGCATGGAGCTGGTGCGCGACGACGACCTCCTGAACGCGGTGGTCGTCAGCGTCGGCTGTCTCGGGCTGGTCCACGCCGTCGCCATCGAGACGGTCGATGGCTTCAACCTCGACTTCCACCGCGTCCGGAAGAAGCTCGACCCCGAGCTGCGGGCGTTGATGGAGACCCTCGACTTCGGCGCTGGCTACCCGCTCCCGGGCGGGACCGGGCGCCCGTATCACTTCGAGGTCGTCATCAACCCCTACGCGGTCGACGCCTCGGACGGCGTCTCGCTCACGGTGTGCTGGAAGAAGGCCTTCCAGGTGCCGCCTCCGCCGCCGGGGGGAGGCTCGATCCAGCCGGGCGCCGCGGTGGGCGATCTCCTCGCCGCGCTCGCGGGCCTCGCGCCCGGCGCCGTGCCCTCCACCCTGCAGCTGCTGCTGAACCAGCAGTACCCGCCGAAGCAGGTGAACGCGCCCTTCGCCGTCGTCTTCCCCCGCAACGTGCCCATCGGCTTCAAGCCGCTCGCGGCCGAGCTGGCGCTCCCGGTCGCGCAGGCGGGCCGGGCGCTCGACGCGATCCTGGACGAGATCGACGCCTCCCGCGCGCAGCACCACTACGCCTATCCGGGCCTCGTCTCCTTCCGCTACAGCCAGGCCACGCGCGCGCTGATCGGCATGGCCCAGTTCGAGCCGACGGTCACCATCGAGTTCCCGTGCATGAGCGGCGTGAACGGGACGGCCGACTTCTTCCGCCGCCTCTTCCTGCGCCTCGACGGCGCCGGCGTCGACTACCGCCGCCACTGGGGACAGATCAACTTCCTCACCGCCGGCCGCGTCGCCTCGGACTACGGCGCGGGGCTGACGAAGTGGAAAGCGAAGCGCGCCGACCTCCTCGGCCCCAGCGCCGCCCTCTTCCGCAACCCCTTCACCGACGCGACCGGCCTCACCGCCTGACAGGCGCGCGGGGGCGACCAGAACGGGTCACACTCCCCGGACGAAGCGGCGTCCGGCGTCGCGGTAGCCGAGGGCTCGCCAGAACGCGTGCGCCGGCTCGAGGTGGTGGGCGCTGGTCAGCTCGACCCGGAAGCAGCCGAGGGCGGAGGCTCGGGCTTCGAGGGCGCGCACGAGCGCGCGACCGACGCCGGAGCGCCGCGCCGTGGGCGCCACCGCGATCGCGCTCACCCGGAGCTGCGGCCGGGGATACTCGAACGCATGAAACGTCGCCGCCGCGGCCACCCCGACGACCCTCTCCCGCTCCGCGACCAGCACCACGTCGCCCGGCAGCGGGGACGCGAGCCGCGCCTCGACCGGCGCCGCGGCGTGGTCGAGGAGCCGGAGGAGCGCCTCGATCGCCGCCGCGTCTTCGACCCGCGCGTCTCTGGTCCGCATGGAGACAGGCTACGCGAACACCTCCGAGAGGTCGCTCGCGGTCAGGACGCGCTCTGCCCAGCGATCGAGCTCGGCCTCCGACGCGTCGCTCAGGCGCTGCACCGTCTCCGGGTCCAGCTCCCCGAACTTCAGTCGAAGGAGCTTCATCAGGAGCTCGGTGCCGCGCTGCGCACGTCCCTCCGCGAGCCCCTCCGCGCGCCCCTCCTGGCGCCCCTCTTCGCGCTTTTTGCGCGCCAGCATCTCTTCCAGCTCCATCATCTTCTCCAGCGCCAGCCCATCGAGCTGGCTGATCAACGCTCCCACCAGGTCCTCGCCGGGGCGGCTGATGAACCCAAGATAGCCGACGAAGCCGCGGGTCGTGTCGACACCGCGCTGTTTCGTTCCGCGCGTGGCCGCATTACCCTCGGGCGCGATGGAAGCGGAGGCACGGGCCGAGGAGGGCGGCGGCGCCCGGCGTCCCCCCGAGGGCGGGCCGCGCTTCGCGCTGCGCTTCGAGGACGGGCGCGGGCGGCTTCAGCTCGCGCGGCCCTTCCGCTTCGCGTTCGGGCGCGTCGAGCACCTGGTGCTCGACCTCGGCCGGCTCGCGTTCCCGCTCGATCTGAGCGCCGGCCCGGGGCGCTTCCGGACGCGGCGCACCCGGGTCCGTGAGGCGAAGGTGCGGGTCGACGTGCCGAGCGTGCTCGCCGCGCTGGCCCGCGATCCCTACGCGGCGCGGCCGCTCTCCCCGGTGGAGGGCGGGCTCGCGTTCGCGCTGCGGGACGCCTTCGGCACGGTGGCGTTCGAGACCCGCGCGACGTTCGAGGGGAGCACCCTGCGGGTGGCGCCGCTCGACGCGCGGGCCGCGACGGAGGGACCGGCGCCGCCCCTCGCCCGGGTGATGGTCGCCGCGCGGGCCCTCGGCCTCGAGCTCGAGGTCGATCGCGGGGCGCTGTCGGCGCCGCGGGCCCTGGGAGCGCTCCTCATGGAGGCGCTGGTGCCGCACGGCTGGCGGGTGCCGGACGATCGCGGGGTGCGGCTGCGGCTCGAGGTGCTCGGCCCGCGCCGCGTGTCGATCGAGACCCTGCCCGAGTCCGCGCCCGAGCCCGCGCCCGACCCGGCCTGGGAGCGGGCGCGGCGGCTGGCGCCGGTGGTGGCGGCGCTGGCGATCGGGGACCGAGAGCGCGCCGAGCGGGTCTGGGCGGATCTGCGCGAGCGCCACCGCGAGGACGCGCTGCAGCTCGCCGGGGCCTCGCTCGGGCTGGAGCCGGCGCCGGCCTCGGCCGAAGGACCGGTGGGGCGCGCGCTGGCGCTGCGGGACGCGCTGCGCGACGGGGACCTGGAGGCCGCGTCCGGGCACGCCCGCGCGCTCGCCGAGGTGGAGCCTTGCGACGCGGTCGCGGTGGAGGCGCTCTGCGCGGTCGCCGATCGCGCGCTGGACGCCCGCCCGCGCCTCGCCGCGTCCCTGCTCGAGCGGGCCGCGGGGCGCCGACCCACCGACGCCGAGCTCGCCCTCCGCCTGGTGGGCGCGCTGGCGCGGCTGGGGGACGAGGAGGCGCTGGAAGATGCGCTCGAGGACGCGCTCGCGGCGCGCGAGCCGGGGCCGGAGCGCGGCGCCCTGGCCCGGGAGGCGGCGCGCCTGCTGTCGCTGGCCGGGCGGGACCCGGCGGCGGCGCGGGCGTGGGCGGTCGCGGCGAGTCACCTGCCGCACGATGCGGACGTGCTGCTCGGCCTGGCCCGGGTGCGGGCCGCCGCGGGTGAGCCCGTCGAGGCGCTCGCGCTCTTCGATCGCGCGGCCAGCGCGCTCCGCCAGGAGGGAGACGCGGAGGGCGAGGCGGCCGCGCTCGCGGGCGGGGCGAGGGCGGCGGAGCGCGCGGGCAGGGTGCCCGACGCCGAGGACCGCCTGTCGCGGGCCGCGGCGCTCACCCCGCGAGACGCCGGCGTGCTCGCGTCGCTGGCCGCGGCGCGCCGGACGCTCGACGCGGCCGCGCCCCTCCGCCGGGCCGAGGACCGGCTGCTCGCGGCGATGGAGCTGCTGCCCGTCGGCGGCGCCTCGTCCCCCGTGCGGCGCGCGCTCGGGGCGGCGGCGGAGGACGCGCTCGAGGCGTCCGATCTCGGCCGGGCGCGCGCCTTCCACGCCGCGCGCGAGCGGGTGGCGCCCGACGACGAGGCGGCGGCCGCGCTGGCGCCGCGCATCGAGGAGCTGGAGCTCGGCCGCTTCGAGGATCAGCCCGAGCGCCTGCTGACCCTCCCGCCCGACAAGATCGTGCGGGCGCTCGCCAAGGCCGAGGACGCGGCCGCGCTGGCGCGGGAGGCGCGCGCGCAGGCCGACGACGAGGTCGCGGCCGCGAGGGCGCTCGCGACGGCGGCCGGCGACGCCGACGAGACGGTGGCCGGCGCGATCGCGGACGTGCTGGTGCGCGACGCCGAGCGCCTCGACGGCGACGCCTCGCGACGCCTCGCCGACCTGGCCCCCGACGAGGAGGCGCGGCTCGCCTATCTCCGAGCGGCCTCGCGTCGCCTGAAAGAGGAGGGCCGCCCCGGCGAGGCCGCCCTCGCGCTGGCCGAGGTGGGGGCCGCCAAGCGGGACACGGCCATGCTTCGCGCCGCCCTCACCGCGGCCGAGCGCGCCGGCGAGGTCGAGGCCGCGCGGCGGATCGTGGCGCTGGCCCTCGAGGTGGTCGGCGACGGCCCCGCGCGGTCCGCGCTCGAGGCGATGCGCGACCGGCTCGCCGGGAGCTGACCAGGGGGTGGCGGCCCGAGCGTTGCCGCTTTACAGGCTGAAAGCGAACCGCGTACCGTACCCCCCCCATGGCTCGGCATCTCTTGGCGATCGATCAGGGCACCACCGGCAGCACGGTGGTGGTGCTGGGCGAGGACGGAAAGGTCCTCGGCAAGGCGAACCGCGAGTTCCGTCAGCACTTCCCACGGTCGGGCTGGGTGGAGCACGATCTCGAGGAGATCTGGGCCTCCATCGTGGGCAGCCTCGCGGACGCGCTGCGGGCCGCCGGAGTGCGCGGCGAGGACTGCGCCGGCATCGGCATCACGAACCAGCGCGAGACGACGGTGGTCTGGGATCGCGAGACCGGCGAGGCCGTGCACCGCGCCATCGTGTGGCAGGACCGGCGCACCGCGAGCCGGTGCCAGGAGCTGAAGAAGGACGGGCGGGAAGACCTCTTCCGCGCCCGCACCGGCCTCGTGCTCGACCCCTACTTCAGCGGCACCAAGGCCGAGTGGATCCTCGAGAACGTCGACGGCGCCCGCGCGCGCGCCGAGGCGGGAGAGCTCGCGTTCGGCACCATCGACAGCTGGCTGGTGTGGCGCCTCAGCCGCGGCGCGGCCCACGTCACCGACGTCACGAACGCGTCGCGCACCTTGCTCTACGACATCCATCGCGGCGTCTGGGACGAGGAGCTCTGCGGGCTGCTTCACGTGCCGATGGGCATGCTGCCCGAGGTCCGCTCCTGCTCGGAGGTCTACGCGAAGACGTCGGGCGTCCCCGGCCTCCCGGACGGCACGCCGATCGCTGGCATCGCGGGCGACCAGCAGGCGGCGCTCTTCGGGCAGACCTGCTTCGAGGTCGGAGACGTCAAGAGCACCTACGGGACCGGCGCCTTCATCCTCATGAACACCGGCGCCGAGGCGGTGGCCTCGAAGAACGGCCTGCTGACGACCGTCGCCTGGAAGATCGGCGACCAGACGGTGTACGCGCTCGAGGGCAGCGCCTTCATCGCGGGCGCGGCCGTCCAGTGGCTGCGCGACGGCCTCGGGCTCATCGGCCGCAGCGCCGACGTCGAGGCCCTCGCGGAGAAGGCCGACGACTCCGGCGGCGTCGTCTTCGTGCCCGCCCTGGTCGGGCTCGGCGCGCCGCACTGGGATCCCGACGCGCGCGGCCTCATCTGGGGCCTCGGCCGCGACACCACCGCCGCGCACCTCGCCCGCGCCACCCTCGAGGGCGTGGCCTTCCAGATCGCCGACCTCCTGCGCGCGATGGAGGCCGACAGCGGGCGCGAGATGCGCCGGCTCCGCGTCGACGGCGGGGCCTCGCAGAACGCCCTGCTCATGCAGTTCCAGGCCGACATCCTCGACGCCGAGGTCGACCGGCCGGGCAACGTCGAGACCACCGCGCTCGGCGCCGCCTATCTGGCGGGGCTCGCGGTCGGCGTGTTCTCGGATCTCTCGGCGGTCCGCGAGGCGCACCGGATCGAGCGGACCTTCTCCCCCGCGATGGACGCGAGCGCGCGTCGCGCGCACCTGGATCGCTGGACCCGCGCGGTGGCGCGCGCGCGGAGCGAACAACCCCCCACTGCCCCGAGCTGAATCGACTCATGAGCAAGAAGAACGACGCGACCCCTCGTGAAGTGCCCATCGCGTGGGAGGCGCTCGAGGACGCCTTCGAGAACAACGCGCCCGAGGTGCACAGCTACCTCCACCTGGACACCGGCGAGGTGATCCGGATCGTGGACGGCGTGGCCGATCCGCAGATGCACCAGCGCGTGATGCGCGACGCGAGCTACCTGCGGGTCGATCCCGTCAGCTCCCGCGAGCAGTACCGCTGGATGGAGCGCTTCATCGCCACCGTCGACGAGCCCGAGTTCCGGGACAAGCTGGTGCGCGCGATCGACGGCAAGGGCGCGTTCCGGCGGTTCAAGGACGTGCTGATGAGCTACCCGGTGGACCGCGAGCGCTGGTTCGCCTTCCGCTCGGAGCGGCTGCGGAGCTGCATGGAGGCCTGGTTGACGGCGCACGGCATCGAGGCGGTCGAGCGGAGGAAGTGGCAAGTGCCGACGGCGGAGGACGTGGCCCCGCAGGTCGAGCGGGAGCAGGAGCGCCGGAAGGGCCGCAAGTCGCGCGCGGCCATCGCCGACGCCCAGCGCGGCCGGCTGCGGGAGATCGTCGACGTGCTGCCGGCGCGAGAGCTCGACGCGGCGCTCGCCTTCCTCGAGTTCCTCCGCGAGCGAAAGCACATCCCCCGTCCCCGGGCGAAGGCGCCGGAGGCGGCCGACGGAGCCGAGGGCCTCGAGCCGAGCGACGAGCAGGGCGACGCGCAGGGCGACGCCGATGTCGAGAGCGCTGACAGCTAGCCTCTTCCTGACGCTGGCGCTCGCGAGCCCGGCCTCCGCCCAGCGCCCGCGGCGGGTGGAGGGCGTGGCGGCGTTCGTGGGCGGCACGGCGCCCGGGAGCGGCACCGTGGCCATCCTGCGGAGCGACGTGACGCTGCACGCGCGCCTCGCGCTCGCGGGGCAGACGTCGCGCTTGCCGACCGGGCCGCTGCCCGACGCGCTGCTGGCCGCGGCGCTCGAGGAGATCATCGGCGAGGTGCTGATCGCGCGGGAGGCGGATCGGCTGCGCGCGGCGCGGCCGAGCGACGGGGAGATCGCCGAGGAGCGGGCGCGCATCGAGACGCGGGCCGGCGGCGCCGAGCGGCTGACCGCGGTCTTGCGAGCGGCGGGCGCCACCTCGGAAGAGGTCGACGCGATCGCGCGCCGCCGCGCGTACGTCGACGCGTTCCTTCGCGCGAACCTCGAGGGCAGCACGGTGATCAGCGACGCCCAGGTGGACCGCGTCTACGACTCCGAGGAGCACCCCTTCGCCCGGCGCCCGCGCGAGGAGGTGCGCGAGGTGCTGCGCGCGTGGATCGCCGCGCAGGTCCTGCAGCGCGACGTGCGTCGGTGGATCGAGGTGCTGCGCAGCCGGACGACCGTCCGTGTCATCGCCGAGTGGGAGGCGTGATCCGGGCGCTGCAAGCCGGCGATCTGCCTGCGGTGGAGGCGATCGCCCGGCGCGCCTTCGGCGTCGAGCGGGCCGCGCCCAGCCTAAGCTCGCCGCACGCGCTCGCGCTGTTCGATCCCGACCGCGCGGCGTACGCGCACGGCGTGGTGATCGCGGGCGAGGCGGAGCTGCACGAGATCGCGGTCGACCCCGCACTTCGCCGCGCCGGGGCCGGGCGCGCGCTCCTCGACGCGTTCGCCGCCGCCGCGGCCGCCCGGGGCGCCTCGGTCGTGCACCTCGAGGTCGCCGCCGACAACGAGGCGGCGCTCGCGCTCTATCGGTCGGCCGGGTTCGACGAGGTCGGTCGGCGCCCGCGCTACTACCCGAGCGGAGCCGACGCGGTGCTCATGTCAGCGCCAACGCCAGCACCAGCGACACGATGACCGCCAGCAGGACGCCGGCGGCGATGCCGAGGGGCTGGAACCCCTTGGGCCCGAGGCGATCGGCGAGGGCCATGCCGCCGAAGGCGCCGACGAGGAAGAGCGCGAAGGTCGTCCACGTCACGGGGTAGGAGTCACCGACCGCCAGGCTCAGGCCCCAGTTGGTCAGGAGCCCGAGCGCGCCGCCGGCCACCCAGCCGAACGCGGTCGCGTAGCGCTGCCGCTGTCGGGAAGCCGCGTCCTCGATGTCGCCCGGGTCGTCCACCGCGAGAGCGTGGGCCGCGCGCGGCCGGTCGGCAACCGCGTGCGCTTCGTCTCGCGGCCGAACTCCGTGCTTGCAAATGAGCGGCGGAGCGACCAGATCGGAGCCCCCACAACCCGAAGCACGAGATCAGGAGGAGATCCCATGGCCGTCGCCGTTCAGAAGGAAGCCCCCAACTTCAAGGCCACCGCCGTCAAGGGCCGCGAGTTCGTCGACATCGAGCTCAAGCAGTTCCGCGGCAAGTACGTGGTGCTGTTCTTCTACCCCCTCGACTTCACCTTCGTCTGCCCGACCGAGATCATCGCGTTCGACGAGAAGCTCGAGGAGTTCCAGAAGCGGAACACCGAGGTGATCGCGGTCTCCGTCGACAGCGCGTTCTCGCACCTCGCGTGGCAGAAGACCCCCCGCGACAAGGGCGGCCTCGGCGACGTCCGCTACCCGCTCGTCGCGGACATCACCAAGCAGATCAGCGAGGACTACGGCGTCCTGCTGCACGACGGTGACGACGCCGGCGTCGCGCTCCGCGGCCTCTTCCTCATCGACAAGGAGGGCCTCGTCCGCCACGTGACGATCAACGACCTCCCGCTCGGCCGCAGCACCGACGAGGTGCTCCGCCTCGTGGACGCCCTCCAGTACGTGGAGAAGCACGGCGAGGTCTGCCCCGCGAACTGGCACGAGGGTGGCGACACCATCAAGCCGGACGTCGACGGCTCGCAGGAGTACTTCTCGAAGCACGGGTGAGACCCCTCACGGTGCAGAGCACGGCGTCGTCCTCGGGCGGCGCCGTTCTCAATTTCGGGGGCGAGGCGGCTTGCGCGCGGCGCGCGACGGCGTTTCACTCCCGACTCGAGAGCCAAGATTTCCCCGCCTGGGTCGTCCAACCGCTGACCCATGAACGTGACGATTGGGCGCGCGCACGGCAGGATCGTCGTGCGCTTCGCCCAAGAAAGCTCACCGCGGCGCGCGGAGGGCTGTGCTAACCCGTCCGCCAGCCGCGCCCGATACCGGTGAGCGTGGGCTCGGAGCGAAGAGCCGCGAGGTCGATGTGAGCGAGAAGAGCAAATCTCAAGACGACGACATGCAAGACGACGGGCTCGCGGCGCTCTCCGCGCTGGTGAGGCCGTCTCAGGCGCCCGCCCCGGCGGAGGAAGAAGAAGACGACGGCAAGCTCGATCTCGCCGCGCTCGCCGCCTCCATCCATCCGCCCGCGCCGACCGAAGAGAACCGCGTCGGTGACGACGAGGACGAGGACGCCGGCAAGCTCGACCTCGCGGCCGGCGCTCCGGCGGCCGACGACGGGGCGGAGGACGGCGACGAGGAAGAGGCGGTCGCCGCCGCGCCGTCCGAGAAGAAGGCCGCGCCCGCGAAGAAGAAAAAGAAGAAGAAGAAGGCCGCCGCCGCCGCCGCGTCTTCGGGCGAGAAGAAGCCCAAGAAGAAGGCCGCCGCCGCGGGGGCCGCGGCCGCCGCCGCGGCGCCCGCGGCCGCCGAGGTCGCCGAGCCCGCCAAGTCCGGCGGGGGCATGTGGATCGGCATCGGCATCGGGGCGGCCATCGCCGCCGGCGCCGCCTTCTTCCTGATGAACAACCAGCCCTCGGCCGATCCCTCGGAGCCCATCGCGAGCGCGCCGAGCAGCGCGACCGCCGAGGTCGGGGCCGAGGTCGAGGCGGAGGCGGAGACCGAAGCCATCGGCGAGGCGGTCGAGGCCGACACCGAAGCCGCCGCCGAGGCGGAGACGGACACCGAAGCCGCCGCCGGGGCGGAGACCGACACCGAAGCCGAGGCGGAGACCGAGGCCGAAGCCGAGGCGGAGACCGAGGCCGAGGCCGAGGCGGGCGCCGCGGTGGCGAGCGCCGGGCAGGCGCGGACCCGGGGGCGCACGCGTCGCGAGGCGTCGGGCGGCTCCGAGGGCGCGAGCAGCGCCGCGGCGAGCGGCGGCAGCGCGTCGGCGGGGAGCTCCGCCGGGGCCGGCAGCGCGACCGAGCGCGAGGCCCCGACCCAGCGAGGCGGCGGCCGCGAGGCGTCGGCGTCCGCGTCGGCGGGCGCGTCGGCGGGCGGCAACGCCGCGCTCGACAACGTGCTCGACCAGGCGCTCGGTGGGCGCCCCAACCGAGAGGGCACCGGCACCGCTCAGCCGAGCCGCCAGGAGCGCGCGGTCGCCGCGTCGCCGTCGGCCGCCGCCCGGGCGGACCTCCCGGAGACCCCGAGCCGCCGCGACGTCGCGCGCACGCTCGGCCCGCTCATGTCGCAGATCCGGACCTGCGCCGGGGACCAGGTGGGCATGGCGCTCGCCACCATCCTCGTCCGCTCGGACGGCAGCGTCGCCAGCGTCAACGTCGGCGGAAGCCCCTTCGGCGGCTCGCCGCAGGGCGCCTGCATGGAGGGCGCGCTCCGTAACGCCCGCTTCCCGGCGTTCCGACAGACCACCTTCCGGGTCAGCTACCCCTTCAACATCCGCTGATCCGGTCGCGACGCGCCCTCGAAGCCCCTCGTGGAGCCCTCCACGGGGGGCTTCGTGCGTTCGGAGGGTATTTCGGCGTCTCTCGCAGGCTGAGGTAGCGTCCACGGGTGCGTCGCGTCTCTCTCCTCGCATCCGTCCTGCTCGCCGCGTGTGCTGGCGCGACCCCCGCCACCGCGAACCCGTCCACGCCCCGGACCGCGCCGTCGACGATGGAGGGGCAGCGCGCGGCGATCGACGACGTCGGTCGCCGGGCCTGGGGCGCGATGCGGGCCGGCGATCCGGCGGGGTTGCTCTTCGACGACCTCGATCTGCGCAGCCTCCTCGACGGCCCCGCGGCCACCCGGATCAGCGCTCAGCGGCTCGGGATCGCCGGGCGCGTGGGAGACACGGGCTCGTTCCCGGGGCTGCTCGAGGACGCCGAGTACGCCGGGGTCTGCGTGCAAGGCGCGCGGGAGGCCGGGCCGGGCGGCGCCCTCGGCCTGCGATCGCCTGGTTGGGTGTTCGATCGCCTGCTCGTGATCGGGCGCCGACCCACCGGGCGCCGCATCGCGGCCTGGATCGAGGGGATCTGGCTCTACACGGACGCGGGCTTCCGGGCGCTGGACCTCGAGCGGGTCGAGCGGCCGCGCTGGGAGCACAGCGATCTCGAGATCGCGCCCTGCGACCTCTCCATCCGGGACGATCTGCCCGAACGGGCCCGCTGACGCGGGGGCGATCTGCTTCTGCAGGAGGCGATCGCCTCCGGGATCCGTCCGTCGGCCCACCGGAAGTGGATCCAGGTGGGGGTACCCACTATATATGGTGGTGGTCACTCGGTGGCACCCACAAAGGCTCGTGAGGAGCGTTGCAGTGCCGGATCCCGGGTGATAGCTCCGGTTCACTGGTTCGCCGGCATGGGGCCGGCCTGCTCCCCGGAGCGCATTCGATGAAGATCAAGAAGGTCGAGGTCTGCGGCTTCAAGTCGTTCGTGGACCGCACCGTGGTTCACATCGACCACGAGGTCAGCGCGATCGTCGGGCCGAACGGCTGCGGCAAGTCGAACATCGTCGACGCGATCCGCTGGGCGATGGGTGAGCAGTCCGCTCGCCACCTCCGCGGCAAGGCGATGGAGGACGTGATCTTCAACGGGTCGGAGACGCGCGGGCCGCACTCCTTCGCCGAGGTCACGCTCACGTTCGACAACACCGCCGGGCTCGGTCCGCCCGAGTACCGCGACTACGCGGAGATCGCGGTCACCCGCCGCCTCGATCGCTCGGGGCACAGCGAGTACCTGATCAACAAGACCGTGGTGCGCCTCAAGGACGTCACCCAGCTCTTCCTCGGCACCGGCGTCGGGACGAAGGCCTACTCGATCATCGAGCAGGGCCGCATCGGCTTCATCGTGTCGGCCAAGCCGACCGACCGTCGCCACCTCATCGAGGAGGCGGCCGGCATCACCAAGTTCAAGGCCAAGAAGAAGGCCGCCGAGCGCAAGATGGACCAGACGCGGCAGAACCTGCTCCGCGTCAGCGACATCATCGGCGAGATCGAGAAGAGCCTCAGCTCGCTCAAGCGGCAGGCCCAGAAGGCCGAGCGCTACAAGCGCTACCGCAGCGAGATCCGCGACCTCGAGCTGCTCGTCGCGTCGCACAAGTGGATGGAGCTCACCGTCACCCGCCGCGTGCTCGAGAACGAGCTCGAGCGGGTCGACGCCGAGGTCGAGGGCAGCCGCTTCGCGCTGCGCCTCCGCGAGGCCGAGCTCGGGGCCGACCGCCTCGGCGTGCAGCAGCACGAGGAGGTCGTCGAGCGCGCCCAGCGCGAGGCCTACGAGCAGGACAACAACGTCCGGGTGCTCGAGGGGAAGATCGAGCAGCACCTCTCGCGCCTCGAGGGGCTGCGGGAGTCGGAGCGCCTCGCGGAGCGCGAGCTCGGCGCCCTCGTGGGTCAGCGCGACGCGCTCGCCCAGGAGCACGAGATGCTCGCCACCGCGCTCGTCGACCTCGAGGAGGCGGAGCGGCGCGAGGCCGAGACCCTGCACAAGGAGAACGCCGAGCTCGAGCGGCGGCGCGGCGCGGCCGAGGAGGCCTCTCGCGCGGTCGAGCAGGCCCGGGCCCGGGTCGGCGAGGCGCGCGCGCGCATCGCGCGGGCCGAGGCGGTGCTGCAGAGCTACGAGCGGCGGCAGAACGAGGGCCGTCAGCGCCTCGAG
Source organism: Myxococcota bacterium (assembly GCA_036149055.1). Lineage (GTDB taxonomy): Bacteria > Myxococcota_A > Polyangia > Polyangiales > Sandaracinaceae > JAVJQK01. Next base: position 22,286 of record JAYZQJ010000229.1, on the reverse strand, counting down.
CGCATGCGCGAGGAGCGCGAGCAGCACGAGGGCAAGGCCGTCGAGCTGAAGCAGGAGGGCGAGGCCCTCGCCGCGCGCCTCCACGGGCTGCGCACCGGCAAGGCGCAGACGGCGGAGCGGCGCGAGGAGCTGCAGCAGGAGCTCGACGCGCTCCGCGAGCGCATCCGGGTGACCGACCGCTCGCTCGAGGAGTTGCGCGGGCAGCTGGCGGAGAAGCGCTCGCGCCTCCGCTCGCTCGAGGAGATCCAGCAGCGCTTCGAGGGCGTCGGCGAGGGCGTGCGCGCCCTGATGCGCCAGTACGCGCCCGACGCGCAGGCCCGGCACGACAAGGGCGTGCTCGGCCTCGTCGCCGACCGCATCGAGTGCCCGCCCGAGCTGACCGAGGCTCTCGCGGCCGCGCTCGGCGAGCGCCTGCAGCACGTGGTCGTGCGCGATCGCGCGGCCGCCGAGGCGGCGCTGGCGTTCCTGGAGGGCGGCGAGCGCGGCCGGGCCACGCTCGTCAGCCGTCACCCGCGCCGGGTGGTGAAGCCGCCGGCGGTCCTGCCCGAGGATCCGGGCGTGGTCGGCTGGCTCGGCGACCTCGTCGGCTGCGACCCCGAGGACCGCGCGCTCGTGCGTCACCTGCTGGGCGACGTGCTGGTGGTGCGCGACGCCGAGGCGGCGCGGCGACTCCACGATCGTGGGCTCGCGTCGGCGATCGTCTCGACCGGCGGCCAGGTGGTCGGCGCGGACGGCAGCCTCACCGGCGGCCGCGGCGAGGGCGTCGGCTCGCACATGATCGCGGTCAAGCGCGAGATCCGCGAGCTGCACGGCGTCGTGTCGGACCTCGACGAGCGGCTGCAGTCGGTCGTCGCCGAGCACGGTCAGCTCCGCAACGGCATCGCCGAGCGGCGCGCCCAGCTCGACAGCGCGCGCACCGAGGCCCACGACGCGGAGATCGCGATCGTGAAGGCGGAGAAGGATCTCCGCCGGGCCGAGGAGTCCTTGGCGTCGGCGACCGAGCGGGCCGAGCGGCTCGCGCGGGAGGCGGACGAGCTCCGCGCGCAGCTCGAGGCGACCAACGACGAGGAGCGCGCGGCCAAGGAGGAGATCGAGGCCTCGCGCGCGTCCGAGCAGGAGGCGCAGCAGGCGCTCAGCGCCGGCCAGGAGGTCTTCGAGACCAAGCGGGCGGCCGTGGACGAGCAGAGCCAGGTCGTCACCGGGGTGAAGGTCCGGGCGGCCGAGGCCAAGCAGCGGGCGGAGAGCGACCGCGGCGCCCTCGAGCGGCTCGAGCGCTCGGTCGAGGAGCTGTCGGAGCGCGAGACGCGTCTCCGCGGCGACATGGAGCAGGCGGCCCGCCAGCAGGGCGAGACCGCGGCCTACGCCTTCCTCGCGCGCGAGGAGCTCAACCTCGCGATCTCGTCGGCCATGGACGCGCACGAGCGGCTCGGCGCGGCGCGGACGCGCTACGACGAGGCCAAGCACGAGCTCGGCGAGCGCGAGGCGGCGCTGGTGGACATCCGCCGCAAGATCGAGGCGGGCGACAAGCAGGTCACCCAGCTCACCCTGCAGGAGCGCGAGCTCGCGATGAGCCTCGAGCACCTGCTCGAGTCCATCGAGGAGCGTCACCGCGTCGACCTCCCGAAGGTCATCGGCGACTACCACTTCCGCGAGATCCCGGACGCGCAGGTCAAGACCCGCATCACCGAGCTGATCCGGCTCGTCGAGCGCATGGGCGAGATCAACCTCACCGCGATCGAGGAGTACGAGGAGAAGTCGAAGCGCTACGAGTACCTCACCGGTCAGCGCGCCGACCTCGAGACCGCCCTGGGGCAGCTCGACAAGGCCATCCGGCAGATGAACCGCGAGAGCAAGCGCATGTTCCGCGAGACCTTCGAGGCGGTGAACTCGCGCTTCCAGCTCGTCTTCCCGAAGCTCTTCGGCGGCGGCAAGGCCTCGCTCAAGCTCACCGATCCGAACGACATGCTGGAGACCGGCGTCGAGATCCTCGCGCAGCCTCCGGGCAAGCGGCTCGGCTCCATCGAGCTGATGAGCGGCGGTGAGAAGGCGCTGACCGCGGTCAGCCTCATCTTCTCGATCTTCCAGCACAAGCCCAGCCCGTTCTGTCTCCTCGACGAGGTCGACGCGCCGCTCGACGAGGCGAACATCGGCCGCTTCGCCGAGGCGATCCGCTCGATGACCAAGCACTCCCAGTTCATCGTCATCACCCACAGCAAGACCACCATGCAGATGGCGGACGTGCTCTACGGCGTGACGATGGAGACGCCCGGCATCTCCAAGCTCGTCGCGGTCGAGATCCGCGGCGGTCAGGCGAAGTCGGTGGACGGCGACCAGACCGTCGCCGTGGCCTGACGTGCCCTCGATCGTCGTCCATCACCTCGAGCGCTCGCGCAGCCACCGCGTCCTGTGGCTGCTCGAGGAGCTCGAGGCGCCCTACGAGCTCGTCACCTACCGCCGGCACCCGAAGACGAGCCGGGCGCCGGACGCGCTGCGCCGGATCCACCCGCTCGGCCGCGCCCCGATCGTCGAGCTCGACGGCCGGGTGCTCGCCGAGTCGGGCGCCATCCTCGAGACGCTGGCCGAGTCGCTCGGCGACGGCGCGCTCATCCCCGAGCGGGGGACCGAGGCGTTCGCGCGGCACCGCTACTTCATGCACTTCGCGGAGGGCTCGATGATGACCCCGCTGATCGTGCAGCTGGTGGCGGGCCGGGTCCGCAGCGCGCCGGTGCCGTTCCCGCTGAAGCCGGTGACCAAGAGCATCGCGTCCAAGATCGAGGCGGGCTACTCCGGCCCCGAGATCGCCAACCACCTCGCGTTCCTGGACGGCGAGCTGCGCGATCGCGAGCTCATCTGCGGCGAGGCGTTCGGCGTCGCCGACGTCCAGATGAGCTACCCGATCGAGGCGGCCCTGGCCCGCGGGCGCGGCGAGGCGCCCAACGTGCGCCGCTACCTGGAGCGCCTCCGCGCGCGCCCGGCCTACCAGCGCGCCGTCGAGAAGGGCGGACCGGTCCTGCTGGGGACGTGACCGGGCACCCTCGACCGAGCCTGGCGCCGCTCGGCAGCGAGCGGTAGGGTCCGCGCGCCGGAGGTGCCAGTGAAAGTCGCCGTCGTCGTCTATCCCGGGTCCAACGCCGATTGGGACGCGCTGCACGCCGTGCGCGACGTCCTCGGGCTGGACGCCGAGTACGTCTTCCACAAGGAGACGGAGCTGCCGAGCCCCGACGCCGTGGTGATCCCCGGCGGCTTCGCCTACGGCGACTACCTGAGGGCCGGCGCGATCCCGCGCTTCTCGCCGATCACGCCCGCCATCGTGCAGCTCGCCGAGAGCGGCGCGCCGGTGCTCGGGATCTGCAACGGCTTCCAGATCCTCACCGAGATGGGCCTGCTGCCGGGCGCGCTCACCCGCAACGCGCACCTCCGCTTCGAGTGTCGCGACGCGTGGGTGCGGGTCGAGTCGGAGGGCGTCTTCACCCGCGGCCTCGCGCCCGGTCACGTGCTGCGCCTGCCGATCGCGCACGCCGAGGGGCGCTACCAGTGCGACGCGGAGACGCTCGCCCGCCTGAACGGAGAGGGGCGCGTCGCGCTCCGCTACTGCTCGCCGACCGGGGAGCTCGACGACGCGTCGAACCCGAACGGCTCGGTCGATCACGTCGCCGGCATCTACAACGAGCAAGGAAACGTGCTCGGCTTGATGCCTCACCCCGAGCGCGCCGCCGAGGCCATCCTGGGCAACGACGACGGGCTCGCGCTCTTCGAGTGCCTGCGCGCGCACCTGGAGGCCGCCTGATGACCACCGACACGCTCCCCGGCGCCCCCGTCCCGTTCCCCGGCGAGCCCGGCGTCTCCCGCGAGGTCGCGCGCGAGTTCGGCCTCACCGACGCGGAGTGGGAGAAGGTCGTGTTCTTCCTCGGGCGTGACCCGACCTACGCCGAGCTCGGCGTCTTCAGCGTGATGTGGTCGGAGCACTGCTCCTACAAGAGCTCGCGCGTGCACCTCTCGCGGCTGCCCACCGAGGGCCCGCAGGTCGTGCAGGGGCCCGGCGAGAACGCCGGCGCGGTCGACATCGGCGACGGATTCTGCGCCGTGTTCAAGATGGAGAGCCACAACCACCCGTCGTACATCGAGCCCTACCAGGGCGCGGCGACCGGGGTGGGCGGCATCCTCCGCGACGTCTTCACCATGGGCGCGCGCCCGGTCGCGTCGCTCAACAGCCTGCGCTTCGGCCGGCCCGATCACCCCAAGACGCCGCGCCTGCTCGCGGGCGTGGTCGCCGGCATCGGCGGCTACGGCAACTGCATCGGCGTGCCCACGGTGGGCGGCGAGGTGCAGTTCGACGCGAGCTACGACGGCAACATCCTCGTCAACGCGTTCACCGTCGGCGTCGCGGCCACCGACGGCCTCTTCTTCGGCACCGCGGAGGGGGAGGGCAACCCCGTCCTCTACGTCGGGGCGCGCACCGGCCGCGACGGCATCCACGGCGCGACGATGGCGTCGGCCGAGTTCGACGACGAGTCCGACAAGAAGCTCCCGACCGTGCAGGTCGGCGATCCCTTCATGGAGAAGCTGCTCCTCGAGGCGTGCCTCGAGATCTTCGCCGCCGACTGCCTGGTGGGCGTGCAGGACATGGGCGCGGCGGGCCTGACCAGCTCCTCGGTCGAGATGGCGGCCCGCGCCGGCAGCGGCATCGAGCTCGATCTCGACATGGTGCCGCGCCGCGCGAAGGGCCTCTCGCCCTACGAGATGCTCCTCAGCGAGTCGCAGGAGCGCATGCTCATGGTCGCCAAGGCCGGCCGCGAGCAGGAGGTGCTCGACCTCTGCGAGAAGTGGGACCTCGAGGCGGCGGTCATCGGCCGCGTCACCCAGAGCGGCCGCTTCGTGTGCAAGGCGACCCCGGGCTACGACCCGCTGTCGTCCGACCCGACCGAGCGCGCGGCGCAGCTCGTGGTCGACATCCCGATCGGCGCGCTCGCCGACGAGGCCCCGAAGTACGATCGCCCGCAGGCGGAGCCGCCGCCCGAGCCGACCACGCCCGCGCCCCCGACCGACGTGGACTGCGGTGAGGCGCTCCGCGCGCTCGTCGGCTCGCCCAACCTCGGCAGCCGCCAGTGGATCTGGCGCCAGTACGACCAGATCGTGCGCGACGGTACCGTGTTCCGGCCCGGCGAGGCCGACGCGGCGGTGGTGCGGGTCTTCTGCGAGAAGGGTGACGAGACCCTCGAGAAGTTCCTCGCCATCAGCGTCGACTGCAACGGGCGGCACGTCCTGCTGGACCCGCGTCAGGGCGCGGCGATGGCGGTGGCCGAGTGCGCGCGCAACGTCGCTTGCGCTGGCGGCAAGCCCCTCGGGACCACCGACTGCCTGAACTTCGGCAGCCCCGAGACGCCGACCACGATGTGGCGCTTCGCGCGGGCCATCGACGGGCTCGCCGAGGCCTGCGCCGCGCTCGACGTGCCGATCGTCAGCGGCAACGTCAGCCTCTACAACGAGACCGACGGCAAGCCGATCCTCCCCACGCCCACCGTCGCGGTGGTCGGGCAGCTCGAGGACGCCTCGCACCGGGTGCCGAGCGGCTTCCGCGTGCCCGGCGACGTCGTGGCGCACCTCGGCGCGCCCTCGCGGGGCGCCCTCGGCGGCAGCGAGTACTGGGTGTCCAAGACCGGCCAGGTCGGCGGTGAGCCGGTGGGCATCGACCTCGACGCGGAGGCCCGCCTCCAGCGCGCGCTGCTCGCGCTCGCCAAGGCCCGCGTGCTCTCCAGCGCGCACGACGTGAGCGACGGCGGCTTCGGCGTCTGCGTCGCCGAGTCGTGTCTCGCCTCCGGGCTCGGCTGCCGGGTCTCGCTGCCGGGCGACGCCTCGCTGCCCGCCGCCGCGCGCCTCTTCTCGGAGGAGCCGACCCGGGTGGTGGTGAGCTTCGCCGAGGCCGACCGGGACGCGGTGGCCGCGATCTGCGCCGAGCACGGCGTCCCCTTCGCCGCCATCGGTGAGGTCGCCGGCGAGCACGTGGACATCGAGGACGCCCTCCGCGTGCCGGTGGCCGAGCTTGCCGCCGCGCACCTGGCTGCGCTGGACGGGATCGTCGCGTGAGGTGGCTGCTCGTCGGGCTGCTCGCGCTCGCCGCCTGCGCGTGTGACGGTGAGGAGCCGGCGGAGGACGCCGGCGCCGACGCCGGCCCTCGGGACACCGGCGTGGCGCCGCCCGACTCCGGGCCGCCGCCGCTGCCGCCCTGTGGGAACGACGGCGCCGAGGCGGCGATGGCCTGCGTCGAGCAGAGCCGCTACGAGGCCGACCTCGCCGTCCTGGCCGAGCCGCGCCCGCCCGGGACCGCGCACCACGCCGCGGTGCGGGAGCTCTGCGCGACCCGCTTCGGCGAGCTGGGCTTCGAGGTCGAGCTCCACGACTACGGCACGGGCGTCAACGTGATCGGCACCCGCGCGGGGACCGCCGCGCCCGACGAGCGGGTCCTGCTGTCGGCGCACTACGACTCGGTCGCCGACTGCCCCGGCGCCGACGACAACGCCACCGGCGTCGCGGGCCTCTTCGAGGCGGCGCGCGTCCTGGTGACGGCCGAGCACGAGCGCACCCTCGTGGTCGCGTGCTGGGACGAGGAGGAGCGCGGCCTGATCGGCTCCCGCGCCTACGCCGCCCGCGCCGAGATGACCGGCGAGGACCTGCGGGCGAACATCGTCTACGAGATGATCGGCTACCGGGACGACGCGCCCGACAGCCAGACCATCCCCTCGGGCTTCGAGGTCGTCTTCCCGTCGCAGGTCCGGCAGATCGAGGCGAACGAGCGCCGCGGGGACTTCCTGGCGGTGGTCGGCGACCGCGGCCAGAGCGCCTCGCTGGCCGACGACCTGGTGGAGCTGGGCGGGCGCGTGGGCCTCCCGGTGATCCCGCTGCTCCTCTCGGACAGCCTGCTCAGCTCTCCGGCCACCCGAGATCTGCGCCGCTCCGATCACTCGCCCTTCTGGGACATCGGCGCGCCGGGCGTGATGATCACGGACACCTCCGAGTTCCGCTACGACCGCTACCACTGCGCCGCCGGCCCGGACGTCATCGAGGGCCTCGATCCCGCGTTCGCCACCCAGGTCGTGCAGGCGAGCGTGGGCGCGGCGTGGCGCGCGCTGGCGCGGTGAGCCCCACCGCCCCGTCCGCTCCAGTTTGTTGACGCTCCTGGTCGCCGGCGTCAGCTTCCGGGCATGCGTCGGGCCCTCACCCTCGCGTGCCTCCTCCTCTGCGTCCCGAGCGCGGCCTCCGCGGACGCCGTGTCGCTCGAGCGGCTCGACGCGGTCCACGAGGCGTGTGAGACCGCGCGCGATCGACGTCACGCCCGGCTCTACGTCATCGAGGTCGACCCCGGCTGGGAGCTCGGCCGGCACCGCGCCGAGCGCCTGCACGTCAGCACGCGACGCAACCTGCCCGCGCTCGACGGCCGGGTCTCGCTCCTGATCGGGGGCCTCGAGCCGGTGGGCTTCGAGGCCGACGAGGAGACCGCGAGCGCGCTCCGGGAGGCGGCGCGGGCCGGCGCGAGGCTGCGGCTGGGGTTCTTCCTCGGCTTCGACGATCCGGGCCGGCAGCCGTGCCTGGTGCGCGGCGCCCACGGGGTGACCATCGTGCGCGCCGACCTCGCCTTCGCGGAGCTGCTCACCTCGCGAGAGGAGCGGCTCGCGCGCAGCGAGACGGATCGCCTGCGCGCGTGGCTCGACGACCGGGAGGCGCTCGCGGTGCCCGGCGAGGGGCCGCGCGGCGCGATCGGCGAGGCGCGCTTCGAGAACGGCGCGTCCGCCCCCGAGAGCTGGCAGCGAGCCCTGAGCGCGGCCCGCCCCGCGATCGGTCGCTGTCACGCCGAGGGCGTGGCCCGCGGGGCCGCCCCCGAGGGGCAGGTCGTCGTGCGATTGAACATCGAGGCGCGGAGCGGCGAGGTCCGTCGCGCCGACGTGGCTCTCAGCTCGCTCGGGGACGCGCCCGAGGCGGAGTGCATCGCGCGCGCCCTCGGCTCCGGCGTCACGCTCGGCGCGGGGCCCGGCGGCTGGCAGGCGCAGTACGTCGATCTGGCCGTCCCGGTCCGCCTCGTCGCGGACTGATCAGGGGTAGGCGTAGAAGCGGAGCGACCAGCGGATGAGCCAGTGCTGCTCGGCCCGCGAGAGGTCGGCGATCCCGCCTTCGATGCGGGCGTCCGCCAGCGGGCCCTGGAAGCCACGGAACGCGTAGGTCCACGCGAACAGCAGCGGCACGTCGACGTCGTCGAAGTCGTTGTACACGTAGAGGCCCGACGTGATCGAGAAGCCGTTCGGGCCCGCCTGGAGCGTGGCGGTCAGGGGCGCGCCGATCCGCTGGTGGAGCGGGTCGGAGAAGAGCAGGGCGTACTCGAGCGCCGCGTCGAATCTGAAGAAGCCCGAGGTCGCGGCGAGCTCCACCGCCACCTCCCACATGGTGGGCTGCTGGCCCCAGAGCGGGACCCACACCCGGGAGCGGACGGCGAGCTGCACGTCGCCCGAGAGCGCGCGGGCGCGCGCGTAGACGCTCGGCTGGTCGAACGAGGGGACGCCGAGGTTTCCGACGACCGGGGTCGCGCCGAGCTCGAAGTCGTCGTGCAGGCCGACCCCGAAGCCGAAGGTCCCGGTGCCGTAGGCGCGCGGACCCGACACGCTGAACGCGAGGCCCTTGTCGAAGCGGATCACCGCCTGCGGCAAGGTCAGCGGGCGGCGGACGAGCTCCCGCGGCATGCGCCAGAAGCGGGTGCGGGGCGCGGGGGCCGGCGCGGGGCGCGGGGCGGGCTCACTCGCAGGCTGGGCGCGGGCGGTTTCGACCGGGGGCGAGAGGGAGGAGGCCGCCTCCTGGGGCTGTGCGTCCGAGTCCGCGTCCGAGTCGATGCTCGGGCTGGGCTCCGGCTCCGGCGGGGTGGGGGCGGGCTGGGCGAGGGCGGGGCTCGCGGTCAGCAGGAGGAGCGCGACGATGTGCCAGGTCGACAGGGGACGCTGGGTCAGGTCGTGCCAGCGGGGGCGAGATGACCGGCGAAAACATGCTGGGACTGGCATGGGCCGCCCAGACTACACGCTCCGTGCCAGGTCGTGCCGGGACTACTCGCCGCGGGCGATGCGGGACAGCTCGTTGTGGTAGCGGTCGGCGAGCTGGCCGATGGCGCGGACCGAGCTGCGAAACGCGCGGCGATCGAAGTTCGAGTCGGTGTTGAGGATGATGGCGAGGCGGACCTCGCCGTCGGTGGAGTCCCACTCGAACTTGCCGATCAGCAGGCTCCAGTTGAGCTCCATCAGGCGACGCAGCACCGCGGGGGTCGAGCCCGCGTCGGCGGGCGCGGTGAGGTAGTCCTCGACGTAGAAGTAGATCGTGTCGGTGCGGTCGCTGTAGACGAGCTCCACCTCGAACTCGCGGCCGGTCGTGGCGCCGCGGGTGGTGAACCGGCACTGTCCGCGCTGGGCGTCGAGCGCCTCGCACCGGGCGCCGGCGGCGCGCATCGCCTCGAGCTCGGAGCGCATCGCCGCGAGGTAGCGGGGCTGCCCCTCGGCGACCGTCTCGGTGGCGCGCGCGGGCTGATCCTCGGACGGCGTCTCCGCCTCCTGGGCGGCCGCGGCCAGCGGCAGCGACGTGAGCAGCGCGAGGGCGAGAGCGAACGGCGAACGCATGCGCGGACTGTCCCCGCAAAGGCGTCCGCTGTCCACCTGCACTACTCGATGAAGTCGAGGTGGCCGTGCGGGATCTCCGCCGGCGCCTCCGCGGCGGTCAGGCGCATGAACACCTCGCCCTCGCAGGTCGCCACGTTCACCTGCCCGAAGGTCCGGCTGTCCTCGCCGCCATAGGAGCGGTTGTCGCTCAGCAGGAAGACCGCCGCGCCGCGCACGGTGGCGGGCCGCATCTCCATCGGCCGCCGACGCGTGCGGCTCATGAACGTGTAGTCGTGGTCGAGGATCGACTCGACCCCCCAATCGACCTCGTACGACTCGCCGCGCTCGGCGTCGTAGAACTCGAACGCCGCCCGGAGATCGCGATCGGGCGCCTGCCCGTTGATCACGAGCTGACCGCGCGTGATCTCGACCGTCTGACCGGTCCGCGCCACCACGCGGCCCATCACGAACCGGCCGGGCTGCGCGGGGTGCGGGCAGAGCACGACGTCTCCGAGGTCGAAGTCGTGGCCGCGCCAGACGAGCACCCGATCGCCGATCATGATCGTCGGGGCCATCGCGTTGTGGCCGACCTCCACCACGCGCACGAAGAAGAAGTACAGCACGGCGGCGGCGACGCCGGCGATGACCAGCACCGCGCCGAGGAACTTGAGGAGGCCCTTCGTGAAGTCGCGCACGAGGGTCGAGCATGCCGTCCGGGAGTGGAAGGGAGCAAGGTTCTCGGGACGATCGGCGACGGGCGAGGAGGCTCGCGCGCGTTCACTTCAAGCGAGGAACGGGGCGGCCAGGGCGGCGGCCGCGGCGGCGGCGTCCTTCGCGTCGAACACGGCGCGGATCACGGCCACGCCGCTCGCGCCGACGTCGCGGAGCGCGGGGGCCGAGGCCGCGGTGACGCCGCCGAGCGCGTGCACCGGGAGGGGGGCGCCGCGCGCGGCGCGCGCGAAGCCGTCGACGCCGAGGGGCGCGCCTTTGCCCGGCACGGTGAACACGGGGGAGAGCAGGGCGAAGGTGGCGTCCCGCGCCGCGCGCAGGCCGGGCGCGGCGTGCCTCGAGACCCCGATCCACGCGGCCTCGCCGAGCGCCTCGCGCGCCGCCGCCACCGACGGGCCGCGCTCCGGGAGCTGCGCTCCGTCGGCGCCGATCGCGGCGGCGAGGGGGAGATCGTCGTTCACGAGCAGCGCCGCGCCGTGATCGCGGCAGAGGGTGGCGATCGGCTGGGCGAGCGCGCGCCGGGTCGCGCCGTCGGGCTGACGGAGCTGCACGGCGGCCGCCCCCGGGGGGAGGGCGGTGAGCGCGTCGCGGAGGCGGGCGAGGTCCGGCGCCCGCGGCGTGATCAGGGTCAGGACGAAGGGGACGCTCACCCCTGCGTCGAGCCGATCACGCCCTCGAGCGGAGAGGACGCGGTGGCGTAGAGGCGCTTCGGGATCCGGCCGGCGAGGTAGGCGTCGCGGCCCGCCTCGACCGCCTTGCGCATCGCGCCCGCCATGCGCACGGGGTCCTTCGCGCCGGCGATGGCGGTGTTCATCAGCACCCCGTCCACGCCGAGCTCCATCGCCACCGCCGCGTCGCTCGCGGTGCCGACGCCCGCGTCGACGATGACGGGGACGCCGGCGTGCTGGAGGATGATCTCGATGTTGTAGGGGTTGCGGATGCCCAGCCCGCTGCCGATGGGCGCGGCCAGCGGCATGACGGCCGCGCAGCCGAGCTCCTCGAGCCGCTTGGCGGTGATCGGGTCGTCGCTGGTGTAGGGCAGCACGGTGAAGCCCGCCTTCACGAGCGCCTCGGCCGCCTGCAGGGTGGCCGGCACGTCGGGGAATAGAGTGCGCTCGTCTCCGAGGACCTCGAGCTTCACGAGATCGGTCTCGAGCATCTCGCGCGCCAGCTTCGCCGTCCGGACCGCGTCGTCCGCCGTGTAGCAGCCGGCGGTGTTGGGCAGGATCACGTACTCCTTCTCGAGCAGGTGCCCGATCAGGCTCTCGCCGCCCTGCGCGCCGAGGTCCACCCGGCGCACGGCCACCGTCACGACCTCGGAGCCCGAGGCCGCGAGCGCGGCCCGCGTCTCGTCCATGTCCCGGTACTTGCCCGTCCCGACGAAGAGCCGGGAGCGGAAGGTGTGCGCGCCGATCTTCAGGACGTCTTCGCTCATCTCAACCGCCTCCGACGAAGTGCACGATCTCGATCCGGTCCCCGTCCGCGAGCTGCGCGGTGGCGTGCTCGCGGCGCGGCACGATCTCCTGGTTCCGCTCGACCGCGACCAGGGTGTCGCCCAGCCCGAGCTGCTCCAGCAGGGCGCGCACGGTGACTCCGTCGCCCACGTCGCGCGCCTCTCCGTTGACCTCGATCTGCATCGGCCGGAACCCTATCGCGCCGATCGGCTCGAAACCACCGGGGCGAAGTGCGCTTGGTGTACGGTGGCGCGGCTCCCGAGGTCCCATGTCCCCCCGTCTGCGCTGGACCGATCTGCTGGCCCCGCTGGCGCTGCTCGCGGCCTGCGTCGGCGCCGGGGCCCTCCGCGGCCGGCTGATCGCCCGCGATCTCCTCCGGGGCGAGCCGGTGCCGGGGAGCTGGGCCGCCGCGCTCGACGCGGCCGCGTGGGCGTCGGACGGGACGGCCGGGCTCACCATCCCGGCGGCGGTCGGCCCGCTCCCGCAGGCCCTGGCCGCGCTCTGCCTCCGCGCCGCCGAGCCGACGCTCGCGCTCGGCGTGCTCTGGGGCGCGCTCGTCGCGGCTTGCGTCGCCTGGGGAGGCTGGGCGCCCGCGCGACCTGCGGCCCGCGCGCTCGCCCTCCTGCTCACCACGGTGGCCGCCTTCGCCGCCGAGCTCGAGGGGATCGCGGGGCTCCTCCTCTGGGCGGCGGCGGCGCGCGTGTCCGGCGGCGCGCGGCCGAGCCGGGCCGGAGGCTGGGGCGCGGGCGTCGCGCTGGCGCTCGCCGCGGCCTGGGCGCCCTGGGCCGGGATCGCGGGGCTGGCCCTCCTGGGCGCCGCGCTCCTGCATGGCTGGACGCGCGCGGCGCGGGCCGAGGCCGCGCCCCGGCTCGCGCCCGCGACCTGCGTGGTCGGCGCGGCGCTGATGGTCCTGGCGGCCTCGGGCTGCGCGCCGGTCGCCGTCCGGTCGGCGACCTCGGGGCTCTCCCTCGCCGCGCTCGTGCCCGCCGCCTGGGCGATCCCGGCCGCCGCGCTCGTCTGGCTCGCCGCTCGCCGGGCGCGGGGAGACCGCGGCGCTCGGCTCGTGGTCGCGCTGCTCGCACCGGCCGCGATCGGCGCGCTGCTCGCGCCCGGGCTCACTCCATGGGCGGCGGCCTGGCCCCTCGCGGTGGGCCTCGCGCTCGCGGCCGCCTGGACCGCGGCCGATGAAGCGCGACCCACGACGATCGCGCGGCCGATGGCGTGGGTGGTGGCCTGGGTGTTCGCGCTCGGGGTCGCCTTCGCGCCCGCGCTCCGCGCCGCGCCCCGGGCGAAGGCGGCGGCGCTCGACCCCGCGCCGGTCCGCGTCCCCGACGGCGTCACCGGCTGGATGAGGGAGCGCGACGGCTGCGTGTCCACCGTCGGGGCGCTGCGCCCGGAGCGGCTCGCGAGCGAGGGCCGGGCCCGGCCGCTGTGGCTGTCGGCGGCGACCTCGAGCGAGCCGTGCCCCTGGGCGGTGGCGCGGGCCGATCCGCTCCGCCTCGACGCGACGGCGGCAGCGTGGCCCCCGGCCGAGCTCCTCACCCTCGTCGAGCGCTACGCCCGCGTCGGCCGGCTCGCGCACGCCACCTCGGGCTGGGCGCGCCGCGCGGCGCCGGCGACCATCGAGCGGCGGCCGATCCGGCTCGGCCCGTCCGCTGAACGCGGAGGCAGGGAGACGGTCTTCCCCCTCGGCGCGCCCGTCCGACGCGACGCCTTGATCGCGCTCCGCCTCACCGCCCCGGGCGCGACGGTGGAGGTGTGGCTCGAGGGCCCGGGCGGCCCGCTCGACGCGCCGAGGCCGCTCGAGGCGAGGGCCGACGGATTCGCGCTCGTCGCCCCCTCGGCGCGGGCCGCCGCGCGCCGCTGGCTCGAGGGCACGCCGTCGCCGGGCGCCGAGGCCACCCACCTCGTCCTCCGGCACCCACGGACCGCGGGGGACGGTGGCGCGCGCCCGCTCGAGGCCTTCGCGCTCACGCCGCCCGACGGGCCCGCGGACGACGTCGCCTGCGAGGGCGCGCGGCCCTTCGAGGCGTGGCGGGCCGGGTTCACCGGGAGCGCCGGGGCGGCGCCCGAGGCCGAGGGCTTCACGCTCTCCGCCCGCCGCGGCCCGACCTGGGTCTCCGCCCCCATCACCGCCTGCCCCGGGGCCTGCCTCTACGCGGAGGTCGGGCTCGTGGAGGGGCGCGAGGCGCGCTTCCGGATCCTCGCCGACGCGTCGGGCCGCCGCCGCACCCTGACCGAGCGCGACCTCGTGCCGCGCTGGCGGCAGCCGCTCGAGATCCCGCTCGAGCGCCTCGCGGGCGAGCCCGCCACGCTCGCCTTCGTCGTCGAGTCCGACGGAGGCGAGGTGGTCTCCCTCCGCCGCCCCCGCGTCGGCCCCTGCGTCGCCTTGCAGAGCCTGGTGCACGCGCTCCACGACGGCCGCGCCGCCACCGTGCCCGAGGGCGCCGCGATCGACGTCGAAGGCGACGAGCTGCGCGTCCCCGTCTTCGCCGCCTCGGCCGAGCCGGCGCGGGTCGAGCTCCCCCTCCGCGTGACCCGCGAGCCCGCCCCGTGCCTCGCGGTCGAGCTCTCGGCGCGCGACCACGAGGGCCCCGTCGGCGTGCTCGTCGCGGTCCGCCACGAGGGTGAGGTCTGGTGGCTGAGCCGCCTCGTGCTCGAGCCGGGCGAGGCGCCGGTCATGCAGTCCGAGCTCGCGCTGACGCCCTTCGCCGACGGCGGCGACGCCACCCTCATCTTCTCCGCCTGGCCCTTCGAGAGCCCCGGCGGCGGCCACGGCGTCTTCACCCGCCCCCGCGTCTACCCCTGCGGCTCCGAGCCAGGCTGGGCGTTCTGACGTTTTTGGGCAGGGGCGGGTCCGCCCCCGCCCCCCCGCTGCGCCGGCACAACGGTCACCGCTCCGGCTGCTCCGCAGCCTACGCGGTGACCGCTGCACCGGCTCCGCGGGGCCCCCCCAACCCACTCCGCGCGCGTTCGCTCCGCTCGCGCGCGACCCCAGCGCGGGGCGCTGGGTCCCCTGCGGCTCGCGCTCGCGCTCCGCGCGAGCTGGCCGCCCGCTGCCGCGGGGTCGAACGGGCGGGATGGGCGCGGGCGGCGACCTCGCTGCGCTCGTCGCCCGCCGTCTCGGGTCATTCGGGACGGGAGGACGTGGGCGGCGGGCTGGCGCGCCGGGCTCCGACCCTCGGGGGCGGGTCTGCGTTACCCTGACGCGGCGTGGATCTCCGTACACAGACCTCGCTGCTCGCAGCGGTCCTCTGCTTCGCCATCGCGTCGAGCGTGCTCCTGCGGCCGCGGAAGCGGCGGGTGCACTGGTTCTTCAGCCTCTTCGGGGCCACGGTCGGCGCCTGGTACCTGTCGACGTTCCTCGTCCGCTTCTTCGACGGGGGGCCGTTCCTCGAGCGGCTGAACCTGGTCTGCGCGGTGCTCCTCCCGCTGGCCGCCGTGCAGTTCTTCCGCACGTTCCTGCAGCCGGAGTCGAGGCGAGCCACCCAGCTCCAGCGCGGCGCGTTCCTGCTCGCGCTCGGCATGATCGCGGCGGTCTTCACCCCGCTCTTCCATCAGATCTTCTTCGCCGCGCTGATCTTCACCTACGTCTTCGTGCTGCTCGCGGCGGCGATGGTGATGCTCTTCCGGGCCGGGCGGGTCGCGCGCTCGCGCTTCGAGCGGGCCCGGCTCACCTACCTCGCGGTGGTGGGCGCGCTGGCCGCCGTCTTCACCCTGGCCGAGTACCTCCCCTACGCGGGCCTCGAGATCCCGCCGGTGGGCACGGTGCTCATCCTCGTCTTCCTCTACGTGCTCTCGCAGTCCGTGCTGCGCTACCGGCTGCTCGACCTCTACGAGCTGGCCGGGCGGCTGTTCCTGCTCACCGCGCTGTCGTTCTCGCTCGCGGGCATCGTGTGGGTGCTCGTCTACCTCGACCCGGGACACTTCTTCCTGCACTCGGTCGTGGCGGCGCTGGTGCTCTTCCTGATCTTCGAGCCGGTGCGCGCGAAGCTCGAGCAGCAGATCTCGCAGATCTTCTTCCGGGAGCGCTACGACCTCGAGCAGATCATCGGGGAGCTGCGCACCCGGCTCGCGCACACCCTGGCCATCGACGAGATGAGCCAGCTGGTCATGAGCGGCCTCGAGGGATCGCGCCGGGTCACCGACGCGTCGATCTACTTCGTCGACGAGCGCGGCCAGGGCTTCGACCTCGGCGGCCACGTGGGCCTCGAGCCCGCGCGCCGGATCGAGCTCCCGGCCGCGCGCCCCCTCGTCGACCGGCTGCGCGCGGACGAGGAGGTGGTGCTCGAGAACCTGGAGCGCGAGCTCGAGGAGGCGCGGGAGCTCGGCGAGGATCTGCAGGCGGAGATGCTCGCCGAGGTGATTCAGACCCTCGAGGCGATGAAGGCGTCGGTGTGCGTCCCGCTCCGCGGCACCGACGAGACCTACGGGCTGCTCTGCCTGCGCGACGACCGCCTCCGCGACGCCTTCAGCCCCGAGGAGGTGCAGCTGCTCCGCGCGCTCGCCGCCCAGGCCTCGATCGCGATCGAGAACTCGCGCCTCTACCAGCGCCTCAAGCAGCGCGACCGCCTCGCCGCGCTCGGTGAGATGGCCGCCGGTCTCGCCCACGAGATCCGCAACCCGCTCGGCGCGATCAAGGCGAGCGCGCAGTTCCTCAACGAGCCGGAGGACGAGCCGCAGGCGGGCGAGTTCCTCGACATCATCGTCGAGGAGGTCGACCGGCTGAACCGCGTGGTCTCGTCGTTCCTCGACTACGCGCGCCCCAGCACCGGCGACCCCGCGCCCACCGACGTCAACGCGGCGGTCGAGCGCACGGTGCAGCTGCTCGGGCCCGATCTGCCGGACGGCGTCGAGGCCAAGCTCGAGCTCGGCGCGGATCTGCCCCGGGTCCGGATCGACGCCGAGCGGCTGCGCCAGGTGCTCATCAACCTCGGCCAGAACGCCGCGCAGGCGATGGAGGGCCGCGGCGAGCTCACCGTGCGCACGCTCGAGCGCACCCGGACGGAGGCCTACGGCGAGGTGAAGCGCTGGGTGGAGCTCTGGGTGCAGGACACCGGGCCCGGCATCCCGCAGCGGGTGCTCGCGAACCTCTTCGTGCCGTTCGTCACCACCAAGGACCGCGGCACCGGGCTCGGCCTCGCCATCTCGCAGCGGATCGTCAACGCCGCCGGCGGGCACATCGAGGTGCGCAGCCAGGAGGGCGTCGGCACGACCTTCGTGATGCGGCTGCCGGCGGTCGCCGAGCGCGAGCCCACCGGCGAGGTGCCGGCTCAGAGCCCTTCGAGCGCGCCGGGGCCGAGCAGCCCCTCGCCGAACGAGCCCGAGTCGGACGGGAGCGGCAGCGGCCGGCCGGCCGACGCGGTGGGCTCCGACGTCCCGACCTCCCTCGCCACCAGCCGGTAGAGGCGAATGTCGCTCCGCGAGAAGCTGCGCTGGAACGCGTCTCGCGCCAGCTCCGCCGCCTCTTCCGCGCCGCCGTCGCCCTCCGCCTGGTAGGCGAGGCCCGCGTCCTCGAAGGCGGCCTGATACGCGGCCATCGCCGAGCCCCCGCCGCGCTCCCGGGTCGCGCGGGGCAGGAGGTAGTGCCAGCTGCCGCGCTCCTCGAAGGCGACGCCGTGATCCTCGGTGAACACCCGCTCGACGAAGGCCGGCGTGCGGTCGCCCAGCGTGCCGTCCTCTTCGAGCAGGAACACCTGCACCGTCATGCGCGGGAGCTGCTCGTCGATGCTGCCCATCAGCTGCTCGCGCTCCTGCCAGCGCTGGCGCGCGACGCTCGCGGCGGTGATCAGCGCGCGGGCGATCGAGCCGCCCCGCGCCGAGCGCCAGAGCCGCGGCCGGCCGCCGCGCGACAGCATCACCATCACCTCGACGTTGCGGGTGCGGCGGAGCGGCTCGGGGAAGGCGCGGATGCGCGGGAGGCGCGCGCCGCTGACGATCTGCCGAGCCGCGCGGGCGAGCGCGTCGCCGAGCTCTCCCTCGAGATCCAGCCCGCGCCGCCGCTCGTAGAGCGCGGCCGTCGGCGAGAGGTGCACGCCGCGCAGGCTCTCCATGTTCCCGTAGGCCGCGAGGCGATCGGCGATCGACGCGCCCTCCTCGAGGGATCCGCCGCGCCGTCCGTCGACGATCACGTTCCCGATGCCGCGCTCGGTCAGCACCTCGGCGAGCGCCGCCTCGTCGGTCCCCTCGAGCGCGGCCTGCAGCCCCTCGACCGACGCGGCCGGGACGAGCTCGGTGCCGGTGACCTCCAGGCGGGTGAGGTCCTCGGCGCCGACCACCGCGATGCGGCCGCGGTCGCGCAGCTCCACCATCAGCCCGCCGGTGCCGGGCAGCGACCGCCCGCCGAGCGCGAGCCACGCGGCGACGGCCGCGCCCCCGACGCCGACGAGCGCGAGCGCCCACAGCCAGCCTCGCCGCGGCGTGTCGTCCTCCGGAGAGGGGCTGTGGCGATCGCTTCGGACGGCTTCCATGGGCGCGGCTCACCCGGCCAGGCGCCCGATTCACGGGCCGCGTCGGCGGATTCGGCCCGAGCCGTCTAGCAGTGATCTCCGGCCGATGCTAACCGCACCTGCAGGGAATCGAGCCCTGCCCCCTGGCCGTCTCGGGTGTCCATGCGCGTCGCTCTCGTCACCGTCTACTCGCACGCCGGCTGCACGCTCAAGGACGTCGCCGGCGGATACGGGACGGTCTTCGAGGTCGGAGACTCCTGGCGGGCCCGCCTGCTCGAGCACGCCAAGTCCCGCCTCGCCGACCTGCCTCCGCTCGTGCTCGGCCACCTCGCGGCCCAGCTGAAGGCGGCGGGGCACGAGGTCCGCGCGGTCGAGGTGCGAGACGGCGGCCTCGCGGGCGCCGCGGACGCCGACGCGGTCGTGCTCCTCAGCTCGCTGGTGGACTGCGAGGCCGAGCGCCGCCTCCTCGCGCGGCTCCGCGAGCGCGGGGTGCGGACCTTCGTCATCGGCGCCCACGCGAGCGCCCGGCCGCAGCGCTACGCCGACGTCGCCGACGTGGTGGTGCGCGGCGAGCCCGAGAACCTGGGCGCGGCCCTGCTCGACCTCGGCCCGGGGCTCGCCGAGGCGGGCGCGGTCGAGGACCTCGACGCCCTCCCCTGGCCCGACTGGTCGCCCTTCCCGGTCGACCGCTACCGCTACGCGTTCCTGAGCCGCGGCATCACCCTGCCGGTCGCCTCGGCCCGGGGCTGCCCCTACGCGTGCGGCTACTGCCCGTGGCGGGTGACCGCGGCGTTCCGCGAGCGCGACCCCGCGCGCGTCGCGGCCGAGATCGCCCACCTCCGCGACACCTACGGCGCGACCGGCGTCTCCTTCCGCGACCCGCTCTTCAACCTCGACCCCGACCGGGTGCGCGCCCTCGCCCACGCGCTGATGCCGCTGGGCATGCGGTTCAGCGGCGAGATGCGCGCCGACCGCCTCGACGAGGGGCTGCTCGTCTTGCTCTGGCGCGCCGGCCTGCGCAGCCTCGAGATCGGCGTCGAGAGCGTCGACCGCGGCCTGCTCGGCGGCCACAAGCGCAAGCCGCCTCCCATCGCCCAGATCGAGCGCGTGGTCGAGGTCGCCCAGCGCCTCGGCATCCGGGTGATCTGCAACTACCTGCTCGGCCTCCCCGAGGACGACGAGCGCACGATGCGCGAGACCCTGCAGTGGGCAAAGCGCCTGGACTCGTTCGCGGTCCAGTTCACGGTGGCCACGCCCTACCCCGGCACCACTCTCGAGGCCCAGGCCCCGGCCCTGCCGCCGGAGTCCCTCACCGGCTTCCGTCCCAGCGTGCCCCACCCGACGATGAGCGAGGACGCCCTCGCGGCGCTGCGGGAGGAGGCCTACGTGAGCTACCACTTCCGCCCCCGCTACATGTGGCGCTTCGCGCGCCACGCGGCCGGCGCGCTGTTCGATTGAGCTGAGTTTTTTGGAGGGTTTGGGGCAAACCCTCCCCCCATTGGGCAAAGCGCCAATGGGGCCCCCCTCCCGACTCCGTCGGCGCTGCGCGCTTCGCGCTCGCGCCGCGACCCCAGCGACGGGGCGCTCGGGGCCCTGCGGCTCGCGCTCGCGCTGCGCGCTCGCTGGCCGCCCGCTACCGCGGGATCGAACCCAGCTGGTGGTGGTCCGTGCGGCGACCTCGCTGCGCTCGTCGCCTGCCGTCGTCTCAGGTCAGTGTCGTGGAAGCGGGCGGGGGTGCCCGGCGCCGCTGGTTGCCACCTCTCGAGCTCGCCGGGCACGGGCCGCGGGTGTTTCGCGCGGGCGACGCAGCTCATGGATGAGCTTCGAATCGGGTCTCCGACGCCATCGAGAGATCCCACGTGCGAACCGCCGTCGTGGTCGAGGGCGGGGACGGGCACGAGGACATGCACGGGGACGGGGACGAGGACGTGTACGCGCACGAGGACGTGCACGAGGACGTGCACGAGGACGAGCACGTGCACGCGCACGAGGACGAGCACGTGCACGGGGACGGGGACGAGGACGTGCACGAGGACGAGCACGTGCACGGGGACGAGCACGTGCACGGGGACGAGCACGTGCACGGGGACGAGGACGTGCGCGACGATCCGGCCTTCGGTCCGTCCCCATGCCGCGCGCTGCTGGCTGCCACGGGCTCGGTCGACGACTCGAAGCCGCGGCTCGAATCCTCGACGGCCAGCAACCCCCATAGGCGCGTGGCCGCCCTGCTGCCCGGCGGCCAGCCCCCATCCCGCCGCCACCCGTCCCCTTGGCGGCTTTGCGTCTTTGCGAGAGCACAATTCCCTCGCAGCAGCCGCCACCAAGCGCGCATCCGAGTGGCCGGCGGCCAGGCTCCATCCCGAGGCCGCGCCTCTGCGCCTCTGCGACTCTGCGAGAGAGTATCTGTCGCCTCCCGAGTTTCCGAGCTGGCGAGCGGCGCCCCGGCTGCCCGGCGGCCAGCCCCCATCCCGCCGCCACCCGTCCCCTTGGCGTCTTTGCGCCTTTGCGAGAGCACAATTCCCCCGCGTGAGCCGCCACCCAGCGCGCATCCGAGTGGCCGGCGGCCAGGCTCCATCCCGTCGCCACCCGTCTGCGGCTCTGCGCCTCTGCGAGAGACGATCTGTCACCCGGTGACGTTACGCACTCGTGACGCGGTGCGTCGCGGGATCCGTCCTTTCGCGCGCGGCGGAGCACGCTAGGCTCGCCGCGAAAGAGGAGGCAGCTACGTGATCATCGGCGTCCCGACGGAGATCAAGACCCGCGAGTTCCGCGTGGGCATCAACCCCGGCGGCGTGGCCGCGCTGACCCGCGCGGGCCACCAGGTCCACATCCAGAAGGGGGCGGGCCTCGGCTCGGGCATCACCGACGCCGAGTTCACCTCGGTCGGCGCCAAGATCGTGCCGACCGCCGCCGACGCGTGGGCGGCCGAGATGGTCATGAAGGTGAAGGAGCCGCTCGCGTCGGAGGTCCAGTACTTCCGCGAGGGCCAGATCCTCTACACCTACCTCCACCTCGCCCCGCTCCCCGAGCTGACCCGTCAGCTCATGGAGAAGAAGGTCCGCGCCATCGCCTACGAGACGGTGGAGAACCCGGACGGGAGCCTGCCCCTGCTCCGCCCGATGAGCGAGGTGGCCGGCCGCATGGCGACCCAGGTCGGCGCGACCTCGCTCGAGAAGGAGCGCGGCGGCCGCGGCATCCTCCTCGGTGGCGTGCCCGGCACGCGCCGCGGTCACGTGACCATCCTCGGCGGCGGCATCGTCGGCAGCCACGCCGCGCGCATCGCGGTCGGCCTCGGCGCCCAGGTGACCATGCTCGAGGTCAACCACGACCGCATGGCCTACCTCGAGGACATCTTCCAGGGTCAGATCGAGACGCTCTACAGCGACCCGAAGAACGTCGAGGAGTCGGTCTGCGACGCCGACCTCGTCATCGGCGCGGTGCTCGTGGCCGGCGCCAAGGCGCCGAAGCTCGTCACCGAGGACCTCGTCAAGAAGATGAAGCCCGGCGCGGTCGTGGTCGACGTCGCGGTCGACCAGGGCGGCTGCATCGAGACCTGCAAGCCGACCAGCCACGACAACCCGACCTTCGTGCTCCACGACGTCGTGCACTACTGCGTGCCGAACATGCCGGGCGCGGTCCCGATGACGAGCACCTTCGCCCTGACGAACGTGACCGCCCGCTACGCGCTCAAGATCGCCAACGAGGGCGTCGAGGCCGCGGTCCGCTCGGACGCGCCCCTCGCGAAGGGCGTCAACACCTGGGACGGCGCCTGCACCTACGAGGCGGTCGCGAACGACGTCGGCGTCGAGTACACGCCCCTCGCCTCCGTGCTCGGCTGAGGCTGAGTTTCCGGGCAGGGGCGGGTCCGCCCCCGCCCCCCCGCTGCGCCGGCACAACGGCGCGCGACTTCGGGCGCATCCGCGCCCTACGCGCGCGCCGCTGCACCGGCTCCGCGGGGCCCCCCCTGCCCACTCCGGGACCTCGCTCCGCTCGGCCCCGACCCCAGCGCGGGGCGCTGGGTCCCCTGCGGC
>JAYZQJ010000228.1:0-22910 GCA_036149055.1 Myxococcota bacterium | reverse complement strand
GTCGCCGCACGCACCCTCGCCGGTCCGATCCCGCGGCAGCGGGCGGCCAGCTCGCGCGAAGCGCGAGCGCGAGCCGCGGGGGCCCCCAGCGCCCCGCGCTGGGGTCGGGGCCGAGCGGAGCGAGGTCCCGGAGTGGGTGGGGGGGCCCCGCGGAGCCGGTGCAGCGGTCACCGCGTAGGCTGCGGAGCAGCCGGAGTGGTGACCGTTGTGCCGGCGCAGCGGGGGGGCGGGGGCGGACCCGCCCCTGCCCGACAAGTCAAAACTCCCAGCCGGGCCGCACGACGAGATCGCACATCTCGTCGTTCTCGCCGCAGAAGTCCTGGAGCGGCGGGCCGGGCTGCTGGGTCACCACCGCGACGATGACGATGATCACCGCCAGCGCGGCGGCGCCGCCTCCGATCGCGATCCACGTGACCGGCTCCTCGTACCACTCGGGCGCGCGAGGGTTGAGCAGCTCCTCGGGGACCGCCTCGAGGGTCACGTCGATCAGCTCGAGCTCACCCGGGATCGCGGTGAGCGTGCGGGTGTGCTCCTGGAACCGGGGCGCGGTCACGCGCAGCTGGTGCTCGCCCTCGATCAGCTCCAGCTCGATCGGCGTGTTGCCGCGGAAGGTGCCGTCCACGAACACCCGGGCCTCGTCCGGGTCCGAGCGGACCGTGACCACCATCGCCAGCGCGATCAGATCGGCGTTCACCACCGCGCCACGGCCGGGCTGCACGGTGACGACGTCGTCGAACTCGGTGTAGCCGGGGCGGCGCACGCGAACCGTGTGCTCGCCGGGCGGCAGCTCGATCGGGCTCTCGAGCGGCGTGAAGCCCACCGTCGACTCGTCGACCAGCACCTCGGCGCCGTCGACCGTCGTCTGCACCATCAGCGTCCCGTTGGGCGGGGGCTGCGCGCGTCGACGCCTCCGGCGCTGCGCGTCGACGTCGCTCACGAGGCCGACGACGATCGCCAAGCTGACCCCGAACACCACGAACGCGCGCGCCATCACGACGTGGAGAGTAGAGAGCGCCGCCCTCCCCGGTCAATCGCCGCGGCGCAGGGCGCGGTAGGCTTCGAGGCGGCGGCGGAAGCGCGCCGGGCGCCGCGCCACCTCGACCGCGCGCACGAACGCCGCCTCCGCGTCGTCCTCGCGGCCGAGCTCGTGGAGCAGGATCCCGCGGCCGACGTGCGCCGGGGCGAAGGTCGGCGCGAGGCCCACCACCCGGTCGTACACCGAGAGCGCCTCCTCGTGGCGGCCCTCGTTCACCAGCATCGCGGCCAGCCCGAGCGACAGCCCGACGTGCTCCGGGTGCCGGGCGAGCCCGTCCCGGAACGCGCGCTCGGCGCCCGGCCGGTCGTCGGCGTGATAGCGAGCGAGCCCGAGCGCGTTCCACGTCTCGGCGTGCTCGGGGTCCAGCTCCAGCGAGCGCTCGAGCGACGCGAGGGCCAGCGCCGGCTCGCCCCAGCGGAGCAGCCGCGTGCCGAGCACCCGGTGCGCGTAGGCCGACCGGGGGGCGACCTCGACCGCGTGCCGGTAGGCGATCAGCGCCTCGTCGTAGCGGCGCTGGAGCTCCCAGGTGTGTCCGATCAGCACCCGCGGCAGCGCGGCCGACCCGCGCAGGGACGCCACCCGCGTGAAGGCCTCCCGGGCGCGCGGGTAGCGCTCCGCGTTCATCTCGGCGCGGCCGAGCGCGAGCCACGCGCGGGGATCGTCCGGCGTCTCCTCGGTGGCCCTCCGGAAGGCCGCCGCCGCGCCCTCGAAGTCGCCGCGCACCATCGCCCGGCGGCCGTCCGCCATGGGCCCGCCGCAGCCCAGCAGCAGCCCGAGCGCGAGGACCGCAGCCCACGCTTGACCCCCACGGCGGCGCGAACCAGGATGCGCGGGATGGACCGCAAGCTTCTCGCCGACATCCTCGACAAGTCCTCGGGCCTCGACAAGAAGGGCGAGGATTACCTGGCCGCCGATGAGCATCGGGCTTCGGTCTACCTCGGGGGCTCGAGCAGCACCACGGTGCTCACCGAGATCGTCCGCCTCACCCTCCACGAGACCCACCTGGAGGCCGAGGCCAAGGACCGCACGATCCACTACGTGACCTACGAGCCCGTCTTCGGCCTCGCCGTGCGCGGCCCCCGCGAGTCGGGCCCCGGCGGCCGCACCGGCTTCTGACGTCAGCGCGGCGTGGGCGCCGCCGACGTCGGTGACCCGTCCGACGTGGGGGCCTCGTCGAGCCCGCGGATCTGGATCCCCAGCTCCCGGGCCGCCGCGCCGAGCCGCATCTGCGACGGGCCGACTCCCTGGGTGGCCTCGAACGCGGCGATCAGCGCCCGCCTCGCGTCCTCGGTGCGCCCGGCGCGATGGTGAATGGTCGCGAGGGCGATCGCCGCGCGGCTGTGGCTCGGGTAGGCGCGAGTCGCGCGCCGCAGCAGCATCAAGGCGCAGCCCCCGTTGCCTCCGGCGCGGCAGGCCTCGCCGCGTTCGTACGCTCCCTCCGCCTCGGCCCGGCGCGCCCGGACCGAGAGCGTCTCGAGGCGGCGCGCCCCGTCTCGGTCGTCCGCAGCGTCGGCGCACTCGCGCGCGATCGCGGCCACCTCGCCGACGACGCGCGCCATCGTCTCGGTCTGGCGCGGGCTCTCCCGCCACGCCCGACACGGCTCCGCCGCCCGGAGGCGCACGAACCCGAGGAGCGCTGCCTCGTCCGCAGCGCCGACCCGGCTCGCGATGTCGAGCGCGACCTGGTACGCCCACTCCCGATCCACCTGGAGCGCCGCTCGAAGCAGCGCCGTGGACCGCGCGGGCGCGACCTGACGTCCGGCCGCGACGCGCAGCGCTCGCCAGGGCATGTCCTCGGCCACGCGGAGCTCGTCCGCCCGGGCCGCCGCCTCGGGGGTGGCCGCGCGATCGTAAGCGCGGAGCGCGCCGCCGATGTCTCCGCGGGCCTCCGCGAGCGCGCCCTCGACCAGCGCTCGCTCGGCGCTCGAGAGCCCCGCGTGATCCAGGCTCAGCTCGACCCGATCCAGCGCGAGGGGGCGGGCGACGACCGCGGCCACGCGGCGAAGGAACGCCTCCAACCGCTCACTCTGCGGCCAGCGCTCGGCGAGCCCCTCGGACCACCACGGCACCCGAGCGAGCGCGCGGTCGAGGTCCGCCGGGCCGACGAAGGCGGTGGGCGCCGTGCGCGCCAGCTCGAACTCCAGCATCGGCCGGTCGTCCACGATGATCTCGGCCCCCTCACCGAGCGCCCGTGCCGCCTCGTCGTCGAGCTCCAGCGCGGCCGCGAGGGCGCCCCGCGAAGCGATGCCGTGCGGCTCGAGGTAACGGGCGGACAGGGTCTCCAGCCGACTCGCGAGCTCGGGCCCCCAGGGCTGCGGGTGCCGCGACGCCACGAGCAGCAAGCTCGACTGATCGACGATGAAGCCCTGAACGTGCGGGAACGTCTCGGTCAGGGTTCGGACCACGGCCCGGACGTGCCGCGGGCGGATCCGGAAGAGGTTGACCCACAGCGAGAACACGCCGCGCTCGCTCAACGCCTGGTCGACCTCGCCGAAGAACTCGCGGGTGTAGAGCGCGCTCGACCCCGCGAGCCAGGGGTGCGAGGGCTGAGAGACCACGGCGTCGTACGCGCCGGGCTCCGCGAGCGCGAGACGGTTGCGCGCGTCGTCGATGTACAGGGTCGCCCGCGGGTCATCCAACGGGAACGGAGTCTCGCGCGCCTCGTGCATCAGCCGCGCAGCCTCGACGATGGCCTCCTCCAGCTCGACGACGTCGACGCGCTCGAAGCCTCCGGCGAGGAGCAGGCTGCTCGTGTGCCCTCCCCCGAGGCCGATCGCCATCGCCCGGCGCCGCTCGGAGCCGAACAGGGCGGGCGCGCCGCCGAGCAGCGCCAGCTCGGGCCCGAACCCCGGGTCTCGCGCTCCGAACCCGGACTCCGGTCGACCGTCGTTGTAGAGGCGCAGGCCGCTCGGGTTTCGAATGACCGTCACGGTGGCGTTCCTGCCCTCGCGCAGGAAGACGATCGAGTCGCGCCACGGGGCGCTCGGTCCCTGCACGAGAGAGGCGATCGCGTTCTCGTCCGCGCGGAGCAGGTACGGGAGCTCGACGGAGGGCCCCAGCCAGATCGCCACCACGCCCAGCGCGAGCGGCGCCGTCAGGGCGAGCGACTTCACCGCGGGCCCGAGCGAGGCCGCGGCCCGTCGGGCGGCGAGCCCCGCCACGATCAGGTGGACGAAGACCACCACGAAGAGCGCCGCCTCCACCCCGACCGCCGGGACGAGGAAGAAGCCGGCGAGCAGCGAGCCGCACAGCCCGCCGAGGGTGTTGGCCGCGAGGAGCGCCCCCGTCCCCCGCGCCGCGCCGGCGCTGTCGTTCTCGGCGAGCTTCCAGGTCAGCGGCAACCCGGTCCCCAGCACCACGGCCAGCGGGAGGAGGAGCAGCCCGGCCACCGTGAGGATGACCCCCGGCTCGTGGGGGACGAAGCTCACCTCGTTGCGCAGGATGGGGATCAGCCGCACGAGATGCGGGAGCGACACCATCGCGAGCACCGTCATGACCGCGGCGAGCGCCTGCGTGACCGCGAGCGCGCGGGACGCGCCCTCGCCCGTCCGGGCCAGACGACGCGCGATCAACCCTCCGAGGGCGATCCCGAGGAGATAGCAGACGAGCATGGCCGCGAAGGCCTGCGTCGTCGCGTGCAGGACGGTGCGGAGCAGCCGGGTCCAGAGGACCTCGCCGGCGAGCGACGCGAGCCCCGTCCCCAGCGCCAGGGCCGCGGGCAGCGCGATGGACGGCCGGGCCTCCCGCGCCTCGGTCGCGGTCTCCTCGGCCCGCTCGGACGGCGCGTCGGCTTCGACGACCACGCCGCGGAACACGGCGCCCACCCAGGCCGCCGCCGCGAGGCTGGCCGCCGCGGCGATCCAGGTGGAGCTGCGTCCGCCCAGGCGGGGGAGCAGCACCAGGCCCGCCACTCCGGCGCCCAGCACCGCGCCGAGCGTGTTGCTCACGTAGAGCCCCGTGACGTGCCGAGACCACGCGTCGCGCGACACGGCCCGGGCCAAGATCGGGAGGGTCGCGCCCATCGCCACGGTGGGGGGGAGCAGCAGGACCAGGGCGACCCCGAGCCGCCACAGGGTCAGGGTCCCCCCCGATGCGTCGCGCCCGATCGCCGCGTAGGCGGTGCCGACCCACGGGAGCAGCCACGGGGAGACGAACGCGAAGACCGCGATGCCGATCTCGAGCGCGGCGTAGATCCGGGCCGGTCGCGTGACCCGCTCCGCGCGTCGGCCCGCGAGGAAGCTGCCCAGCCCCAGCCCGCCGAAGAACGCGGCCAGCACCGTGGCCACGGCGAGGTCCCCGACGCCGAAGACCCGGTGCAGCATCCGGGTCCAGCTGATCTGGTACACCAGCGCGGCGAAGCCGGACAGGACGAGGGCGCCGTGCAGGGCGAGACGTCGTTGCCGTGACATGCGGCGCGAGCATCCAGGAAACGCGCCCTCAGCGTCAAAGGCAACCGTGAGCCCGTGATACGGTGCCGCGTCGATGCCGGCGCAGATCCTCGTGTGCGACGACGAAGCGGCGCTTCGTGAGATGCTCAGCGTGCTGCTCGGGCGCGCCGGGTACGACGTGACCACCGCCGCCAACCGCGCCGACGCCCTCTCGCGCATCCAGAGCGACGAGCCGTACGCCGCCGTGGTCACCGATCTCGCGCTCCCCGACGGGAGCGGGATGGAGGTGCTCAGCGCGGCGCGCGAGCGCGACGACACCACCCAGGTGCTGATGATCACGGCCTACGGCGGCACCGAGCAGGCCGTCGAGGCGATGCGCCGCGGCGCCTACGACTTCGTCCAGAAGCCCTTCCGGAACCACGAGCTGCTCGCGCTCCTCGAGAAGGCGCTCGAGAAGCGGCAGATCGTCGGCGAGAACAAGGCGCTCCGGGCGACGCTCGACGGCTCCTTCAGCCACGGGCGCCTCGTCGGCCGGAGCGCGGCGATGCGGCGGGTCATGGACATGGTGGACCGGATCGCGCCGGCGCGAACGAGCGTCCTCCTCACCGGCGAGAGCGGCACCGGCCAGGAGATGGTGGCGCGCGCCATCCACGATCAGAGCGGGCGCGCGGACAGCCCGTTCGTGGTGGTCAACTGCGGCGCGCTCCCCGAGGCGCTGATGGAGTCGGAGCTCTTCGGGCACGAGCGCGGCGCGTTCACCGGCGCGACGGCGAAGAGCGCCGGCATCGTCCGGGAGGCCGACGGAGGCACCCTCTTCCTCGACGAGATCGGAGAGCTCCCGGCCAGCCTGCAGGTCAAGCTGCTCCGGTTCCTCCAGGAGCGGCGGGTACGGCCGGTCGGAGGGACGCGCGAGGTCGAGGTCGACGTCCGGGTGCTCGCCGCGACGAACCGTGAGCTCGAGAAGGACGTGGAGAGCGGAGCGTTCCGACAGGACCTCTTCTATCGGCTCAACGTCATCCGCCTGCATCTCCCCCCGCTCCGAGACCGCCCGGAGGACATCCCGCTCCTGGCCGAGCACCTGGTGCGGAAGCACGCGGCGCTCGCGGGCAAGAAGCTCGAGCTCGGGGACGAGGCCCAGCGATGGCTCGTCCGCCAGCCCTTCCCGGGCAACGTCCGGGAGCTCGAGAACGTCATCGAGCGCGCCGTGACGCTGGGCCGCGAGCCCGAGATCGTGCTCGCCGATCTGCCGATCGAGCGGCCGGGGGTGGGCCGCGGAGCGGGAGCCATCACCATCGAGGCGGGCTTCGATCTGGACGCGCACCTCGGCGCGATCGAGACCGAGCTCATCCTCCAGGCGCTCGAGAAGGCCGGCGGGGTGCGCACGAAGGCGGCGAGCCTGCTGGGGCTCAGCTTCCGCTCGTTCCGTTATCGCCTCAAGAAGTACGGGCTGGGAGACGACGGCAGCGGCGAGGACGAATGACGCTCGGCGCGGGGGCGCGCGCTTTGCATGCTATCGTGCCACCGTGCCTCATTCCCGTCTCCGCCGCGAGGGGTACACCCTCATCGAGCTCATGGTCGTCGTCGCGGTGATCGGCATCCTCGCCGCCGTCGCCATCCCCAGCTTCCAGAGCTACATGCAACGCTCGCGGACGGCCGAAGCGGTCGTGTTCCTGGGCGAGATCAAGCAGCGCCAGGAAGCCTACCGCGCCGAGTTCGGCCAGTACTGCAACGTCCCCGCGTGGAACCCGGCCGCCATGCCGACGGGCGGAGACAAGATCGGGTTCGACGCCACCGCAGCGGGGTGGGCGCAGCTCGGCGCCAACCCCGACGGGGCGACTCGCTTCCAGTACCGCACCCTGGCCGGAGCGCCCGGGACCACGCCGCCCGGCGTCGCCGGCTACGACGGCAGCGACTTCTGGTGGATCGGGCAGGCCCGGGGCGATCTCGACGGCGACGGGCAGACCGTGACCTTCGAGAACTACTCCGCCTCGAACAACATCTTCATCGGCGACGGCTCGATGAACTACCTGGCCCAGGGCTGGGAGTGAGCTGACGAAAATCGTCACCCCCGGCCGCAATGGGCGACGATCTTCGTCACCCTTCCCCCGAGACCGGGGGAAACGGCCCGAGAAGGTGGATTCTTCTGTTGGCACCGACTCTGCATCGCTTTGGGGACGACAGAACTTCGCGGACTGGCCGTTCGTCAGGCCTCGCACCCCAGGAGCATCGGAGAACCATGTACAAGCTGCTCAAGAAGAAGGAAGGCTTCACGCTCATCGAGCTGATGATCGTCGTCGCCATCATCGGCATCCTCGCCGCCATCGCCATTCCCGCTTTCATCGGCTACATGCGCCGGTCGAAGACGTCCGAGGCGGCCGCCAACCTCAAGAACCTCTACCAGCTCGCGTCCGGCTACTACAGCGACGAGCAGTGGGGCATGCGGTCGGTCGAGGTCATGGGCGGCACCACCGTCGCGGCCACGGCGTGCACCGTCGCGGCGGCCAGCACCTCGCACGCGATCGGCGCGGGCAAGACCGTCGTCGACTGGTCGACCGAGGCGGAGTCCTTCCAGGACCTCGGCTTCGCCATCGCCGACCCGATCTACTTCCGGTACAACATTCAGGGGTCGGCCGACGCCTGCAGCGGGACCGCGAACAACACCATGGTCTACACCTTCTCCGCCGAGGGCGACCTCGACGGCGACACCATGACCAGCCTGTTCGAGATCGCGGTCGGCTCCAGCAGCCAGAACGTGCTCATCCGGACCCCGGGCATCTACCGCCAGAACGAGCTCGAGTAGCCTCCTCTCCGGAGATCCCCGAGACGCCCCCGCTTCGTCGGGGGCGTCTTCGTTTTTCCGTCCGTGCCCCGCTCGCGTATCCTCCACCCCGTGAGAGCTCTCGGAACCGTCCTCGCCCTCGCGGCGCTGGCGCTGTCGGCCGTGACCGCCTCCGAGCTGCGGACCCACGCGCATGACGAGTATCAGGCGGCTCAGACCTACGAAGCCGTCTACTACTTGCCGCCGTCCGAGTGGCTGCCGGTCTTCTCCCTCAACTGGGACGAGGCGGCTGCGAGCCTGCTCTGGATGCGGGCGCTCGTCTATTTCGGGGAAGAGTTCGTGCACGGCGGCGACGTCTCCCACGTCTACCGCTACGCCGACGCGATGCTGGCGCTCGACCCGGACTTCGCGGCCGTCTACCGCTGGGTCGGGGTCGCGGGTCTGTACCGCCCGGTCGCCATCACCCCGGACGACGTCGAGCGAGCGGTCCAGATCATGGAGCGAGGCGCCGAGCGCTTCCCCGAGGACGGTGAGCTGGCCTGGAGCCTCGGGGCGGCGCTCGTGTTCGAGCTCGCGCCGCTCCACGAGGACGACGAGGAGGCCGCAGATCGCGCGCGCGCCCGCGGGCTGCCGCACCTGATGAGGGCGGCTCGCCTCGGAGCGGCCCCGGAGTGGATGGGGCTGGCGAACTCGGCCCTGATGATGCACCTCGGCCGCAACGAGCAGGCCGTGCGGCACCTCGAGGAGACCTATCACCACGTGGACGACCCCGCGCTGCGCGCGCGGATCACCGAGCGGATCCGCGGTCTGCGGGAGCAGGCGCGCGCGGACGCCCTCGTCGCGATCGTGAGCGAGCTCGAGAGCAAGCGACGCCGGGACTTCCCGTACCTCTCGGCCGACCTCTTCATCCTCGTGGGCGAGCGCCCTCCCGTCGACCTGGAGCGCCCCATCCGCGAGGGCCTCCCCGCCGCGCTCGCGTCTCCCTCCCCGCCATGAAGCCCGCGACCCGCTGGCTCCCCCTCGCGGTCGCGGCGCTGGCCGTCGCCGTGAGCGTGGGGCGGTTCGACAACGACTGGGTCTTCGACGACGACGACGTGATCCGCGACGGGGCGCTGATCCACGACCCCGCTCGCCTGCTCGACGCGTGGACCTCGCACACGCTGGTCGCGTCGCGCTACGACCCGGGCCTCCAGCCCGTCGACACCTATCGCCCCATGCCGCTGACGAGCTTCACGCTCGACGCCATGATCTCCGGGCGCGACCCCTGGGCGTTCCACGTCACCGCCGCGCTCCTCCACGTGGGGTGCGCTCTCCTCGTGTTCGCGATCGGCGCCTTCTGGCTGAAGAGCCGGTGGGCCGCGTTCTACGGAGCCGCGGTCTTCGCGGCCCACCCGTGGGGAGTCGAGGCGCACGTCTGGCTGAACGGCAGGTCGGATCCGCTGGCGTTGCTCTTCGGGCTGGCGGCGCTTCGGGCCCTGCTGGAGGCCGAGCGTCGTCGTGACCGCTGGCGATGGCGAGCCGGCGCCGCCGCGTGCCTCACCCTCGGGCTGTTCTCCAAGGAGACGCTGCTCCTCGTCCTCCCGGCCCTCGCGCTCATGCCGGGCCCGCCCGAACGAGACGAACCATGGACCACGCGCTCGCGTGGGCGCCTGCTGCCGCTCGTGTTGCCCGCCGCGATCTACCTGACGGCTCGCACCTGGGTGCTCGGGGGAGCGCGCGCGCACCGCGACGCCGACATGCTGCTCGACGCCGCGTGGAACCTACCGTGGCTGCTCCTGGATGGGCTGCGCCAGGCCGCCGCGCCCGCGACGCCTCACCTGCGCAGCCTGCGCGACGACTACGCGGGCCTCGAAGCCGTTCACATCACCCTCGCGTGCGTCGCGCTGCTCGTCATCGCGACGCTGGCGTGGCGAGCGCGGCGACGCTTCCCGGTCGCCGCCTGGTCGACCCTCTGGTTCTTCGCCCCGCTGGTCCCGGTCGCCATCATCAGCACGGTCCTCTGGCCCGGGTTCGGGCGCTACCTGTACATCCCCCTCGCCGGGCTCGCGTGGGCGCTGGCGGAGCTCGGGGGCGAGCTGCGGGCGCGCCCGGCGATTCGTGCGGCGCTCGGCGCCCTCCACGTGCTGCTGCTCGCGGCCCTCGCGTGGTCCTTCACCAACAGCTTCCAGGACACCGAACGACTCTACGCCGACGCGATCGCCGCGAACCCAGAGAGCGCGATGGCCCACGGCTTCCTGGGCATCACGCGCTACGAGGAGCGCGACCTCGAGGCCGCGATCCCCCCGCTCGCCCGCGCCGTCGCGCTCGACCCCGACGAGCACCGCTACCGCATCCACCTCGCGCGCGCCCTCAACGCGACCGGGCGCCAGGAGGACGCGACCGCCCTCGCCCGCGAGAGCATCGCGCTGTTCCGCGGACGGCGGGAGGAGGCGCCCTACCACCTCGTCGTGGTGAACGCGCTCCGCGAGCCCGACCGGGAGCTCGCCCTCCGCCATCTCGACCGATGCCTCGAGGTCTGGCCCGGGCGACCGGACTGCCAACGCGCCCGCCGGTTCCTGCTCGAGGGCGAGGCGCCCGCCCCCCGGTAGCCGGGTCCTCGGCTCACTCCGCGCGATCGCGGACGTAGAGGATGCCGAAGGGCTCGAGCTCGCCGTCTTCGTTGGCGGTGGCGCGGCGCTCGAAGACCGAGCGCTCGCCGTCGCCGTCGAGGTCGCCTTCGGCGCGCAGGGTCAGGAGATAGGTGCCCTGAGGGCTGCGCAGGCCGCAGCCGCTGGCGGTGGGCTCGAAGGTGTAGCTGTAGCGCAGCGGGATCTCGGGCTGGAAGCCGAGGGCGGCCCAGGTGTCGTGGCCGGGGGTCTCCTCGCTCGAGAAGTCGACGGGCGCCGGCTCGCGGCTCGGGTTGCGGGGCGTCGGGCCGGCGACCGGGGGGAGGCAGCGGCGGAGGAGCGCGCCCTCCTCGCCCTCGTGGCTCGCCATGAAGTACGCGGCCGCGCGCTGGTGGAGCAGCTCGAGGTGCTCGGCCGCCTCGCTGGTCTTGCTGGTGCGCAGCTGGCGGATGAACGTCGGGATGAAGACGGCGAGGATGATGCCGACGACGCAGACGATCGCCGCGGCCTCGACCAGGGTGAGGCCCGCCTGCCGCTGGACGCGCGAGCGGCGCCGGAGAGTACTGCGGGACGGAGACACGGCGGGAGCCTGACGCGAACGCGACCGAGGCGCACCCGCCGCGTCGCGATCAGCCGCCGGGGGTGAGGCGGCGGATCAGGGTCTCGGTGCCGCCCGCGGTGATGTTCACCGTCACCCGCTCGCGGATGTTGAAGTCCGGGTTCACCAGCGTGATGGTGTGCCGGCCCGCCGGGAGCGGGATGTTCATCTGGGGCGTGTTGCCGATCCGGCGGCCGTCCACGTAGACCTCGGACCACGGGGTGGTGTTCACCCGCAGGGTGCCGGTGCCGCCGGTGGCCGCGGCCCCGCCGCCTCCACCGCCGCCCCGGGAGGTGGACCCGCCCCCGCCGCCGACGCTGGTCGCCGTGCCGCCGCCGCCACCACGACGGGTGGTGCCGCCGCCGCCGCGGTTGCCACGACGGGTCGTCTGCGCGGTCTGCTCGCGCTCCAGCTCCGCGTTGACGGTGTGGCTCGACTGACCGCTCGGGGGCGCCAGGGGCTGCTCCCAGTCCTCGTAGCCGTCGCGGCGCACCTGCACCGTCCACTGGCCGCCGGAGGTGTCGACGTCCTCGGTCACCGGGGTCTCGCCCACCCGGCGCCGCTCGCTGCCGCGCACCAGGTAGACGTCGGCGCCGCTCGGGTCGGACTCGAAGCGGACCGAGACCTGACGCAGGGTCAGCACCGCGCGGGGCAGCTGCTGCACCTGGCCGGACGCGACCTCGATCTGCCCCGTCCAGGGCGCGTAGTTGGTCAGCTCGGCCCGGATGGTGTGGGTGCCGGCCGACAGATCGCTCACCGTGACCGGCGTCTGGCCGACCTGGTTGTCGTCGACGTAGACCGTCGCGCCGCTCGGCGTGGTGTCGAGGCGGAAGCCGGTGCCGGTCGCGTCGGCCACCGTCGGCGCGCCGCCCGTGGCCGGCGCGGTGCCCCCCTCGGGCTGCAGCGTCACCGACGGCAGGTCGAGGGTCTGGCCGCTCCCGAGGGTCACGCGGGTGGCCCAGGTCTGGTAGCCGTGCTTGCGCACCTCGACGAGGTGCTCGCCCGGCTCGACGTTCGCGAGCACGAACGGGCTCGAGGTCGAAGACGTGACCGCCTCGTTGTCGAGGTAGACGACCGCGTCCGTGGGATCGGTCGCGAGGTTGATGGTGCCCGGGGTCGCGCGGAAGAAGAACCACCACGCTCCGCCGCCGACGACCGCGAGGGCCACGACCGCGAGGAGGCCGACCACGGCCATGATCGCGCCGCCGCCGCCCTTCCCCTCCTTGCGGGTGACCGCGGTCGGCTCGGGGCCGAGCTGCGGCTGGGGCTGAGGCTGCGAGGGGAGATCGTCGAAGGGGCTCGGCGCGCCCGGCACCGCGCCGGGGCTGCTGACGGCGCCCGGCGACGACACGCCCGGCGAGGACGCGGTCGGCGAAGGCGACGCCTGGAAGGGCTCCGGCGCGGGCGCGACCGGATCCGCGTTCAGATCCGGGAGCGAGCCGGGGAAGCCGTCCTCGGGCTTGTCGTAGATCTGGGTCGACAGCTCCTCGTCGTCCCAGTCCATGTCGAGCGCGGCGCCCGGGTTGGACGCGGTGACCGGCGGGCTCGAGGCGGTCGGCGGCGGCGGGACCGGCGGACCGGAGCTGTTGCGGGGCGGCGGGGGCGGCGGCGGGCCGCTCGTCCGCGGCGGGGGCGGCGGGACCGCGCCCATGCCCATCATCGTGCGCTTCGGGGGCCGCGCCGGGGGCTTGGGCGGCTGGGCCGAGGAGATGTTCGCCGCCTTGGCGGAGACCGGCTCGAGATCGGCGAAGGCGTCGAGCCCGGAGCCGCCCGCCATGTCCTTGGCGGCCTCGGCCTCCATGCGGCGGTACTCCTCCTCGCGCGCCGTCTCCTTGGCGATCTCCTCGGCGAAGGCCTTGCGCATGTAGGCGCTGAGGTCCTTGCGGCTGAAGAAGTTGCCGCTGGTGTACATGAACGACTGCAGGTCGTCATGCAGGTCCATCGCGGTCTGGTAGCGGTCGTCGACGTCCTTCGCGAGCGCCTTGAGCACGATCTGCTCGAGCTCCTCGGGGATGCGCCGGTTGTAGGTCGACGGCGGCATGATCTCGACGTTGCGGACCTTCTCCAGGGTGGAGAAGTCGCTCTCGCCGACGAAGAGCCGCTCACCCGTGAGCAGCTCGTAGAGCACGATGCCCACCGCGAAGATGTCGCTGCGACGATCGAGGGGCAGCCCGCGCACCTGCTCGGGCGACATGTAGCCGAACTTCCCCTTGAGGATGCCCGCCTGCGTCTTGCCCGCCTTGCCCGCGGCCTTGGCGATGCCGAAGTCGATGATCTTCGTCTCGCCGTCGTAGCTGATGAGGATGTTCTGCGGGGAGACGTCGCGGTGGACGAGGTTGAGCTCGCGCCCCGCCGCGTCCTTCTTGTTGTGCGCGTAGTCGAGGCCCTCGCAGACCTTCATCACGTCGTAGCAGGCCATCGGGACCGGCACGGTCTCGCCGCGCTTGCGCGCCCGATCGAAGATCGCGCGCAGGTCCTTGCCGTGCACGTACTCCATCGCGATGAAGTACGAGTCGCCGACTTTCCCGAGGTCGAAGATCTGCGCGATGTTCGCGTGCGTCAGCTGCACGGCGATCTTCGCCTCGTCGATGAACATGGTGATGAACTCTTGGTCCTCCGCGATCGACGGGAGGATCCGCTTCACCGCCACGAGCCGCTCGAAGCCTTCGACGCCGAACGCCTTGGCCTTGAAGACCTCGGCCATGCCGCCGACGTTGACCCGCTCGAGCAGGACGTACTTTCCAAAGGGGATGGGCTTCTTCACCGGTCGCCTCTCCGAGTCGATCCCGGTCCGCTCGCACCGATCCCCACGCGCCCCCCGATGGAAGGCCGCGCGGGCTCATGACGTCGCTGTCGATCGATGGTCATCGGATCCGAGTCCCCACCTGAGATCCCATCCCCCAAGCCGTTTGCTACGAGCGTGCACCCTGTCGCACGAGTCCGACCCGCGCGTACACCCCGCTCGCGGCGCGCGCACTGTACCGGCGCTGCACATGCCCGGTCAACTCGGGGGCGGTTCAGCGCCGCCGCGGAATCAAGGAACATCTCGGTGCCAACCCGTTCGGAGACCCCAAGGCATGACGTCGCCTTGGGTTCTGCCCGTCCTTCCGTCCGAGATCATGCCGGATCCGGCCGCGTACGGCCAAGTGCGAGGTGCCTTAAAGCCCCCGTACGCGGCCATGTGACACAGCTCACTCGTCGGGACGGGTGAAGCGCGGGCCCTCGTTGTCGTGGTTCATGAAGTAGCGGACCCGCTGATCCTGCAAGTAGCCCCAGACGCGGTAGGGCTGCGGCTCGTTGTCGGGGAAGATCACCTCGGCGGCCGGGCGCTCCTCGGCGAAGAAGCCGAGCGCGGCGGCCGGCTCCACCGTGCGCTCGGTGAATCCGTCGACGGCGGCGTCCGCGCCCTCCACCCGGAACGCGAGCCGCGCCTCGACCGGGAGCGCGACCGCCTGCTCCACGCCGGCGAGCGCGAGCCGGGGCCCGAGGCCGACCGGATCGCCGGCCCGCTCGGCGTAGACGAGGAAGCCGTCGCGATCGAGGCCGATCGCCGCCTCCGCGTCCGGCATCGAGGCGAGCGGGGGCCCGGCGACGACGACCGTGTCGCCTTCGCTCGGGGCGCCGATCCCCAGCTCCCAGCCGACCGGGTGGCGGCGGCCGTAGATCGCGAAGCTCGCGTCCGCGCGGGCGAGCGACGCCGCCCCGATCAGGTGCGCGAGCGGCCGGGTGTGATCCTCGCGCCGGATCGGGGCCGGCACCGCGCGGCGCGGATCGATCCGGACCATCCAGGTGCGCGCGTCGCGCCCGCCCACCGAGGCGCGGGCGAAGGCGTGCGGCCAGCCGGCGTGCGGCAGCCCCTCCGGATCGAAGGCGCCCTGCCCCTCCGCGAGATCCGGCCCCGGCAGCACCGGGCGCAGGGTCAGATAGAAGAAGTCGCGCGCGTCGCGGTCGGAGTAGCGCGGGAACGGCATGCCCATCGAGCGCACGGCCCGGCGCGCCCGGAGCCGCCAGCGCCCCGGCGTGCGCGGGAAGGCGCCCTCGTACTCGCTGTCGCTGCGCGGCCGACGCGCGAGCGGCTCGACCTCCTCGCCCGGCGGGATCGGCCGGAACAGCTCCATGCCCGCGTGGGCGCTGTTCATGTCCAGGTGCACCGAGCGCACGCAGCGGTTGCGGAGCATCGCCTCGCCGAGCGCCTCGGGGCCGACGCCCTGGCTCCAGTAGTAGGCGAGGAAGCCGTCCTCGGTGAGGCAGAGCCCGCTGCGGGTGGTGAGCGTCTGCTCCTCGGCGTTGCGCGGCGCCGCCCCCCAGTACCAGCGCTCCCAGGGGTTGTACTGGCCGTCCTCGACCACGCTGGTCAGGTTCTGCCGGAACTCGACCATGTCCTCGGGGATCTGCCGGTTCGCGAGGCGCTCGTCGTAGTAGCGGCCCCGCCAGTCGGGCGCCGGCCAGCTGCCCATGCCCACGCGCCCGTCCTCGAAGACCGCGACGGTCGCGGCCCAGGGCTTCGGCGGGAGGTAGACGCG
This sequence comes from Myxococcota bacterium, assembly GCA_036149055.1. Classification (GTDB taxonomy): domain Bacteria; phylum Myxococcota_A; class Polyangia; order Polyangiales; family Sandaracinaceae; genus JAVJQK01. Next base: position 6,980 of record JAYZQJ010000228.1, on the reverse strand, counting down.
ACCCTCCGCCATCATGCCGAACTCGCCGTGGAGCGCCTGGAAGCCGCCGTTGAACGCGCCCACCAGGAAGCGGAGCCGATCGTCGCGCGGGACCATGCCCGTGCCGCGGCGGCCGGTCGCGCTCTCCGGCTCGCGCACCCCGGACTGGACCCGGAGCTGCACCTGCCGCGGATCCCAGATCGTCACGTAGACCCGGGTGAAGGGGCGCTCGGGATCGGTGCGCAGGAAGGTCTGGTAGAAGGCGGGCGGCGCGTTCGGGTACTGGTTGACGAAGGGATCGTCGACGACGGGGATCCAGCGCCCCTCCCCCTCGATCGGCGGGTCGGTGATGACCGGCTCGAGCGCGGCCGGCGGCCAGCCGAGCTCGGGATCGGTCACCGTGAGCATCGCCATGCGCTCCTCGCTGACCGTGTCCGGCATCGCGAGGTCCTCGGCGACCTCGGCCATCGTCTCGGCGGCGTCCGGCTGCCCGAAGACCGCGTAGTAGGCCCGGGTGAGCTTGTCGCGGGCCGCGAAGACCCGGTTCTCGAGCCACTCGATCGGCTCGGGGCCCACGAACGACAGGTTCCGGACGGTGTCCACGACCCAGCCGATCGTGCCGGGCGTGCCCTTGGTCTGCGGCTGCGCCTCGACGAGCTCGGCGCCCTCGAGCGGGTCGCGCGCGTCGGGGTCGAGCAGCACGCGCTCGTCGCCGATCGTGGCCACGAAGCGGCCGCCCTCGGCGGTGAGCGTCAGGGCCCGCGGCCGATCGGCGAGCTGGTAGCGGCGGACGCCGAAGCCCTCGGTGCGGCCGGTCTCCTGGAGGTTGGTCACCCGGTTCTGCAGCCGGGCGCGGAGCGGCCAGTCGGCGGTGAGCGCGTCCGGCTCGCCGCGCAGGTCGACCACCACCACCGCGTCGTAGCGCTCGCCCACCCGGGTCGCGTACACGAGGTGGGAGCCGACGCGGGTGAGCTGCTCCTCGGAGGCGCTCGCGGTCTCGCTCAGGTTGGTCAGCCAGGCGACGTCGAGCGCGGTCGCGTCGCCGCCCGGGCGGACCTCGGCGTAGTAGAGATCGTTCGCGTCCCCCGCGCGTCTTCCCAAGAACAAGGCGGGCCGCATGTGGAGCGGCCCGTCGTCCTCAGCCAGCCACAGCACCGTGGACGTGTCGACACGCACCTCGCTCCGAAGCGCCACCTCGGCGAGCGCCTCCTCCAGGGTGGCGGCGCTCGCGCCGGACCACGTCGCCCGGATGGCCACCAGGACGAGCAGGACCGCGCACAGCGCGATCAGCAGGCGTCGGCGGCGCGCGATGGCGGCGCGCACGCGCCTCCGCCACCGCCGCACGGGCGGCTCGGTCGGAGCGGCTCCCTCACCGGACAGCGTCGGGCTCTGGTCCACGGGGCCCGGGTCTAGCATGCGCCGTTCCCGGCTCCTGAAAACGCGCACGGGTCCTGAGGGAACTCACGGCGCAGGCGGGATCGCCGAGTCGTCACCCCCGCGACGTGGCACTGTTGCCCCGAGCCTGATTCCTGCCCAAACTCAGGCACTTTTCGCCCGCGCGAGCCGTTTCGGGGCCTCCCCCGCCAGGCGCGAGCGATTCAACGCGACTGGAACCACCCCGATGACTCGCTTCTCCGAGCTCGCCATTGTGACGGCGACCGTGCTGGCGCTCTCCGCGCCCGCGCTCGACGCGGACGCGCAGCGCCGCCGCCGTCAGACCTCCGAAAACGAACAGGCGGAGCCCGCGGGCCCGCAGCCGACCGTGCGCGACGTCGACGAGATCGCCGGACGCCTCGGCTCGGCCGACGCCGACGAGGTGCGGGCCGCGATCGACCTGCTCAGCGTCATCGACCACCCGAGCGTGGTGCCGCACCTGGCGGAGCTGCTCCGCTCCGGCCGCTCGGACGAGGTGACGGACCGGGCGCTCCAGGCGCTGCGCGGCCTCGCGCACCCGAGCGCGATCGAGGTGCTGACCGAGTTCACGCACCACCGCCGCGCCCGCGCCCGCCGGCTGGCCTACGCCGCCATCGCCGCCACCGACGACCGCCGGCGCCCCGCGCTGCTCGAGCAGGGGCTCCGCGACAGCGACCGCAACGTGCGGGCCTCGGCCGCCCGCGCGCTCGGCGAGATCGGCGCCGACCGCTCGATCGACACCCTCTTCCTCGCCTTCGACCGCGGCGTGGTCGAGGCGGCGATCGCGATCGGCAAGCTGGGCAACCGCCAGCATATCGAGCGCTTCAACGGCTACCTGGGCAACGTGCCCCTCTCGGTGATGCTCTCGGGCTACACCGAGATGGTCCGCCGCCGCGACGTCGACGACGAGGTCAAGATGGACATCGTCAACCGCCTCGGCGAGGTCTCGGGCCCGATGGTGCGCGTCTTCCTGCAGCGCTACCTCGACACCTTCCCCACCCGCGGCCGCGCCTCCCGCAGCCGCCTCCGCCAGAACGTCATCGACACCCTGCGCCGCATCCCCGGTCACGCCGGCAGCGCGCGCGGGCGGGTCGTCAGCTCCGACAGCGCCGAAGCCGCGGAGCAGAGCTCGGAGGACGGACAGTGAACCGCTCCATCACCGTGGCCCTCGCGGCCCTCCTCGCCGTCGCGTGCGGTCCCCAGTACCGCAACGCGTTCAGCTACCACTTCGCCGACAACGAGGAGGCGCAGCTCGCCGCCATCCTCGAGCAGCTCCCGGAGGCGTCGCACGACGACGCGCCGGAGAACGCGCTCGGTCAGCCCATCGCGGTGGTGACCACCCACTCCGAGGACGACGCCGAGCGGCAGATCATCGCGCTCCGGGTCGACTCCGGAGAGCAGATGTGGTCGGCCACCGTCGACGCGGCCACCCGCCCCGAGATCCTCGGCGACGTGGTGCTCACCAGCACCCGCGAGCGCATCGTCGCGTTCGACCTGCAGAGCGGCCGCCAGCTCTGGGCCTACGAGCTGCCCGACCTCGCCTACGTCGGCGCGACCCGCGACGGCGACACCATCTACTGGTCGGCCACCGTCGGCGCCCTGGGCGGCGCCCGCCGCGTCGGCCACGTGGTCGCGATGGACGCGCGCACCGGCACCGAGAAGTGGCGCCACGAGGTGCAGGGCGTCTTCGGGCAGCCGGCGGCGCAGGGCGGCCTCGTGTTCGTGCCCTGGGAGCGGCAGAACATCGCGGTGCTCGACGAGCTGACCGGCGACGAGATCGCGCGCCTCCGCTCCACCGACGACGTCATCGCCTGGGCGTTCGATCACCCGACGGGCATCTACTACGGCGGCCGCGGCATCTACCGGCTGACCCACCGCTCGGTCACCGGCACCCGCGCCGAGTCGACGCACATCCGGCCGCCGCTCGGCGAGCTGCCCCGTCAGCCCGAGTCGGTGTGGCCCGACGGCTTCGTGCCGAAGCCCGGCACCCGCTCGGCGCGCGGCCGCATCCGGGTCTACTTCAACCCGGCGCCGGCCGACAGCCCCGAGACGATCCACATCGAGGGCGACACCTACTACTTCGCCTACTACCGCTACGTCTTCGCGTACGACCTCGAGGGCAACCTCCGCTGGACCCGCATCCTCGAGCAGGACGTGGTCAACGCCGAGGCGATGCCCCACGGGCTGCTGACCTTCGGCGAGCAGGGGCAGATGCACCTGCTCGATCGCGACACCGGCAACGATCGCTGGACCCAGGACACGGAGCTGCAGATCGCGTCGGTCGCGCTGGACGCGGCCGGCTTCGAGCCGGGCGGAGAGAGCGGTGAGGTCCGCCCCCTGCGCCAGACGCTCAACGAGATGGTCGTCGACCCGGACAACCGCCTCGTGGCGGCCCGCGCCTACGCCATCGAGCGGCTCGCCTCGATCGAGGAGGAGGAGATCACGCGTGATCTGCTCGACCTCTACCAGCAGCGCTCGATGCCGGGCGCCCTGAAGGAGGCCATCCGCGAGGCGCTCCGGACCCGTCGCTCGGGCGCGCAGTACCTCATGGAGGCGCTGGCCCGTCGCTACGACTACCTCGAGGACACCCAGGCGCCGCCGCTCGAGGCGATCGTGCCGGCGCTGCTCGAGATGGAGCACACCGAGGCGGTCCCCCAGCTCATCACCCACATGATGGACCACGAGACGCCGGCCCGCGTGCTGCCCGACGTGGTGCGCGCGGTGGTGCGGCTCGGCGGCGAGGAGGCGGTGCCCGCGCTCCGCAACTTCCTCGTCCTCTACCGCGCCGACAGCGAGTTCCAGGGCCCGGTCGCCGACCAGGAGCCCGAGGAGGAGGGCGGCGAGCCGGTGCGCGCCGATCCGGAGGCCCGGGCGCTCGCCTTCGCGGCGGCCGGCATCTTCGAGCACGGCGGCGTCGAGGGGCGCGAGCTCCTCACCGCGCTCTCGGGCGAGAGCGCCCGCACCCACGAGCCGATCGCGAGCCACATCCAGGGGCTCTACCAGGCCGAGGCGGAGGCCGAGGCCCGTCGTCAGCGCGAGGAGGAGGAGGCCGCGCAGCGCGCCCTCGCCGAGGCCGCCGCGGAGGCGGAGGCCAACCTCCCCCGGCGTCTGAGCCAGGAGCAGATCAACGCGACCTTCGCGAACAACGCCGACGCGGTGCGCGAGTGCGTCGCCGGCGAGCTGGAGCGCAACCCCCGCCTCAACCAGGTGCGGCTCGTGTTCATCCTCTCGAGCGACGGTCAGGCCAGCGATCTCACGGTGGCGCCGAACTCCGAGGAGCTCGTCGAGTGCATGCGCGGTCAGGTCGCGGCGATCGAGTTCCCGCGGTTCCGCCAGCGCCGGATGCGCGCCAACTTCGTCGTGTCGATCCGCGGCGGCGTCGAGGAGGTCGAGGGGGGCCAGCCCGCGGTCCAGCCGCTCCCGGAGGACGCGCCGTGGTGGGCCTGGAGCCAGCGCCGGGCGGAGCTCCGTGGGGTCGCCAGCGCGGTCCCGGCGGACGTGGAGCCCTGGTGGACCGAGCGCGAGCCGCCGGCCGAGGAGCCCGAGCCGGTCCTCGCGGTGGAGACGATCGAGTGCCCGCCGGGCCTGCCGAACTGCAACGATCCCGACCAGGCGGCCCAGAACGGGCAGCAGCCGGAGCAGGCCAGCGCCCAGCAGGGTCAGCAGACCGCCCAGCAGGGTCAGGGCCAGCAGGGTCAGGGCCAGCAGGGTCAGCAGACCGCCCAGCAGGGTCAGGGTCAGCAGGGTCAGCAGACCGCCCAGCAGGGTCAGGGCCAGCAGGGTCAGCAGCCGCAGCAGGGTCAGGAGACCGGGGCCCAGGAGGGTCAGCAGGGACAGGCCGGCGGCGGCGGCACCCCCTGGTGGGCGGCGGCGGCGTCCGAAGAGGACGAGGAAGAAGAGGAAGAGGAGGAGGAGCCGCGCCGCTGACGTGGACGCGCGCCCTCCTCGGGATCGCGCTGATCGGCTGCGGGAGCGCCCCTCCCGCGGCCGCCGCGCCGGCGCCCCGCGCCCCGCTCCCGCCCGTGTCCGAGCCCGCGCCGAGCGTCCGGGTGCTGCTCGCGCCCGACGACGCCCCACCGGTCGAGGTGCGGGTGGAGGTGGCGGACACGCCCGCAGCGCGCCAACGTGGGCTGATGTTCCGGCGTCACATGCCTCGAGACGCCGGCATGCTCTTCGTCTTCCCCCACGCCGAGCCGCAGTCCTTCTGGATGCGGAATACTTTCATCCCTCTCGACATCCTGTTCATCGGCGCCGACCGTCGCGTCGTCGGGATCAGCGAAGACGCCACCCCCCTCACCGATGACGCGCGAGCGGTCGACGCCCCCGCGCGATACGTCTTGGAAGTGCACGCCGGGTTCGCCCGCGCGCACGGAATCACCACGGGCACCCCCGTGCGCTTCACCGGTCTCCCGGAGGAATGAACGTGACCACGCTTTACCCCACCCGCGCCGCCTGGCTGCTCGCGAGCCTGGCCCTCGCCTGCGTCGCCTGCGACGGCGACGGCGAAGAGGCCGCCGCGAGCACCGAAGCTCAGCAGGAGGAGGCGCTCGTCGGCACCGCCCCCGACGGAACCCAGATCGTCTTCGCCGGGCCGAACGACCGGGGCCGCGAGTCCGTGAGCGGGACCGCCTCCGACGACGACGACCTCATCCGCGAGCCGAACCAGCCCGACCCCGAGGCCGGTGAGTTCACGCTCGAGGAGGCCGTCGTCGGCCTGACGATCGACGGCAGCCTGATCGCCGAGATCGGCACCGAGTTCGGCACCCTCCTCTGCGACCTCCACGCCGACCGCGCCCCGAACACGGTGGCGAACTTCATCGGCCTCGCCCGCGGCCTCCGCCCCTGGTGGGACGCGCGCGCCGGTGAGTGGGTGCGGCGCCCCTACTACCGCGGCCTGACCTTTCACCGCGTGATCCCGGGCTACCTCATCCAGACCGGCGACTACCTCGGCGACGGCACCGGCGGGGTCGGCTACACGATCGACGACGAGCCGCACGACACCCTCGCCCACGATCGCGCCGGTCAGCTCGCGATGGCCAACCACGACGGCGAGAACACGGCCGGCGCGCAGTTCTTCATCACCGACGGACCGGCCCCGCAGCTCGACGGTCAGGGCTACACCATCTTCGGCCAGTGCCGCCCCCAGCACGTCATCTCCCAGATCGCGCGCGTCCCCCAGTCGCCCGACGAGGGCAACCGCCCGCTGACCCCGATCCACCTCCAGCGGGTCATGATCCGACGCGTCGAGGGCGGCGCGGCCCAGGCCCAGCCCACGCGCCCCGAGCCTCCGCCCGAGCCCCGCGGCGCCGGCCGCCCCCCCGGCTCGGACCCGCGTCAGCGCTTCGATCCGCACCAGTACGGCGAGCCCAGCCCGATGCCGAACGGCCGCCTCGGCCCCCCGAGCCGCCCCCGCGTGATCCGTCCCCACGACGGTCACCGGCACTGAGTTTGCCGGGCAGGGGCGGGACCGCCCCCGCCCCCCCGCTGCGCCGGCACAACGGCACGCGACTCCGGGCGCATCCGCGCCCTACGCACGCGCCGCTGTACCTGCTCCGCGGGGCCCCCCCACCCACTCCGGGGCCTCGCTC
>JAYZQJ010000227.1:0-142760 GCA_036149055.1 Myxococcota bacterium | reverse complement strand
GGGGGGGGGGGGGGGGGGGGGCGGCCCGCGGCGGGGGCGGGGGGGGGCCCGCGGCGCGCGCGGGGGGGGGGGGATTCAAACCCCCCCCCCGACAACTCAGGGCTCCAGGCAGACGTCGGCGGAGCAGGTGAAGGGGCTCGGGCAGGGGGCGCCGCCGGCGCACGCGGGGCGCTCGCACTGACCGCTCCCGCCGCAGACGTAGGGCGCGCAGTCGGCGTCCGTCTCGCAGCCGCGAATCGAGCACTGGCCGGAGCCCCGGCAGCGGAAGCCCACGTTGCAGTCCGCGTCCGTGTCGCAGAAGCGCACGCAGGCGCCGAAGGGCGTGCACTCGGTGCCGCTCGGGCAGTCGGCGTCGGTCCCGCACCCGTTGCACACCCCGCCGGGGGCCGAGCGGCTGCAGATCGCCGAGCCGCCGCAGTCGTCGCTCGTGCGGCACTGCACCGGGCCGAGCGAGGGCATGCCCCCGTCCGGCCCTGGAGTGGCGGCGTCCGCGCCGTCGATCCCGGAGTCGACGCCGGCGTCGGGATCACCCTCGACGCCGGAGTCCGTCGGGCCCGCGTCCGGGGTGACCTCCGCGTCCATGGCACGGCCGGCGTCCGAGGCGCTGGCGTCGGTCGGCGCGGGGCCCGCGTCGGGGTCGTTCGCGTCGGCGCCGCAGCCGATGGAGAGCAGGGCGATGGTGAGACACAGCGCTCGCATCGGCCGAGACTAGCAGCTACTAGCGCAGCTTCCCCGGTCCGGGGCGCTCGGGGCGCGGGCGGTGCGCGAGCAGGGATCGGAGGCGCGGATCGGACGACTCGAGGCGGTCGAGCAGGGGATCGTTCGCCTCGGTCGGGGCCGCGCGATCGCTCGCGAAGTAGGCGCCGACGAAGCGGCGGCGGCCGGGGCGCCGGCGCGGGATCACGCAGTGCCAGACGCTCTCCTCGAGGAGGAGCACGTCGCCGGCCGCGAGGGAGAGCTCGACGTGACCCGGCCAGTCGGGGGCGTGCAGCGACGCCGGCGGGTCGACCGGGTCGCCGACCGCGCGCGGCAGCACGCGCCAGGGGCCCGTCTCGGGGCCCATGTCCTCGAGGAAGAGGAAGTGCACGACGCGACGCACGTCTTCCTGTCTCGGGCGCCGACCGGCCCGCCGCCAGCGCTCGTCGTCGATGCCGCCGAGGTGGCTCTCCCACTCGGTGAAGCGGCGGCCCTCGTCCGAGAGCACCGCGCCGACGAGCTCGAGGTGCATGTGCGGCCCGAGCAGAGCCCGGAGGCGCGCGACCGCCGCGTCGGTGAAGAGCGTCGGGCCGAGCTCGGGCGCGTGCCCGAGGAGCGAGTAGAAGGCCATGCCGGGCCCCGCGATCTCGACGCCGTCGGCGAGCCAGATCGGCGCCTTCGCGTGCAGCGCGGGCGCCCCGAAGCGCGCGTGCAATCCGTCGAGGGTCGCTCGCGTCGCCTCGAGCGTCTCGGGGTCGTAGAGCCCCCGGAGGACCTCGTAGCCGCGGGTCTCGATCACTCGCGCAGGCTCCGCGAGGCCACGTGCTTCGGCGCGTTCGCCCGGGTGAAGCGGAGCCCGGCCTGCTCGAGGCGCTCGACCGCCGCCGCCGCGATCGCGCGCGCCCGGGCGGCCCGCGCCTCGTCCGTCACCGGGCGCCCCTCGCGGACCGCGGCCACGAACGCGCGGAGCATGCGCGCGTCCAGGTCGTCGAGCGGCACGGTGCGCGCGCCGTCTTCGGTCAAGACGTCGAGGCCCGCGTCCCCGCCGTCGAGCGCCAGCGTCAGGGACGCCGCGCCGAGCTCCAGGTGCACCGCCTCCGGGCGCGCCTCGCCGACGTGGCGCGCGTCGGTCAGCGTCGCGTCGGGCGCGCGCTCGAGCGCGAAGGCGATCAGCCCCTCGAGGAGCGGGACCAGGCTCCGCTTCGACCACGCGCCCGGCGCCCGGGGCCCCACCCGGTGCACCGCGCGTCGCAGCGCCCCGGAGGGCGCGTCGGCGAACGCGAGCGGGTGCGCCGGCGCGAAGACGGTCACCCCCGACGCGGGCGCCTCCCCTTCGACGAGCAGGGCCGCGTCGGGTCGCATCTCCTCGAAGGCCTCCGCCGCGTCGGTCCAGCGCGGGCAGTCGCCGAACGCCGGGTCCCGCGCCTCCTCGGCGTGCGGGCCGATGATCGCGTCCAGGCTCGCCCCCTCGATCGATCGGAGCGCGGCCGCGAGCTCCGCCGCCCGTGGCCCGGTGCCCAGCATCGCGATCCTCGCCGGGCGCTCTCCGCGCGCCGCCGGTCGGTCGGTGAGGGCCGGCGTCTCCAGCGTCGCGGCGCGCGCCTCCCGGGCCCGGTCGCGCAGGAAGTCGGGCAGCGCCTCGAAGTCGGGCGGCGGGAGGCCCCAGGGCTCGGTCTTCAGGGTGCGGATCCGGTCGAGCTCGTCTTCCGAGAACGGCGCGCCCTCGATCGGCGTCAGCTCGTCGAGCCCGTGGCGCTCGGCGTAGGGCTTCCACACGCCGGTGCACACCTGCGCGTAGCGGCAGCGCTCGCAGCCCGGGCCCTGCGTCTTCTGAGGCGTGTCCTCGCTGAGCCCGGCCGCCGCGTGCTCGAAGATGTCCGACCACGCGCGGAACGCGCCCAGCCGGCACGGCGGCACCCCCTGGCGCGCGCCGACCCACGCCGGCTGGCCGATCTCGAGCGCCTCCGCCATCGCGGCCTCGAGGTGTGGCTGCAGCGCGCTCAGCCGCGGCATCATCGCGAGGTCCTCGAGCGCCTTGTACTGCGGCGTGACGAAGGCGAAGGAGATCGCGACCGCGCCCTCGAACCGCGCCCGCACGAAGCGCACGAACGCGGTCAGGAAGCGCATGTTCTCGGTCGTGATCACGTGGTTCACGGTCGTCTTCACGCCCGCGCGCGCGAGCAGCTCGGTCGCCCGCGCGGTCCGCTCGAGGTCGCCCTCCTTGCGCGTGAGGTGTCGGCTGAGTCGCTCGTCGTGCGCGTGCATCGACACGAACGCGTGGGTGAGCCCCGCGTCGACGAGCGCCGCGACCTTCGCCTCGCGATCGAGCAGGGTGCCGTTCGTGACCAGCTCGACCTCGTCGATCCCGAGCCGGCGCGCTTCCGCGACGTAGCGTGGGAGGTTCTTTGCCAGCGTCGGCTCGCCGCCCCCGAAGGCCAGCCGCGACACGCCCCGCTCGGCCGCGCGCACGATCTGCTTCAGCATCGCGTCGTCCGACGTCCACACGTTCTCCGACGTCTCGTTCGCGCTGCAGAACACGCAGTCCTGGTTGCAGTTCACGGTCGGCCGCAGCACCAGGAGCCCGGTCCTCCTGGCCGCCTCCCGCCGGGACTCCGTCCACTCGGCGTGCGGGGTGCTGCGCTGGTGATAGAGCGCGGCCGGCCGCTCCGGCAGCGGCGCCAGCCCGGCGTCGCCGAACCTCTCGAGCTGCGCCCGCGGCGTGCCCGGGCACTGCGGCGCGCACGCGCACGCGTCGCAGATCTCCGGGCGAACGCACCCGAAGGCCGGCGGCCGCGCGCGATTCGGGTCGAAGCGGAAGCTCTCGAGGCGCGCGGGCAGCGCGCAGAACGGCACCCCGGCGTCGCGGCTGAGCGTCGCCTCGATCCCCGCCTCCGCGCACCACGCGATCGCGGCGTCGAGGTGCGGGCCGATCTCGGGCCACGGCGGCGTGACCAGCTGCGGGTGCACGTCTCCGCGCGGGGCCACGAAGCGCACCGTCGCGACCCGGTCGCAGCGCGCCCACGCCCGCTGCACCGCCGAGCGCGGATCGGAGAGGCGGCGCGCGAGCAGCGGCACCTCGAGCTCCACCCGGAGGCCCGCCGCCGCGTAGCCTGCGAGCGCGCTCAGGCTCGCCTCGAGCTGCCCCGGGCGCCCCGCGATCCGATCGTGCACCGCGTCGACGTGGGAGAACACCGGGACGACCACCCCGGTCACCCCCGCGTCCACCAGCGCGTCGGCCGACCACGCCTCCCCGTGCGTGCGGACCCAGCGCTCGACCCACGTCGCGCCGCGCGACGCCTCCAGGATGCGCGCCGTCCAGCCCGCGTCACCCCGCAGCGTCAGCCGCGCGCCACCTCCTCCCGCGGCCTCGATTCCGTCGCGCGCCGCCGGCCCGGTCAGCGGACAGAGGGCGCAGCCTCGATCGCAGCCAGGCGCCGCCTGCAGCGTCACGTCGCGTCCGCGCCCGCTCACCGGTGCATCGTATCACCAGCGGATCGCGACCTCGTCCACCCTCACCCGCGTCCCCACCGGGAAGGAGCCTCCGACCCGGAAGCCGTCCAGCTCGAGCGTCGACGCGCGCGCGAAGTCGAGCCCCATGTCGCTCCTCGTCAGGGCGTGCAGCGGCACCTGGATCAGGTCGTACGTCGTGCCCGTGCGGAGCACGAACGGCTCGATCTTCCAGACCTCGAAGCTCGTCCCCTCTCGCAGGTGCAGGCCGATGCTCGACCAGTACGAAGGCTCCGGCGCGTCGATGGCGACCGCCATCTCCAGGTATGCCAGCTCGAAGCTGCCTCCGCTGATCGGCAGGGCGCCGGCGCGCATGTCCTGCCAACGCACGTTCTGGTAGCAGAAGCCGGGAGGTTGGGGGCATTCCGGGCTCGGCGGAGGGCAGCTGTCGTGTGCGTAGAGGAGGTGATTCGCCGTCCGGTAGGGCGCCTCCGACGAGACGGTGATCTCGCCGGGGAGCGGGTAGCCGCGGGGGCGCTCGTCCGAGAACAGGACGACCGCGCCGATCGGCGCCGGGGTCGTGGTGACGGGGGCGACGTTGCTGCGCGAGCGGTGACCGCGGTTGTCGATCGCGATGAGCTGGGCGACGTAGCGGGTGCTCGGCGTGTGCCGATCCGTGTACACGGACAGGATCTGGTCGTCGCCCCCGCAGGTTCGGCGGCGGTTCCAGAGGCGGAGGCTCGGACGCTCGCTCCCGTCGATCACCCGGGCGGTGCCGGTCTCGGAGGCGAGATCGTCCTCGTTCTCGGCGACGACCAGGATCAGCTCCCCGAACTCGGCCGGGTCGCCCACGACGCTCCAGCTCCACTGGATGCTGTTGGGCGTGCGCCACTCCGCGTGCAGGTCGTGGACCTGGATCCGTCCCTCGGGCGGCCCGGCGTCCCCCGGCCCCGCGTCCTCCGTCTCCGTGCCCGAGTCGTGGACCGCCGGGCCCGCGTCCTGGCCCGCGTCCGGGGGCGCCTCCCCCGGCACGCACCGGTCTTCGTCGCAGTGGAACCCCGGGGCGCAGGGGCAGGGCTTGCCGGAGATGTCGAGGTCCGGGATGCAGGCGGCCAGCCCGAGCGCCAGCGCCAGCGTCCCGCACGCTCCGAAGAGACTTCGCGGAGAGACCATGCACGCGATGGTGAGCGACCGACCCCCGGGGGGCGACTGACCTCCGCTTAGCTGGCGCCGCGAATCACTCCTCCTCGGCGGCCTCCGGAGCCTCGCGGCAGTGCACGACGACCGCGCTCGAGGGCTCGTTGGGCGGGAAGAGCTCGCGGAAGAAGGAGCCGCAGCCGGTGAGGCCGAGGGCGATCACGAGGAGCAGGAAGGTGTGTTCGATCTTCATGCTCGACGGACGGAAATCGGGCCTCCGGACTGACGCTGGGGAGCGAGATTCCGACCCCATTCTCGCGCTTCCCAGCGGCGCGTCGGGGGGCTACCTTCGCGGACGATGAGCATTCGCAAGACCAGCCCCGCGGAGCGGGTGGACATGATGCTGGCGCAGGCCGAGCGCTTCATCGCCAACGACCTTCGCGGTGAGGCGATCGCGCGCGCCAAGCAGGCCATCGCCTACTGCGATCGGGAGGCGAGCCGGCGCGCGGACTCGGCGCTCGGCGCGCAGCTCGAGCAGCGGAAGCTCCTCGCGGAGTCGATCCTGCTCCGGCTCGGGCACACGGTCCGAGGCCGCGACGGCGCGCTCAACGTCGACGCCGAGGACGCGCTGCACTTCGAGGCCTGGGCCGCGGACTGACGGTGCGTTCCGCGCTCGTCCTCGCGCTCGCGCTCGCGTGGCCCTCTGCAGCTCTGGGACAGGCGGCGGCCCAGGGACAGGCGGCGGCACAGCGGCAGGCGGCGGCACAGGGGCAGGCGCAGGGGCAGGCGCCCATGGCCCTCCGGACCGGCTACACGCCGGACCCGGTGCGCATGCAGGGGGTCGCTCGCGGCGCCCGGCCCCTCCGCGAGCTCGCGCCGAGCTGCCCCGGGCACGTGGCCGACGCGCCGAGCCACGTGCTCGAGCTCGAGTCGAGCTTCCCGTTCCTCCGCCTCTTCGCGATCGCGCCGCGCGACGTCACCATCGCGGTGCGGGGGCCGGACGGTCGCTGGCGCTGCGGCGGGCGGCGCATCGGCGAGGCGCCCCGGGAGCAGGGCGCGTTCGCGTCCGGTCGCTGGGAGATCTGGGTCGGCAGCCTCGAGGCCGATGCGGAGGTGCCCTACGAGCTCGTCGTGACCGAGTTCCGGAGCGTGACCCCCGCGACCGGCCAGGGAGAGACCAGCTCTCCGGTCGGCGGCGGGCGCGAGATCGGCCTGGAGGTCGAGGCCGAGGAGGGGCGGTATCGCGATCGACGCCTCCGCCGAGGGTTCCTGCCCGATCCGCGTGAGGACGGGGGGCGAGGCGGCGGCGAGATCGACGTGCGCAGCCTGGGCGGCCAGTGCGAGGGGCACGTCGGCGCCGTGCCGAGTCACGTGCTCACCCTCCGCTCACCCTTCGACTACTTCCGGGTGCAGCTCGGGGACGCGACCGGCGAGGCGACCCTGATCGTGCGCACGCCCGGGGGCCGCTATCTCTGCGCCGCGCCCTCCGAGGAGAACCCGTTCGTCGATCAGGACGCGTGGGCCGAGGGGCGCTACGCGATCTGGGTCGGCAGCCGGGAGCCCGAGGCCACGCCGGAGTACCGCATCTGCTACACCGAGGTGCGCCCGGCCGAGGGCTCGGTGGCCTGCGGGAGCGACCGGACCGGGAGCGATGGCGACGCGGCGCGCCCTCGTCGTCGGGACCCCCGCCGCGCCCCGGCGCCGGACGAGCCGGCCGCCGACGAGTAGCGGTTAAACGCCAAGAGGCCGCGGGGCGAATGCCGCCGCAGCCTCGGCTCTCGAGCGCCGGAGAGACTACTTCGTCCGGTACACGATCATGCCGTGGTTCAGATCGTACGGCGAGAGCGCCACGGTCACCCGGTCGCCGAGAATCACGCGGATGCGGTACTTGCGCATCCGGCCACAGAGCTTCGCGCGCACCGTCGGGCCCGCGTCGGTCTCGACCTCGAACTGACCGCCCGCGAACACGTTCGTCACGGTGCCTTCGAGCTTGACGTGATCGCTACGCTCGTCGTCACCGTCGAAGTCGCGATTTCCGCCTCCGCCTTTTCTGCGGCCGCCGCCTCGACGGCCTCCGCCCCTTCGTTTCGCCACTGACCCTCCTGGGATTGAGACTACCGCCCCGGCCAAGCTGCGGACCGGTCGCGGGTTGATGCGCCGTGGGGCCTGGGATGGCCAGCGCGGCACGTGACGCGACGCACGGGGAGCCCGTGAGGGCCCGAGCCGGCGGTCGGTCCCCGCCGATATAGAGGGGGAAGCCCCCGGCCGCAACCGTCCCCGCTCAGGCGCCCTGGGCGCGGAGGAACGCGTCGGCCTCCTCCAGGGGCACGTGATCGGCGATGTCGCGGCCTTGGTAGGTCCGCTGCACGACGCCCCGGCGGTCGATGAAGAAGTCGGCGGGCACCCGCAGGGCCGGGCCGTCCGGCAGCGCCAGGAGCTTGATGCCCCGGGTGGTCGCGGCGGAGAGCCCCTTGGAGAACACGTTCGCGGACAGCGCGGCGCCGAACGAGGCCTCGAGGCCGTACTTCTCGTACAGCTCCATCTCGGGATCGGCGATGAGCTGGAACGGCGGGCTCTGCTTGGCCACGAACTCCCGCAGTCGGTGGGCGGGCGACTGGAACACCGCCAGCAGGTGGAAGTCGCGGTCGGCGAACATCTCCCACCGCTCCAGCATCTCGTGCACCCGGTAGTTACAGAGCGGACACGACGCGAAGCGGAAGAACGCCAGCCAGACGGGCGCGCCTCGCCGCGACGACAGCCGGATGCGCTCGTCGGTCAGCCCCGACGCCTCGAAGTCCGGCGCCTCTGTCCCCGCCTCGATCATGCCCTCGGCTCTAACGGCAGATCGCGTCTACGATCAATCCTCCGCGCCCAGTGACGTCGTACCCTGCGGGACATGGGCTGGGCCATCGAGCGAGACGCCGCCATCGACGCGCCCGTCGCGGCGTGGACCAGGCGCGCCGCTCCGAGCGAGCCCGGGCTGTCGCTCGAGCACGACGGCGACGGGCGGCTGCGACTGAGGGCCGGCGGCGTGGCCCGCATGTGGGCGCGACGGGCGCCGCGCTACGCGGGGGTCTGGATGCTCCGCCGCCGCTCGACCGCCTCGCTCGGGGTGACGCCGCCGATCTCCGCGCGCCTCGCGCGAGCGAAGACCGACCTCGGGGCGTGGCTGACCTGGACCGCCGCGGCGCTGGAGCAGAGCGAGGTCTCCCCGTTGACCGCCGGCACGTGGCGGCTCGAGGTCGCGTCGCTCGCGGGCTGCGAGGCCGCGCTCGAGGTGCCGCGCCTGCGGTTCGAGGCCTGGGGCCCGTCGGGATCGGGGGCGATCCTCCCGCTGCGCGACCCGTCGCCCCCGGACGCCGGGCGCGTGAAGTCGTGGCGAAAGCACGCCCGCGCCGGGACGCTCCCCCCGCTCCTGCTGTGGTGGGTGAGCGCGCTCGACGTGCACCTGCTGCTCGACGGGCACGACCGCCTGCGGGCCGCGAGCCTCGAGGGGGTGTCGCCGACCGCGCTGACCCTGGCGCGCGTCGACGAGATCAAGAGCGACCCCGAGTGGCGCGAAGCCCTGCGCCAGCGCTACGAGCGCGTGTTCGACGAGGAGCCCCGGCTGGCGCTGCCCA
Source organism: Myxococcota bacterium (assembly GCA_036149055.1). Taxonomy (GTDB): domain Bacteria; phylum Myxococcota_A; class Polyangia; order Polyangiales; family Sandaracinaceae; genus JAVJQK01. Next base: position 133,860 of record JAYZQJ010000227.1, on the reverse strand, counting down.
CCCGCGAGCGCCTCGGTCGCCAGCTCGCCGAGGCCCACGCGCCCTGGCGCGTCGCCTCCACCGTCGCCCGCCATCGGCCGATGACCGCGGCCTGGCGGGAGGAGGTCCGCGCCGAGCTCGGAGAAGAGGAGGCGCGCCCGCTCCTCAGCGCGCCCGAAGCGCCGGCACCTCATCGGTGACCAGGCCGTCGACGCCGAGCGACTCGAGGCGGCGCGCCTCGGCGGGGTCGTTCACCGTCCACGGGTTCACGAAGAGCCCGGCCCGCTTCCAGCGGCGCATGCGCGACGGGGTGCAGAGGGCGTGGTGCGGGTGGAGGCCCTCGGGCCGGACGGCGTGATGGAAGGCCCAGGCGCGCAGCAGGCCGGTGTTCTCGCGGTCGAAGAGGAAGGCGCGGCGCACCGCGTCGCCGCAGCTCGCGAGCACGACCGGGTCGAAGCTGGAGAGCAGGATCGCCTCCCGCTCGCTGCGGCGTCGTCGCGTGAGCAGCCGCCGCACCGCCCGCCCCGTCTCGCGTCGGCTCGGCACGTCGCCCTTCACCTCGACGTTGAGGGTGAGCCCCGCCCCGACCACGAGATCGATCGCGTCGTCGAGGAGCGGCGGCCGCGCGCCGCCCCCCAGGTCGAGCTCCCGCAGGCTCGCCCAGGGCATCAGCGCCACCCACGCCGCGCGCCCGGTCAGGCGCCCGAAGTGCGGATCGTGCGCCACCACCACCTCGCCCGACCCGCACGTACGCACGTCGAGCTCCACCCCGTCCGCGCCCTGGTCGATCGCCGCCTGGAACGCCTCGAGCGTGTTCTCCGGGTGCGCCTGATGCGCCCCGCGATGCGCGTAGAGCCGCAAGACCCGAAGAGTACCGAACGGGGAAGGGGACGGAGTGAACTTGTGAACCTACGTGGTCGAAATGCCTACGTCGGGCCCCGAATTGAAACGAGCGCCGGCTCCGCGAGGGAACCGGCGCTCGGTGGGGAGCCCGCCGAAGGTCAGCGGGTGGTGACGTGCAGCCGCCAGGCGTCGACGGTGCCGGTGTCGCCGGCCGCGCCGTCGACCACGGTGAGGCGCCAGGTGCCCGCCGCGTCCTCGCCGATGAACTGCGGGACGTCGAAGGTGCGCTGGATGCCGCCCGACGCGCTCGACTCGGTGAGGAGCACGAACTCGCTGCCGCCCTCACGCCCGAAGCGGAGGGTCAGCTCGTAGGGGAAGGTGTGGGTGATGTCGACCTCGACGCTCATCGCCGTGATCTCGCCGCCCTCGCTCACGTCCGCGGTGGTGGTGACCTGACCGTCGTCCGGGATCGCCACCGGAGCGTCGCCGTCGACCGGCGGGCGCGCCATCGGGGTGCCGCCGCAGTCGGTGGTGCAGCGGGTGAGCTCCATGCTCCAGCTGTTGAGCACGCCGGTGTCGGCGCTCGCGTGGTCGCTGACGACCAGGGTGTAGACGCCGGCCGCGTCGGTGCCGTTGAACTCGGTCACGTCGAAGGTGTGCACGAGGTCGTCGGCGCTGCCGCCGGTGCGCTCCTGGAGGGTCGCCTCGACCCCGTCGTCACGCACGAGGCGGACGCTGAGGTCGCCGCGGTAGCTGTGGGTGATGTCGACGCTGACCGCGAGCGAGCTGATGGTGCCGCCCTCGGCGACCTCGATGACGCTGCGGGCGCCGGCCGGGTCGTTGTCGGGGATCTCGGTCGGGGTGTCGTTGCGGAGCTCGTCGCTCGGGTCCATGCAGGCGCGCTCGCCGGCGCAGGCGGCGTCGGCGCAGTCGGCCGCGCCGTTGCGGTCGTTGTCGACGCCGTCGTTGCAGACCTCGGGGATCATCACGTCCGGGAGACCCGAGACGTAGGCGGTGAGGTGCTCCTGGACGTAGCGGTAGGAGATCCAGCCGTAGCCGGCGCCGTGCGGGTTGTTCACCCCGAAGCGGCCGGTGCCCCAGCTGTTCTTGAAGAGGAAGAAGCCGGTCTCCATCTCGCCGGTCTCGTTGCCCTCGCCGTCCACGCGCGGGACCGAGAGGTTGTCGTCCCAGCCGACGAGCAGGAAGCCGTGGCCGGCGCGGCGGTCACCGCTCGAGTCCTCGATGTCCGCGTCGTTCGGGCTGAGCACGTAGCCGTTGCGCGAGTACTCGCTGTTGGTGGTCAGGTTGCTGCGGCCGTGGTTCCACGACTGGTAGAAGAAGTCGCCGCTGACCACGACCGGGGTGCGGGTCGAGACCATGTGGCCCTTGAGCGAGCGGGCGCTCGGGTTGATCCAGCGACCGGCCGGGAGGTGGAAGCGCTGCGCGGCGAGCGCCTCCTCGGGGGGCTGCCCGTTCGTGTAGCAGTAGGTCGGGCGGCTGTCGCCGGTGCACATCGGGTCGTTCGAGGTGCCCCACTCGGAGCTCTCGTACGGCCAGAACCGCTCCTCCACGACGCCGTAGCGGTTGATCGCGCGGAGGTTGTAGCTGGGGTTGCTGCCCGAGCTGTTCGGGAACGAGCCGAGCTCGAGCTTGGCCGACCACTGGAGGAACTGCTCCGAGAAGTCGGGGTTCTCGATGGTGCCCTCGGCCAGGTAGAGGCTCTCCATCAGCGCGGCGGTCGCGAAGATGGTGCAGGTCCCGCGGCTGCCCTGGGAGCGGACCGCGGTCTGGATCTCCATCAGGTCGAAGGTCTCCGGGAGGACCTCGTCGGCCTTTCCGTCGACCGGGCAGCTCATGCAGCGGTCGTCGGGGGCGTCGGCGTAGATCGCGTCGACGTCGGAGAGCGGGAAGTCGTCCCCGGTGGGCGAGGACGGGTCTTCGGTCGCGCAGCCGGTGGAGGTCAGCGCGAGGGCGATGCCGGCGAACAGCCAGCGGGAGGAACGGGTGAAGCGCATGGTCGCGATGCTAGCGCATCGGGCGTGCCATGCAGCGTTCCGCGCGATCGCCGCCCAGAAAGGTGGCGTCTCGGGGCGCCGGATCGGCCCCCGGTGGCCAGTCGAGCCGCCACCCGCGTCACTCCCCGACGAACCCGAGGGTGACCACGCCGCCGTAGCTGGGCGTGCCGGCGAAGCTGCCGCGGAAGGCGCCGGAGATGGCGAGCCCGTCGCCGGCGCGGACCTCGACGCCCGCCTCGATCCCGGCCTGGAGGAGCAGCGCGTCCGGGTGCTCGGTGCCCAGCTCGCCCAGGCGGTCGTCGCGCACGTTCACGTCGAGGAAGGCGCCGCCGATCGACGCGCGCCCGAGCACGTAGGGGACGACCGGCCCGAGCTCGACCTGGAGCCCCGCCGCCGCCTCGAGCTGGATCACGAAGACGCCGCGGGTCTGGACCTCGAGGCTGGATCCGTCGACCCGCGTCCACGAGCCGCCGGTGTCTCCGCCGCCGATCAGGACGCGCAGCTCGGGCATGCGGAGGATGCCCTCGGCGCGCATGCCGAAGCCGAACATCACCCCGCCGACCGTGCTGTTGCCGAGGCCCTGTCCGGGCCCGATCCGGGTGCCCGCGAGGGCCGAGACCTCGGGGCTCGAGAGGTCGAAGTCGAGGCTCGACAGCTCCAGGCCCTCGGCCCAGCCCCCGAAGGCCACCCAGCCCTGGAGCTCCTCCTCCGGCTCTTCTTCCGGGGCGGGAGCGACGATCGCCCTCGGGGGCGGCGCGGGGGAGGGAGGCGCCGGCAGCTGCGGTCTCTCGACCGTCTCTTCCACCGGCTCGTCGACCGGCACGACGACCACCACCGGGACCTCGCCGTCGTCCACCGCGATCGTCGCCTCCACCGGCGCGGCGGGCAGCACGCCCTCGGCCTCCACGTCCACTCGCAGGGTCTGGGCCGCGGCGAGCCGGGGGAGCAGGGCGAGAATCATCATCGAGATCGCGGTCGGTCGCATCGTCACCTCCGCCTCCCCAACGCGGCCGCGCGCGCCCGCTTACACCTCCGGTGCACCGCCGCGGGCGATCGAGGCCGACGTGCGTATCTGGGCAGCGTGGCCGACCCGGAGCTGCGTACGATCCTGTGTCCCGTCGACTTCTCGCTCGGCTCCGAGGAGGCGCTGCGCTACGCGCTGTTCCTCGCGCGGGTGCACGGCGCCAGGGTCCGCGTGCTGCACGTCGACGACTTCTCGAGCTTCGGCGTGCCGGGCGAGGCGGGGCTCATCGAGGAGCGTCACGCGCGCCTGGGCGAGCAGCTCCGCGAGCTCGTGAACCGCCATCGGGGGGGCGTCGATCTCGAGGCGCGCCTCCAGAGCGGCATCCCGTACGAGGCGATCGTCGAGGCCTCGCACGATCCCGAGGTCGATCTCATCGTGCTCGGCACCCACGGCCGCACCGGCCTGCGCCGCCTCCTCGTCGGATCGGTCGCCGAGCGCGTGGTCCGCACCGCGCACGTCCCGGTGGTCACCGTGCGCCACCCCGAGTACCGCGACGTCCCGAAGACGCCCGGCGCTCCGATCCGCTGATCAGCTCGAGATGGCGGCTTCGAGGTGGGCGCGCAGGGGCGAGCCCTCGGCTTCGAGCGCCTCGCGGGTGCGGCGGTAGCCGTCCTCGAGGATCGCGCGGCGGGCGGCGAAGTTCATCGGGCTGTACATGAACATCGTGGCGTCGTCGGGCTCGGGCTCGAGCAGGAGCAGCTCGGTGCCCGGATGATCCAGCTCGTACTTGCGGATGCCCTCGAGGAGGCGGGCCTCGCTCCGCAGGCGCCAGGCCTGGCTGTAGACCCAGATGAGGCCCTTGTCGCGCACCCGGCTCCGCGGCCCGTGCCCCGTCGGGACGGCCCCGCTCGCGCCGTCCGCCCGGACCGGGACCATCGGGTTGATGATCAGCACCACCGAGCAGCCGGCGTTCGCCGCGAGGTCCGCGTGGGCCACGTCGCCCATGCCGCCGTCGATGTAGTCGCGCCCGTCGATCCGAACCGGCGCGAACAAGAGCGGTATCGCGCTCGATGCGCAGATCGCGCGCCCGACCGGCACGTCCGCGAGGTCGCCGTCGCCGAAGACCGCGCGCTCGCCGCGATCGAGGTCGTTGGCCACGAGGTAGAGGCGGCGCTCGAGGGCGTCGAAGTCCTGCGGGATCTGCCGCCGGGCCATGAAGCCCTCGAGGAAGCGCTCGTAGGCGTCGAGCGTGAAGATGCCGGCGGGGAGCGAGTCCCAGAATCGATCCAGCTCGTTCCAGACGTCGAGGTCGAGGGGGCTCGAGGCGGCGCTCGAGACGAAGCGGCGGACCGCGCCGACGACGCTGGTCGCGACCCGGCGCCACTCCTTCGCGTCGAGGCGGAGGAGGTGGTTGCGGCGCAGGTTGAAGAAGTCGTCGGCCGGGTCGAGGAGCGCGCGATAGAGGCGGAGCGCGGAGTGGCCCCCGGCGAGCACCGCGGCCAGCGTCGAGCCGCTCGAGCTGCCCACGTAGACGTCGAAGTCCGCGGCGCTGAAGCCCTCGAAGGTCTCCTCGAGCGCGGCCAGGCAGCCGACCTCGTACATCACGCCGGTGATGCCGCCGCCGCCCAGGCAGAGCCCGATCTTCGCTCGTTCAGTCACGCTCACCGCTCAGCCGCGCGATGGCCATCACGCTCGCGGCGGCCACCAGCGCGCCGCCGAGGGCCAGGCCCAGCGGCAGATGGTACACGTCGGCGCCGACGGTGTTGAAGCCCTCGATCCGCACCACCGAGGCGGGCAGCAGCACCGGCACCGCGTTGAACGCGCCGTGCATCGCCACGCAGGGCAGGATCGAGCCGGTGCGCTGACGGATCACGCCGAGCACCAGGCCGGCGACGAAGACCATCGCGATGAGCGCGGGCGCGCCGTGGATGAGCGCGAAGAGCGCGGCGCTGAGCACGAGGCCGACCCGATCGCCGTAGCGATAGGAGAGCCCCGGCAGCAGGAGGCCTCGGAAGAGCAGCTCCTCGCCGATGGCCGGCGCGGCGACGATCGTCAGCGGCACCAGCAGCGCGTCGGCGATGGAGTCGATGCGCACCGCCTGCTGGAGGAGCAGCTGCTGGTCGAGGCTCATTGCGGCGCCGCCGGCGAGGTCGACGATGAGGTTCACCAGCTCGCGGAGCGGGAACTGGAGCGCCAGCCCGCCCACGATGGCCAGGACGATGATCGCGGCCGGCACCGGGTTGATGTCGAGCGCCTCGCGGTAGGTCAGCTCGCGCCCCCACGCCGCCGCCGTGCCGAGCCCGGTCGCCACCAGCAGCCCGGTGAGCAGCGAGAGCTGCACGACGACCGGCTGGACCCAGGTCTCGTCGAGCGCCTGCCCGAAGGCCGCCCCCGAGAAGAGGGCCGTGAGCCCGGCCGAGAGGCTCAGCGCGCCCAGCGTCACCGCCACCACGACGAAGAGCAGCCCGAGCGCGCCGAGCACGGTCACGGCGCCGCGCGGACCGAGGAGCATGGCCATCACCTACGCCGTTTCCGGTCGCTCCGCCATGTCCGCGCATCGCGTGAGGAATCCGGCGATCCGGGCTACGCTGCGGCGAACATGGCCAAAGCTTCTCGCGCCCTGATCCTCTCGCTCTGCCTGCTCTCTCTCGCGTGCGGCGGTCCCGCCACCGGAGCCCGGCACGCGGGCCAAGCGGGGCAGCCCCCGGAGGTCACCGCCGAGACGTTCCACGAGGTGGAGCGCGCGTACTGGCAGATGGAGCCGGACGACCCGTCGCGGGTGGCCTGGCGCGACGCGCTGATCGCGCACCTCTCCGCCCGCTCGCCGGAGCTGCTCGAGGAGGGCGACTACGACGCGGTGGTCGAGCACCTCGCCGAGATCGCGTCGCTGTTGACCCCCGCCGACGTGGGCGACGGCCGCGTGCCGGCGGACGTGGCCCCGGTGGCGCGGTGGGTGGTCGAGCGGGGCTCGCCGCGCGGCGACGAGGGCCGGGTGATGGGCGCGCTGCTGCTCCTGCACGCCATCGGCGAGGAGGGCAGCGCCGCGGAGCGCGAGCAGGTCGCCCGCTGGGGCCGGGACGCGCGCGCGGGCATCGAGAACCCGCTCGAGCGCTACGGCGATCTCATCCAGGTCTGGGAGCAGCACGAGGAGATCGCGCCGGCGCCCGAGGTGCTCACCACGCTCGCTCGCCTCTACGTCGAGCAGCGCGACGCGCTCATCGGCGCCTTCGGCCCGGAGGGGCAGGGCGGCAACGCGCCGGGTCGCCTGAGCTTCCAGCAGCTGCGGCTCGCGCCGCTCCTCGTGCAGCGCGCGCCCCTCGACGTGGCCGCGGTCTACCTGCGGCACGGCGATCTCCAGAGCGCGATCGAGCACGTCGAGCGCATGGGGGATCAGAGCGGCGTGGAGCAGCGCCTCCTCCAGCTCCTCGAGCGCGCCCGCGAGAACAACGAGGGCGGCGCCACGTCGCTCTCCGAGCTCGCCCAGGGCTTCGTGCGCGCCCGTCCGAACGTCTCCGAGGCGGTGTGCCGGCTCGGCATCCGCCGCTTCCCCGACGACGCCCGCTTCCCGGTCTGCCTCGCCCGCGTGGCGATGGAGCAGAACGAGGTGGGCGCGGCGACCGCCTGGTACGCCGAGGCGGTGCGGCTCGCGCCCGACGACCGCGAGGTCTACGACGAGGCCCTCGGGCAGCTCGACTCCATGATGGAGGAGGGGCTCTTCGAGGCCGACGTGAGCCAGAGCCGCGTGATCGCGCGCCACGCCCTCGAGATGCTCGAGGAGCGGCAGCGCCGCTGGCCGGACCGCGCGCCGTCGGTGAGCCGAAGCGAGCTGCTGCTGCAGCTGGGCCGGGCCGAGATGAGCGCCGGCAACGTGGCCGAGGCGCGGGAGCGGCTCGAGGCCAGCCTCGCCGCCGACGAGACCCGCGAGGCGCACATCCAGCTCGGGCTCCTGCTCGAGCGGGTCGGCCAGGGCGCGGACTCGGCGCGTCACTACCGGGCGGCGCTCGACCTGATCACCGAGAGCGGCCCCGAGGGGGCGGCCGAGCGCGCGGAGCTGCTCGAGCACCTCGGCGACGCGCAGCGCATCGCCGGCGACGAGCGCCAGGCGGAGCGCATGTACCGCCAGTCCCTCGCGCTCTGGAACGACCTCATCGAGCAGGTCCGCGGCCCGCGGCGCTCGGTGGTGGAGGTCCGGCGCGGCGTGCTGCACAGCCGGCTCGGCAACACCGAGGCGGCGATGGAGTCGTTCGGCAACGCGATGGACGCGGCGCCGAGCTGGCGCGAGCCCTACGCGGCGATCCTCGCCCACCTGGTCGTCAGCCAGCCGAACCTGGAGCTCGCCCAGCAGGTGCTGCGCCGCGCGAACTACCAGCTCACCCTCGAGCCGCAGTGGAAGGTCTACTTCGCGCTCTGGGTGCAGGCGATCGCGGCCCGCGCCTCGAGCGAGCCCGAGCGTGAGGTCGGCATCCTGCTCCGCGACCTCTCCCGGGGCGACGGCTGGAGCTCGCGCCTCGCGGCCTACGCCCGCGGCGAGATGCCCTACGGCGACCTCGTCGAGGCGGCGGACGACGACGGCGAGCGCGCGGAGGCCGCCTTCTACGAGGGCACCCGACGCCTCGGCGCGGGCGACGTCCCCGGCGCGCGCGAGCTCTTCCAGAGCGTGCTCGAGAGCGGCATGGTCAGCTTCTACGAGTACGCCATGGCCCAGGAGCTGCTCGGCGCCCTGCCCTCGTCCGAGGGCTCCGTCGCCGAGCAGTGAGACCTGACCTCCTCGTCGGTCAGGCCGCCTTCTCGGCTTCCTTCTGCGCGGGCTTCTCCTTGCGGAACTGCTGCGCCATCTGACGCTCCTGCTTCTTCGACAGGACCTTGCCCGCGAGCTGGAAGACCTCTTGCTCCTCTTCGTCCATGTGATGACGGAGCTCGTGGGCGAGGGTGTGGAAGCGGTTGAGCCAGCCGGTGCTGCTCATGTCCATCTCGGCCAGCTCCTCGAAGATCTCCTCGGCCTCGTTGTGCTCCTCGACCGAGTGGCCGGCCTTGCTCCGGGTCTGCTCGTCCGCGATCAGCGTCGAGTAGAAGACGCGCTCCTCGACCGCGGCGTGCGAGAGGGCCTCGACCTTCAGTCGCTCGAAGAGCTCCCGGCGTCCCTTGGAGTCGCCGTGGGTCTTCTCGATGAGGTCGATGAGCGTGCGCTGGGTCTGGTGCTCGTCGCGCAGCACGTCGTAGATGTTCTCGGCCATGGTTCTTGGGCTCCTTTCGTGCCGAGAACCACGTCGCATCTCCCGTGCCTCCGCCCCCCGCGGGGGCCGCGGGGCCGCCGATCGTGACGCTACGCCCCGCCCTGGGCCGGGCTGCCCCCCTCAATCGAGCTGACGGCAGTCGCGCTGGACGCGCCAGACGCCGCGGGCGAACTGGCCGTTCGGGGCCGCGCGACGGTACCGATCGGCGTAGTCGCAGATGGCGCGGGTGACCTGCTCTTCGCGAATGGACAGCAGCGCGAGGGGCTTGCTGCTGGGGTGGCGGCCGGTGAGCGCGGCCTGCAGGGACTCGGTGGCGTCCTCGTCGCGATCGGAGAGGATCTCGGCGCGCACGAGGTGCGCCTCGCTGTTGCGACGGTCGAGCTCGAGCGCCTGGGCGAGCTCGCGCTCGGCCTGCGGGCGGCTGTCGTTGGCGAGCGCGAGGCGGGCGAGCACGGCGTGGAGCTGCGCGCGGGTGGCGGGCGGCAGGGTGCTCTCGTCGAGGCCCTCGGTGAGGTTCTCGAGCGTCGCCTGCGCGGGGTTGCTGGCCCGCATGCGGATCTGGGCGAGCGCGCGCGCGAGGGTGGCCTCGACGCCGCCCTCCTCGGTGCCGACCAGGCGCTGGAAGGTGCGCACCGCCTGCGAGTACTGCTCGGCCTGCATGTAGAGCCAGCCGAGGGCCATGGTCAGCTCGGGGTCGCGGCTGTGGTCGTCGAGCGCGGTCCGCATCTCGCGCACGCCGCTCTGCCCGGCGATCTCCATCATCAGGAGGCGGCCGCGCAGGCGCTCGACCTCGAGCGAGTCGACCTCGGCCTCGTCGATGCGGTCGAGGATCTGGCGGCCCTCGGCCGGCCGGTAGTCGAGCACGTCGAGCTCGAGGCGGCCGACGAGCGCGATCGGGTGGCTCTCGTTCAGGGCGAGCGCGCGGTCGAAGGCCTCGCGCGCGACCTCGAGGCGATCGAGGCGACGGGCGGCGCGGCCGCGATCGGCGTGCAGGTCGGCGTCGTCGTCTTCGATGCGCAGCGCGGTGTCGAGGGTGCCGAGCGCCGCCTCCCACTGCTCGAGGGCCATCTGCACGTGGGCCTTGGCCGCCAGCAGCCGGACGTCACGCGGGTGCCGCTCGAGCGCCGGGGTGACCAGGGCCATCGCCTGCTCCGCGTGCCCCTCGCCGAGCTGGGCCTCGACCGCGACCGGCACGACGTCGGGGTGGTTCGGGTGCTCGGTCAGGAGCGGCGCGGCCAGCTCGACCGCCCGCGCCGCCTCGCCCTGCTCGAGCTCCATCGCCGCCTGATGCACGGTGGCCGGCACGCGGTAGCCCGGCTCGTCGGCGGCCTGGCGGTAGAGCGCGCGGGCCTCGTCCACGCGACCGCGGGCCTGCAGCAGCCGCGCGCGCGCCAGCCGGGTCCGGGCGGCGTCCGCGGGCGCGTGCTGGAGCGCGGCCTCGGCGGCGCGGAGATCCCTCCGCGAGAGCGCGAGCTCGGCGTTGAGCTGCGCGCGCCGGCCGGCGTCGACCGAGAGCGGGCTCGGCAGGTTCTCGGCGACCTCCGCCGCGAGGTGATTGGCCTGGATGCGGAGCGCGGCCTCGGCGAGCCCGAGGGTGAACAGCTCGTCGCCCGGGGGCGCGACCTCCTGAGCCTGGTCGAGGTGCTCGCGCGCGGTGACCCGGTCGCCGGCGGCGGCGGCGGCGGCGGCGAGGAGCAGGCGTGCCCAGGCCTTCTCGTGCATGGTCGCGTCCGGCGCGTCGAGCACCGCCTGAGCGTGCTCCGCGACCGCGTCGATCGCCGCGCCGGCCCGGTCCATGATGCGGGCCCGCGCGATCCGGGTGCCCGGGGTGCCGGTGCCGAGCGCGTCGAGGCTCTGGAGCGCGCCCTCGGTGTCGCCGCGCCGCGCGAGGAGCTCGGCGTGGAGCGCGACGTGGCGCGGCGCGTCCGGGCGCTCGTTCACCGCGAGGCTCGCGGCGTCGAACGCGGTGTCCACGTTGCCCACCGCGCGCGCCGCCATCGCTCGGGCCCGCGCGGCCTCGGCGGAGTAGTCACCGCTGGCCACGACCTGCGAGGCGTGCTGCATGGCCGCCTCGAGGTTGCCCTCGGCGAGCGCGAGGTAGATCTCGGCGACCTCGCGCTCGCGCGTGACGTCGGGGTCTCCCTCGGGCAGCGCCGCGAGGCCGGCGGCGATCGGCGCGGTCGACTCCGCCTCGCCCGCGAGCACGAGCATCGCTCGGAGCCGGAGCTTCATCGCCTCCGAGCCGTCGTCGTCGTCGCCGTCGAGCAGGTCGAGCGCGCTGCGGATCGACGCGACCCGTCCGTCGTCGCTCGCCGCGTGCATCGCCTCCTCCACGTCCGACAGGTGCGAGAGGTGGAGGAAGAGCCAGACCGCGAAGGCGACGGTGGCCGCGGCGGCGACGCCGTAGACCACCCGGAGGATCGTGCGGCGCCGCAGCTCCTCCTTGGTGAGCGGCACCCGCTCGATGACCGGGATCGAGTTGGTGGACTGGTAGGACTTGAGCGAGAACAGGTCGGACTGCTCGTCCTCCCGGAACTCACCTCGTTGATTCGGTCCTTCGCTCACGGATCCCTCGCGCGCCCGGCGCGGCGGCCATCATAACCGGCGAAGGGCCGAGGGGGGCAAGTACGGTCAGAATCGGTAGCCGGCGCGCAGGCTGGCGCCGATCGTCAACGCGCCTGCCCCGGGCGTGACGACGCCGATCTCGGGGAGCGAGGCCTCGAGGTAGAAGCGGTCGGTCGGTCGCCACGCGACCAGCGCCGACGCCTGGCTGGAGAAGCCGACGTCGCGCGCCCCGGTCAGGGTGAAGACCGCGCCGATCTGGGCCTCGCCGCCGATGTAGATCGGCTCGGTGAAGAAGCTGCCGAGCCAGGCGGCGCCGACGTGGAGCGCGAGCCCGGTGTAGAGGCCCGTCTGGAAGTCCACCCCGCCGCGGAGCTCGAACCCCTCGAGGCCCTCGAAGGTGCGGCCGATCCGGATGCCGGCGTCGAAGAGGCCGCCCTGGCCGCTCGCGGCGGGGTTGGGGAGGCCGCCGAGCAGGACGGCGACCCGTCCGCCGACCCGGCCCTGCACCATCCAGGGGCCGTCGGTGCCGTAGCGGACCCGGCTCTCCCAGGCGCTCTCCGCCGCCTCGCGCTCCTCGGCGGCGCGGCGCGCGGCCTCCTCTTCCTCGATGCGCGCGGCCTCCTCCGCCTCGCGCTGGAGCCGCTCCTCTTCCTCGCGGGCCGCCGCCTCGGCCTCCTCGCGGGCGCGCTGCTCCTCTTCCTCGAGGCGCCGCCGCTCCTCCTCGGCGCGGCGGGCCGCCTCCTCGGGGTCCTCCTCGCCGGTGAGCCGGAGCGCGTCCTCGCCCAGCCCCTCGCGCCGGACCATCGAGGCGAGGATGTCGGTGAGCCGCTCCCGCTCCTCCGCCTCGAGCACGGTCGCGACCAGCTCCTCCATGCGGCCGGCGGGACGGTAGAAGACGTGGATGCTCAGCCGGTATTGCCCGCGCAGGGGCTCGACCTCGGCCGCGATCACGTAGAGCGCGCTGCCCGCGGCGGCCTCCATCTCGGCGCTCGCCGGCGGGTGCGAGACGTCGCCGGCCGGGGCGACGAGGCGGTGACCCTGCTCGCGCAGGATGGCGCCCATCGTCTCCTCGATCTGCTCGAGGCGCTCGGGGGACGCGCGCCCGTCCAGCCCCAGGAGCGCGACCGCGTCGGCGGACGCCACGCTCGGCACGAGCAGCGTGAGCGCCAACAGCGCGACCCAGCGCAGGCGCGAACCCAGGTTCACGTTCCGGACCGCGATCGGTGCTTTTCCGTGCAAGAGCGACTCCCCCCTGAAGGTCGAGCAAGAAGCGGGCCCTGGACTACCGCGGCGCCTGGACCAGCTCGATCAGCACACCCTCGCCGCCCTGCGGCGCGTCCTCGCTGCCCTTCGGGTGGATGAAGCAGACGTCGTGGCCGGCCGCGCCTTTGCGGATCCCGCCCGGCGTGAAGCGCACGCCCTGCGCGCTCAGCCACTCCACCGCCTTCGGCAGGTCGTCGACCCAGAGCCCCACGTGGTTGAGCGGCGGCGTGTCCACCCGCGGCTTCTTCGCCGGATCGAGCGGCTGCATGAGGTCGACCTCGACCTCGGCCGCGCCCTCGCCGCACACCGCGATGTCCTCGTCGACGTTCTCCTTCTCGCTGCGATAGGAGCCCTTCGATTCGAGGCCCAGCAGATCGATCCAGAGGTGACGGAGCCGCGCCTTGTCGGGCGCTCCCACCGCGATCTGCTGCACACCGAGGATCTTGAACGGTCGATCGGTCATGAGGCGCGAACCCTAGCAGCTCCGTTGCGCCAGTCCCGAGCGCGTGCGATCAGAGACGCGTGAAGAAGAGGTCGCTGACTGGGATCAAGCCGTCGGGCATGGTGCACCTGGGGAACTACCTCGGCGCCATCCGCCCCGCGCTCTCGCTCGCCGAGCAGTTCGAGAGCTTCCTGTTCATCGCCGACTACCACGCGCTCACCACGATGCGCGAGCCGGCGAAGATGCGGGAGTACACCTACGACGTCGCCGCGACCTGGCTGGCCTGCGGCCTCGATCCCGAGCAGATCCACATCTACCGGCAGAGCGACCGGCCCGAGGTCTTCGAGCTCACCTGGGCGCTCGCCTGCGTGCTGGCGACCGGGCAGCTCGAGCGCGGCCACGCCTACAAGGCGGCGCTCGACAAGGGCGAGGCGCCGAACGCCGGCATCTTCAACTACCCGGTGCTGATGGCCGCCGACATCGTGCTCTACGACGCCGACGTGGTGCCGGTGGGCAAGGATCAGCTGCAGCACCTCGAGCTCACCCGAGACGCGGCGCAGCGGGTCAACCACCTCTTCGGCGAGGGCACCCTGGTGGTCCCGGACCCGCACATCTCCGAGGGCCCGCTCGTGCCGGGGCTCGACGGCGAGAAGATGAGCAAGAGCAAGGGCAACGCGATCCCGCTCTTCGCCCCCGCCAAGCAGCTCCGCAAGACGGTCATGAAGATCGTGACCGGGAGCGAGCCCCTCGAGGCGCCGAAGCCGAGCGACGGCACGACGGTCTTCGAGCTCTACAAGCTCGTCGCCGATGAAGAGAAGGTCGGCGCGCTGCGCGAGAAGCTCGAGAACGGCGGCTACGGCTGGGGCCACGCCAAGCAGGACCTCTACGAGGCGCTCGAGGCGGAGCTCGGCCCCAAGCGGGACACCTACCACCGCCTCATGGCCGATCACGCCGAGATCGATCGCGTGCTCGCGCACGGCGCCGAGCGCGCCAAGCCGATCGCCCAGGCCACGCTCGCCCGCGTCCGAGACGCGGTCGGCATCGGGAAGGCCTGATCACTCGGCGACGGCGACGCGGTCGTCGTCTTCGGTCTCCGGCGGGGCGAGGAGGCGCTCGTCGCCGTCGACGATGCGCTCGGACTCGAGCACGTAGTGATCGTCGAGGCGGGTCCAGGTCTGCTCGAGCACGGTGCCGTGCAGGGTCATCGTGCGCTGGTCGTACCAGGAGACGGCGATGAGGCTGGTCGCGCCGTCGGAGTCCGGGTTCATCACCACGTTGGTGAGGTCGGTGTCGGCGATCTGGAAGTGCCGGCCCCAGGCGTGGTGGCGCTGCAGGAAGGCGACGCGGTAGTCGGGCGCGACGCGCTGCGAGGCGAGGTCGACGCGGCCCCAGCGCGTCTCGTCGTTCAGCGCGTAGACTTGGTCGGTCAGGCGCCGGGTGGCCGAGAGGTTCTGGAAGATGCAGCCCGAGAGGCCGAGCACGATCAGGGCGACGCAGACGATGAGGCGCATGGGCCGAAGCTACGGCCCGGGTCCTCCGCGCTCCAAGAAACCGTCGAGCCGGCGGTTGTAGAGCAGGGTCAGCCCGCTCGTGAGCACGGCCGCCACTCCGAGACAGAGCCAGGCGAGCGCGCTCGGGTAGCGGAACGACAGCGCGACGCCAGCCGCGAGCCCGGCGCACGAGATCCCGAGGGCGATCCAGCTCCAGCGCACCCGGCGGGCGCTCCGGGCGCGCTCCTCGGCCGCGCTCCGCTCGGCCCACCGCGCGACCCGGTCCCAGCTCGCCTCGTGCTCTTTCTGGCGCCGCGCGTCCGGGGTCAGCTCCGGGGCGCGGAAGGGGCCGTCGCGGTCGGGGGGCGTCTCCATCTCACTCGAGCCGTTCGAGGAAAGCGTCGATCGAGTCGGGCGGCGCGTCGAGGGCCGGCGCGGTGAGGCCGTCGAGATAACGCCACGCGCCGTCGACCCGCTCGAAGTCGCTCAGCTCGGTGAACGAGACGTCCCGGCCCCGCTCGAAGACCCGCGCGGTGAAGAGCACCTGGCCTCGGTCGCCGTCCTCCCGCGCGTCGTGCACGGCGAGGTCGAGGTAGCGCAGGCGCTGTCGCGCGGTGGAGAGCTCGCGGATCGCCTCGTCAGGCGGCCGGAGCGAGAGGGGGTGGCCGGGGTGGGTGGTCCGCAAGAGGTAGCCGCCCTCGCCGAGCGCGAAGGCGGCGAAGCGCGATCGCATGAGCCGCTCGGGCGTCTCCGCCTCGCCGCCCGCGTGGTACGGCTGGCAGCAGCTCGCGTAGCGCGCCCCGCTCCCGCACGGGCACGCCTTCGGTCGTCGACCCTTGGCCATGCCGGAGCTTGCCACACGCGTCATAGTGAGCCTGCGATGCGTCTCCGCGTGAGCTTCGACCGGCCCGGCTTCTTCCTCAACGCGCCCCGGCTCGTGGTCCGCCTCGACGGCCGCACGCTCTTCGACGGGAGCTTCAAGGAGGGCTTCGACGTCAGCCTCGACGTGCAGCCCGGCCGCTACGTGATCGAGACCTTCATCGGCCCCCGCCCGGACTTCGCGCGCACCCAGCGCATCGAGCTCCCGCTCACCGCCGAGGGCGGCTACCGCGACGTCCCCGCCGTCGAGGCCCGCCTCCGCTACAGCCGCCTGACCGGCAACTTCGAGAAGCGAGCCTCGCTGTCGACCAAAGCCTGACCCTCGCCTCCGCCGTTCGACGTGCGGTGGCTCCGTGCTCTCGCAGCGGCGGCTTTGTGCTCTCGCAAAGGCGCGAAGCCGCAAAGGGTCGGGTTGGCGGCGGGATGGCGGCTGGCCGGGGCGTGCCGGCGGCCCGCGGCCAGTCAGCGCCGGACCTGGTGGCGTGGGTCCATCCCGTGGCCCCGCCTCTCATCTTTGCGGCTCTGCGGCTTTGCGAGAGCCAACGAGCTCCGAAGCACACCGAGCGGTCTGGCCGAAGCTAGATGATGAACGTCTGGCAGCCTAGCTCGACGTCGACGCGGCCGGCGGAGTCGCCGCTGACCTGGGTGCAGGCGTTGGGGCAGAGGATGATGCGGGTCGGGTTCGCGGGGTCGTCGTAGTACCAGCCGGTCGTGCTGCAGTCGGCGCCGTCGTCGCTGCCGACGTAGGGGAAGACCGTGGACTCGCCGCCGCCCGAGCGGTAGCGCACGTTGACGCGCAGGAAGTCGAGCTCTTCGCCGTCGGGCGGCGCCGGGATCTCGTACTCGCAGGGGATGGACTGGGGGACCGCGATCGCGGCGGTGAGGCTGTCGAAGAGCGACGCCCACTCCTCGGACGGGGTGCAGATCGAGAACGTCCGGCCGCCGGTGGCGCTCGCCAGCTCCCAGTACTGCACACCGGGCTCGGCCGCGCCCTCGGGCGGGAAGCCGGCGCTGGTCTGACAGGGCTGACCCTCCGGGTACATGAAGCTCGGCGGGCCCGCGACCTCGGAGCTGATGGTGTGGAAGATGAAGTTGCGCTCGAGGTTGAGCCGCATCTGTCTCTGGAAGTCCATCCAGGACAGGTCGCTCTCGTCGTCGGTGACGGCGATGAAGTGGATGAGCGCGCTGCGGCGGAGGAAGTCCTGGTAGCGCGGCCACTCGTCGAGGAGCGCGCGCAGCGGCTCGCTGGAGCTCACCGGGCGGTTGATCAGGCGGTAGCGCGGGTCGCTCGCCAGCGGCTCGGGCACGTTGACGTAGTCCTGGGTGCTGATGACGACGACGTGCCAGTCGAGCCCGACCCCGCCGATGGCGGTGGCGAAGCGCTGCATGTTCTCCTGCACGCGCTCGGCCTCGTTGCGCATGCTGCCGGAGGTGTCGACGACCCAGACGATGTCGATCGGCGCGAACGCCTCCATGCCCTCGTAGGGCGTGCCGACGCAGCCCATGAAGCCGACGTCGCGCCGCGGGCCTCCGTCGCCCGGCCCGCACGAGGCGAGGGCGAAGCAGCCGGGATCCTCGCAGTCGATCCAGCCGTCGCCGTCGTCGTCGCGCCCGTCGTGACAGCGGGCCTCGCCCTCCTCCGCGGTGCCGCCCCCGTCGCGTCGAGGGCCGGTGCCGCCCCCCGCCTCACAGGCGGTGAGCGCGAGCAGGATGGACAGCGGCGAGGCGAGGCGGGCGAGGTGACGCATGAGAAGCTCCTCGGCCAAGCCTCGACGAGCCGCCCGCGCCCGTCAATCCACGCGTCGGCTTAAGATCACCTGACCGCTCAACCGCCGAGTCGCCGCTGCGCCTGACGGTTGTCGGGGTCGAGCTCCAGCGCGCGCTGCCACTCGCGCCGCGCCCCGGCGCCGTCACCGGCAGCGGCGAGCGCGTCGCCCAGCCAGATCCGGTACGACGCCCGCCGCGGCCGCCGCCCCACGGCGCCCCGGAGCAGCTCCGCCGCCTCCGCGTTCTCCCCGCGGTCCATCAGGATGCGCGCGAGCCCCACCATCGCGTGGTGCTCCTGCGAGTCCAGCCGCAGCGCCCGCCGGTAGAGCGTGACCGCCAGCTCGCTGTTCCCCGCCCGCCGCGCCCGCGCCACCAGCTCCTCGGCCGTGCTCGCCTCGTCGACGTCGTCTCCGTCCGCCTCGGTCTCGGTCTCGGCCTCGGCCTCGGCCTCGGCCTCGGCTTCGGCTTCGGCTTCGGCTTCGGCTTCGGTCTCAGCTTCGGTCTCGGCTCCGGCTCCGGCTTCGGTCTCGGCTCCGGTCTCGGCTTCGGCTTCGGCGCCGGCTTCGGTCTCGGCTCCGGCTTCGGTCTCGGCTTCGGCTTCGGCTTCGGCTTCGGTCTCGGCTCCGGCTTCGGCTTCGGTCTCGGCTTCGGCCTCGGCTTCGGCCTCGGCTTCGGCTCCGGTCTCGACTTCGACCTCGGTCTCCCCCGGCGGCACCCCGAGGCTCACCAGGATCCGGTCGATCTCCGGCACCGACTGCCCCGACCTCCGGTACCCGATCAGCGCCAGCACCCCGATCAGCACGATCGCCGCCAGCGCCACGAAGATCTTCGCCAGCGTCCGGGTCGGCCCGCCGCGCCGCGCGACCGCGATCGGCTCGGTCGGCTCGGCGGCCGCCTCCCGTCGGGCCTCCACCGGCGCCACCGGCAGCGACGGCGGGGGCTCGGAGTCCGCCTCGGTGGTCGTGATCTCGCTGTCGGCCGGCTCGAGGGTCGGGGCCGGCGGCGCGGGCGGGATCGGCGGCGCCTGCATGCCGACCATCGTCGCCTTCAGCCGCGGCGGGCGCGCCTCGGTCACCGTGTCGGTGTCCTCGACCAGCTCGTCGCTCTCCAGCAGCTCCTCGCTCGGAGGCGGCGCCGGCACCGTGGGCTGGCCGCTCGAGTCCGGCGGCGGCGGGGGCGGCGGGGACGGCTGCCGGAGCTCGGCCGGCGCCGGCGCGCCCATCACCAGGGTCGCCTTGCGCTTCGTCCGCTGCCGGAGTCGCTCGTTCGCCGCGACCGGCCCCACCGGCGGGGGCGGCGCGGGCGGCGCCACCGACCGATCCTCCAGGATCGCCTCGCCGGCCTCGGCCAGCTTGGAGAGATCCTTGATCTTCGTCTGCGCCTGCTCCGGCGCCTCGTCGTCGTCCTCGAGGGGCACGAACGCCTCGGCGGACTGGGTCGCGTCCCAGCGGAGGTCTCCCTTGCCCGGCGCCCCGGTCGGCGCGTCGCTCGAGGAGGCGCTCGGCGTGGGGCGGAGGAGCGGGCCGCTGACCGAGTCGTCCGGGGAGCGGGGCGGGGGCGGCGCCTTCGGCAGCGGACGGGCGGGCGACATCGACGACGGCGGCGCCGACGAGGGGCGCACCGCGCTCTCCTCCTGGGCCGCGGACGCGAGCGCCTCGTCGAGGGGGGCCATCACGTTGGCGACCGAGGGGTTGGTGCGGCGCTCGACGTGCACCCGCCCCGAGCCGAGCGACAGCAGGGTGGCGAGCGCGGCCGGGCCCTCCACCCGCATGCCGCCCGAGGGGCGCGCCGACGCGCCGACCACCAGGTTCTGGGCCAGGTCGAGGTCGACCACCGCCTTGGGGTTGCGCACCGTCAGGTGCATGGTCGCGCCGTTGTCGACCAGGACCCGCATCATGCGGCTGGGCCCGGTGGACTCGAGCCGGATGTCGAAGGGCTCCTCCGACTGCGCGCGCTCGGTGAGGTCCTGCTCGGGCTGGAGCAGCGGCTCGATGCGGGCCGCCAGGCGCTCCATGTCCGGGGTCAGCGCGCCCTTGGGCCAGACCTCCTCCCAGGGGGCGACCAGGATCGAGGCCCAGCGGAGGCGCACGTCCTTCCGGATGGCGCGGACGACCTCGAAGCCCTGACCCTCGAGCCCCGCCGCGTCGATGATCGCGACCTGGGGGTCCAGGCCGACCGCGCGGTGCAGCCCCTGGCCCTTGGTGTCGGTGACGAAGACCAGCGCGCCGCGGGTCCGCAGCTCCTGGGCCAGGGTGTCCGCCCGGGCCGGATCGTCGTCGACCAGGAGGACCCGGAGGCGCTCGTAGGCCGAGACGTCGCCGGTCCCGGGCGCGTCGGCCTCGAGCAGCTCCACCGGCCCGCCCGCGCTGGTGTGGAACTGGTAGTACATCGCGTCGGCCTGCTGCACGTGCGGCTTCAGGCGGGCGACGAACTCCTGCACCGCCGCCGCGACCGGCCGGCCGGCCCCGAGCACCACCCGCATCGGGCCGCCCTTGTGGCCGGGGGTGTGCACCGAGAGGATCCCGCTCCGGAGCTCCTTCTTCACCAGCTCGACCAGCTCGTCGAAGGTGGCCTCGCCGATCTCGCCGGTCTTCTCCTCGAAGTGCTCCGACAGCTCCTTCGAGAGCTGGGCGACCTTCCGGGCGATGGCGTCCGCGCTCGCGCTCCGCGGCACCACCGCCATCGCGCCGTGGCGGAAGGCGTGCATCCGGCTCTCGAGCCGGGCGTCCTGGGCGAGCAGCACCACCGGCACGGCGGCGGTCGAGGGGTCCTCGGCCAGGACCGTCAGCGCGGCGACCCCGCCCTGGGCGGCCGCGTCCCCGAGCAGGAGGATCAGGTCCGGGGCGGCGAGGTGGACCGAGCGGCGCAGGTTCTCGAGGCCCACCGCCTCCACGAAGAGCCCGTGTCGGTCGAGGGCGACCTTGAGCGCGGCGTCCATCGGATCGCCGTCGCCGACCATCAGCACGGTCGGCCGATTCACGGCCCGTTCGATGGCGCTTCTGGTGAGCTTCGGAGGCACGGGTGAGTGTCGAAGTGTCCACGAACGCGGGCGCGCGGACAAATCCTCGTCTTTTCACCGATCATAGCTCGCCCGAGGCCCGCGTGGGGCATTCACCGACATTGACCGATTGCAGTGGTCATGGTTCCCTGATCGGGCGCGAGTGAGCCTACGCACGCTCGCCCGGAACAGCCTCGGGAGCTTCTTCGATGAGTCTTCGCACGCTCGCCTGGACCGCCGTCATGGTCCTGTGCGCCCCGGCCCTCGCGTCCGCGCAGGTCCGCCCCCGCATCGTGATCGCCTTCGACACGTCGGGCTCGATGGCGCTCGATCTCGACGGGACGCCGACCTACGGCGACGGTGTCACGACGGGTTGCACGGCGCGGGCCGGGGGCGAGCTCTGCGGCACCGACTGCACCGCCGGCATCGACACCGACTGCGACGGCGAGGTGGACGACAGCCGGATCTTCGTCGCCCGCGAGGCGGTGACGAACATGGTCTCGGCGTTCGGCGACGTGGACTGGGCGCTCGCGCGCTTCGCGCAGAACCAGGGCTCGCGCACCGCGTGCTTCAACGTCAACAGCTTCGAGTGCAACACGGCCGGCCCCTTCGTCACCTCCTACGGCAACCCGCAGTGCAACACCGGCTCGACGATCCCCGCGACGTCCTGCCCCTTCAACTGGCCCGGCACGATCCCGGCGGCGTGTCGGCCCGGCAGCGGCGGCCGGCCGGCCATGCGCACCTTCGCGTCGGCGACCAGCCCGCAGGTCTGCACCAACTACGACGGCGTCTGCACGGTGGGCGGGAGCGGCGGCGACGTGCTGGTCGGCTTCCCGGACATGGGCGCCTTCAGCGGGATGGACAACTCCTACGCCATCTTGAGCTGGCTCGACGGCCAGGAGACGAACTTCGTCAACACGCGGACCACCGGGAATTTCTGCGCGTCCGCGACGACCGGTGACTGCGAGCTGCGCCCCTCGGGCCCGACCCCGCTCGCGGGCCTGCTCAACTCCGTCTCGTCGTACATCACGCCGGTGCGCTCCTCCGATCCGCGCTCGAGCTGCCGCCCGTACAGCGTGATCCTGATCACCGACGGCGCGGAGACCTGCGCGGGTGACCCCGAGGCGGCCGCCACCGCGCTCCGCATGAACGGGATCCTGACCTACGTCGTCGGCCTCGCGGTCGGCGGCGGCGCGCGCGCCCAGCTCAACGACATCGCCACCGCGGGCGGCACCGACGCGGGCGCGCCGGGCGGCGACACCGCCTACTTCGCCGACGACCCGGTCACCCTCTCGGCCGGCCTCAGCGACATCGTGCGCCGCTCGCTGCTGAGCGAGGTCTGCAACGGCGCGGACGACGACTGCGACACGCTGATCGACGAGGGCGTGGCCAACGCGTGCGGCGGCTGCGGCCCGCTCGGCGAGACCTGCAACGGAGCGGACGACGACTGCGACACGCTGATCGACGAGGGCGTCTCGAACGCGTGCGGCGGCTGCGGCGCGCCCCCGCCCGAGACCTGCAACCGCCTCGACGACGACTGCGACGGCGTGATCGACGAGGACGGCAGCGGCGGCGACATCTGCGCCGGCTGCAGCCCGACGGCCGAGATCTGCGACAACCTCGACAACGACTGCGACGGCACGGTCGACGAAGGCATCACCCGCGCCTGCGGCACCTCGGTCGGCGAGTGCAGCCCCGGCACCCAGACCTGCTCGGCCGGCAGCTTCGGCGCGTGCGTCGGCGCGACCGGGCCAACCCCCGAGGTCTGCGACGGGCTCGACAACGACTGCGACGGCGCGATCGACGGATTCAGCCAGCCCTGCGGCAGCGGGGTGGGCGAGTGCACGCCCGGCAACCGCGTCTGCACGTCCGGCAGCTTCGGCGCGTGCGTCGGCGGCAACGGCCCGAGCGGCGAGCTCTGCGACGGGCTCGACAACGACTGCGACGGCTCGACCGACGAGGGTGACCCCGGCGGCGGCGGCGCCTGCGGCTCGGGCATCGGCGTCTGCATGCCGGGCACCCTGCGCTGCATGGGCGGCGCGCTCACCTGCACCGGCGGCCGCGGCCCGGATCCGAGCGAGAGCTGCAACTCGCTCGACGACGACTGCGACGGCGCGACCGACGAGGCGGTGCCGACGATGGGGCCCTGCGGCAGCAGCACCGGCGAGTGCCGCCAGGGCGTCAACACCTGCGTGGGCGGCAGCTTCACCTGCGTGGGCGCCCGCGGACCGACCGCCGAGGTCTGTGACGGGCTCGACAACGACTGCGACGGGCCGGCCGACGAGGGCAACCCGGGCGGCGGCGCCGCGTGCGGCAGCTCGGTCGGCGTCTGCTCGCCCGGCACGACGCAGTGCACCGGCGGCTCGCTGACCTGCACCGGCTCGACCGGGCCGTCGATGGAGGCCTGCAACACGCTCGACGACGACTGCGACGGCGTGGTCGACGAGGGCAACCCGGGCGGCGGGGCGCGCTGCGGCGCGACCGACGTGGGCGCCTGCGACTTCGGCGCCGAGGCCTGCGTGGGCGGCATGGTCGTCTGCGTCGGGGCGACCGGCCCGAGCCCCGAGCTCTGCGACGGCATCGACAACGACTGCGACGGCATGATCGACGAGGGCGACCCCGAGGGCGGCGGCGCCTGCGGCGACGACACTGGCGAGTGCATGGCCGGCACCCTCGCCTGCACCGGCGGCACCCTCGTCTGCATGGGCGGGGTCGGGCCGACGATGGAGGTCTGCGACGGGCTCGACAACGACTGCGACGGCGTGGTCGACGACGGCATCCCGGTCGGCGCGCCCTGCGGGAGCGACGTCGGCGAGTGCGTGCCGGGCGTCAACGTCTGCCGCGGCGGGGCGATCGTCTGCGAGGGCGAGATCCCGCCGGAGATGGAGACCTGCGACAACCTCGACAACGACTGCGACGGGATGATCGACGAGGGCCTCGGCCTCGGCGGCCCGTGCGGATCGAGCGAGGGCCTCTGCATGCCGGGCACCGAGCGCTGCATCGGCGGCCGCCTGGTCTGCGAGGGCGAGGTCGGCCCGACCCGCGAGAGCTGCGACTGCTCCGACAACGACTGCGACGGCGCGACCGACGAGGCCCCCGACATGGGCGATCTCTGCCCGGGCGCGGCGGAGTGCGTGGACTGTCAGTGCGCGCTGCCCTGCGTGGCCGGCGAGTTCGGCTTCACCTGTCCGACCGGCAAGGCGCCGCGGGTCGAGGGCGACAGCTGCTTCTGCGTGGCGGACCGCTGCGACGAGGCGGCGTGCGCGGCCGAGACGGTCGAGCGCGACGGCGAGACGCTCTGCGCGCCGGACAGCCCGGACGTCGCGAGCTGCGTCTGCAAGAACAACGAGTGCACCTTCTCCTGTGAGGGCGTCACCTGCGCGCCCGGCACGGTCTGCGATCCGCGCGACTCCGCCGGCCGCTGCGTGGAGGACAGCTGCCGCGGCCTCGGCTGCCCGGGCGGGCAGATCTGCGACACCGCCACCGGCGTGTGCGGCGCCGATCCCTGCGAGGGCGTGATGTGCGGCGCGGACGAGGCCTGCCGCGGCGGGACCTGCGAGGAGACCTGCGCCGGCGTGACGTGCGCCGAGGGCGAGCTCTGCCGCTCGGGCGCCTGCCTCGCCGATCCCTGCTTCGGCGTCGGCTGCGACGCGGGCGAGGTCTGCGACCCGGCCGACGGGACCTGTGTCGAGGATCTCTGCGCCGACGTCACCTGCCCGAGCGGTCAGGTCTGCGAGGTCGGCACCGGGAGCTGCGTCGCCGATCCCTGCAACGGCCTGCGCTGCCCGGCCGACACCGTCTGCGAGCTCGGCGAGTGCGTGGACGACGAGCCGATGATGATGGAGGAGGACTCCGGCGTGGACGCGGGCATCGACGCCGGCGTGCGCGAGGACGAGCGCGACCGCGTGCTCGCCGCCGGCGGGTGCATGTGCCGGGTCGGGAGCGCGCCGGTCGAGAGCGCGCCCCACGGCTGGCTGCTCGCGCTCGGCCTCCTCGGCGTCGCGCTCCTGCGCCGTCGCCGGCGGAGCCGCGGGGCGCGGAGGAGGGGCGCGGCCGATCCCGCCGTCCCTTTCGTGGTCGCCGCGGTGGCGGCGGGCCTCCTGCTGACCGGGTGTGACGTCGAGCCCTTCTGCCTCGACTGCGACGAGCCGGCGGGAGACGCCGGCGCGGACACCGGCGTGGCCGACACCGGCGTGCGCGACACCGGGGTGCCGGACACCGGCGTCGACTCCGGCGTGCAGGACGCCGGGCCCGACGGCTGCCTCGAGGCGGAGCTCTGCAACGAGCTCGACGACGACTGCGACGGCACCGTCGACGAGGGCTTCGACCTCGACAGCGACACCGAGAACTGCGGCGCGTGCGGGAGCCTGTGCGCGCCCCTCGGGGCGTTCCCGGCCTGCAACGCCGGCGTCTGCGAGATCGACAGCTGCGACGTCGGCCGCTTCGACCTCGACGGCGACCCCGCCAACGGCTGCGAGTACCGCTGCCTCGTCGAGTCGAGCGACGACGCGGTCTGCGACCTGCGCGACAACGACTGCGACGGCACGGTGGACGAGGACGTCGACCTGATGACGGACTCGAACAACTGCGGCGCCTGCGGTCGGGTCTGCGTCTTCGCGCACGCGACCGGGACCTGCGTGGCCGGGGCGTGCGAGCTCGACAGCTGCGACCCCGACTTCTTCGACGTCGACGGCAACCCCGGCAACGGCTGCGAGTACAGCTGCATGCCGGCGACGCCCGCGACCGAGACCTGCAACGTGCGCGACGACGACTGCGACGGGACGGTCGACGAGGGCGACCCCGGCGGCGGCGCGAGCTGCGGCTCGGCGGTGGGCGCCTGCTCGACCGGCACGGAGGCCTGCGTCGGCGGCACCATCGTCTGCATGGGCGCGACCTCTCCGTCGACCGAGACCTGCAACGGGGTCGACGACGACTGCGACGGCTCGACCGACGAGGGCAACCCCGAGGGTGGGCGCGTGTGCGGCACCTCGACGGGCACCTGCGAGG
This sequence comes from Myxococcota bacterium, assembly GCA_036149055.1. GTDB lineage: Bacteria > Myxococcota_A > Polyangia > Polyangiales > Sandaracinaceae > JAVJQK01. Next base: position 108,414 of record JAYZQJ010000227.1, on the reverse strand, counting down.
CGGGCCGCGAGCAGTGCATGGGCGGCGCGCTGGTCTGCGTGGGCGCGACCGGGCCCGACCCGAGCGAGACCTGTGACGGGCTCGACAACGACTGCGACGGCCGCGTCGACGAGGGCAACCCGGGCGGCGGCGGGAGCTGCGGCATCGACACCGGGGAGTGCAGCTTCGGCACCCTGACCTGCTCGGGCGGCACGCTGAGCTGCGTGGGCGCGGTCGGATCGACGACCGAGAGCTGCAACGGGCGCGACGACGACTGCGACGGCATGACCGACGAGGGCAACCCGGGCGGCGGCGGGAGCTGCGGCACCGACGTCGGCGTCTGCGCGCCCGGCACCCGCCAGTGCACCGGCGGCACGCTGAGCTGCGTCGGCGCCACCGGCCCGCGGGCGGGCGGCGAGCTCTGCAACAGCCTCGACGACGACTGCGACGGGCGCATCGACGAGGGCAACCCCGAGGGCGGCGCGGCCTGCGGCGTCGGCACCGGCGCCTGCACCCAGGGCATGCAGGTCTGCGCCGGCGGCGCGCTGCAGTGCATGGGCGGCACCGGCCCGGCGCTCGAGAGCTGCAACTCGGTCGACGACGACTGCGACGGCAGCACCGACGAGAGCTTCGACTTCGCCAACGACCGCAACAACTGCGGCAGCTGCGGCAACGTCTGCGCGTTCTCCAACGCCACCGCCGGCTGCAGCGCCTCGAGCTGCGTGATCCTCGCCTGCGACGACGGCTTCGTCGACCGCGACGGCAGCTCGGCCAACGGCTGCGAGTACGCCTGCAGCTTCGCGGGCGCGGAGATCTGCAACGGGCGCGACGACGACTGCGACGGGAGCACCGACGAGTCGCTCACCCCGCCGAGCAGCTTCTGCAACCCGAACGGCGTGTGCGCCGGCACCACGCCGACCTGCGGCGGCATGTCGGGCTGGCAGTGCAGCTACCCCGGCACCTTCGAGACCACCGAGACCCGCTGCGACGGCCTCGACAACGACTGCGACGGCGCGGTGGACGAGCCCTTCCCGACGGTCGGCAACAGCTGCAGCAACGGCAGCGGCATCTGCCGGCGCACCGGGGTCATCGCGTGCACCGCTGACGAGAGCGGCACCTTCTGCACGGCGCCGCCGGCGGGCATGGGGGCGGCGAACGAGTCCTGCAACAACGTCGACGACGACTGCGACGGCAGCATCGACGAGAACATCCCGCTCAGCGCCATCCCGACGGTGCTGATGCCGCGCCCCGGCGGCGGGACCTTCCACATGATGCAGTACGAGGCGAGCCGCCCCGACGCGACGAGCTCGAGCCAGGGCACGGTGACGACGCAGGCCTGCGCCAACGCCAACGTGCTGCCCTGGACGAACCTCACCTGGACGGAGGCCCGCGACGCGTGCTGCGCGCTCAACCCGAGCGGCACCTGCTCGGGCGGCGGCACCGGCTGGCGCCTCTGCGACGCCCCCGACTGGGAGGCCGCCTGCGAGGGCCCGAGCTCGAGCTGCGACTGGAGCTACGCGTCGAGCTGCACCACGAGCTCCCCGCTGACCTGCAACGGCGAGGAGTTCGACTCGAGCGGTGGCATGAGCGGCGACCAGGACGCGCTCTTCCCCACCGCCTCCAGCACCTTCCCGATGTGCTTCACCGACTGGGGCGGCGCCGGCGTCATCTACGACCTGAGCGGCAACGTGAAGGAGTGGACCAACACCGCGCCCGCCTCCGGCGTGCACGAGATCCGCGGCGGCTCCTACAACAACGTGGAGCCCGGCCGGAGCTGCCACTTCGACTTCACGGTCGGCGACAACGCCTTCGCGTTCCCGAACACCGGGTTCCGGTGCTGCTTTTATTAGGAGGGTTTGAGGCAAACCCTCCCCCCATGGGGCAAAGCGCCCATGGGGCCCCCCACCCGACTCCGTCGGGACGTCGCGCTTCGCGCTCGTCCCGCGACCCCAGCGCGGGGCGCTGGGGGCCCTGCGGCTCGCGCTCGCGCTTCGCGCTCGCTGGCCGCCTTTGTCTGGGCGGGACGCCACCCGGGCTCGGTTCGCGGGCTCGACTTCGCTTCGCTCGTCCTCGCGGTCCGAGTGGCGGGCTCGACTTCGCTTCGCTCGTCCTCGCGGCCGAGTGGCGGGCTCGACTTCGCTTCGCTCGTCCTCGCGGCCGGTTCCTGGCGGGTGGCGGCCGACGCCGGTCCTCGAATCGGGACTGGGGGACGGAGTTGACTTGTTGCCTTGTGTAGGCGGTTGCTGACGTTTGGCGTCAGGCGGCGAGGCGGGTGAGGGTGTCTTCGAGCACGCGGTGGCTGCGCGCGCGGATCTCGGGGGAGGCGCTGACGCGGTGGGTGAGGGAGACCTCTCCTTCTCGCTCGCCGACCCGGTACTCGACCTGGAACTGCACGATGACGCGCTCGGTGCGGGTGTCTCCGAGCGCCTCGACGTGGCGCACGACCATTCCGTCGTACGCCGCGTCGAGGGCGTCGGCGAGCGCGTCGGGGTCGAAGCGCGCTCGGTAGAGGAAGCGGAGGCCGCGCTGGCAGCGGGCGTCGCGCTCGACCTCGAAGGGGGGCTTCACCGCTCCGCCACCACCTCGGTGTAGGCGTCGCCGGACGCCATGCACTTCACGCCGCGAGGCTCGAAGCGCTCGGGGGACTCGAAGATGCGCGCGTAGTACTCGGCGTCGAGGGTCGGGCGCTCGGCGATGCGGCCCGGGTAGACGAGGTTCATGAGGCCAGCGACGCCGCCCGCGGCGAGGTGCGAGACGAAGCGATCGCTCTCGCCGTACATGCCGAGGTAGCCGGTCGACTCGTAGTCGTCCCAGATGCGCACGACGAGGCGGCTCGGGGTCAGCTCGTGCACGCGCCAGACGCCCCAGCCGAGCGCGTTGGCCACCGCGACCATGCCGTGGACCCAGTCCTCGGTGGTCTTGCACTGGGGCTTCACCACCGCGTCCCACTCGGCGCTGGTCATGATGCCGCCGAAGGTGTTGAAGGCGCAGCGGTAGCCGGCCTCCACGAGGAGCTCCTCCGCCATGTCGAGCATGCCGGTGCCGTCCATGCGGCGGACGAACTCGAAGGAGATGCGGTCGTAGAAGTTGGCGAAGTGGTTCGTGAGGATCACGCCGAAGCGCGGGAGCAGGCCCTCCTCGTTCCCCGAGAGGTCGAGCCCGGCGAGCGCGCTCAGGACCGCGCCCTCGTCCACGTTCGTGTCGGGGCTCTGGGGCGGGACGTCGCCGGCCGCGTGCGGGCCGCGGCCCGGCGCGGTGAAGAAGTCGGCGGGCGCCTCGCGCGGCGCGAGCGCGATCTCCCCGACCTCGGCGCCCATCGACTGGCTCGCCTCGCTGCGCGCCGCGTAGCTGCCCGCCGGCCTGCCGTGAGCCGCCGCGAGCGCGCCCGCGGCGTAGCCCTGGTCGAACAGCTCCTGCGGCTCGGCGAAGTCCGCGCCCGACGCCATGCGGAGGCACTGACCGTAGTGACTGGTGGGGGTGCGCACCGCGCCGCCGGCCTCGCCGGCGCCCGAGAAGTCCATCGTGCCGAAGCCCAGGGCCGAGAAGCAGTCCGCGGCGATGCGCAGGATCTCGGCCGGCTCGGTGGCGCCGCGCTCGCGGGCGGCCTGGGTGATCATCGCGTGGGCCGCGCTGCTGGCGGCGTCGCGGATCACCGCGCGCATGCCGAGGCCCTCGGGCAGCAGCAGGGTCTTCTGCAGCCAGTAGTTGTAGTGGTTGCAGTGGAACACCAGCGGCTCGCCCGACATCAGGGTGCGGCCGTGATCCACGCGCGTGACGTCTCCGGTCTCTCTCGTCATCTCGTCCTCCTCAACCCAGCTGAACCTGCGCGATCGTGGTCTCGAGCCTCGAGACCAGCGACGGGTCGAGCGGCTCCGTTCGGGGCATGTCCTTCAGGTCGGGCATGCGTAGCTTCAACATCACCCGGATCATGAGCATCCGGCCCATGTTCCCCGGGAAGAGGTCTTCCATCGTCTTCTGCACTGTCCCTCCGATCTCTCTCAACGCACCTTCTTGAGCGCGGCGGCGCTGGCGCGGAGCGCGCGCGCGATGTCCTCCAGCTCCGCCGTGTCGGTCACGCCGGTGCCGGACTTCGTCCGCCGCACGTCGCGAGGCGCTCGCAGCGCGGCCGGGAGGCGGCGGTAGGGCTTGGTCTCCTCGAGCTCGTCGCCGAAGCCCGGGGGCCGATGGAACAGGGCGCCGCCGAGCCGCTGCGCCTCGAAGAGCTCGCTCCCGCGGATGCGGGACTCGGAGCTGCCGAGCACGAGCCGTCCTCTCGGCTTCAACACGTCGCGGACGCGGCGGAGGATCGCCCAGCGGGCGCCGTCGTGGAGATAGATGAGGACGTTGCGCACCAGCACGAGGTCGAGGTCGCGCAGGCTGGTGGGCCAGGCGTCGATCAGGTTCAGCTGCGACGCGCGCACCCAGCGACGCAGCTCGGGCACGACCTCCCACTCGCCGCCCCGACGCACGAGGTAGCGCGAGTGCAGGTGGGGCGGCAGCCCGCGCCGGGTCTCCCACTCGGTGTAGAGGCCGCGCTCGATGCGACCGACCACCCGCGCCGAGAGATCGGTCGCAAAGATGCGCACGTCCCAGTCGTGGACCTCGGGGAAGCTCGCGTGCAGCTGCATCGCGAGGCTGTAGGCCTCTTGCCCGGTCGAGGCGGCGGCCGACCAGAGCCAGAGCCGGCGGTGCTGCCGGGCGCTCGCGATCAGCTCGGGCAGGACGTGCATCCGCAGCGCCTCGAACACCTGGGGCTCGCGGAAGAACGAGGTCTCGTGGGTGGTGAGCGCCTCGAGCACCGCCTGGTCGAGCTGCTCCGCCGGGGCGCGTCGGACGAGGTCGGCGGCGGACTCGTAGGCGAGCTCGCGCGCCATCGCGCCGAGCCGCTCGACCACGAGGTAGCGGCGCTCCTCTCCGAGCTCGATGCCGGCCCGGCGGAAGAGGATCTCGCGCACCTTGCGCACGTCAGCGTCGTCCATCGACGCTCCTCCCCTCGGCGCGCCGGATGCCGGCGACCACGCGCGAGACCAGGGCGCGGCCGACGTCGGGCAGCGGCACGAGCTCCTCCGCGAGGCCCTCCTTGGCGACCTGTCCGGGCATGCCCCAGACGGTCGAGGTGGCCTGGTCTTGCGCGAGCACCCGGCCGCCGCGCTCCACGATCCGCCGCGCGCCCTCGGTTCCGTCCCGCCCCATGCCGGTGAGCACCGCGGCGAGCACGCCGGGCCCCCACGCGTCCGCGGCCGAGCCGAACAGCACGTCGGCCGACGGCCGGCAGCCCTGGACGGGGGGCTCCTCGACCACCCGCAGCCGCCGCGTGTCGCCGATGCGGAGCACCCGGAGGTGTCGGTCGCCCGGGGCGACGTAGACGCGGCCGGGCTCGATGAGCTCTCCGTCCCGCGCCTCGCTCACCGGGAGCGGCGCCGACTCGTGCAGTCGGTGCGCGAGGTGGGTGGTGAAGAGCGCCGGCATGTGCTGCACGATCAGCACCGGGACCGGCAGCCAGCGGGGGATCGTGCGGAGCACGACGTCGAGGGCGCGAGGGCCGCCGGTGGACGCCGCGAGCACGATCACCTCCGGGGCGGTCGACGAGAGCGGGCTCGGCCGGGGGCGCAGCGGGGTGACGTTCGGCGCGCGCGTGGTCACCGCGAGCAGCTTCGCGAGCAGCTCCGCCGTCACGTTCTCGCGGCTCAGATCTCGCAGCCGCGCCGACGGCTTGGTCACGTAGTCCGCGGCCCCGCGCGAGAGCGCCTCGATCGCGATCTTGGCGCCGCGCTCGGTGTGCTGGCTGAACATCAGCACCGGCAGCGACGGCGCGATCTCCCGGATCTCGCTGAGCGCCTCGAGCCCGTTGAGGCGCGGCATCTCCACGTCGAGCACGACCGCGTCGTACTGACCGACGCGCACCCGCTCGACCGCGGCGCGCCCGTCGTGCGCGATGCCGGCGACCTCGAAGCGAGGGTCGTGCTCGAGCAGGCGAACGAGGAAGCCGCGCACCAGGGCGCTGTCGTCGGCGATGAGGATCCGCTTGGGCACGCGCTCACATCTCGATGATCGGACCGTCGAAGTCGGCGAGCGCCGGGTGGATCCCGCCGTTGCCCGCGCCGTTGCCGAACCCGAACCCGGCCCCGCGGGTCATCGCGCGGCTCTCGACCTTGCTGTGCCCCGTCCCGCTCACGCGGAACTGGCCCAGGAGACCCTGGAGCTCGACGCCCATGCTCGACAGCTCGCGGGCGGCGATGCGGATCGCGCTGGCGCTCTCGCTGGTCTCCCGCGCCGCCTCGGCCACGCCGGCGACGCTCTCGGCGATGTCCGCGCTGCCCTGCGCCGCCTCGGCGACGTTGCGCTGGATCTCCTGGGTGGTGATGGACTGCTCCTCCACCGCCGCGGCGATCGTCGCCTGGATCTCGTTGACGTGCTGGATGACCTGGTCGATGCGCCCGATCGCGCTGACCGCCTCGCCGGTGTCGCGCTGGATCGCGTCGATGCGGCGGCTGATGTCCTCGGTCGCCCGGCTCGTCTCCTTGGCGAGCTCCTTCACCTCGTTGGCGACGACCGCGAAGCCCTTGCCGGCCTCGCCCGCGCGCGCCGCCTCGATGGTCGCGTTCAGGGCGAGCAGGTTGGTCTGCTCGGCGATCGAGGTGATCACCTTCACCACCTGGCCGATCTCGGCGCTGCTGGCCCCGAGGCGCGTGACCGAGGCGTTCGTGCTGTGGGCCGCGTCGACCGCGCTGCCGGCGATCTCGGAGGCCTCGCGCGCGGCCCGGGCGATCTCGCCGACGCTCGCGTTCATCTGCTCGGCCGCCGCGACGACGAGCTGGACGTTGTCGCTCACGCCCTTCGCCGCGCTGGTGACCGCGCTCGCGCGGGTCGAGGTCTCCTCGGCGCCGCTGGCGAGCTGATGGCTGACCGCGGTCAGCTCCTCCGACGACTGCGCGAGGCCGCGGGAGCTGTCGCGGATGGACGAGACCGAGCCGCCGAAGCGCTCGATCGCCCCGTCGAGCGCGTCGCCCGCGAGCCGGAAGGCGGGGTCGGTGAAGGCGGCGCGCGCGGTCAGGTCGCCGCGGGCGAGCGCCTCGGCGACGCTCGAGACCTCGCGCGCGGGCACGTCGAGCCGTCGGCGCAGCTGCCGCACGGTCATCAGGAAGAGCAGGACGGCGACGAGCGCCGCGCCCCCCGTGATGCCCGCCGGGAGCAGGAGCCGACCGTAGCCGGGCACCCGGTCGACCGCGGCGGCGTGCGCGGCGCGCGAGACCGCCGAGGCGCTCCGGGTGAGGGCTCGCCGCGCCTCGGGCGTCGCGACGTCCGCGCCCCGCTCCTCGAGCGCGTCGACCGCCTCGCGCACCTCGTCGGTGCTGGCGATCGCCATCGACGCGCGGAGCTCGTCCATCGTCTCGCCGGCGCGCTCGGGGTCCTCGAGGGCCTCGAGCGCGTAGCGGTGCGCGAGCGCTCCCTGATGGGCGACCGTCGCGCTGGTCACCGCGTCGTCCTGGATGCCCACGGCGCTGGACGCGCCGACGACCCAGGCGATCACGATGAGGGCGCCGCCGCCGATCGCGAGGGCGCGCGTCCTGGGGTGGGTTCGGTTGTCGGGGCTTGCCTTCATCTCGGCCTCTCTCAGCTGCATCCGGCGACGAACCGCGGCACGTCGAGCAGGAGCAGCAAACGTTGCGGGAGCTTGTAGGCCCCCTGGATCACCTCCCGCACCGAGCCGCGCAGGGTCTCGGGGGGACGCTCGAACTGGTCCTCGTGGACCTCGATGACGTCGCCGATGCGGTCGACGAGGACGCTCGCGAGCTCGCCGTCGACGAAGAGCACGACGTTCATGCCCGGCGACTCCGCGTTGGCCATCCCGAGCCGACGCCGGACGTCGACCGCGGTGACGATCTCGCCGCGGATGTTGATGAGCCCGACCACCGGGTGGGCGGAGAGCGGGACCCGCGTCATCGGCTGCGGCTTCATCAGCTCGCGCACCGACTCGACCGGGATCCCGAAGAGGAGATCGTCGACCTCGAAGGTGCAGAGCTGGCGCGTGTCAGGCTGCATGGGGCGCTCCCTCGAGCAGCTCCGGCCGCTCCCGCGCGATGAGGTCGTCGAGCGCGAGGAGATCGGTGACCTTGCCGTCCACCACGATGCTGCCGCGCTCGTTCTCCGCGTCGCGCTCGACCACGTCGAGCACCTCGCGCACCACGACGCCGACCGGTCCGCCGGCGGTGTCGCGCACCACCACGTGCATCAGCGGCATGCCCGCGCCCGCGCCCGCGTTGACCAGGGGCAGGAGCCGGCCGTGGTACTGGACGACCGGGCGCCCGTGCGAGCGCTCGACCTCCTCGGGGGCGACCTCCTCGAGCCGCGCGACCTGGGCGAGCGGGAAGGCGACGCGGCGCCCCTCGTCCTCGAGGCACACGAGCAGCGAGTCGCTCTCCGCGGGCAGCTCGTCGTCGCTCGCGAGCATCGTCCCGGTGACCGCCCGCCCCTCCTCCGCGAGGGCCGCGCGCTGGGCGAGCCCGAGGGGATCGAGGATGAGCGCCACCCGGCCGTCGCCGAGGATGGTCGCGCCGCCGAACACGCCGAGGTCGCCGACCAGGGCGCCGAGCGGCTTGACCACGATCTCCTCCGAGTCCGCGACCTCGTCGACCACCAGCCCGAAGGTCTTCCCGTCGGCGTTGATCACGAGCAGCGTCCCGTCGCGCTCGCTTCGCATCGCCTCGTCGAGGATGCCGGCGCCGAGCCCGAGCAGCTCTCCGAGCGAGAGCAGGGGGACGAGCTGGCCGCGGAGGCGGTAGACGTGCGCGTCCTGCACCCGCTCGATCGCGCCCTCGCGCAGGCGGATGAGCTCCTGGACCGTCGCCTGCGGCAGCGCGTAGCGCTCCGACTCCGAGCGCACCACGAGCGCCGGCACGATGGCGAGGGTCAGCGGGAGCTTGATCCGGAACGTCGTGCCGGAGCCGACGGTCGAGTCCACCTCGACCACGCCGCCGATGCGCTCGATGCTGGTCTTCACGACGTCCATGCCGACGCCGCGACCCGAGATGTTGGTGACCTTCTCCGCGGTCGAGAAGCCAGCCGCGAAGATGAGCGAGACGAGGTCGCGGTCGGACATGCGCGCGGCCGCGGCGTCGTCGATGAGCCCCCGCTCGAGCGCCTTGTCGCGGATGCGCCCCGGGTCGATGCCCGCGCCGTCGTCGCGGATGCGGATCCCGACGAAGCCGTTCTCGTGATAGGCGTGCACCGAGAGCGTCCCCGCCCGGCTCTTGCCGGCGCGCTCGCGGGCCTCGGGCGACTCGATGCCGTGATCGACCGCGTTGCGCACGAGGTGCAGCAGCGGGTCCTTGATCGCGTCGAGCACGCCCCGGTCGATCTCGGTGTCGGCGCCGCTGAGCGCCAGCTCCACCTGCTTGCCGGCGACCTTCGAGACGTCGCGCACGATGCGCGGCACGCTGCCCCAGATCTGCTTCACCGGCTGCATCCGGGTCTTCATGATCCCCTCCTGCAGCTCCGTGGTGATGGAGCTGAGGCGGGCGAGGGCGCCGCTGACGTGGTTGCTCGCCGAGGAGAGCTCGCTGCGGACCAGCTGGTTGCGGGAGAGCACGAGCTCACCGACCAGGTTCATCAGGCGGTCGAGCACCCGGACGTCCACCCGGATGGTGGTCGAGGTCTCGGCGGCGCTCACCGTGGGGGGCGCGTCGGCGTGCACGGTCGCGGTGGGCGCCGGCTCGGGCGCCGCGACCGGCTCGGGCGCCTCGGGCGCCTCGCCCTCGTCGATCGCGCGGAGCTGGGCGACGAGCGCGTCGTGCGGCTGCGGGTGCTCGGTGCCCTCGGCCTCGATCTGCGCGAAGATGGCCCGCGTCCGGTCGACGACCTCGAGGAGCACGTCGGCGAGGCGGCTGTCGAACCGCTTCTCGCCGTCGCGCACCGGGATCAACGTCGACTCCGCGACGTGGGTCAGCTCCTCGAGGTTCTCGAAGCCGAGGAAGCCGCAGGTGCCCTTGATCGTGTGGAGGACGCGCGTGATGCGCTTCAGCGCCTCGGCGTCGCCAGGGTCCTTCTCGAGCAGCACCAGGTCTTGCTCGACCTGCGCGAGGCCCTCGGCCGACTCGACCAGGAAGGACTGGATGATCTCTTCGAGCTCGTCCATGCGTCTCGAAGGGGATCATCGGCGGCGCGCGTCGCTTCTTGAGACAGCGACGCGGCGCTCAGCGCATTTCCCGGCCCGCGGCGCCCGCCCACTCCAGGGCGTCGACCCAGGTGAGGCTGATGGCGTGCGGATCACCGCCGAGACGCGCGACCCCGCTGAAGTCGCCGCGCTCCTGGGCGGCCACCATCGACAGGACCCGGCCCTCCGCGTTGTCGCCCTGGGTCAGCGCGCGCGCCACCCGCTCGGACAGGGGGACCCGCTCCAGGATCGCGTCCATCGACATGCCGAAGAGGGCGTCGAGGAGCGAGAAGAGGCCGACCGTGAAGTAGACGTCCGGGGCGTCCGCGCCGCTGCGCTGCGCCACCAGCTCGCAGCACCGCGCGCGGGTGAGGGAGAGCGTGAGCAGCTCGCGGGGCTCGTCGGTCAGCGAGGCGAGCGCGACCATCGAGACCAGCGCGCGCAGCTTCTGGAGGCCGAGCAGCACGAGCGCCTGGTGCACCGAGTCGATCCGTCGGGGCAGGCCGCACGCGGCCGAGTTCACCCAGCGGAGGAGACGGTAGCCGAGGGTCGCGTCGCGCGAGATCACCGACTCGAGCTCGGGGATGGTCACGTTCGGGTCGTGCACGAGCTTGAGCAGCTGCAGCGTCGCCAGGCGGCCCGAGCTCGGCCGGCGGGTCTTCAGGAGGCGGGGCTTGCCGAGGAAGTCGCCGGCGAAGTGGGAGAAGCCCAGCGACTTCAGCTCGCCGAGCTGCGAGAACGACTCCACCCCGATCGCGACCGTGCGCACCTCGCCGACCCGCTCGACGTCCGCGCCGATCTCCGCGATCGAGCGGCCCATGACCGGGATCTCCACGAGGTACGCGGCGCTCAGCAGCTCGCCGGCGAGGGGCCCGAGCGGCGGCGCGCTGAGGGCGATCCGGTAGCCCTGTCCGGCCAGCGCCCGGAGGCCCTCGACCACCTGCAGGTCGGGCTCCACCTCGGGCGAGACCCGCACGACCACGCGGTGGCGCGGCACGGTGACCGGCAGCTCGCCGGTGAGGAACGCCCGGGGGAAGCTGATGACGGCCGGCTTGTCCTCGCAGATGCGATCGATGCCGAAGTCGACCATCGCGCGCACCACGACCTCCGCCGTCATGTGCTCGCGGCCGCCCGGATCGGGCACGCCCGCGTAGAGGAGGCGGTACGCCGTGGTGTCGAGGTCGGGCCCGAACATCGGGCGTCGCCCGAGCATGACCGGGACCTCGTGGCTCTCGTGGCGCGCGGCGGCGTGGCTCATCGTCTCTCCTCAGGCGGCGCGCCGGCGCGTCGGCAGGCGGGCCTCGGTCCAGCGGAGCATCCCGCCGGCCAGGTTCGTGGCGTCGAGCCCTCTCGCGCGGGCGAGCCGGGCGGCCCTCAGGCTGCGCCCTCCGCTGCGGCACACGAACAGGTAGCGGGCGTCGGGGTCGAGCCCGGGCAGGGCGCGCTCGAGCGCCTCGCCGATCGGCAGGCAGCGGCTCCCGGCGATCGAACCGTCGCGGTCGATCTCCTCGGGGTCCCGCACGTCGACGAGCTCGAAGCCCGCGATCCGCGCGTAGGCCTCCTCGGGGCCGAGCTCCGGCACGACGTCTCCGGTGAGCAGCGAGTCCACCTCGGCCGCCCGGCCGCCCGCCTCCTCCGCGCGGGCGCGCAGGGTGTGGCTGGTCTCCCGGGTGAGGGTCGCCTGCTCGACGGTCGTCCGCGCGATGGTCTCGTTCGCGTCCGCGATCCGATGCACCTCGTCGGCGATCACCTCGAAGGAGCCGCGGGCGCTCTCGACCGCGTCCCGGGCCGCCTTCGTGCGCTCGCCGGCGCGCTCGCGCAGCGAGTCGATGCGGCCGGCGCCGTCGTCGACCGCGTCGGAGATCTCCTGGGCCGCGTCCTGCGAGTGGGTGGCGAGCTCCCGCATCTCGACCGCGACCACCGAGAAGCCCCGGCCGTGCTCTCCGGCCCGCGCCGCCTCGATCTGGGCGTTCAGCGCGAGCATCCGGGCCTGCGCGGCGAAGCGCTGGATGGCCCGCGACCGGTCCTGGATGGCGCGCACGCTCCGGGCCAGCTCGCCGAGCTCGGCGTGCAGACCGTCGAGGTCCCGTACGACCTCGCCGAGCCGGTCGAGATCGGTTCGCCCCGCGCCCGCCTGACCGTTGGCCTCCTGCGCGAGCTCGGCCGCGGTGCGGCTCAGGCGCTCGATGCCGGCGCTCATCTCGGCGATGCCCGCGACGGCGCGGGACGCCTCCTCGAGCACGCGCGCCTGCTCGTGCGAGTGCGCGGAGACCTGGCGGGCCGCGTCGTCGGGGCGGGGCATGGCGGCGTCAGGCGTAGCGGCCGAGCCGCTCGCTCAGGACCTCGGGCGTGAACGGCTTCGAGATGAGGAACTCGGCGCCAGCCTCGCGGGCCTGCGACTTCATCTCGTCGGTGCTCTCCGAGGTCACGAAACCGAGCTTGACGGGGATGTTCTCGGCCTTGATGCGCTGGAGCAGCTCGTAGCCGTTCATCTCGGGCATGTTCCAGTCGCTCAGCACGAAGTCGAAGCGAGTCTCGACGAGCTGGTCGAAGGCCGCCTTCCCGTTCTCCGCTTCCGAGACGTCCAGATCGAGCCCGGTCTGCCGCAGGGCGCGGCGGACGATCATGCGCATGGCCTTGCTGTCGTCGACGACGAGGACCTTCATCTTCTCGTTCCTCCCTTTTGGGTACGGCGCGATCAACGGCGGGGTGGCTGCGATCCTTGAGTCGTCCCCGAACGATGCCGACGCGATGTGCTACAGCGGAGGCATGGCCCGCACCTTCCCCTCCCGTCCTCGCGCCGCGGTCACCGGGGCCGCGAGCGGCTTCGGCCGCGCCATCAGCCTCCGCCTCGCCGAGCGCGGTGGGCGCCTCGTGCTCTCGGACGTCGACGAGGAGGGCCTCGCGGAGACCGTCGAGCTGTGCACGCGGGCGGGCGGCGAGGCCCTGAGCCTGCGCTGCGACGTGCGTGACCCGGAGCAGGTCGAGGCCCAGGCGGCGCGCGTCGACGAGGCGTTCGGCGGCGTCGACATCCTGGTGAACAACGCGGGCGTCGCGGTGGCCGGCGCGGTCGGGGACGTGAGCCTCGAGGACTGGCGCTGGCAGATCGACATCAACCTCTGGGGCGTCGTGCACGGCTGCCACGCCTTCGTGCCGCGCATGAAGAAGCAGGGGCAGGGCTGGGTGCTCAACGTCGCGTCGGCGGCCGGCCTGCTCTCGGCGCCGATGATGGGGCCCTACAACGTCACCAAGGCCGGCGTGGTCGCGCTGAGCGAGACCCTCTACGGGGAGCTGGCCGGGACCGGCGTGCACGTGACGGCGCTGTGCCCGACCTTCTTCCGCACCCGCATCCACGAGAACGCGCGGGCGAACGAGGCGCTCCGGGCCCAGACCGCGAAGCTGATCACCAGCTCCAAGTGGACGGCCGAGGCGGTCGCGGACGTGGCGCTCCGGGGGCTCGAGCGGGGCGACCTCTACGTCGTGCCCCAGGCCGACGGCAAGGTGATGTGGCGCGCCAAGCGCCTGCTCGGTCAGGGCTTCTTCGGGGTCATCGGCCACGTGACGCGCAGCCCGCGCATCTCGAAGTGGCTCTCCGGCAATTAGGACCTAAGAACCTGATCGCGGTGACGGAGCGGGTCAGGGAAGCGGTCGTCTACTGGGTGGACGCGGACGACGTGGTGGTGGACGTGGGCGGCGCCTGGGATGGCTTCGCGCGCGACAACGACGGCGACGCGGTCCTGCGCGAGCGGGTGCTGGGCAAGCCGCTCTGGTCGTTCATCGAGGGCGACACGACGCGCATGCTGCTCTCCACCCTGCTCGCCGCGGTGCGCACCCACCACAAGACCCTCGTGCGCCGCTACCGCTGCGACTCCCCGACCCACCGGCGCCACATGGAGATGCGGCTGAGCCCCGAGGGCGACCGGGTGCGCCTCGAGCACCGCATCCTGGAGGAGGAGCGCATGCGGCCGGGGGTGCGCTTCCGCTTCGCGCGCGGACCGAACGCGCACGTGCGCTGCAGCATGTGCAATCGGGTCAAGCTCGACGGCGCCTGGCACGAGGCCAGCGACGCCGCGTCCCGAGGCGATCTGCCCCGCGAGGCGGTGGTCGTCTACGCCGTCTGCCGCGACTGCCGCAGCGACGTCGGGCGGCTCAGCGCCTGATCGCGGGAATCAACCGGCCGCGCTCCGGTTTGGGTAGGCTGACCTCTTCATGGACGCCGCCCTCAGCCTCCGCCTGACCTGCGGTCTGCTCGCCTCCGCGGCGCGGCTCACCCCGGTCCCGTTCCTCGACGACTTCCTCGGTGATCGGGCGCGCCAGCTGATGATCACCAAGGCGCTCCAGGCCCACGGGCGGGGCTTCCCCTCCAAGCAGGTGGCGCCGCTCTACGCGGACCCGCACGGCTGCGTCTACGGGTGCCTCCTCTCGGGGCTGAAGCTGCTGCTCTTCCCGATCAAGAAGGTGCTGAGCTGGATCTTCGCGCTCCGCTATCTCACCCGGGACCTGAGCGACGCGGTGCTGCTCGGTCGGGCGCTCGACGGCTGGCTGGCCGAGGGGAGGCTCGCGGACGACGCCGCTCCGGAGGCGCGCCGGCGGGAGGCGGAGCTGCTCCGGGCCGCGTTCGACAACGCCGTGGCCGGGACCGACATGAAGCTGCTGCAGGCGCTCCTGAGGAAGGCCCTGCGCGGGGTGTCGGGGCTGCCCAAGGCGGCGTGGCACGCGGTCCGGCGCCTTCGCGGCAAGGGCGAAGACGCGGACCCGACCGCCGGCCTCAGCGAGGCCGACGAGGCGGCCATGCAGCGCGGCACCGCGGAGCTGGGCGCCGCGCTGGAGACCCCCGAGGCCCGGGCGTTCCTCACCGCGTTCGACGCGCGGCTGCAGGAGAACGTCCGGATCCTCGAGGCGCGCTACTGAGCCGCCTCGGCGGCGTGCGTGCGCGAGACCATCGGGGCCTGGCGCGCGGCCGCGCGGAGGCGGCGCTTGTGCTCGAGCGGCGTCATGCGCGTCCAGCGGCGGAAGGCGCGCTGGAACGAGCGGGCGTCGACGAAGCCGAGCTGCCGGGCGACCGTCTGCACGTCGTGGTCGGCGAGCAGCTCGAGGGCGCGCCCGCGGCGGACGTGGTCGAGGCGCTCGCGGAAGGACGTGCCCTCCTCGTCGAGCCGGCGGCGCAGGGTCCGCTCGCTCAGGCCGAGGTGCTTGGCCGCGTCCCGCATCCCGAGGCCCTCCGAGAGGTTCTCGCGGATGAGCTCGTCGATCTGCCAGGTCACCGCGAGGCGGAGGCGCTGGATGGCGCGCTGGAGCTCCGCGGCGAGGAAGGTCGAGACGAGCGCGTCGGCGGTGCGCAGCGGCACGTCGCCGGCGCTCCGATCGTAGACCACCCGCGCGAGGTCCGAGCCTCGCTGGATGGGCGCGCCGAGCGCCCGCGCCACCTCGTCGTCGCCCGCGTGAGGCACGCCCGGGAGCCGGATCTCGCGCGGCTGCACCGCGCCGGCGGTGTGCTCGGCGAGCGCGCCGACCAGGCTGCCGACCAGGTACTGGAGCAGCAGGTCCTGCCCGCGGGTGCGCTCGCGCCAGTTCTCGACCAGCACCAGCTCCCAGCGGCCGCCTTCGCTCCGGCTCTCGAGCCGGGTGCTGCCGCTGAACGCGCTCCAGAACTGGCTCGCGTGATCGGCCGCCTCGCTGGCCTTGGCGCTGGCTCGCACGAGGAGCGGGAGCGCGGTCACCGGCCTTCGTCCCGCCTCGACGCCGGCGCGGGCGGCGGCCGCGGGGCCGTGCTGCGTCGCCTGCTCGAGCAGCCGCGTCACGTCGGACGTGGGCAGCCGAGTCGGGTAGTCGGGCGGAGAGTCTCCGGCCGCGCCCTCGGGCCACTCGATGGCGCTCGTGGGCGTCGCGCGGCGGAGGTACCATGCAATGGATGCTGCGTCGGACGTCATGTTGGGCTCACTTGGGGTCGTCCCCCCGTTGGGATTTCAGTTCCCACCCCGCACCGGGCAGGTCACGAATGAACCGGTTCGCAACCGGCGTGCCATGGCGCCCTCTGACCGGTTCGGACCCCCGACTTGGGTTCGATTGTCGGGTCGCGCCAACAGCTGTCGGGACCATCCGCGATCCGCTGCCGGCCGCCCCCTCGCGTCCGGTGTCCCAACGCGAAACGGGCGAACCTCCGAAGAGGTCCGCCCGTCTCAGAACGAGGCACTGAGGAAGGTCACTCCCCGACCGGGGTCACTCCGGGATCGGAGGCGGACCGCTCTCCCGGGGCTCCCCCTGCAGCCGGGTCAACATCTTCGGGATGTCGACGCCGGTCGCCGCCTTGATCTGCTCGTTGGTGCGGACCAGCGTCGTGGCGAGGTCGGAGTCGCCGGCGCCGTTCTTCGCGCCGGACCCGATCACCGTCAGCTTGTCCACCCGGAGCTCCCCGATGGTGCCGCTCACCGTCCGGAGCATGGGGACGAGCTTCTGCATGAGGAGCACGTCCCGCCCGTCGGTGCCGCTGCCGCGGTAGGTCTTGGCCAGGCTCGAGAGCACCTCCGCGGTGGCGCGGCCCTGCTCGATGATCTGGGCCGCGTCCGCCTTGGCGCGCTGCTCCATCTGCTTGCGTCCCGCCTCGGCCGGCTCGAGCACGTCCGCCTGCAGCCGCTGCCGCACCTGCTCGATGCGCGCCTCCTGCATGCTGATCTCCGCCTTCGCCTGGCTGATGGTGGCCTGCACGTCCGCGCGCTCCTCGGCGATCATCGCCTCACGCTTGGTCTGCGCGTCGGCGATGCGGCGCTCGTTGTCCTTGATCGCGACGTGGATCTGCGCGTTGACCTTCGCGAGCTCGGCGCCCTCGGTGTTCGCCCACTTCTGGACGCTCGCCTCCGCCTTGGCCGTCGCCTCCGCGACCTGCGCCTTCTTGCGGATCTCCGCCGACCGCATGCGGCCGATGGAGTCGAGGTAGCCGACGTCGTCGGTCACGTTCTGGATCTTCAGCGTGTCCAGGATGAGGCCGATGTTCGTCAGGTCGTGCTCCGCCTCCTCGGTGAGCTTCATGGCGAACGCTTCCTTGTCCTGGTTGACCTGCTCGGGCGTGAGGATCGCGAGCACGCCGCGGAGATTCCCCTCCAGGGTCTCGCGCGCGACCTTCATGATCTCCCCGCGGCTCTTGCCGAGGAAGCGCTCGAGGCTGGCGTGGATGAGAGGCTCCTCACCGGGCACCTTGATGTTGGCCACGCCCTGCACGGTCAGCGGGATGCCGCCCTTGGAGTAGGCGTTCCGCACCGTCAGCTCGATGATCATGTTCGTCAGGTCCATCCGGTCGACCGTCTCGATGAGGGGCACCCTCAGCGTCCGACCGCCCTTGATGATCCGGTAGCCGACCGTGCGTCCATCCGTGGTCGTGTTCTTTCGACCGCTGAACACCAGCACCTCGTTCGGCTGACAGACGTAGAGCACGTTCTTGATGACCAGCGTGATCGCCACGACCGCGATCAGGGCGATCCCCGCCAGCGCGATGAATGCTCCGAAGCCCATCAGACCCTCCTCTCGGGCAGGCTCGGCACGCCGTGCCCGCCGCTGCTCTGGCCGCTCAGGATGCCCGGCACGTCCACGCCGGTGGTCTCCTTGAGCGCCTTCATCACCTCCGCGACCATCTTGGGGTAGGTCGCCGCGTACGAGCTCAGGCCTGCGCCGTCGCCCTGGTCGAGCACGTGCACCTCGTCGATGTCGACGTTGCCCAGCTGGGCGACGACCGTGCCGACGATCTCCTCGAGGTGCTGGATGACGTAGAGCTCGCGGGCCTGGGGGCCCATCTCGCGCCACGCGTCGCTCATCATGCGGAGGACCTCGACGGCCGCCTCACCGTTCTCCTTGGTGGGCGCCGCCTGGCCGATCGCCGCGATGGCCTTGGCCCGGCGGTCGAAGTCCGAGGGGATGACCACCTCGGCCTCGAGCCGGAGCTTCGCGAGCTCGGCGCGCACCTGCTGGAGCTCCTTCTCCGCCGCGGCCCGCGCGGTCTTCGCGGCCACGTCGGCCTCGCGCTCCACCGCGGCGGCCTCACCCTCGAGCTCCGCCTTCACCCGGCGCAGCTCGTTCTGCTTCTTCTGGATGTTGGTCTCGGCGTGGGCCCGGGCGACCTCGGCGCGCTGCGTCGCCTCCGCCTGGGCCTGCGCGATCTCCTGCATCGCCTGGTTCTCGGCGTTCTCCGCGTCGCGGAGCGCCTGCGCGATGGCCGGGCGCCCGAGCGAGTCGAGGTAGCCGGTGTCGTCCGACACGCTCTGGATCTTCAGCGTGTCGAGCTGGAGGCCGAGCTTGTCGAGGTCGTCCTCCGCCGCCTCGATGAGGTTCTGGGCGAACTTCAGCCGGTCCTCGTTGACCTCCTCGGGCGTGAGCTGCGCGAGCACCTCGCGGAGCGCGCCCTCGAGGGTCTGCTGCGCGACGAGCTGGATCTCGGCGGTGGGCTTGCCGAGGAAGCGCTCGATGGCGTTGTTGATGCGCCGCTCGTCGCTGTGCACCTTCACGTTCGCGATGGCGTGAATCATGAGAGGTATGTTGCCCCTCGAGTAGGCGTTCTGCACGACGACGTCGACCGGGATCAACGTCATGTCGATGCGGTCGACCCGCTCGATGAAGGGCACCTTGAAGGCGCGGCGGCCCGAGCGGACGACCTTGTACCCGAGGGTCTGGCCGTCGCTGGTGGTGTAGCGCTTACCGCTGAAGATCAGCGCCTCGTTGGGCCGCGCGATGTGCAGCAGGGCTCTCGCGATCCCGATGAGCACGAGCAGGCCGACTGCGAACGCGAGCGCGCCGAACACGACGACCCAGAGCTCGCCGCCTCCTATCTGCGCAAAGGTGGGTGACTGCATCTCTCCTTCTCTCCTCGGCGGCGCCGAACGCCCCCCAATGAACCGAATTGCCGAACCGCCCGATCGAACCGCTCTCGCGGCCCTCCCCGATCAGGCCTTGCCGTTGGGATCCAGGCGCGCGACCCGCGCCCGAGGCCCGTCCATCTCGACGATGAGGACCTCTTCCTTGCCCGTGAAGCCGTCTTCCTCGAGCCCGCTGGCGAGCAGGTCGACGCTGGTGCCCTTGATGTCCACGCGCACCTTGCCGACGCTGCCCTTCTCGATCGGCACGACGACCCGCGCCGTCTTGCCGATGTAGTCGGTGCTCCGCACCGCGCTGCCGCTCGTGTCCGAGCCCAGCATGCGGATCACGCTCATCGCCAGCGCGCCGGTGCCGAAGCCCATGCCGAGCGCCAGCCCGAGCCCGAGCCACTCCGAGCTGACGAGGCTGAGCCCGTCGAGCACCAGGCCGGTGAGCCCGAAGAAGGCGAGGAAGAAGGTCCAGAAGCGAAGCGAGAGGAACATGAACAGGAAGCCCGAGAAGTCCCCGTGGCCTCCGACGTCCTTGTCGAACTCCCCGTCCGCGTCCGCGTCGAGGTCCAGGTCGGCGTCCGCGTCCGCGTCGACGTCCAGATCGACGTCGGCGTCGGCGTCCGCGTCGAGGTCCTTGCCGCCCAGGAGGATCGAGGCTCCGAGGAGCACCCCTCCGACGATCAGCGAGACCAGGTACGCGTAGATCAACAACTCGATTCCCCCGACATGGGTCGCTCGCGCCCGCGGCCCCCCAGCCCGTAGCGCGGCCTCAGGCACGCAACCGGTTGGGAGCATAGGTCATTCCCCGAGGCCCTGCCCAGGTCCCCTGCTCGTGGGTCTCCTCCGGAAAAGGGTCTCTCGCGGGCACGGGCAGGGGCACGGGGGGCGTTCGGGCTTGACCACGGGGCCGTGAATGGGGATAGCTGTGCGGGCCATGGGGGACGCGGTGGACGTGCTCGAGCGCTGCAAGCTCGCGACGATCGTGCAGGCGCCGGAGCGCGAGGGGCTGCTGGCGCGCGCGCTCGCGGCCGCCGAGGGCGGGATCGAGGTCCTGGCCCTGCCGATCTCGGTGCCCTTCGTGGCCGAGATCGCGGCCGAGGTGGCCGACATGACCGACGCGACGGTGGGGCTCAGCGACGTGGTCGTCTCCGACCAGCTCAACGTCGCGCTCGCCGCCGGGGCCGAGTTCGTGCTCTCGCCGATCTTCGACCTCGAGCTGGTCCAGACCGGTCGAGCGCGGGGGCTGGACGTCATCCCGAGCGTCACGACGCCGAACGAGGTCCACACCGCGGTGCGGATCCACGACGGCCCGATCTGCGTCATCCCGGCCCACGGGCTCGGCGGCCCCGAGTACTTCGGTTGGCTCTCGAGCGCCTTCCCGGAGGCGAAGCTCATCGCCTTCGGCGGCGTCGGCTCCGACAACGCCCCGCAGTACCTCGAGCACGGGGCCCGCGCGGTCGTTGTCGACACCGGGCTCTTCCCGGCGGAGATGGACCCCGACTCGGCCATGATCGTCAGCGTCCGCGCCGGCGCCCTGGTCGAGCTCTGCGGCGAGGTCGTCCCCGGCGAGCGCCAATCGGTCGCCTGACCGCTACCCTTCGGGCATGACGGAGCACTTCCGGAGCTGCCCGCTGTGCGAGGCGATGTGCGGGCTCGCGATCGAGACCGACGGCGAGCGCGTGGTGTCGATCCGAGGGGACCGGGAGGATCCCTTCTCGCAGGGCTACGTGTGCCCCAAGGGGCCCGCGCTCGCGGGGCTGCACGCCGACCCGGATCGACTGCGCGCGCCGCTCAAGAAGGAGGGCGGGCGCTTCGTGGAGTGCGGCTGGGAGGAGGCGCTCGAGCTCGCCGCCGAGGGGATCCACCGGGTGCAGGAGGCGCACGGGCGCGACGCGGTCGCGATGTACCTCGGCAACCCCACCGTGCACTCGCTCCCGGCCGCGCTCTTCGCGCCGATGCTGATGCGGGCCCTGAAGACGAAGAACAAGTACTCGGCGACCAGCGTCGACCAGCTCCCCCATCACCTCGCCGCGCACTTCATGCTCGGCCACCAGTTCCTGCTGCCGATCCCCGACATCGACCGCACGGACCACATGGTGATCCTCGGCGCCAACCCCCTGGCGTCGAACGGCAGCCTGATGAGCGCCCCCGACGTGAAGCGGCGGCTGAAGGCGATCCAGGAGCGCGGGGGCAAGGTGGTGGTGATCGATCCCCGCCGCACCGAGACCGCCAAGATGGCCGACGCGCACTGCTTCATCCGGCCGGGGACCGACGCCTGGCTGCTCGCGGCGATCTTGCACGTGGCGCTCCGGGCGGGCCGCGGGCTCGGCCACCTCGAGGGGCACGTCGAGGGCATGGACGCGCTGCGCGAGGCGATGGAGCCCTTCACGCCCGAGCGCGCCGCGGAGCGCACCGAGATCGACGAGGACACCCTCGTCTCGATGGCGAACGAGCTCTGCGCGGCCGAGCGCGCGGTCGTCTACGGGCGCTTCGGCTGCTCGACCCAGGAGTTCGGCGGCCTCTGCCAGTGGCTGATCCAGGCGATCAACCTCGTGACCGGCAACTTCGACCGCCCCGGCGGCGCGATGCTGACCACCCCGGCGGTCGACGCGGTGAACGCGCCGCTCGGTTTCGGCATCGGCCGCGGCTCGTTCGGGCGCTGGAGCAGCCGGGTGCGCGGGCTGCCCGAGCACAACGGGGAGCTGCCGGTCGCGGTGCTGGCCGAAGAGATGCTCACCGAAGGCGAGGGCCAGGTGAGGGCCCTGATCACCAGCGCGGGCAACCCGGTGCTCTCGACCCCGAACGGCGGGCAGCTCGACCGGGCGATCGCCGGGCTGGAGCACGTGGTCTGCGTCGACTTCTACGTGAACGAGACCACACGCCACGCGAGCGTGATCCTGCCGCCGCCGTCGCCCCTCGAGCGGCCCCACTACGACGTCGCCTTCCATCACCTCGCGGTGCGCAACACCGCGAAGTACGCGCCGCCGCTCTTCGCCCCGAAGGGCATGCCGGAGCACCGCATCCTGATCGAGCTGGTCGAGCGCCTCGAGCGGCGGCGCGGCACCCTCACGGCCGGCAAGCGCGTCCGGTACGCGGCGATGAAGCGGCTCGGCCCCGAGGCGATCGTCGATCTCGGCCTCCGGCTCGGCCCCCACGGCGCGCGCGCCTGGCCGCCGCGGCGCGGGCTCAGCGTGTCGGCGCTCGAGAAGCGTCCGCACGGCGTCGACCTCGGGCCGCTCGAGTCGCAGCTCCCGGGCCGCATGAAGCCGTGGCGGGAGAAGCTCGACATCGCGCCGAAGCGCTTCCTCGACGACCTGCCCCGGCTCGAGGGGAGCGGCGGTCGGGTGCGCGGGCTGAGCCTGATCGGGCGGCGCCACCTCCGGAGCAACAACAGCTGGATGCACAACGTGCCGAAGCTGATGGCGGGCAAGCCGATCTGTACCCTGCTCATGCACCCCGAGGACGCCGAGGCGCGCCGCATCGACGACGGCGACGAGGTCGAGGTCCGCTCGCGCACCGGCGCGGTGACCGTCCCGGTCGAGCTGACCGAGGACGTGATGCCGGGCGTGGTGAGCCTGCCGCACGGCTTCGGCCACGACCGCGAGGGGGTGCGCCTCGAGGTGGCCCGGGCCCACGCCGGCGCGAGCCTCAACGACCTGACCGACGACCGCCGCGTCGACGCGCTCAGCGGCAACGCGGTGCTCAGCGGGATCCCGGTCGAGGTGGCCTGAAGCGTGCCGGGTTGTGCCTGGCCTCCCGGCCGATCGCCCACGTCCCCTCGTGGCACGCGCGATGCTGCTCGACTCCGCTCATGACGGCTCGACGACCCTTCGACCACGACAACCCCGCCCGGCGCACGCTCCGGGCGCTCATCGCGCGCCACGGCGGGGCGCCGTCGTTCGGCGACTACCTGCGCAAGCTCGCGCACGCCTCGGTGACCGCCGCGGTCCTGGCGGGTTGCAACATGAGCCACGGGAGCGTGGACTCCGGGGTGGCCGACTCGGGGGTGGGCGGCGACGCGCAGGTCGTCGACGCCGACATGCCGCCGCCGCCGCCGCCGCCGCCTCCGCCGCCTCCCGCGGTGCTCTGCGCCGACGGGCAGTATCGGGCGGTGGACGGGTTGAACGCGGCGAGCGCCCCGCACTACCTCGGGGCCTGGGGCGTCGGGCTCGGCCGGGCGCCGCTCGCGCCGATCCACGAGACCGGAGAGCGCTGCGGGGACGCCTCCGACCGCGCCGGCTGCGAGACCCGGTTCGACGAGCGGACGAACGAGATCTGGCAGAACGTGCTCCTGAGCACCGACGGCGACGAGATCCAGGCGCGGATCGAGCCGGCCGAGGTGCTCGCGTTCCTGGGCACCATCGACACCCCGAACGAGGCCGCGCTGCTCGTCTGGCACGCCGGCTACGACATCTACTGCGCCGGCGAGCACCTCTCGTCGGTGGAGACCCTGGGCGACGGCTACCGGGTCTACGCGTATCAGGCGGGAGGCGGCTGCGGCTCGCCCTGGATCACCACCCGCTTCACCTTCCACGTGAGCCCGGGCGGGGAGATGACGCTCGAGGACGAGCGCGAGGTGGCGCGCGAGGAGGACTTCGGCTGCATCGGTCGGCGCCCCGAGGGCCTGCGCGCGGACGACTCGGCGCGGGACACCGTCGGCCGCTGGTTCGGACACGTGGCTCGCCTCGAGGCGAGCGCGGTGGCCGCCTTCGACGTGCTGATCGACGAGCTCGGAGCGCTCGGCGCCCCGGACGCGCTGCTGGCCCGGGCGCGCGAGGCGCGGGCGGACGAGGTGCGGCACGCGGACGCGATGGGCGCGGTCGCTTCGAGGTACGGCGCAGTCGGCCTCGAGCCGACGATCGACGCCCGCCGCCCCCGCAGCGCCTTCGAGATCGCGCTGGAGAACGCGGTGGAAGGTTGCGTTCGTGAGACCTTCGGCGCCCTGGTGGGCGCGCACCAGGCGCTCCGCGCGGAGGACGCCGAGATCGCGGCGGCGATGCGAGAGATCGCCGACGACGAGATCCGACACGCCGAGCTCAGCTGGGCGGTCGCCGCCTGGCTCGAGCCCCAGCTCACCGACGCCGAGCGCGCCCGGATCGACCAGGCCCGCCGCGACGCCATCGTGACCCTGCGCCTCCAGGCGAGCGAAGAGCCCGACGAGGAGCTCCGCCGCCTCGCCGGCCTCCCCACCGGCCTCGAAGCCGTCGCCTACGTCGACCACCTCGCCGCCGATCTCTGGTCCTCCTAGCACCGCGCGCTGCTGTCTCACTCACACGGCACGGGAGCGCTGAGCTCGGTCTGGCAACGGAGCTCGAGATCGGTGTCGGGCGGAGTGGTCGGATCGACCTGGAGGGCGGCGGCCGCGTTCCAGCACGCTTCGGCGTCGGGCGACAGCAACAGCAGCCCGACGACCTCGCAGGTTCGGGGATCATCGGGGCTCAGGCGGACGCGTCCCTCGACGTCATCGCACGCCCCTTCCCCGAAACGGCGCTCGATCAGCGTGCACACGGGGCTACCGTCCGCACGCCGCAGCGGGGCTCGCGGCAGGCACAGCGGTACTGGGGCCGGCTCCCCTACGGTCTGCGCCCGGAGGATGAGCTGGCCGTGTCGGCACTCGGGCGCCTCGCCCACGGGAGCGGCGCAACTGAACAGACCGAGGGTGCAGAGGAGCGAAGGCCAGCGCACGCTGGCGTCGGGGGCAACTTCGATGCCGAAGACAATCGGGCAAGCGCGCTGCCACTCCCCGCCAATGGCGTTGGCGTGGTATCGAGGCGCATGAGCGACGCGGTGCGATACGAGCGGGACGGCGGGGTCGGGGTGATCACCCTGAACCGGCCGGACAACCGGAACTCGATGACCGAGGAGCTGCTCGAGGGCTTCGCGGCGCGGGTGCGCGAGGCCCGGGGCGACCAGGGGCTGCGCTGCCTCGTGGTGACCGGGGAGGGGCGGTCGTTCTCGGCCGGCGCCGACTTCAAGTCGCAGATCCAGCGGGAGCAGCCGGGCCGGCAGCCGCACGAGCGATCGTACGCGATGTACGAGCCGTTCCTGAGCCTGCTCGACGTCGAGGTGCCGGTGGTGGGCGCGCTCAACGGGCACGCGATCGGCGGGGGCTTCGGGCTCGCGTTGATGTGTGATCTTCGATACGCCCGCAGCGACGCGAAGTACGGCGCGAACTTCACCCGGCTCGGGCTGCACCCGGGCATGGCGGTGAGCTACGTGCTCCCTCGCCTCGTCGGGCTGCCGAAGGCGAGCGAGTGGCTCTACACGGGGCGGCTCTTCGACGGCGCCGAGGGAGCGGCGGCGGGACTGTTCAACGCCGCCTCGGACGACCCGGTGCCCGAGGCGATGGAGGTGGCCCGGACCATCGCGTCGAACGCGCCCATCGCGATCCGCACCACCAAGGCCAGCCTCCGGCAAGGCCTCGGCTGGGAGCCGCGCACCGCGGCGTATCGAGAGGCATACGCTCAGGCGGTGACCGTCGCGACCGTCGACGCCGAGGAGGGCATGGCGGCCCTGCTCGAGAAGCGCGATCCCCGGTTCGAGGGACGCTAGCGGCTCAGACGCTCAGCGCTCGCCAGGTCCAGGCGCAGACCAGGGCGCCTCGCGCCGTCCAGCCGAGGGTGCGCAGCCAGTTGGTGCCGACCAGGCGGCGGAGCGCGTCGGGGTCGAACCCGCCCGAGAGCTGGCGGTGCTCGGGCACGGACAGGAAGAAGGTCACCCCCCAGACCGCCAGCACCAGCCCGAGCCCCGCGACCCGCTCCCACCGCGGCGCCCAGGGGAGCTCGCCGTGGAGCGCGAGGAGCCCCGCGGTGCCGAGCTCGGCGAGCATCAGCGGCACCACGATCCAGGAGATCCGGGTCTGGTGCCACGCCTCGTAGACCGGGAACTCGCGCGCCCCGACCCGGGCGAAGAGCGGGTAGTGGACGAGCTGCACGAACCAGATCACGGCGACCATGCCGAGGGTCGTCGCCAGGTGGGTGAGGAGGAGCGCGCGCACGACGCAGCTCTGGGTCCAAACGCGCCCGGCGGAGCGTGGAGCGCTCCACTTTCCTCGGGCGGAGCACCCCGCGCTCCGTGCCAGGCCGGATCCCGGCCGATCCGCGCCCTGCTCGCTCGCATGGGCTCGCGCCGGCGTGGCCCGCCGCTTGCGGATGAGCGTCCCCATGTCGCGGGCACACGCGTGGTTGGCGCTCCTGCTGCTCGGGTGTCAGGGCTCCGTCCTGCCGCCCGGGGGCGAGCGGCCGTTCCGACCGGGAGACGACGGACCGGGGCCGGCCGCGGGGTGTGACCTGCCCCAGGTGGACCTCGCGCCGCTGCGGCACCTGACGCGCGCCGAGTACGATCGGGCGACGACCCAGCTGCTCGGGTTCGAGGCGCGCGCGGCCCGCGACTTCGCGGCCGACGACGACACCAGCGGGTACGAGGTCGGCTCCCGGGTATCACCGCTGCTCGCCGAGCAGTACGTCGACGCGGCCGAGAGCCTGGCCGAGCAGGCGGTCTCGACCCGCTTCGAGGCGCTGCTCGAGTGCGACGTGGCCGCGAGCGGCGAGGAGACCTGCGCGCGGGAGTTCATCGCGCGCTTCGGCATGCGCGCCTTCCGGCGGCCGCTCGACCCGGTCGAAGCGGACCGGCTGTTCGCCCTCTACGAGGTGGGGCGCGCCTACGACTTCCGGACCGGGATCCAGACGGTCGTGCAGGGGGTGCTGAGCGCGCCGAGCTTCCTCTATCACGTCGAGGCGGCGCCCGAGCTGGCCGGCCGGGCGGGTGACACCGTGGCCCTCGACGACTTCGCGGTCGCGAGCCGGCTCTCGTTCTTCCTCTGGGGCTCGATCCCCGACGACGCCCTCCTCGAGGCGGCCGGCGCGGGGCGGCTCGCGACGCCCGAGGGGCTCGAGGCCGAGGCCCGGCGCCTGCTCGACGACGAGCGCGCGGTCGCCGGCGTGCGGGACTTCGCCCGGCAGTGGCTCCACCTCGACGTGCTCGACGGCGCCCGGCGCGACGCGGAGCGCTACCCCGAGTTCGCGGACGGCACCGGGGCCCGGCTCCGCGCGTCGGTCGAGCGCTACGTCCAGGACGCCTTCCTCGGCGAGGAGGGCACCGACGTCGACACCCTGCTGCTCGGCACCCACACCTACGTCGACGGGCCGCTCGCCCGGGCGTACGGCATCGAGGGGATCGAAGGCGACGCGCTCCAGCGCGTGGAGCTCGACCCGGCGCAGCGCGCGGGGCTGCTGACCCAGCCGGGCCTGCTCACCGTGCTCGCCAAGCCCAACCAGAGCGACCCGATCCACCGCGGGCTGTTCGTCCGGACCCGCCTGCTCTGCCAGCAGCTCCCGCCCCCGCCCGACGACATCGCGGTGGTGGCGCCCGATCCCGCGCCCGGCCTGACGACCCGCGAGCGCTTCGCGGAGCACAGCACCAACGAGCGCTGCCGCGGCTGCCACCAGCTCATGGACCCGATCGGCTTCGGCTTCGAGCACTACGACGCGATGGGCCGGTGGCGCGAGCTCGACGAAGGCGTCCCGGTCGACGCGAGCGGCGCGGTCCACGCCACCGTCGACGCCGACGGCCCCTTCGAGGGGGTGCCCGAGCTGGCCGGGCAGCTCGCGGGGAGCCTGCAGGTCCGCGAGTGCGTCGCCATGCAGCTCTTCCGATACGCCATGGGCCGCACCGAGACCGAGTGGGACCTCTGCTCGGTGCAGCGGCTCCAGGAGGACTTCCGCGAGTCCGGCTACGACCTGCGCGAGCTGATGGTCGCGGTGGCCCTCAGCGACGCCTTCCGCCACCAGCGGGTGCCCACGGGGGTGACTCATGATTGAGCCTACCGGTCGGGCTGGATTTCGCGCGCCCCGCTGGCGTCGACCCGAGACCGAGGACGAGCCGCCGCCTCCTCCACCCCGCGAGGTCCCCGTGACCGTCGATCCCCAGTACCGAGGTCAGTCATGAAGCCGCTCACGAAGTGGACCCGCCGCGGGTTCGTCGGCGCCGCCGGCGCGACCGCCCTGACCGTGCCCTTCTGGAAGATCCTCCGGGGCGAGGCGCAGCCGTCCGCCGCGCCCAAGCGGCTGCTGCTCGTGTTCAGCCCGAACGGCACCATCCCCGGCGAGTTCTTCCCCGACGAGACCGGCTCGGGCTTCCGGCTGAAGCGCATCCTGTCGTCGCTCGAGCCGTTCCGCGAGAAGCTCCTGATCCTGCAGGGCGTCGACCAGCAGATCTCCTACACCGGCCCCGGCGACGGACACCAGAAGGGCATGGGCTGCCTCTGGACCGGCGTGGAGCTCCTCCCCGGCGACGTCATGGGTGGCTGCGACTCCTGCCCGCCGGTCTCCTGGGCGAGCAGCCTCAGCATCGACCAGGCGGTGGCGCGGCAGATCGGCGCCGACGCGACCTTCCCCTCCATCGAGCTCGGCGTCGACGTCGGGCGGGCGGAGAACGTCTGGACGCGCATGGTCTACCGCGCGGCCGGGGAGCCCCTGCCGCCCGAGGACGACCCCTGGCAGGCGTTCGACCGGCTCTTCGGCGATCTCGGCGAGGACCGCACCGGGGTGGAGCGACGCCGGGCCCTCCGGCGCAGCGTGCTCGACTTCACGCGCCAGGACTTCGACCGGCTCCGGCCTCGCCTGGGCAGCGACGATCGCCGCAAGCTCGACTCGCACCTCGAGTCGGTCCGCGAGCTCGAGCGCCGGCTCGAGACCTCGCCCGCCTTCGGCGCCGCCTGCGCCGCGCCCGAGCTCGGCAGCCCGATCACCGACCTGCGCAGCCCCGATCACTTCCCGGCGCTCGTCGACCACATGAGCGAGCTGGTGACGATGGCCTTCGCCTGCGACCTGACCCGGGTGGGCAGCCTGCAGTGGAACCGCTCGGTCGGTCAGATGAGCTTCCCGCACCTCGGCTTCACCGATCGCCACCACGACC
Source organism: Myxococcota bacterium (assembly GCA_036149055.1). Classification (GTDB taxonomy): domain Bacteria; phylum Myxococcota_A; class Polyangia; order Polyangiales; family Sandaracinaceae; genus JAVJQK01. The sequence continues at coordinate 79,518 of JAYZQJ010000227.1, read as the reverse complement.
TCTCGCACGAGGGCGACTCCAACGGCGGCGCGCAAGAGAAGCTCACCCAGATCAACACCTGGTACGCGGAGCAGTTCGCGGCGCTCCTGGGCAAGCTCGACGCGATCCCGGAGGGCGACGGCACCCTGCTCGACAACACCCTCGTCGTGTGGGGCAACGAGCTCGGCAAGGGCAACAGCCATCAGCGACGCAACATGCCCTTCGTGCTCGCGGGCGGCGGCGGCGGCTTCGAGATGGGGCGTCACCTGCGTTTCGACGGCGCGAGCCACAACGACCTGCTGACCAGCATCGCGCAGGCCTTCGGGGTCGAGACCGACTGCTTCGGCGACCGACGCTTCTGCACCGGCCCGCTGATTTAGTCACTGTCGCCATTGCGCGACGTTCGGCGGTGGGAACATGACGGCCATGAGCCGGACCGTCAGCGAGATCATGACCGACGAGGTCGTCGTGCTTCACGAGGAGGACAACCTCGCCGAGGTGGCCTTCGACATGGAGCGATTCCGCTTCCGTCACCTCCCGGTGGTGGACGACCGCACCCTGGTGGGGCTGCTGAGTCAGCGGGATCTCTTCCGCTTCACCGTGAGCCAGCTCGAGCGCGGGCCCGCGGCCGCCTCGAAGGACGCGATGTACAAGGCGAACACCTTCGTCCGCGCGATCATGACCCAGCAGCCCCAGACCGTGCTGCCGGAGACGCCGATCTCGGTCGCGGCCCGCAAGATGGTCGAGGCGCGCTTCGACTGCCTCCCGGTGGTCGACGCCAAGAACGAGCTCGTCGGAATCGTCACCAGCCACGACCTCCTGAAGGTGGTCGCCGAGATGGACTGACCGGGACTACCCTCCGGGGGGTGCCGCTCGTCCGAAAGCTCGGTCACCTCGCCACCCTGCAGGCCAACCAGTGGCGGTCGCGGGTCGCGATCGAGCAGCGTCAGCTCCGGTTGCTGAAGGACATGGTGCGCTTCTGCGAGGCGCGGGTGCCCCTCTACCGTCGTCGCTTCCGGGCGGCCGGGGTGAGCGCGGCGGACCTGCGCACGCTGGCCGACCTCCGGCACTTCCCCATCCTCACCCGCGAGGAGCTCGTCGAGGCCTACCCGGACGAGGCGCTCTCGAGGCCGCCGCGCGCGTCGGACGTCGTCTTCCGCACCTCCGGGTCGAGCGGGCTGTTCATGGAGATCGCCTACTCCGCCGAGGCGAACGACTGGCTGGACGCGGCCTACGCGCGCGCCCTCTTCGCGACCGGCTACCGCCCGTGGCACTCGATGGCCTACTTCTGGTGGGAGGAGGAGCGGGCGGAGAAGGCGTACGAGCGGGCGGGCCTCATGCGGAAGCACCTCCTCCCGCTCGACCCGGACCCGCGCGCGCAGCTCGCGCAGCTGATCCGCCTCCAGCCGCGCTACATCTACAACTTCCCCACCGTGATGATGATGATCGCCCGCATCGTGGAGGCGGAGCGGGTGGATCTGCGGCCCGAGGGCATCATCTGTCACGGCGAGCTGCTCGCGCCGCCGATCCGAGACGAGATCGCGCGCGTGTTCCGCTGCCCGGTCTGGAACCAGTACGGCGCCCAGGAGGTCAACCGCGTCGCGTGGGACTGCGAGCTGCACGACGCGTTGCACGTCGAGGCCGACACCGTGCACGTCGAGGCGGTGGACGACGAAGGCGACGTGCTCTCTCCAGGGGTCTCCGGCCGCCTCCTCGTCACCGGGCTGCGCAACCGGCTCATGCCCTTGATCCGCTACGCGATCGGCGACGAGGGCATGACCGTCGCCGGGCGCTGCGCGTGTGGCCGGGGGCTGCCGCGGATCGCGCTGACCGAAGGGCGAGCGGACGACATCCTCACCCTCGCCGACGGGCGGCGCCTCGGCCCGCGCGTGCTCGCGCCTCGGGTCGAGCGGCTCCCGGGCATCCGGCAGTACCGGCTCACCCAGCACGCGCCCGATCGCTTCGAGCTCACCGTGGTCTGGGAGGGCGCGCCGGCCCACGACGCGCTGCGCCGCAGCCTGACCGAGCTGCTCGGGGACGACGCCCGCCTGGAGATCCGGGACGTGGCCGAGATCCCGCTCTCGCGCCGCGGCAAGCTGCGCAAGATCGTCTCGGCGGTGTGATCACTCGGCGGTGTGGGCGGCGACCTGGGGATCGGGCAGGCCGATCAGCCGGCGGAGCTCCTCGCGCGCCGCCTCGACGGTGACGCGCCCGGCCTCGTGGATCGCCTTCGCGACCGCCTCGACGTGGTCGCCGCGCGCACCGGCCGCGATGGCCACGCTGCGCGCGTGCAGCGCCATGTGGCCGCGCTGGATGCCGTCGGTGGCCAGGGCTCGGAGCGCGGCGAGGTTGCTCGCCATGCCCGCGCAGGCGGCGAGCATCGCCAGCTCCTGGGCGCTGTCCACGCCCGCGACCTTGAGGCCGAAGCGGGCCGCGTCGTGCACGCGCAGGGTGCCGCCGACCGTGCCCAGCGCGAGGGGGATCTCCATCAGGCCGACCAGCGCGCCGTCGTCGCCACGTCGCCACGTGCAGAGCGGCTCGTAGCGCCCGTTGCGCGCCGCGTAGGCGTGGGCGCCGGCCTCCACCGCGCGCCAGTCGTTGCCGGTCGCGAGGACCACCGGGTCGACGCCGTTCATCGTGCCCTTGTTGTGGGTCGCGGCCCGGTACGGATCGCGCTCGGCGAACTCGCTGGCCTTCACGATGCGGTCGCGGACCTCGGCGCCGCCGTAGCCGCCGAACGCGAGCGCGCCGACCGGGATGGAGCAGCGGACCCGCACGTTCCGGCGGTCCGAGAGGTTGCTGAGGATGCGCAGCCCGACGCGCCCGCCGGCCAGCTCGGCCGCGCGATCGCTGAGGGCCTCGGCCACCGTGTTCACGAGGTTGGCGCCCATCGCGTCGCGGCAGTCGACGAGCACGTGCAGGACCAGCCAGCCGTCGCCGAGATCGCGGACCTCGACGTCGCGGGCCCCGCCGCCGCGCGCGAGCAGGTTGGGCACCGCCTCGTCCGCCATGCGGAGCAGCTCGTCCTTGGCGCCCTCGATGGCGGCGCGGGCGGCGTCGGCGTCCGGCACCCCGTCGAGCTGGATCTGGGCGATCATCACCGGCGGGTCCGCCTCGACCTCGAAGCCGCCGCCGTTCCGGATGATCTTCGAGGCGTTCGACGCGGCCGCCACCACCGAGGGCTCCTCGACGACCATCGGCACCAGGTAGTCGCGGCCGTTCATCTGCACGTTGAGCGCGAGCGCGAAGGGCATCGCGTACGTCCCGATGACGTTCTCGATCGTCTTGTCCGCGCGGCCGGGATCGATCCCGCCGTCCTCGAGCGCCGCCTCGAGCTCCTGGACCTCCACCCCGAGCGCCTCGGCCGCGATGCGACGGCGCTCGGTCAGGGTGAGCTTGTAGAAGCCTGGGAGTCTCGAGGTCACCATGGAGTCGCCGTTCGTTCAGGGATCGCGCCGGACGCCTTCGGCGCCCAGCTGCACGGACAGTAGGTCCAGCCCCGCCGCGGGGCAGGCGCGCCGAAAGGCCGCCGCGTCATCATCGCCGCTGAAGAACGCGAGCGCCACGTCGCCGCCGCCCGCGCCGCTCGGCTTGGCCCCGCCGCCGTGCGCGCGCGCGAGCCTCGCGGCCTCGGCGAGCAGGGGCGTGACGATCGGCGCGTCCGACGCCTCCCCGAGCGCGCCCATCGCCGCGCCGTGCGCGTCGGCGGCCTCGGCGGTGCGCGCCGCGTCTCCCGCCAGCACCGCGTCGAGCAGCGCGCCGGCCGCGTCGCGCAGGGGCGTGGCGACCGCGCGGTAGCCGGCCGGGTCCCGCTCGCGGAGCGCGCGCACCTTCGCGACCAGCTCGCTCGTCCGCGCGGGCTTGCCCGTCCACACGACCTCGACCCGCAGATCCTCGGGCCACTCGACGACCTGAGCCTCCTCGGCGCGAGCCCGCTCGAAGCGCACCAGCCCGCCGAGGGTCGCCGCGGCCACGTCGGCCCCGCTGCCCTGCGGCGCGATCGCCCGGTGCCCGCGCAGCGCCCACTCCAGGATGCGCCGGCGCTCACTCGCGACGTCTCCTCCGTGAGACGCCACCACCGCGCCCGCCGCCGCGGCCGAGGCGGCCGACGACGAGCCGAGCCCGAGCTTCTGGTCCGCGCTCCGCAGGGCGCTGGCGTCGATGGTGAGCTGCATGTCGGTGGCGCCGAGGGCTTCCTCGGCATGTTGACGGGCTAGCAGAGCCTCCGGGGGGAGTCCCGGCCCCTCGGGCGAGCCGACGCCTCGCCCGGGTGAGCCGTCGATCGGGGTCCGTGAAGCGACGGCCACCAGGCGTCGATCGACCGCCGCCACCAGCGCCTCGACCCCGTCGAGCACCACGTACTCCCCGGAGATCATGAGCTTTCCGGGGGCGCTCAGGGTGATCACGAGGCCTCGGTCTCGGCCGGGATGGTCTCGATGGAGATACCGGGACCGGGCTTCGTGACCAGGGTCCGGAGCACGCCGTCGGTGGCCTCGAGGCCCTTCGCCACCGCGTCGGCGTCGGCGGCGGTGCAGATGGCCTTCACGTGGGGCCCGGCGTCCATGGTCGCGCACACCGAGAGCCCGTCGTCCTCGCGGAGGCGGCGGACCGCGTGCAGCGCCGCGACGCTCCCGCCCTGCCAGTAGAGGACCGGCGGGATCGACGCCATCGCCACCCCGTGCATGGCGAAGAAGCTCTGCTCGACCAGGGGCGCGAGGCGCGGGAAGTCGCGGTCCATCAGCGCCTCCTCGATCTCGGTGCAGAGGCGACGCGAGCCCTCGACCCACGCGTCGTAGAACATCGAGGAGTGGCGGCTCTCGCCCATCGCGGAGCGGGAGCCGACCGGCTTGCGGCCCTCGGCGGTGACCGCCACGACCACCCGGAGATCCCAGTGCTCGGGCCCGGCGAGCTGGCGCGCGGCCAGGGCGTCCCGGCCCTCACGGCCGGCGGGGAGCTCCACGAAGCCGCCGTAGATCGACCGGGCGGCCGACGCGCTGGCCCGGCGCGCCCGGGCGGAGAGCTCCTCGAGCGACGGCGCGAGCCCGGCCGCGGCGCTGGCGGCGCCGGCGAGGGCCGCGAAGCCCGACGCGCTTGAGGCGAGCCCGGCCGCGGTGGGGAATCGGTTGTCGCTCGTGACACGGGCCCGCGTCTCGAAGCCGGCCTCGCGGCGGACCTCGTCGAGGAGCGCGCTCACCCGCTTCAGCTCGCCCGCCCGCGCCGGCTCGCCGTCGAGCGCGAATGCATCTTCGGTGAGACCTTCGTCGAAGGTGACGGTGGTCTCGGTGACCAGCGGATCGAGCGTGATCGAGACGCTCGGGACCGCCGGCAGGTTCAGGCCGTCGTCGGCCTTGCCCCAGTACTTCGCGAGCGCGATGTTCGCGCAGGCGGTGGCCCTGGCCGCGCCGCTCATCGGTCCACCCGGGTGGTGAAGGCGTCGTGGCCGGTCTCGCGGATGGCCTCGGCGATCGACGCGGCCGCGTCCTCGTCCTCGGCCAGGGCGATCATGCAGCCGCCGCCGCCCGAGCCGGTGAGCTTGGCGCCGTGGGCGCCGGCGTGCCGGGCCGCGGCGCACATCTCTTCGAGACGCGCGGTGGAGAGCATGAGGGTGTTCAACAGAGCGTGGTTCAGGTTCATGAGTTGGCCGAGCCCGTACCAATCTCCGGCCTCGATCGCCAGCCGCGCGTTCTGGACGAGCGAGGACACCCCATCGAGGGTCTTCTGGAAGCGCTTCGGATCGCGCTCCTTCTGACGCGCGACCTCGGCCACCATCGCCTTGGTGGAGGCGCTCTCGCGGCTGTCTCCGATGACCAGGTGGAGCGGGCTCTTCGGGGTCACCGGCTCGAGCGGCTCCCCCCGCCGGAACACGACGACGCCGCCGTGGGCCGACACCGCGTTGTCGATGCCCGACGGGTTGCCGTGGAAGACGCGCTCCCACGCCAGGGTGCGCTCGCCGATGGCGGCGTCGGGATCCGCGCGCCCGACCGAGGCGTCGAGCGCCCGGCAGACCGCGACCCCGACCGCGGCCGAGCAGCCGAGCCCCGCGCCCGCCGGGAGCGCGACGTCCAGGGTCACCCGCACCGGCTTCAGGGCGGCCCGATCGGGGTGGGTCTCCACGAGCGCGGCGAACGCGCGCGCCAGATCCTCGTCGGCGTCGATCGCCAGCTCCAGGTCCCAGGTCGGGATGGCGAGCTGGAACGCCTCCGCCTCCTCCACGCGGGCCGCGACGCCGCGCTCGATCCCGGCGGCGAGCGCGGGCGTGCCGTACACCACCGCGTGCTCGCCGAGGAGGATCACCTTGCCTCGGCCGAACGGCCTCTCCGTCGTCATGGGCTCATCTATCGCGGACTGCGAGGCGATTCGCCAGCTCCGAGAGCATCTCCGTGCCCGGAGCCCTCAGCGCGCGGGTGTCGAGCGCCGCCCGCGCCTCGTCGAGGAGCGCCCCGAGGCGGGCCTCGACCGCCGCCTTCGCCCCGCACGCGGTCAGGAGCTCCGCCGCGCCCGCGACGTCCGCGTCCGAGGCGTCCGCCCGGCCCAGCACCGCCCGGAACGCGTCGAGGTCGGCCCGGGAGGCACGCTCCTCGGCCGCCCGCACGAGCGCGGTCCGTTTGCCGGCCCGGATGTCGCCGCCCGCCGGCTTCCCGGTGGCCCGCGGGTCGCCGAAGGTGCCGAGGAGATCGTCCCGCATCTGGAAGGCCTCGCCGAGCGGGTTGCCGTACGCCTCGAGCGCCGCGCGCTCCGCCTCTCCCGCGCCGGCGAGCGCCGCGCCGAGCAGGAGCGGGCCGCGCACCGTGTAGCTGCCGGTCTTGAGCTGCTGCATCAGGGAGACGTTCTCGCTCGCGAGCAGATCGAGCTGCTGCCCGAACACCACCTCCTGGTGCATCTCCAGGAAGACGGCGATCGCGCGCGCCTTCGTCTCCGCCGGCCACGCGCCGCCGGCCAGCAGGTCCCACGCCTGGGCCGACGCGAGGTTGCCGGCGAGGATCGCGAGGCTCGCGCCGAGGTGCGGGTCCCCGCCGTGGGCCTCCCGCAGCGCGACGTGCACCGAGGGACCGCCGCGCCGCTCCTCGTCGTGGTCCATCCAGTCGTCGTGGATGAGCAGGTACGACTGCAGCAGCTCGAGCGCCGCGCACGCGTCCGTCACCTCGTCCGCGCGCCCCTCCGGCCGGACCGCGCGGTGGGCGGCCACCAGCAGCGCGGGCCGCAGGCGCTTGCCCCCGCGGAGGGTCAGCATCGCGACCGCCTCGACCAGCTCCACCGCCTCGGGGGCCAGCGAGGCCGCCGAGCTGCGCTTCGCGTCGAAGAAGGCGGCGAGGCGCTCGTCCACCAGGGAACGCACCTCCCAGAGCCAACTTCCCTCCCGCCGCGCCAGCATCGCTCGCCCGACTCTGGGATCGCCCACCGTCACCGTCAAACCACTTCCCCCGCTCCGAGATGTTTCCACGGAACCGAGGACGCGACACCCCAAACCCAGCCGCCCCGAGCCGAATCAGCGTTGAATCGGAGTGGGCTCCGCTGCTTCTTGGGCGAATCGGCGTCGAGCTCGAAGTTGGCTCTCGCAAAGGCGCCAAGCCGCCAAGGGGCAGGCCGGCAGCGGGATGGCGGCTCGCCGGGGCTCGGTCCGCTGCTCGTCTGGCGAATCAGCGTTGGGTTCGAATTTGTCTCTCGCAGAGTCGCAGAGGCGCAGAGGTCGTGGCGGGCGGCGGGATGGCGGCTCGCCGGGGCTCGGTCCGCTGCTTCTTGGGCGAATCGGCGTCGAGCTCGAAGTGGCTCTCGCAAAGGCGCCAAGCCGCCAAGGGGCTGGCCGGCAGCGGGATGGCGGCTCGCCGGGGCTCGGTCTGCTGCTTCTTGGGCGAATCGGCGTCGAGCTCGACGTTGGCTCTCGCAAAGGCGCCAAGCCGCCAAGGGGCTGGCCGGCAGCGGGATGGCGGCTCGCCGGGGCTCGGTCCGCTGCTTCTTGGGCGAATCGGCGTCGAGCTCGAAGTTGGCTCTCGCAAAGGCGCCAAGCCGCCAAGGGGCTGGCGGGCAGCGGGATGGCGGCTCGCCGGGGCTCGGTCCGCTGCTCGTTCGCCGGATCCGAGCCCCGGATCCGAATCCGAGCCCGAGTCCGAGTCCGAATTCGAGCCCGAATCCGAGCCCGAGTCCGAGTCCGAATCCGAGCCCGAGTCCGAGTCCGAGTCCGAATCCGAGCCCGAGTCCGAGCCCGAATCCGAATCCGAGCCCGAATCCGAGCCCGAATCCGAGTCCGAGTCCGAATCCGAATCCGAGTCCGGATCCGAGCCTGGGCCCGCCCCCGAGGTCGAGCCCACGCCGTAGTCCGAGCGCGATCACGGAAGGCGACGAGCGGAGCGAGGTCGCCGCACGCGCGACGCGTCGGGTTCGATCCCGCGGCAGCGGGCGGCCAGCTCGCGCGCAGCGCGAGCGCGAGCCGCAGGGGACCCAGCGCCCCGCGCTGGGGTCGCGCGCGAGCGGAGCGACGCGCGCGGAGTGGGTAGGGGGGGCCCCGCGGAGCCGGTGCAGCGGCGCGTGCGTAGGGCGCGGATGCGCCCGGAGCCGCGCGCCGTTGTGCCGGCGCAGCGGGGGGGCGGGGGCGGACCCGCCCCTGCCCAGCAAACTCAGTCGTGGAAGCAGGACATGGGGACGTTGGGCGGGGCCGGCTCGACGGCGCCGCAGCGGGACTGGACGTTGTCGGAGAGCGCGGTGAGGAGCGCCCAGTCCGCGTCGATGTCGGGATCGTCGTACTCGGCCTGCCAGCCCTCGTAGGTGGCCAGGAGCGCGGGCTCGATGCCGAGCGACTCGGGGCAGTTGCCGCCGTGGTAGAGCTCGGTGGTCGCCCGCAAGGCGAGGTACATGTTCAGCATCATGAAGGCCTTGCCGCGGAGCGGGTCGGCGAAGTGCGGGAACATGCCGCCCGGGTTCTCGCCGGGGGCGAGGCCGTTCGCGACCGTCAGGCTCTGCTCCACCGTCTCGCCGGTCTGGGCGTCGGTCCAGGTGCCGGTCACGATGAAGGCGGGCGCGCCCGAGCCCATGCCCGAGGTCGCGTCCGCGATGAGCTCGACGAAGAGGCCGCCGCCGCCGCCGCGCCGACCCTCGGTGACGTCCTCGGCGCCGGTCCGGTTGCCGACCATGAGCACCGGGCTCGCCAGGTGGGCGCCCGCCTCCTCGGCCCACGCGCGCCGCGCGCCGTAGATGCGGCCGACGCGGTAGCCGGGAGAGGGGGTGACCACGAGCTCGAAGCCGGTCGCGAGCGGGAAGAGCGAGGTGCGGCCCTCGAGGCGGAAGATCTCCTCGAGGTCGTCGCCGTCCTGCGCGTAGTAGTACGAGCCGCCGCCGCCCTCGCTGATCTGCGCGGCGAGCTCGGGCCGGTAGCCCTCGCCCACGCCCACGACGCTGACGCCGGTGCCCTGGCCGGCGAGGGCCTCGCCGAGGGCCACGATGCGCATGTCGTCGGTGATGCCCGCGTCCGCCACGCCGCTCGTGACGAGCACGACCCGGTGCGCGCCGCCGAAGCCCTCGAGCCCGTCGGTGAGCTGCGCGGCCCGGGCGAGGCCGTCGTAGAGCGCGGCCCGCGCGTCGGTCGCGGTCAGGCCGCCGACGGCGTCGGCGAGCGCGGGATCGCTGGGAGCGAGGCCCTCGGCGAGGACCTGGGCCGACTCACCGATGCGGACCACGCTGACCCGGTCGCCGGCGAGCAGCTCGGCGGTCAGGGCGCGGAGGAGCCGGTGCGCGTGGGCGGCGACGGTCGCCGAGCGGGTCGTGTCCTCGATGGCGAGCACGACGTGGGTCTCGGGCCGCTCGAGCTCACGCGGGTCGACCGGCGTGTTCATGGCGACGAAGGCCATCGTCCAGTTGGACTCCCGGTCGATGCCCGGGGCCACCGCGAGGTTGGCGTGGAGGCAGACGGTGTCGCCGCAGTCCGCGGGCGGCAGATCCACCGCGTGCTCGGCGAAGAAGCCGACCGGCTCGATCGCGTCGGGCCGCGGGACCTCGCCCGCGCCCACCTGCGAACGGAAGAAGCCGATGTCCTGTGCGCCGCCCTGCGTCACCGTGCGAGACGGGATCGGGCCCATCGTCTCGGGCGGCAGCGAGGCCGCGCCGGGGGCGTCGCTGCTGCAGCCCATCACGGGCGCCGCGAGCGCGAGCAGGGGCGCCAACACGAGTCGGTTCTTCATCGTCTCTCCTCTCCGTACACGACCAGCGCCTCGAGGCGCGGTCCGAGGACGTCACGCCCCGCCCCACAAGCGGGGTGCGTCGCCCACATACTCTCCGCTCGGCCCACCCTGAGCCGCGCGCGTCGGCCATCGGCCGCGTCTCTCTCCAGCACGTCGCCCGGGTGCACGAACGTGTGATCCCCGGGGACCCCCAGCACCGCGGCCGCCGGCACCCGGAAGCCGCCGCACTCCATGCGCACGCCCACACACGCGTCGTCGACCGTGTCGAGGGTGACCTGGAACGGCCCATCGGTGAGCCCCTCGACGCCGCGGTAGACGGTCAGCTCGCCGGTCCGCCAGACGTCGCCGTCGGCGGTCTCGAGGTCGCGCACGACGTGCAGACGATCTTCCTGGTGCGTGATCCGGAGCTCCGCGTTGCGCGCGAAGGGGAAGTCCTCGGGCGGCACGCAGAGGAAACCCTCGTGGGTCCCGCCGGCGTCGAGGTCCTCGAGCGCGAGCGACACGCAGCCGTCGACGGTGGGCTCCACCTCGAGCACCCGGATCCGGGCGTCGCGCCACATCGGGAAGCTCGACCAGTCGAAGCCGCTGATCGTGCCGTAGTCGCGGCAGCGCGCGCCCCCGTCGTACACGTCGACGGGAGGCCGGAGGTCGTAGTGGGTGTCCGGCACGTCGACGAGCAGCCCGCCGTCCGCGTCGTCCATCAGGAACAGGCCGCTGTCCTCGAGCTGGAGGCGTCGGTCCCCGGTGGTGTCGATCGGGATGGTGCGGATCGACAGCCCCTCCCAGAACACGATCGTCTCCGGCAGCCCCTCGGCGCCGAGGATGACCAGGTCGCAGTCGCCCTGGTGCGCGGTGGTCGGGTCCACCGGGCGCTCGGGCGGGAGGCCCGGGTCCGCGAAGCCGCCGCCGCCGGACGTCGCGATCCCGCGATCGAGGGGCAGCACCTCGCCCGCCTCCACGACGAAGCGGATGGCCGGACGATACGCGTCGCGCGCCAGCACCTCGTCGAAGCGCTCGCGGACCTCGTCGCAGCGCACCGAGGAGTCGACGTAGCGCACCCGCACCTCGAGCGTCCGGTCGGTGTCGTTCACCAGGTACGCGGCGGTGCTGTAGAAGGGCTCCGGCGTCGGCGACGCGATCGACGCGGCGACGGCCAGCCCGAGCGCCAGCCGCTCGAAGCTGCGGCCGCTCCGCTCGGCGCCGAGGCGCCACGCGAAGGGCAGCACCGCGAGCGCGACGAGGTCGGTCGGGTCCACCACGAAGTGCCAGCCGACGCCCACCAGCCCGGCGAGCGCGCTCGTCGCCTCGGCGACGGGGGGCACGAGGTTGGCGGCGGCGAACCAGCCGCCCACGAGCGCGAAGGCGAGGCCCTTGCGGCGCGCCCCCAGCAGCGCGGCCAGCGCGAGCGGCGCGACGATCAGCCCGGCGAAGTCGCTGAGCTTGCCGGTCAGCCAGCCCGGGAGCAGGTCCGCCCCCTTGAGCAGGTGGTCGTTCACCACCAGCACGACGAGCGCGACCCAGAAGGCCGGGTGCCGTAGCGCGTTGCGTTCTGTCATCGGCTGCTCTCCACCCACGAGCAGTGGTCGAGCAACGATCGTGCCGCGCCAAGCTGTGCCAGTCCAGTTCCCCCTTGCCGGATCGCGAGCGGGCGGCGACCCTCCCGCACGGTGACGATCCTGAGCGATCGATGGCACGGCCTGAGGAACGTGCCCCATGTGCGTCTCTGCCGGCTGCCCACGCCGCTGGAGCGGCTGCCCGCGCTGTCGAAGCACGCGGGCGCGCAGCTCTGGATCAAGCGGGACGATCTCAGCGCCGAGCACTACGGCGGCAACAAGGTGCGGAAGCTCGAGTACCTCCTCGGCGACGCGCTCTCCCGCAAGGCGGACACGCTCGTCACCGCCGGGGCGGCCGGCTCTCACCACGCGCTCGCGACCACCCTGTACGGCGCGGATCTGGGCTTCCAGACCCACGCGGTGCTGATGCCGCAGCGCTACGGGGTACACGCCGAGGAGAACCTGCGGGCGCTCCAGGTCGCCGGCGCGCACGCCCACCCGGTCGGTGGCGGCGCCGCGATCGTGCCGCGCATGACCGCGCTCGCCGCGAGCCTGCGGGTCCGGGGGCGCCACCCCTACGTGATCCCGCCCGGCGGCTCGAACGTCGCCGGCGTGATCGGCTACGTGGAGGCGGGGCTCGAGCTCGCGCGCCAGCTCGAGGCCGGGCAGATGCCCGAGCCGGACGCCATCTTCGTCGCGCTCGGGACCGGAGGCACGCTCAGCGGCCTCGCGGTCGGGCTCGCGGCCGGCGGCATCACCACCCCGGTGCACGGCGTCCGCGTGGTGCCGCGCTCGCTCGCCCACCCGGCCCTGATCGCGTCGCTGGTGAAGCGCACCGTCAAGCACCTCCGCCGCCTCGACGCCCGCTTCCCGGACGTCACGAAGCTCGCGCGCGCGCAGGTGCGGATCGATCACGGCGAGGCCGGGCAGGGCTACGGGATCCCGAGCAGCGCCGGGCGGAGCGCGCTGCGGCTCATGCACGAGCACGCCGGGATCGAGCTCGACGACACCTACACCGCCAAGACCTTCGCCGCGGTGCTGCGGCACGCCTCGGGCGGGCTCGCCAAGCGTCGCCTGCTCTACTGGCACACGCTGAGCAGCACGCCGATCGACTCCCGGGTGCGCAACGCCCCGCCGCTGCCCTCCTCGCTCCGCCGCCTGCTGCAGCGCTGATCAGGGGCAGTAGCGGAGGTGCCGGAGGTCGTCGGCGCCGTTCTCGAAGTAGACGACGTGCACCCAGCCGTCGGGGGTGCTCGCGACCGCGGCCCACCGGCCGACGTCGCCGGTCGCGTCCAGCGTCTCGACCGTCCAGGCGCCGCCGACCGGGCGGCGCGCGAGCAGGAGATCGGAGCGAGGCACCACGCGCATCCCGACGACCTCGGGGGTGTTGTCGAAGGTGACCGCCCAGAGGTTGCCGGCCGCGTCGGAGGCGATGTCCGCGTGGTCCTGGATCGCGGCCGCCTGCACGATCGTCTCCGGAGACCAGAGGCCGCCGGACGGGCGGAAGGCGTACTCGAGGTCCTGCACGGACTGCCGCCAGGCCACCACGTGCACGCCGCCGGTTCCGTCGATGGCGAGGCCGCTCCGCCGCCCGACGTTCCCGGTCGTGAGCACCGGGCTCGGGCTGGCGAAGGCGCCGCCGGCCGGCCGGAAGAGGTAGCGCAGATCGTCGGCGCCGTTGTCGTAGTAGATCACGTGCAGCCCGCCGCTCGGATCGGTCGCGATCCGCGGCCCGTACCCCACGCTCCCCGGCGCGTCGATCGTGCTCGAGCTCCACGCGCCGCCCGGCGGCAGCGTCGAGAGCCGCAGGTCCTGGTTGCTCCGGTCGACGTGCGCGATCTGCACCGTGCCGTCCGCCTCCACCACGAGGTCGGCCTCGTCGCCCACGTCGCCGATCTCGTCGACCGTGGTCAGCACGAAGGGGTCGGTCGGGCGCGCGCGGGTGGCGTGCTCGAGGTCGGCCGCGCTCGAGTCGCGGTAGGCGATGTGCACGGCCCCGTCGGGCGCGATCGCGATCGCGGTGCCCGCGGCCAGGTTGCCCGGCGTGTCCACCGTCTCGGCTTCCCAGATGCCGCCGCGGCCCCGGCTGGCGTAGCGCAGGTCCGCCCCGTCTTCGTCCCAGTAGGTGACGTGCACGCGCCCCCGGCCGTCGACCGCCAGCGCCGCCCACTCCCCGCGGCGACCGACCGTGTCGACCGGCTCGGCGCGCCAGCGGCCGTCCGCGCCGCGGCGGGCGTACCGGAGGTCCTGGCGGGAGGCGTCGCGGTAGGCGATGTGCACCTGCGCGCCGTCGACCCCGATCGAGGTGTACTGCCCGACCGCGCCGGTGGCCTCGACCGTCTCGAGGCCCCAGGCGCCCGAGCCGTCGCGGCGCGCGTACCGGAGGTCGTCGCTGGTGGTGTCGAAGTAGGAGACGTGCACGACTCCGTCGGCCCCGACCGCGATGGAGGCGTACTCGCCCACGTTCGCGGTCTCGTCGACGACCTCGACGCTCCAGGCTCCGCCGGCGACGCGGCGCGCGTACTTCAGCCGGTTGTTGGTGGCGTCGCGGTAGGCGACGTGCACGCCGTCCGCGCCGTCGATCGCGAGCGCCGCGTCGCGGCCGACGGTCCCCTCCGAGTCGACGGTGGTGAGGGTGAACGCGCCCGCGCTCCCCTCGGCGACCACCAGGTCGTTCGTCGAGTCGTCGACGTAGGCGATGAGCACCCCGCCGCCGGAGTCCACGCCGATGGAGGCGTAGCGGCCCACCGTGCCCGCGTCGGCGACGGTCTCCGCGCTCCAGAGCCCCCCGGGCGGCCGCACGGCGTACTTCAGGTCGTTCGCGCCGTAGTCCTGATAGGCCACGTGCACGGTGCCGTCGTCGGCGACGGCGACGCTGCCGTAGCGCCCGACGCTGCCCACCGCGTCGATGACCGCCTCCTCCCACACGCCGTCGACCCGGCGGTGCCGGTAGCGGAGGTCGCGGTTGGTCGCGTCGTGGAAGACGACGTGCAGGGATCCATCGGGCTCGGCCGCGACGTCGGTGTGGGTGCCGACCGTTCCCTCCGAGTCGAGCGTCTCCATCGTCCACCAGCCGCTCGGGGGGTGGTAGGCGTAGCGCAGGTCGTCGGCGCTGCTGTCCCGGTAGCTCACGTGCACGCCGCCGGCCGCGTCGAGCGCGACGTCGGCGTAGCGGCCCACGTCGCCGGGGGTGTCGATCGTGCCGCCGATCCAGCTGCCGGGGACGCAGCCGCAGTCCTCGTCGATCTCGCCGTCGCAGTTCTCGTCGCCGCCGCCGCAGCCGTCGACCCCGCCGCTCGGCACGCACCCGCCGCAGACCCCGGCCGCGCACACGGAGTCGGCGGCGCAGGTCCGGCCGTCGCAGTCGTCGTCCGCGCAGTCGACGTCGCCGTCGCAGTCGTCGTCCACGCCGTCGGCGCAGGAGGTCTCCACCGTCGCCGCGCAGCCGGCGTCGGGGGGCACGCCTCCGTCGGTCGGCCCGCCCGGCAGGGGCGCGCAGCCCTGGTCCGGGTCGCACCACTCGCCGTCGGCGCAGCGGAAGTCCTGGGCCGAGCGGAAGCACACGCCGTCGGCGCAGACCCCGGCCACGCAGTCGACGCCGACGTCGCAGTCCGTGTCGTCGTCGCAGGCCGGCTCCGGGCAGCGCTCGGGGGTCTCCGGGGTGCACTCGGGCGGCGCGCAGCGTCCGCCGCGGCAGCTCGTCGCCGCCGCGTCGTCGAGGGGCCCGGGGCAGCTCACGTCGCCGCAGTCGCGTGAGATCACGACGGTGACGGCGGCGTCGCCCGAGAGGGTGCGGACCACGCGCTGGGTGGCCACGAGGGCGCCGTCGCTCGCCCGCAGCTCGACCAGGATCTCGTGTGTCCCCGATCCCAGCCCGTCGACCTGGCCCACCCGCTGGCCGGCGACCCAGTCCTCGCCGCGCGCCGCCGCGCGATCCACCCGCCGCAGCACGCCGGCCGCGCCGACCTCGGCCCGCGCCTCCGCGAACTCGATGCCCGGCACGTAGTCCGTGCGCACGTCCACGTAGACGGTGCTCCCGCCGGTGCAGGCGGCGAGCAGCAGCGCGGCGATCCCGGAGAGCGCTCTCACCCGCTCACCGTACCGCACCTTCACTCCATGGAGCACGGCGCGGCGGTCGACTCGTTGCCGCTCGTCCTCAGGCGCCGGGCGCCGGCGCTCGGTGGGCTGCAGCCGGTGGTGGTGTCGTCCTGGAAGTAGTGGAAGGTGCCGAGCGCGCCGCAGGTCCAGTCGCCATCGAGCAGGTTGTCGCGGAACTGGTTGTTCCAGCTCGGACACTCGGGCGTGGGCTTGGTGCAGTCGGTCCGCGCGTCGTGGTCGCAGTACCAGTCGGTGTAGCCGGCGTGGGTCCCGACCCGGATGAAGCGGTTGTCGGTGATGACGTTGTCGTTGGAGTAGTCGCGCAGGCGCACCGGGTCGCCCGTGCTCCGGAGGAAGCGGTTGCGCGCGATCGTGTTCCGGTCGCTGAGGTGGGCGACGTAGAGGGCGTGGATCAGGCCGCCGCTCCGGGTGTTCACGACGTCGACGAAGTGGTTGTTCTCGATGCGGTTGTCGTCGCTGTTGACGAGGCGCACCGCGGCGGTCGACGGGTCGAGGGACGGCGCGAACACGTTGCCGATCCGGTCGAAGTAGCAGCCGAAGATCGTGTTGCCCCCGTTCGACGCCGCCGGATCGTTGCGGTTGCCGTCGAGGCTGATCGCGGTCTGGTAGCGCTGCACCCGGAGGTAGCGGAAGTGCAGGTTCGTCCGGGCGCCGCTCGAGACCCGCAGCCGCAGCCACGTCCCGCCGGGGCAGCTGCCGTCGGCGAGGCAGCCGTCGAAGACCGGGCGGTCGCGCTCGTCGCCGAGCGGCATGAAGCGGATCTCGCGCTCCGGGTGGTGATAGCGCCAGCTCACGGTCTGCCCGTGGTAGGTGCCCGGCGCGATCCGCACCTCGACGTCCCGCTCGGGCCGGAGCGCCTCGAGGAGCTCGTGCACCCGGCCGAGGCTGAGCACCGCGGTCGCCTCCGAGAGGCCGTCGCGGGTGTCGTCGCCGTCGGGCGCCACGTAGAGCTGGAGCGGCCCGCTCGGCCCGGCGTCGGGCGCGCCCGCGTCGTCGCGCCCCGCGTCGTCCGATGCGCCCGCGTCGACGCCCGCGTCTCCGGTCGCGCCGCCCGCGTCGACGCCGCCGTCGGCGCGACCGGCGTCCACGACCTCCGGGCCGCCGTCGATCGCGAGCCCGCCGTCGGCGACCGTGGCGCCGTCGCAGCCGAGGAGCGCCAGCGCGAAGAGCAGTCGCCTCATTCGCTGGGGGGCGGGCTGCCGTAGAGGGGCATCACTCCACCACCATCGCGCCGGGAGAGGCCACCGTCGCGCCGGGTCAGGCCGCCGTCGATCGGCATCGGGCCGCCGTACGCCGGGACCACGCCGCCCGCGTCGGTCGGCGCCGCGCCCGCGTCGGTCTCGACGCCGGAGTCGCTCTCGGTCCCCGCGTCCTCCGGGGCGGAGCCCGCGTCGGCCACCACGCCGGAGTCCGGGTCCGGGGTCGCGCCGGAGTCGACGTCACCGCCGCCGTCCGCCCCGCCGCCGTCCGACGGCGTAGCGCCCGAGTCCTGCTGCACGCCCGAGTCCTCCGGGGTGACTTCTCCGCCGCAGGCGCTCGCCGCGAGGGCGGCGCCGAAGGCGAAGGTCGCCGCGCGCCCGAGCCGGCGGGTGGGGACCGGCGCCGCGCGGCTGCGCAGCGACATCGGCAGGACCTCTCCGCAGAAGGGGCAGGTGCTCTCGGCCGCGCGCACGTGGCGGTCGCAGCCCGGACAAGGAAGCAAGCTCATGGTCGTGTCTCCTACTCTTCGGGCGCCCCACCGTACAAGGGGGCGAAGCCTCCGTCGTCGGGCGGCGTGCCGTACGGCGGCGCGACCGTGCCCGAGTCTCGCTCGATCCCCGCGTCGGCGGGCGGCTCGGCGGCGTCGGCGGGCGGCTCACCGCCGTCCGTCCGGTCGTGGCTCTCGCCGCAGCCGCTCGCGGTCGCGGCCGCGAGGGCGGCGCCGAACGCGAAGGTCGCGGCGCGTCCCAGGCGAGCCCCGGGGAGCTGCGGCGCGCCGCGGTGGCGGAGGCTGTCTCCGCAGAACGGGCACGTGGGCTCGTCGGCCCGCACGTGACGGTCGCAGCCGTCGCAAGGAAGCAGGTGACTCACGTTCCGGTCCCTCCCGGCGACGATGCTAGCGCAGGTGGCTCGTCGGTTCGAGGTGCGTCCTCGAGCACGATCTCGAACTCGCCGTGGTCGAAGGGCAGGCCGGGCGCCTCGGCCTTGCGGACGACCCGCTCGCGCTTGCCCTCGCGCTGCCGCTCGAGCGCGCGGTGGTGGCAGTAGGGGTTGTTCCCCGCCTTGCCGAAGAGCACGAAGCTGGTCCACGTGCAGCCCGCGCGGCAGACGTCGGCGTAGTAGCAGGTGCGGCAGTAGCCCCAGAGATCCTCGACCGTGCGGTCGCGGGTGTAGCGGAGCGGCGCCGAGCGCTCCCAGATGTCCTTCAGCGAGGCGTCCCGGATGTTCCCGCCCGTCCACGCCTCGGTGGGCAGCGAGGGGCAGCCCTTGATCGCCCCGTCCGCCTCGACGCCGAGGGTGACCCGGCCCGCGCCGCAGGACGCCATGTGCCCGCGCGGCATCGTCCCGCGCAGCGTCGACTCGTAGGGGCCGAAGTAGCCGATGTTGTTCCCCGGCCAGAGCCGCACCTTCGCCGCGTCGCAGCGCGCCTTGAGGTCGGCCAGCATCGGGAAGAGGTCGAGGAGATCGTAGGGCTGGAGCAGGATCTCCGGCTCGTCGGCCGCGCGCCCCATCGCCACGGTGAGCTGGATCTGCCAGGAGTGGATCCCGGCGGCGATGATGTCGTCGAGCACCCGCGGCATCTCGGGCATGCTCAGCCGGTTGATCTGCGTGTTGGCGCTGACCTTGATGCCGACCTCTCGGAGGTTGTCGAACGCCTCGAAGGCCGCGCGGTGGCTGCCCTTCACGCCCCGCAATCGATCGTGCGTCGCTTCGACGCCGTCCACCGAGACGCTGACGCTCTGGAGGCCCGCGTCGGCGGCCGCCCGGGCGCGCTCCTTCGTCACCCCGCGCCCGCCGGTGGTCATCAGGGCGATCATGCCGCGCTCGCGGATGCGGCGGATGATGTCGACCCAGCCGTCGTGCAGGTAAGCCTCGCCTCCGATCAGGCTGACCTCCTGCACCCCGAGGTCGGCCATCTGGTCGACGAGATCGAGGCACTCCTCGGTGGAGAGCTGCCCGGGTCGATCCCGGCCGGCGCGCGAGCCGCAGTGACGGCAGGCGAGATCGCAGGCGAGGGTGATCTCCCAGACCGCGTAGATCGGCCGGTAGCGCGCGTCGCTCGGCCGCGGCGCGAGCAGGGGGAGGTGACGCTTGCCCGGCGGCGGCTCGGGCGCGATCGGCAGGTCGCGCTTCGGTCGCGGCGCGTCCATGCGCGCGGCGCGCTCGGTCGGGCTGAGCGGGTCGGGGCCTCGTTCGTCGCTCATCGGCGCCAAGGTAGCAGCCGCCATTGACCCGGGCGAAGCCAGGGGCGAAAACGAGAGCCACGCGATGACCTGGCTGAGACGCATCGAAGCGCGCACGCTGCGCCACCTGTCGCCCCTGATCATCGCGCTGGACGAGGACGCGCCCCGGTCGCTGGTGCTGCTGGGGGCCAGCGGCTCGGGCAAGAGCAGCCTGCTGTCGGGCATCGTCGACGAGCTCCGCGCGGCGCTCGAGGGGCGCGCGCACCCGGCCGAGAAGGTGGACGCGCCGATCGGCGAGGCCCGCGACCGGGCGCTGAAGCTGGCTCACCTCGGGCGGCCGGTGCGCGTGTCGTGGACGGACGACGACGTCGCCTCCGCGCACGCGAGCGGGCGGCTCGTCCTCGCCCACCTCGCGCTGCCGCGGTCGCCGCGCTTCTTGCCGGCTCCGCGGCCGACCCCGCTCGACACCGATCCGCAGCCGCCGGAGGCGAGCGTGGCCGAGCGGCTCGGGCAGCTCCTCGTCAACCGCAAGACCGAGCAGACCCTCGCCCGGGAGAGCGGCGACACCTTCCGCGAGAAGCTGCACGAGGCGTGGTTCCTCCGGGTCCGGAGCGCGCTGCGCAAGCTGCTGCACCTGCCCGAGATCCGGCTCGCGTTCGATCCCGGCGGGGTGCAGCTCGACCTGCCCGACGGGCGCCGGGTCGGCTTCGACGGGCTGTCCCTCGGCCACGCCACCGCGGTCTGGCTCTGGGCCGAGGTGATGATGCGGGTCGAGGCGTCGCGGCTGCGGAGCGGCGACGGCGCGCTCGAGCCGAGCGGCGTGGTCCTCGTCGATCACCCCGAGACCAACCTCGACCCGCGCCTCCAGCGGGAGCTCCTGCCGGCGCTCGCCGAGCTCCATCCGCGGGTGCAGTGGGTCGTGACCACCCACTCGCCGCTGGTCGCGATGAGCCTCGACGACGCGACGGTCTTCGATCTCGTGCGCCGCGAGGCCACGCCGAGCGCGGAGCTCCGCCGCCGCGGCATCGAGCCGCTGCTCCTCAGCATGCTGGGCTTCGCGGATCCGCCGAAGACGTCGGTGCCCAGCGTGCCGCCGCCCGCGGCGCTGCCCCCGCGCTCCCGCCGCTCCACCCTCGAGGGTCCGTTCGGCGCGCCCGAGCCCGAGCCCAAATAGCGGCTCACGACAGTCGTGCCTCACCGGCAGTAGGTGACGCCCCAGCTGCGGGCGTTGCCGGTGCAGGTCTCGCCCGCGACGCTGCAGCTCGGGGGGCCGGGCTCGCGGCAGACCTCGCGACACGTCGCGGCCCCGGACTCTCGGATGCAGATCAGCCCGCGGTCGCAGGTGCCCATGCCCCCGCCGCAGGGATCGCCCAGGCCCTGCGCGCCGGCGGGGCGGCAGCCCGTGTAGCGCTCTCCGGTCTCCGGGTGGCTCGCGAGGGTGCAGGCGTCGGCGGCGTCGGCGCAGTCCTGAGCGTAGATGTCGCAGCGCGGCGAGATCGGGCGGCAGACCTGGACGCACATCTCGGCGCCGACCCGGCCCACGCAGGCTCCGTCGGCCCCGCAGTCGCCGATGGACCCGGCCGCGCACATCGCGGCGCACTCGAAGCCGCCCCCGAAGTTCACGCACCAGGTGCCGGGGCCGCACTGGGAGTCGCGGGTGCACGTCTCTCCTTCGCCGAGCGGCGGCGCGGCGGTGAGGTCCTCGCAGGCGGTGCCCATGTCGGTGACCGCGCACTTCTGCCCCGACGGGCAGCTCGAGGCGTCGAAGGGATCGCACGCGCCGGTCGGCGTGCAGGGCATCGAGACCGGGCCTCCGTCGAGGCCGCCGTCCCCGGCGCCTCCGTCGCCCGCGCCTCCGTCGCCCGCGCCTCCGTCGCCGAGGCCGCCGTCCTCTGCGGGGCCCGCGTCGCTCCCCCCGTCGTCCGCTCCGGCGTCCCCGGCGCGGCCGGCGTCGAGCGCGCCCCCGTCCAGGGCGCTCGCGTCGGGGACCGTGGCGTCGGGCCGCACCGAGCTCTCCCGGCGGCAGCCCCCGAGCACGACCACCAGCACGATCACCCAGCTCCAGCGCGTCATGGGCTCACCCTACACGAGGTTGGCCGCGCCGGGCTCGGGTCTATCGATGCAGACCGAAAGGACGAAACGATGCGCAAGCTGATGATCATGGTCGCTCTCACGCTCGGCGCCTGCGGCGGGGGAGACGCTCAGGGCGAGCCCGCGGAGGCGACGTCGAGCGGCGGAGAAGGTGACACCCAGGTCGACGTGATCGCGCCCGAGGGGCCGATCGAGCCGGCCCCGGTCGCGGTGGCCGAGATGCGCCCCACCGAGGGCAACGCGGTCGAGGGCACCGTTCGCTTCCAGCAGCAGGGGCAGCTCGTCCGGGTGCAGGTCGACCTGACCGGGCTCCCGCCGCAGTCCCGCCACGGCTTCCACGTGCACGAGAACGGCGACTGCTCGGCTCCCGACGGCACCAGCGCGGGCGGGCACTACAACCCCGGCGGCCACGACCACGCGCTGCCGGACGGCGCGGCGCGACACGCCGGGGACATGGGCAACGTCGAGGCCGACATCAGCGGCGAGGTCCACGTCGAGCTGGCCTTCGAGACCTTCAGCGTGAACGGTGACCACCTGCCGCCGGTCACCGGCCGCGCGGTCATCGTGCACGCCGACCCGGACGACGGCGGACAGCCCACCGGCAACGCGGGCGCCCGCGTCGCCTGTGGGGTCATCACGCTCGTCGAGTGACGCGGTTCAAGGGCGAGCGCAGACCTGCGCGCCGCCCGAGAACGTGCACTCGAGCGAGCCGTTGCAGTGCTGGTGAGGCGAGCAGCACGGCTCGCCTTCACCGCCGCAGGTCTCGCACACCGCGCCGCCGGCGCAGATGGCGAACGGCCCGCTGCACCCGATGCCCGGGCAGCAGGGCTGACCCGGTCGACCGCAGGTGCCGCCCTGACACGAGCCCGCGGAGCAGGCCCCGAGGCTGCCGCCGCCGCAGCTGTCTCCGTCACCGACGCAGACATTGCCCACGCAGCAGCCGCCGCCGTCGCACGCCTGGCCATCGCAGCACGGCTGACCGGGGCCGCCGCACGCCTGGCAGGAGCCGCTGCCGCCGCCGACGCAGGCGAGGCCCGGGGAGGTGCACATCTCGGTGATCCCGAAGTCGCAGCAGGACTCGCCCATGCCGCCGCAGCTGAAGCTGCCGACCGTGCACGACCCCATCGAGCAGGTGGTGCGCCCGCCGCACATCGTGCCGTCCGCGGTGCAGAGCCCCTCGAGGCAGCACCCGCCGGCGCAGTCGGCGCCGTCACAGCAGGGCTCGCCCATGCCGCCGCAGGCGACCACCGCGCCGAGGTCGCAGACCATGCCGCTCGTGCCGGTCGGGGCCTCACCGGCCGCGAGGCAGGAGCCGCCGTCGCAGCAGCCGCCGCCGCGGCAGGTGTCGCCCGGGCAGCAGGCCTCGCCGGGATAGCCGCAGGCCACGCAGGTCGAGCCGGTGCAGGTGCCCACGCCGCAGGCCGAGCCGTCGGCCACGCAGATGTCGGTGCTGGGATCGCAGCAGCCCGAGGTGCAGCTGTCGCCGGGGCAGCAGGGCTGTCCGGCGCCGCCGCAGGGCTGGCAGATGTCGCTCGCCCCGCACACCAGGCCGCCGCCGCAGGAGTCGCCGGGGCAGCAGGGCTGTCCGGCGCCGCCGCAGGTCGCGCAGGTGCCGCCGTTGCAGACCGTGGTGGAGGCCGTGCAGCTGCCGCCCGCGCAGCAGGGCTGCCCGGCGCCGCCGCAGGTCCCACAGCTGCCGCCCGTGCAGGTGCCGCCGATCCCACCGCCGCAGGTCGAGCCCGCGCCGACGCAGGTGTTCGACACGCAGCAGCCGCCGCCGTTGCAGGTGGTGTCCGTGCAGCACGCCTCGCCCGGGTCGCCGCAGCCGACGCAGAGCCCGGCCGGGTTGCAGGTGTTCCCGGCGTCGCACAGGTCGCCCGGGCAGCAGCTCTCGCCGGCCGCGCCGCAGGAGCTGCAGGTGTCGGTCGCGCCGTCGCAGAAGCCGTCGAGGCACGTGCTCCCTGGGCAGCAGGCCTCCCCGATCATGCCGCAGGCGGTGCAGGTGTCGGTGGTGGCGTCACAGAAGCCGCCCGTGCACATGCCGCCGGGGCAACAGGGCTCGCCGCCGCCGCCGCAGGCCGCGCAGGTGTTGCTCGTCGTGTCGCAGAAGCCCTCGTCGCACTCGCCGCCGTCGCAGCAGTCCTGCCCGACCGAGCCGCACGGCGGCCCCGCGTCGACGTCGATCACGCCGGAGTCCTCCTCGATGCCCGAGTCGTCGGACACGCCGGAGTCTTCTTCGGTGCTGGAGTCGACGTCGACGACGCCGGTGTCGCCCGGCGTGGCGCCGTCCATCAGGCCCCCGTCTTCGAGGGTCACGGATTCGCTGCAGCCGACGGCCAGCAGCAGGACGCAGATCAGATGGGACGCGCGCATGTATCTCCCTCCGGGCTCCGAGCGATGGCAGGATGCCGGAGATTCCGCTCGAGTTGAAGTTACAGCGGGATTACAGGCCCCAGAGGCCTGGCGGGGCCGGGCTCACGCGGGAGCCCTCGAAGCGGAGGCCGGGATCGCGATCGCGGGCCATGAAGAGGGGGCCGTCGATGTCGAGCCAGCGCGCGACGGGGGCGAGCAGGAGCGCGGGCGCGACCGCCAGGGACGTGGCGACCATCGAGCCGATCATCACCTCGAGGCCGGCGGCCCGGGCGCGACGGACGGCGTCGAGCGACGCGGTGAGGCCGCCCTGTTTGTCGAGCTTCACGTTGACGGCCTGGTAGCGGTCGGCGAGGGCGGCGGGGTCGACGTCGCCGTGGAAGCTCTCGTCCGCGCAGAGGGGCACCGGCCCGTCCCAGCCCGCGAGCGCGGCGTCCTGGTCGGCCGGCAGCGGCTGCTCGACGAGGGTCACGCCGAGCCCGGCGAGCGCGGGCGCGATCGCCTCGAGCTGCGCGCGATCCCAGCCCTCGTTGGCGTCGACCACCAGCTCGCTCGCCGGGGCGCCGCGTCGGGCCGCCTCGACCCGGGCGAGGTCTCCGACGGCGCCGAGCTTGAGCTTGAGCACCGGGCGGGACGCCTCCTCGCGCGCTCGGCGCTCGGTCTCCTCGGGCGAGCGGATCGGCAGGGTGAACATCGTGGTGGCCTCCCCGAGCGCGAGGCCGAGCCGCGCGTGCACCGGGACGCTCGAGCGCGCCGCCTCGAGGTCGAGGAGCGCGAGGTCGAGGGCGTTGCGCGCGGCGCCGGCCGGCATCGACGCGCGCAGCGTCTCCGGGTCGGTCGGGGCCCACGCGTCGATCGCCGCCGCCACCGCCTCGGGGGTCTCGCCGTAGCGCGCGTAGGGCACGCACTCGCCGCGGCCGACGTGCCCCGCGTCGTCCTCGAGGGTCGCCACCACCACCACCGCCTCGCGCTTGGCGCCGCGCGAGATGGTGAAGGCCTCGCGCAGCGGCCAGCGCTCGATGGCGGCCTGGACGCGCACGGTCGGTCAATCGCGCTTGGCGACGATCAGCCGGATCGAGCCGGTGGTGCCGGGCGAGGCCTGGATCGTGCCCGTCAGGCTCACGTTGCTGCCGGCGGCGCGCGCGGGGATCGGGAAGAGGGAGACCGTGCCCGAGGTGCTGCCGCTCCCGTTCACGTTCGAGCTCGTCCAGTTCATGCGCGTCGAGCTGCTGCGCTCCTGGATCGGAGAGCCGCTCCCCGTCTCCGCCAGCGTGTACTGCCCGAACGGGGTGTTGTTCTCGTTCAAGAGAATTTGACCGGAGAGGTTGTAGCCGGCGCTGTGGTTCACGTCGACCTCGAGCCACGCGTCGTACTTCTGCGAGCCCGACTGCACGTAGCTCAGGGTGAAGGGCTGGCCGGGCACGAGCTGCTGGCTCACGACCTCTTCGCCCGGGCCGATGCCGCTGATGGCCCAGTAGGCGGCGCCGCCCCCGATGCACGCGAGCAGGAGGAGACAGCCGCAGCCGACGCCGACGTAGAGGCCGGTCTTGCTCTTCTTGGGCTCGGGCTGCGCCGGCGGGAAGCCGGGAGGGGGCGTGCCGGGGGGCGGGCCCCAGCCGCCGCCGGGAGGCGTGCCGCCGGGAGGAGGCGTCCCGGGCGGCCCGCCCGGGTACGAGTTCATCGGCATCGTCGGCTTCACGGGGCGCGACTGTAGCCGAGAAGCGAGGGCGGGTGGACCCCTTTCAGGCCTCGTCCTCGTCCTGGCGCTCGCGCTCGTCTTCGCGCTCGCGGAAGCGCTCGGCGAGCCGGCGCACCAGGGCGCCCATCCAGGGCTTCATCGCGTCCAGCTCGGCCAGCAGCGCCTGCCCGGAGACGCGCCGCAGCACCGAGCGCTCCACCGCGCGCACGGTCGCGGTGCGCACGCCGCTCGAGAGGATCGCCATCTCGCCGAAGACCTCGCCCACGCCCATCACGCGGATGGGCGCGCCGCCTCGGGAGACCTCGCAGCGGCCGCTCTCGATGATGAACGCCTCGTTTCCGGGCGCGCCCTCCGCCACGACCACCTCGCCGGCCTCGTACACGATCCCCTCGAAGGACTCTCCGCCCCGGACGAAGCGCTGGAGGTCGGCCTTCAGGTCGGCGACGGTCGGGTACCGATCGGCGGGATCCTTGGCCATCGCGCGGAGCACGATGCGGGAGAGCGCGGGCGGCACGACCCCCTCACCGACGAGCTCGTCCGGCGTGGGGAAGCGACAGAGCAGCGCGGCGGTGAGCGCCTGCACGCCGGTCTCACCGCGGAAGGGCGGGCGCCGGGTGAGCACGTGATAGAGCAGCGCGCCGACCGCGAACACGTCGGCGCGGGGATCGAGCGGCGCCCCGCGCGCCTGCTCCGGCGGCATGTAGCCGGTCGTCCCGATCACGCGGTCGTCGGACTCCGCCTCCTCGGCCCCGCGCGCGGCCTCCTGCGCGATCCACCGGGCGACGCCCCAGTCCATCAGGTAGACCTGCCCGAACTCGCCGACCATCACGTTCGACGGCTTGATGTCGCAGTGCAGGACGCCGCGGCTGTGGGCGAAGGCGAGCGCGTCGCAGACGCGGAGCACCACGTCGAGCAGGTCGAGCAGCTCCGAGCGCGGGATCGGGCCCTGGGGCAGCTCCCCGATCCAGTCGCGCAGGGTGCGGCCGGTCACCAGCTTCATGGTGAAGAAGAGGCGGTCCCGCTCGTCGGCGCCGAGGTCGTGCACGGGCACCACGTTCGGGTGATCCAGCTGGCCGGTGATGCGGGCCTCGCGGAGGAACATCTCGGCCACCTCGCGCTGATCCGAGAGCTCGTCGTGCATGACCTTGCGCGCGAGCACGCGGGCGAGCGGCTTGTCCTGGACCGTCTCGACGGTGCCCATGCCGCCGTACGCCGTCGCCACCGGGGGACCGTAGCGATCCCGCAGCGACGCCCGGAGCTCGAGCACGAGGTCGCGCGCCGACAGTCCGTCCCGCGTCTCCACCCCGCTGCCGTAGGGGAGATCCGTCTCGGTGTCCGAGCTGTCGTCCTGCCGCCGCGTCACCGTCCCCGAGCCTACATGACCCCGGGATCGAGGGCCTACAACGGTGCGGGCACGACCACGTCGAGCTCGGCGATCGCGGTCTGGTCGGGGCCGATGGCGAGGGGGCCCTCCCCTCGTATCGCGCCCGCCACGCAGGCCGCGACGCCCGCGTCCGAGGAGTGGCGCGTGGTGTGGGGCATCGCGATGGTGATCTCGCCGCCGGTCGTGGCGATGATCTCCACGCTCACCGTGTCCTGGCGCCCGCGATGGCACCCGGCCACCGCCGGCCGGGCCCGCTCGAGCACGGCGCGCATCGCCGAGCGAGGGGCCGCGCTCAGGTACGAGACGTAGGTGTAGCGGACCCCGGCGGGGTCTCCGGGCGCGCCGCTCCGCTCCACGGTCGGCGGGGACGCCTCGGGCGCTGGCTCGGGCGGAGCGACCGGCACCTCCTGGGGCACGACCGCCGGTGCGGGAGCGGGCGCCGGCGTGGGGACCGGCGTCGGCTGCGCGAGGGGCGTCGGCGGGCTCGAGGTCTCCGCCGGCGCGGCCGCGTGTCGTCGCCAGAGCGTCGCGCCCAGCACCGCCAGCACGCCCACGCCGGCCGCGAGCAGCAGCGCCAGCCCGGCCAGCCCTCCCCACACGATCCGGGAGCGACGCGGCGGCGCGGCGACGGACGGGGGTGGGAGCGAGGTCGGCGCCCGGGACGCGGCGGCGGGCAGGGTGACGGCCGAGGCGGGCGCCCGCCCGGCGAGCGCCTGCCGCATCGACGTGGCGTCCGCGAACCGGGCGTCGGGGTCGGGCGCCATGGCCTGCCGCACCACGGCGGCCAGCGCGGCGGGCACCTCGGGCGCCACGTCGCGCAGCGGCGGCTCACGCTCGCCCGACATGCGGCGAGACAGCAGCTCGAAGCCTCCCCCGTCGAAGGGCGCTCGGCCGGCGAGCATGGTGAACAGGATCGCGCCGACCGCGAACAGATCGGAGCGCGCGTCCACCCGGCCCTCGATCTGCTCCGGCGCCATGAAGGCCGGGGTGCCGAGGATCATGCCGGTGTCGGTCAGGCTGGCCTCGCCGCGGATCTTGCTGATGCCGAAGTCGAGGATCCGGACCCGCGGCGCGCGGCCGCCGGTGACGAAGACGTTCGCGGGCTTCAGGTCGCGGTGCACGATGCCTCGCGCGTGGGCCGCCTCGAGGGCGCTGAGGAGCTCGTCCGCGATCCCCGCCGCCTCCGCCACCGGCAGCGCCCCGCGCCGCTCGATCCAGTCGTCGAGGTCGGCGCCGTCGAGCAGCTCCATCGCGAGGAAGGTCACCCCCTCGGCCGCGCCCGCGTCGAGCACCCTGACGATGCTCGGGTGGCCGAGCGAGGCGGCGGCGCGCGCCTCCCGCACGAAGCGCTCGACCTTGCGGGGGTCGTCGGCGTGGTCGGGCCAGAGCACCTTCAGCGCGACCTCGTTGCCGACGACGGCGTGGCGCGCCCGGTAGACGACGCCGAAGCCGCCTCGCCCGAGCTGCGAGAGGACGTCGTAGCGATCGACGCGCGTACCGACCAGGTCGAGCACCGTCGGCCATCATGGCACGCGTTGACGGCGGCGGCCCCGGCGGCCCACGATCGAGGCCTGCCCCACGAGAAGGACCAGACGACGCTGTCGCAGGACACGGTGGAGCGGGCGCGGCAGGCGTCGGGCCCGCGGGCCGCGCTCGTCCTGCATCACCGCGCGCCCGACGGAGAGCGGGTCAAGAGCGTCCCCCTCGCGGAGGGCGGATCGCTGGTCGTCGGCCGCTCCGCGCCGGCCGACGTGGTCGTCGACGACCCCAGCCTCTCGCGGCAGCACGCCCGCTTCACCCGCGTGAAGGCCGGGCTCGCGGTGCAGGATCTCGGCTCGACGAACGGGACGCACCACGCGGGCGCCCGGGTCGAGGAGGTGACGCTCGGCCCCGGCGACGCGGTGACCCTCGGCAACGTCACCGTCTCGTTCAGCCTGGCGAGCGCGAGCGGCCCGCTGGTCGCCGGCACCGAGAGCTACGAGCGCTTCGTCCGGCACGGGGAGGACGAGCGGCTCCGGGCCGGCACCTTCGGCCGCCCGCTCGCGCTCCTCTTCCTCCGGGCCCTCGGCGGCGAGCACGCCCACGTGAGCCGCTGGGTCCCGCGCTGTCGGGGCACGCTGCGGCCGGTGGATCGGGTGACCCTCTGGGGCGAGCGGGCGGCCCTGGTGCTGCTGCCCGAGACCGACGCGGCCCGCGCCCGCACGGTGAGCTCGGCGCTGGTCGACGGCGCCCGGCTGGGGGAGCCCACGCTGGTCGCGGGGGTCGCGCTCCAGGGGGCGAGCCCCGACACGATGATCGATCGCGCGCGGGGCCTGGCGCGGCAGGCGACCGCCGGGGCGCGGGTGGTGGTCGAGGGCGACGCGAGCGCCCGGACGGTGACCGGCGCGCCGGTGTGGGCGAGCCCCGCGATGCAGGCGCTGCATGGCCTGATCGAGCGCGTGGCCACGTCGCACATCCCGGTGCTGGTGCACGGCGAGACCGGCAGCGGCAAGGAGGTGGTCGCGCGGGCCATTCACGCCGCGAGCCCCCGGGCCGCGGGCCCGCTCCGCAGCGTGAACTGCGGCGCGATGCCCCTGACCCTCCTGCAGGCGACGCTCTTCGGTCACGAGAAGGGCGCCTTCACCGGCGCCGATCGCACCGCGCCCGGGCTCTTCGAGCAGGCCCACGGCGGCACCCTCTTCCTCGACGAGGTCGGCGAGCTCGACGCGCAGGCGCAGGCGGCCCTGCTCCGCGTGCTGGAGACCAAGCGGGTCACCCGCGTGGGAGGCGCCGAGGAGATCGCGGTCGACGCGCGCATCGTGGCCGCCACCCACCGCGACCTCGAGGCGATGGTGCGCGAGGGCACCTTCCGGCAGGACCTCCTGTTCCGGCTCGAGACGATGCGGCTCGAGGTGCCGCCTCTTCGCGCGCGGCCCGAGGACCTCGAGGCGCTCGCGCGCCGGTTCCTCGCGGAGGCGGCCCAGGCCTCGGGAGGGCGCGTGCGCGCGATCGATCCGGCGGCGTGGGCGCTGCTCCGGTCGCACGCCTGGCCGGGGAACGTGCGCGAGCTGCGCAACGTGATCGAGCGCGCGGTGATCGTCTGCGCCGGCGACACGATCGGGCCCGAGGATCTGCCCGATCGGCTGCGCGCCCCGGCGCCGGTGCAGGGGGCGACGCCCGCCGCGCCCGAGGCCGATCCCGACGCGGACTTCAAGGAGCGGGTGAAGGCCTACGAGACCCAGCTCATCCTCGACGCCCTCGCGCGCACCGGCGGCAACCAGACGCAGGCGGCGAAGATCCTCCGCATGCCGCTCCGCACGCTGGTGCACAAGATCAAGTCGTACGGCATCAAGAAGA
Source organism: Myxococcota bacterium (assembly GCA_036149055.1). GTDB lineage: Bacteria > Myxococcota_A > Polyangia > Polyangiales > Sandaracinaceae > JAVJQK01. Next base: position 49,435 of record JAYZQJ010000227.1, on the reverse strand, counting down.
GCTACGAATGAAAATTGCGAGGACCTCGTGACGAGGTCCTCGCGGCTTCCTTGCGCGGTGCCCGAGAGAAGTGTCCGGCCGAGGCCTCCCCTCACACCATTGTGACGCGAGGCCCCGACCGGCCGCGCAAAGAAGGGATTCCGTTCAGAAGGGCAGCTTCGAGAGCAGGCCGCGCCCCACGCCGGTGCCGCCCGCGGCGAAGGCCGCGACGGGGTTGGCGATGTAGCAGAAGATGATGTCGAAGAGGGTGGTGTGGTAGCTGATCCAGCTGCTGCCCGCGGGCGCGCCGACGAGGATCTTGGCGGCGAGGACCATCACCAGCGAGGCCACCGCGGCCACGATGCCGGCCGTGCGGCTGGCCTTGCCGCCGAGACGCACCGCCGCGAGGCCGCTGGCGGTCCCGATGAGGACGGCCAGGTAGCTGAACTCGGCGACGAAGCGGCCGACCACGCCGTAGACGAGGCCGATGACGAGCGCTCCCGCGAGGGCGCCCATGATCGCCTTGGGCATGTCGAGCGTGCCCTCCTCGGTGTCGGGGGCGTTGGCGGCGGCGGCGAGCTGGTTGAGATCGAAGTTCATGGTGGTCTCCTGAGGTTTGCGCGGGCCGCGTCTCCATGGCGCGGCACGTCCTCCCCTTCCGCAACCGCCGCGCCAGGCGGCGTGCCCGCGGCCGATGCAGGGACCAAGTCTTCGGGATCACAGTGAAAACGGAGCTGCAGAGGCCTGCGCGAGCGCCGGTCGGCCCTTCACGCAACTCTTGCTCGATCCGGCAAGCGCCGGCGCGCCAAGCTCGCTCACACCCCGGGAGAGAAGAGCACGCCGTCGGCGTCGGGGGCCCGCCGCTCCTCGAGGGAGAGGGCCCCGGTGGCGAGCCAGTCGATCACCTGCGGCAGCAGGCGGTGCTCGTGCTGCTGGATGCGGGCGTGGAGCGCGGCGGCGTCGTCGGTCGGGCGGACCGGGACCGCGGCCTGAGCGAGGATGGGCCCGGTGTCGACTCCGGCGTCGACCAGGTGCACGGTGCAGCCGCTGATCCGCACCCCGGCGTCGATGGCCTGCTCGGGGGCGGCCAGGCCGGGGAAGGAGGGGAGCAGCGACGGATGCACGTTGAGCGTCCGGCCCCCGAAGCGACCGAGGAAGGTCTCGCCGACGATCCGCATGAAGCCGGCGAGCACCACCAGCTCCGGCGAGAAGCCCGCCACCGCGTCGGTGAGGGCGGCGTCCCAGGCGGCCCGGTCGGGGTGCGCCTTCGGGGAGACGGTCTGCGTCCGCACGCCGCGCTCGGACGCCCAGCCGAGCGCCTCGCAGCGCTCCGGGCCGCGGTCGGAGACCACGCCGACGATCCGGGCGCGGCAGGCTCCGGCGTCGATCGCGTCGGCGATGGCGTGCAGGTTCGAGCCGCGCCCGCTGACGAGCACGACCAGCGGCAACGGGTCGGCCACGGCTTGGTGCTAGCACGGAGCGGCCGGGCCTGGGTATCCTCGACCTCGCTGTGACCACGCCAGCCGAGTGCGAGGCCTGCGGCGCGCCGTCCCTCACCGGGCTGGTCGCCTGCTCCTACTGCGACACCCCCTTCCCGGGCGCGCCCGCCGGCGTGAGCTGCCCGGCCTGCGGGGACGACAACCTGCCGAGCCGCCTCCGCTGCGCGCGGTGCAACGGCTCGCTCCAGGCGGTGTGCCTCTTCTGCGCCCAGTCCAGCTCGGTCGCGCGGTCGAGCTGCGCCCACTGTGGCGAAGCGTTCGAGGGCGCCGAGGCCCGCAAGAAGGAGCGGGAGGAGCAGCGCCGTCAACAGCAGCTGCTCGGGCTCGCGGCCACCGGCATCAGCGCGCTCGGCGCGGCCGCGGCCAGCCCGCGCGGTCGCGGCATCCTCGGCGAGGTGTTCGAGGACCTCGTCGAGAGCGCGACCAAGAAGAAGTGACCGCTACTCTTCCAGCAAGCGCTGGCAGAGATCGCCGAGGTCGGTGAGCCGGAGGTCGAAGTCGCAGGGGATCGCCTGCGGTCCGCCCCGGAGCCGTCGGGCGACCTCTTCGCGCTCGGCGCCGTGCGCGCCCCACCAGATCACCGTGCTGTCGGGGCCGAGCTCGGTGCGGAGCAGGTTGCAGACGCCGGGGCCCACGCAGGGGTGCTTCCGGTCGATCACCACGAGGAGCGCCTGGCCGGACATGCGGCGGAGGCGATCGCGCAGGTCCGGGGTGTTCGACACCGGGAGGACCTCGACCGCGTCGCCGACCACGTCCTGCAGCAGGAAGACGACCAGCGAGGCCTGGCTGACCACGAGCACGCGCTGAGGCCCCGCCGGGAGCGACATCCGGGTGTGGATGTCGGAGGTCGGGCGCTGGTCCTCGAGCGTGTCCATCGCCAGCTCGAGCGCCGAGCGGATCTGGCCCACCAGCTCGAGCGCGTCCGACACCTCGAGGTGCCGGGCGAGGGTCGAGAACAGGGCGCCCTCGACGAAGACCCGGAGGCTGGCCGGCGAGTCGGGGATGGCGGGGATGGCCGCCATGCCGAGCGCCTCGCCGATCACCTCACCGCGGCGCTCCGGAGAGAGCACGCTGGCGAGGACCTCCTCGACGATGAGCGCCGCCGAAGGGCCGGGGGCGCTGGAAGCGAATGCACGTGAAGCCATTCGGCTGGAGATGACGCAATCCCCGGGCCGGCTTCGCCGTCACGGAATCGTTGCGCTTTCCCGGGAGATGCGTTTCTCGGTCAGAACACCCGGTGTTCGACGATGTGAACAGTGTTTCGTCAGCCGAACACCTGTCCCCGAGGTGGGGTGATATTGTTCATCGGAAGAAACATCGCCGTTCTGGTGCCACCGTTTGGTGACGGGGCAATGATGACCACCCCCGGGCTCGGGCCTCGCGACGCCCAGCGCAGCAGGAAGAGCCCGCAGCCCACGCCGTTCGCGCGCCCCGAGAAGCCGAGCTCCCCCGCCTGTCGGCAAGTGTCGGAGTCGATGCCTCGGCCATCGTCGGTCACCTCGAGGTGCAGGCGGCCGCCGAGCTGCTCCGCCCGGACCTCGAGCTCCGCCCGCTGCCCCTTCCGGAACTTCCAGGCGTTGGCGAACATGACCGAGAGCGCGCCCTGCGCGAGGGTGGCGTCCACCCGCGCCTCCGACAGCGAGGCGACGACGCGGGTCTGGAAGCGCTCGTGATCCGGGTCGTAGGCCTCCCGCAGGTTCTGGCACCAGTGCTCGACCAGCGAGACGAGGGGCGCGGCGACCGCGTTGCTCCGCGCGTTCACCAGCCCGCTGCGATCGTCGAGCAGCCGGGTGAGCCGCAGCATGCCGGAGCGCGCCTCGGTCAGCAGCCGGCGCGACGAGTCGGGGATCGGCTCGAACTCCAGCACCGTCTCGAGCGCGGCCATCACCCCGGTGGCCGGTCCGCTGAGGTCGTGGGCCAGCTGCCCGCGCCGCCGCTCGATCATCTCGAGCCAGCGCTGCAGCTGCGCCGGGTCGGAGTGCGGCAGCGGTCGGCGCCAGACCTCGGGCTCGGGGCCCAGCCCGACCGCGCCGTCGACCAGCGCGCCGTCGTGGGCGACGATCAGGCTCGCCACCCCGCCGGCGTAGCGCTCCGCGAGCGCCCCGTCGGGCAGCGCGCCGAGGATCGCGTCTCGTTCGGCGGGCGTCATGGCGGGGATGGTAGCGCTGAGGGGCGAAGTCTGGACACCCGCGGTTCGCGCGGCTGATAGGATCGCCTCGGTGCCCTCCGTACTCATCGTCGAAGACGACCCGTTCGAGTCGCGCATGATGGAGCAATACCTGTCGCGCGGCGGGCACCAGGTCTCTCATGTCCCGTCGGCGGAGGACGCGGTCGAGGCGCTCGGCCGCGAGATGGTCGACGTCGTCGTCACCGACCTCCACCTCCCGGGCATGAGCGGGCTGGATCTGCTGCGCCGCATCTCCGGCGACGACGCGCCCCCGGTCATCGTGGTCACCGGGGACACCGACGTGACCACCGCGGTCGACGCGATGCGGGCGGGGGCGGCGGACTACGTCAACAAGCCGCTCACGATGAAGGCGCTCGAGCACGTGCTCGACCGGGTGGTCGAGACGACCCGGCTCCGGCGGCGCGTCGACTTCCTGCAGCGGACCGTGCAGGACGATCCGGACCCGGCCGCGACCGCGCAGTCGGAGGCGATGAGGGCGACGCTCGAGCTCGCGCGCCGCACCGCGGGTAGCGACACCGCCGTCCTCCTGGTGGGCGAGAGCGGGGTGGGCAAGGAGATCGTGGCCGCCTACCTGCACCGCCAGTCCAACCGGGCGCGCGGCCCCTTCGTGCGGATCAACGTCGCCGCCATCCCCGACACCATGATCGAGGCGGAGCTCTTCGGCGCGGTGCGCGGCGCCTTCACCGACGCGCGCACCGACCGGAGCGGGTTCTTCGCCGCGGCCGACGGAGGCACGCTCCTGCTCGACGAGATCGCCGAGCTCCGCACCGAGCTGCAGGCCAAGCTCCTCCGCGTGATCGAGACCCACCGCTACTACCCGGTCGGCGCCCGGCGGGAGGTCCACGGCGACGTGCGCATCGTGGCCGCCACCAACCGGGACCCGGAGGCCGAGGTCGCGGCGGGGCGCATGCGGGCCGATCTGTACTACCGGCTGGCGTCGGTGGTGATCCGGGTGCCGCCGCTCCGTCAGCGCCGCGCCGACGTGCCCGCGCTCGCCAAGGCCATCCTCTCGGACGTGCGGCGCCAGACCGGCCGGGGCCCGGTCCGCTTCACGCCCGAGGCGCTCACCCACCTCGCGGACCACGCCTGGCCCGGGAACGTGCGGGAGCTGCGCAACGTGGTCGAGCGGCTCGCGCTCCTGATCGACGGCCCCGAGGTCAGCCCGGACGACGTCGCCTCGGTGCTCGGGCGGGCGCACGAGCCGCTCGTCAGCTCGCTGCCCCCGGACGCCCCGGCGCCGTTCGTGCCGCGGCGGCTCGAGGACGTGGCCCGCGAGGCCTGCGACGACGCCGAGCGCCGGCACATCGAGGCGACGCTGAAGCACACCGAGGGCAACAAGAGCAAGGCCGCCGAGCTGCTCGGCGTGTCGCGCTCGACGCTCTGGAAGAAGCTCCGCCGCCTCGACCTCGAATGACCCCATACTCGGGTCATGGAGCTGCACGCGCTCTTGGAGTCCGCCGACGCCCCCGACGCGCTCGTCGCCGAGGTGAAGGAGGCGGAGCTCGAGTTCGACGCCGCGTGGGCGCGCGTCGCCCGGGCCGATCATCGCCTCTGGCTCGCCGCGGTCGGGGGCACGCCGGTCGAGGTGCTCGTCGAGGCGACCGCGGCCGCGGTGCTCACCGCCGTCGACACCTTCACCGAGGCCCCCGAGCCGGTCGTCCGCGCGCTCGAGCTGTCGGTGGGCGGCGCCGAGCCGGCCGAGCTCCTGGCGGCGGCGGAGGCCTGCGAGGCGGTGGCCGTCTCGGGCTTCGGCGCGGGCGGCTACCGGAGCGCGGCCGAGCCGGGCAGCGCGGAGGCGGCGCGCGCGGCGGCGCTGGTCGCCCGCGGCGCCGAGGGGCTGGCGGCCGGCGAAGCGCAGCGCGAGGCGCTCCGGCTCGATCAGGCCCGCGCCCGCAGCGCCTACCTCGGCGTCGGCGTGCAGGTCGCGCTCTCGTCCCCCGAGGGGCCGGCCCGCCTCGACGTGCTCGCGGCCGCCGGCGACCCCGCGCAGGGCGCCTTCCTCTTCGTCGTCGCCGCCTGCGCCGAGGCCGTCCGCGAGTCCGCGCGCGCCGTCGCCGCGGGCAATCCGCGCGCGGACGCTGCCGAGGCCAGCGCGCTCGAAGACCTCGACCGCGTGGTCAGGCGCGCGATCGAAGAGAGCTGACGCCGGCTCACTGTTCTTCGCAGGTCACGCGGGGGGTGAACTCGCTGGCGGGGGAGCCGCGCCAGGTCAGGACCTCCTCCGACTGACCGGCGGGGACACGGATCGTGGACGGGTCGGGGTTCACGTTCGTGGCGACCGTGCAGCGGACGGCGCGCTCGCAGCCGTTGTCGACCCGGACCCAGTGATCGTAGCCGGCCGCGCCCCAGCGGGCGGAGTGGCTGACGGTCACGCACTCCGGGACCTGGTTCTGGGCGAGCGCGATCATCGGGAGCGCCAGGAGGGCGGCGAGGCCGAGGAGCGGGGCGAGGCGGTTCACGGGCATGAAGGTGGTCCCGGGGATGGACGTTGGCAACGGCGGCGGCATTCAGACGCCGAGCGCCGCGGACTGGGCGAGGAGCTCGAGCTGCTGATCGGTGACGAACGCCGCGAGCGGCGCGCAGGCGAAGGTCGGCCCGATGGCGGCCATCATCGCGCGCGACGTGTCGAGGCCGAGGCCGCGCCCGGCCCAGAAGCAGACCCGCCCGGTGAGGAGGGGCCAGGCGAGGCTGCTGGCGATCCAGCTCGCGTGCCCGAGCTGGAACAGGAGCCGGCTGTCGCCCACGAGCTGGGCGGGGAGGGCGAAGCAGAAGGGCACGAGCACCGCCAGCAGGGTGATCGCCTGCGCGTAGCCGCACGCCCGCAGCCCGAAGCGGAGCGCGCCGCGGCTCCGCCCCACGCTGGCGAGCCCGGCGGCGAAGGAGAGCCCCGAGGCCGCGGTCCAGGCGACGGTGAAGCCCACCGGGACGCCGAGCACGAAGGCGCCGCTGAGGCCGAGCAGCGCGGGGGTGCGGCCGCCGAGGAGCTGGCGGAGCAGGCCGTCGGGCGGGACGAGGAGGGCGGCGCCGATCGACACGAGCAGCACACCGATGGCGAGGCCGCATGCGGCGGCGAAGCCCACCGAGGCGCCGAAGCGCGCCGGCCCGGGGAAGGCCACCCTCGGGCGGAGCACGATCTGGGCGACCGTCTTCAGCCAGCGCCATGGCAAGACGCCGTGACGTCGATCCTCCCAGGCGATGCCGCTCGGGAGCCGCTCGCCGCAGCGGATGCACACGCTCGCGTGGCGAGGGTCGGCGCAGCCGCGGCAGTAGTAGTCGCCGCAGCGCGCGCACGTCTCCGACGCCGGGACGTCGGGGTGCGCCGCGCAGCGGGCGAGCTCGGTCATGGACCGCTCAGGTGCGGTAGGCCGCGTTGAGGCGGAGGTAGTCCTCGCCGATGTCGCAGAAGGTGTAGGTGCTCTTGGCCTTGCCCGGGCCGAGCTTCACCGTGATGCGGTAGCTCGGGTCGTTCATGACCCGGCGCGCGTCCTCCTCGGCGTCGCGGCCCACGCCCATGCCCTTCTTGCAGACGGTGACCTTGCCGATCTTGATGTCGACCTTGGTCGGGTCGAAGGCGACGCCCGCCGTGCCCGCGGCCGCCATGATGCGGCCCCAGTTCGGGTCTCGACCGTAGACCGCCGCCTTGACGAGCAGGCTGGAGGCGATCGCCTCGCCCACCTTGCGAGCCGCGTCCTCGCTCGGCGCGCCGATGACCTCGAGGCTCACCACGTGCTTGGCGCCCTCGCCGTCCTGCACGATGCGGCGGCCGAGCTCGCCGAGCACGTCGACCAGCGCGTCGATGAAGCGGCGCGCGTCCCGGTCGCTGCCCCGGAGCGGCTCCGCCTGCACCTTGTTGGAGCTCATCGCGAAGATGGAGTCGTTGGTGCTCGTGCAGCCGTCGACGGTGAGCTGGTTGAAGGTCCGGTCGACCGCGGTGTTGAGCGCGCGGCTCAAGAACGAGCTGTGCATCGGCGCGTCGGTGAGCACGAAGGCCAGGGTGGTCGCCATGTCCGGGTGGATCATGCCGGCGCCCTTGGCGATGCCGAGGACCGTGACCTCCTGGTCCTGACCGATCGGGAACTTGATCGACGAGATCTTCGGCCAGCGATCGGTGGTCATGATGCACCGCGCGAACGGGTCGATCTGATCGGGGGTCGCCGACTTCAGCAGATCGGGCAGCACGTTCTCGATGCGCTCGGAGGGGAGCGGGTGACCGATGATCCCGGTCGACGCCATCAGGACCATGTCGTCGGCCACGCCGAGCTCGTCGGCGACGATCGACGTGATCACCCGGGCGTCCTCCTTGCCCTTCTTGCCGGTGCACGCGTTGGCGTTGCCGCTGTTGACGACGATGGCCTGCGCGCGCCCGCGCTCGACGCGCTGCATCGAGAGCTCGACCGGCGCGGCCTTCACCCGGTTCTTGGTGAACATGCCGGCCACGGAGACGGCGTCGTCGGCGACGATCAGGCCGAGGTCGAGGGCCCCGTTGCTCTTGATGCCGCAGTGCGTGGCGGCGAACGAGAAGCCGGCCACGGTGGGATGCTGGGAGTCGGTCATGCGCGCGCAGAATTCCATGACCGGGCCGGTCGCCGTCAACCATCATCCGGGCCAATCGTCGGTGCGGGGCGTTTTGTCGCCCACAAAGCGCGACCAGGAGGTCTCGATTCCAGCCCCGACGGAACACTCACCCAGTTTCCGGAGGGAAGATCCAGAGCGGCCGTCGGTAGGACACTTCATGGACGCCGCCCTCGAGCTCGACCGTCTCCCCGCCGCGCTGCGTCCTCTCGTGGCGCGCGGGCTGACCGACGACGCGCTGCGTCCGGACGTGATCGATCAGCTCCGCGGGCACCTCGAGCGCTCCGACGCCCGCCCTCCGGAGGTGCTGGTGGCCCTGGCCCTGCTTCGCTACCGCGACGCGGCCGAGGTGATGCTGCACGAGCTCGGCGAGGCCTCGCGCGAGGCGCTCGCCCTGGTCGAAGAGGCGCAGCGCACCCTCGCGCAGCGCACCCTCGCCCAGCGCACCCTCGCGCAGCGCACCGTCGCCCGGCCCGCCCTCGACGCGCTCCGCGCCCAGCTCGAGCGCACCGTGGCCCGCGAGCGCGCCCGGGAGCGACGCCTCTCCGACCTCGCCCTCGATCCGACGCTCGCGCGGCCGACCGAGCTGATCGAGCTCGCCCACCTCGTGCTCGCCCGCGGCGACGACGACGGCCGGGCCGCCGACCTGATGACCACCGCGGACCTGCGCGAGCGCGGCCTCCTCGGCCCGTCGTCGGAGCCCGAGGAAGCCGCCTTCTCCTTCAGCGTCGAGCGCAGCGGCATCTTCCGCGCGCAGCGCTGACGTCACGTCACGAAGCGCTCGACGACGTCCCAGAGGGTGCGCAGGCCCCACTTGAAGCCGTCGACCGGGATGCGCTCGTCGTGGCCGTGGTACATGCGCGTGAAGTTGAGCTCGGGGCCGAGCTTGACCGGGGAGAAGCCGTAGCAGGTCGCGCCGAGGCGGGCGTAGGCGAACGAGTCGGTGAACCCGGGGATCATGTAGGGCACCGGAGTGCCGCCGGGGTCGCGCTCGCCGAGCACGTCGCAGATCGTGTCGTAGAGCGGCGTGTTCGCGTCGAAGGTGGTGCCGTCGTGGTGGTCGATCACGTTGATCTTCACCTCGGGGCCCACCACCCGCTGCACCTCGGCGAGGAACTGCTCGAGGGTCTGGCCGGGGAGGATGCGTCCGTCGACCCGCGCCTTCGCGCTCGACGGGATCACGTTCACCTTCTTGCCCGCCTCCATCATCGTCGGCGACGCGGTGTTCCGGAGCATCGCGTTGATGCCGATCGCCTTCTCGAGCTCGTGCCGCTCGAGGAGGCCGAGCAGGGTGGAGGCGAAGCGGGGCTGCAGGAGCAGCGGCAGCACCGTCTTGTTGGGGAACGGCGAGCCCGCGGCGAGCGTGCGGAGGAAGTTCTCGACCACCGGGAGGTTGTGCTGCGGGAGCCGCACCTCCCCGAGCCGGGCGAGGGCCCGACCGAGCCGGACCACGGAGTTGTCGGGCCGGGGCATGGAGCCGTGACCGGGCTCGCCCTCGACCGTCATCTCGAACCAGCAGATCCCCTTCTCCGAGACCTGGATCGGATAGAAGCGGCTGTCGCCCATGTAGAGCGTGTGGCCGCCGACCTCGTTGAGCACGTACTCGGCGCGGACCTTCTCGGGGTGCTCCTCGACCAGGTGGAGCGCGCCCTCGTGGCTGCCCGCCTCCTCGTCGGCGACCGCGGCGAAGATCAGGTCGCGCTTCAGCCGGAGCCCGGAGCGCTTGGCGAGGACGAGCGCCATCAGGCCCATCGTCACCATGTTCTTCATGTCGATCGCGCCGCGGCCCCAGATGCAGCCGTCCGCCTCCTTCGCCTCGAAGGGCGGGTGGGTCCAGAAGGCGGGGTCGGCGGGCACGACGTCGAGGTGCCCGTTGAGCAGCAGCGGGCCGTCCTGCCCGGTGCCGCGCAGGCGCGCGATCAGGCTCGCTCGGGTGGGCTTCGACTCGATGATCTCGAACTCGATCCCCTCCTGGCTCAGCACCTTCGCGATGTAGTCGGCGGCCGGCCGCTCGTTGCCGGGCGGGTTGGTGGTGTCGATGCGGAGCAGCGCCTTGAAGTGCGCGATCGCCTCCGCCTCCACCGCCGCCCAGTCGATCGGGCCGGCGGCGCCCTGCGCGCGCAGATCGGTGCTCACCACTCCCCCGTGTTCGGCATGCTGGCCCAGGGCTCCTGCGGCGCGAGCGCGTCGCCCCGCTGGAGCAGCTCGATCGAGTGGAGATCCGGGGAGCGCACGAAGGCCATGCGCCCGTCTCGCGGCGGGCGGTTGATGGTGACCCCCGCGTCCATGAGCCGCTGACAGGTCGCGTAGATGTCGTCCACCGCGAAGGCCAGGTGCCCGAAGTAGCGCCCGCCGGTGAACGTCTCCTCCGGATCCCAGTTGTAGGTCAGCTCGATCTCGGCCTCGTCCTCCCCGGTGGAGAGGAAGACCAGGGTGAACCGGCCGCCCTCGCTGTCCCGCCGGCGGACCTCCTTCAGCCCGAGCTTGTTCATGTAGAAGTCGAGCGCCGCGTCCAGGTCCTGGACCCGGAGCATCGTGTGCAGGAACCGCATGTCGGCGACTCTATTCGGTTTCGGCCCGGAGGTCATGGGCGCCACGTCCTCGACCATCGATGTACGAAACTTGCGCAAAGGGTCGGGCTCCCCCATTCTCTTCGTGTGGTTGCGCACTGGGGGCGGTGCGGGGAGCGGTGATGAAAAATCGTTTGGGTTGGGTCTGCCGGCTCGGGGTCGTGGCGACGTTCGCCGCGGTGTGGGTCCCGAGCGCGGGCGAAGCGCAGTACTGTGGGGTGGGCGGTGGTCCCGCGTGTGATCCCGGTCTCGTCTGTGAGCCGATCAGCGCGTCGACCGGCCTGTGCTGCCCGGACGATCCGGCGACCGGGCAACCCCCGGTGTGCATCGGCCCGGAGGGCCCGCCGCCGGCCACCGTGCTCGCGTCGGATCTGATGAGCCTGCTCGGGCTCGCGAGTGATCCGGCGCTGGCCGCCGATCTCTTCACCGGCCCGTGGACCAACTGGTACCGCGACGGCCGCGAGCGCGGGCTGGCGAAGCTCGCGCTCATGCGCGGCATCCTCGAGGCCTACAACCTCACCGACATGTACGTCGGCGGGGAGACCGGCGTGCCGCTGGTGACCGACCCGGCGCGGCCGAGCCCGGTGTGCCCGCCCGGCCCCTACGCCGCGCGGACCCTGGACGGCACCTGCAACGATCCGACGAACCCGCTGATGGGCGCGGCCGGGACGCGCTTCGGGCGGAACGTGCCGCTCGCGGGCGCCCACGCCGACCCGTCGATGTTGCTCGAGCCCAACCCGCGCAAGGTCTCGCTCTCGCTGCTGCGTCGGCGGACCGGCGGCTTCCAGCCGGTGCCGTTCCTCAACAACCTCGCCGGGGTCTGGACCCAGTTCCAGATCCACGACTGGTTCGATCACGGCCGCCCGCACACCCGCGACGTCATCGAGGTGCCGCTGAGCCGCTGGGATCCGCTGCGCTTCACCCGCGGGCTCGACACGCTGATCGTGCCGGCCACCCGCGCCGATCCGACCCGCGTGCCCGGGCGCGACGACGCGCTTCCGCCGACCTTCACCAACGAGGTCACGCACTGGTGGGACGGCTCGCAGATCTACGGCAGCGACGACGCCACCGCGCACCGCCTCCGGGCGCACGTGGGCGGCCGGCTGCGGGTCGGGCCGGATGGGCTGCTCCCGGTGGGCTCGCGCGGCTACGCCGACACCGGCATGCGCGAGAACTTCTGGGTCGGCCTGGAGCTGCTCCACACCCTCTTCGCGCTCGAGCACAACGCGATCGCCGACATGCTCGCCGCCGCCTACCCGAGCTGGGACGACGAGCGCCTCTTCCAGACCGCGCGCCTGATCAACGCCGCGCTGATCGCGAAGATCCACACCCTCGAGTGGACGCCGGCGATCCTGCCGAACAGCAGCCTGAACGTGGCGATGAACACGAACTGGTACGGGCTGAACCACTTCACCTGCCCGCCGCTGCCCGAGATCCCGGGGCTCTACCCGAACCCGGTGGTGTACGGCGTCGTCGGCAACGCGGGCGGGCGTGATCTCCACGACGCGGCCTACGCGATGACCGAGGAGTTCGTCTCGGTCTACCGGATGCACCCGCTCCTGCCCGAGGTGTTCGCGGTGCGCTCGGCGCGCTCCGGTCGGCTGCGGCAGATCGTGCCCACCGGGCGCACCCGGGACGCGCGCGGGCGCGGCCTCGTCGAGCGCCACGGCATGACCGACATGCTCTACACGTTCGGGACGAGCCACCCCGGCGCGCTGGTGCTCCAGAACTACCCGCGCTTCCTCCAGGACATCGAGATCCCGGGCCGCGGCGTGCTCGACATGGGCACCGTCGACGTCCTGCGGGATCGTGAGCGCGGCGTGCCTCGCTACAACGCGGCCCGGCAGATGCTGGGCCTGCCTCCGGTGCCGGACTTCCTCACGCTGACGGGGGGCGACCGGCGGCTCGCCCATCGGCTGGAGCGGGTCTACGGCAGCATCGACCGGCTCGACCTGATGGTGGGCACCTTCGCCGAGGCGCAGCGCCCGAGCTGCTACGGCTTCGGCGAGACCCTCTTCCAGGTCTTCACCCTCATGGCGACCCGCCGCCTCCAGGCGGACCGCTACTACACCGAGCTCTACAACGCCGAGACGTACACCAACGAGGGCCTGATCTGGGTCGAGGCCAACTCGATGAAGTCGGTGCTGCTGCGCCACTTCCCCGAGCTCGCCGACACCGGCCTCGCCCACGTGGACAACGCCTTCTACCCCTGGGAGTGATCCTCGAGGGGCGCGATCATCGAGCCTCCGCGAACGCGCCCCCGCGCGCCTCCACCCTCGCGGGCAGGGGGCGCTCGACGTAGTGCGTCCAGCGCGGGCGGCGCGTGCGCAGCCAGTACTCGGTGGTGTAGCCCGGCCAGAGGGTGACGTTCTTGCCGTTCTCGTCGAGGTACCAGCTGGTGCAGCCCCCCGTGTTCCAGACCACGCTCGAGAGGCGCTCCTGGACCCGGTCGTTGAAGGCGCGCTGGGCGGCGGGCTTCACCTCGAGGGCGCCGACCTTGCGATGCTTCATGCGCTCGAGGCACGCGAGCACGTAGTGCACCTGCGCCTCGATCATGAACACGATCGAGTTGTGGCCGAGCCCGGTGTTGGGGCCGACGAGGATGAAGAGGTTCGGGAAGCCCGCCACGGTCATGCCGAGGTAGGCCTCCGCGCCGTCGCGCCACGCGTCGTTCAGGTCGAGGCCGCCCACCCCCTTCACCTCGAGCGGGGTGAGGAAGTCGGTGACCCGGAAGCCGGTGCCGAAGACGATCGCGTCGACCTCGCGCTCGGTGCCGTCGCTGGCGACGACGCTGCGGGCCCGGATCTCGGTGACCTCGCGGTCGACGAGCTCCACGTTCTCGCGGTTCAGCGCGGGGTAGTAGTCGTTCGAGAAGAGGACCCGCTTGCAGCCCATCACGTAGTCGGGCGTGACCTTCTCGCGCAGCGCCGGGTCGTCGATGGACTCCTCGATGTAGCGGCGGGCCATGTTCTGTCGCCACTCGTTGATGCGCGGGTCGACGAAGAAGCCGGTGCCGAAGAGCTCGGCCGCCCAGTAGATCGCGTTGCGGAAGCCGAAGGTCAGCGCGGGGAAGCGGCGGAAGCGCGCCTTCCACGCCTCGGAGAACGCGCCGTCGATCTTCGGCATCACCCAGGGCGGCGTGCGCTGGAAGAGGTGGAGGCGATCGACCTCCTTCGCGAGCTCGGGCACGAACTGGATCGCGCTCGCGCCGGTGCCGACCGCGGCGACGCGCTTGCCGGCGAAGTCGTAGTGGTGGTTCCAGCGCGCCGAGTGCATGACCTCGCCCTCGAACGTCTCGAGGCCGGGCACGTCCGGGAGCGACGGCGTGCGCAGCGGGCCGGTGCCGGCGACGAGGACACGCGCGAAGAAGACGTCGCCCTCCGCGCTCTCGAGGCGCCAGCGCTTCTCCGCCTCGCGCCACTCCGCCTTCGCGATCCACGTGTCGAAGCGGATGTGCGCGCGGACGTCGTACTTCTCGGCGCAGCGCCTCAGGTAGGCGAGGATCTCTTCTTGCGGGCTGTAGTTGTGCGACCAGTCCGGGTTGCGCTCGAACGAGAACGAGTAGAGATGCGAGGGCACGTCGCACGCGCAGCCGGGGTAGGTGTTGTCGCGCCAGGTGCCGCCGACCTCGCTCCCGCCCTCGAAGATCGTGAAGGCGTCGACCCCGCGCTGCTTCAGCTGGATCGCCATGCCCAGCCCGGCGAAGCCCGCGCCGATGATGGCCACCGGCAGCTCGTCGTCCCCCACGTCCGATCGCTTCAGCATGTCCGCCCCTTCCTGAATCGAGTTCAATATACCCGACCGCGAGCCAGGGTCGACTCACATGAAGCCGCGGGATTCCTCTCATGATTCCAGCTTCTTGAGCGGAAACGCGAGGCGTCGCTCACGTTTCACTTCCCGGTGGCGAGGAAGCGGAGCGCGGGCGCGATGAGGCTCGGCTTGCGGCCGAGGCCGGCGACGGCGGCGACCATGATCTCGCGCTCGAGCGCGTGCGGCTGGGCGTAGACCCCGCCGTGGATCTGCTCGCCCATGATCGCGGCCACCCGGTCGCCCGGGGGCAGGGCGCTCGAGGCGCGGCTCGGAGCGCTCGGGTTCAGCAGATCGTGGAAGGCCAGCAGGGCGCACATCACCCGGGTGGCCTGCGGCTCGGAGATGAGGATGCCGAACAGCTCGGCGCCCTCGAAGCCGGCGTCGAAGAGCGGGTGCTGGAGCGAGGCGGTCTTCGTGATCGGGGCGACCGGCGCGGAGACCGAGATGCCCTCGCTCCGGCCGTCGACGCCGTACACCGCGAACACCTCGGCCGGCATCATCTTGCCGACGTACTGGGCCGCCTGGTAGCTCGCGCCCTGCAGGCTGACGATCGCGTGCGACACCCGGTTGGGCAGCTCCCCGCTCTGCCCCACCGACGCCTGGGAGCGGCCGAGCCCGAGCGGGCGGGTCACGAGCCGCTTCAGGCGGGCGTCGGCGAGCGCGGCGTCCTCGGGGCTCACCGTGCCCGGCGTGGTCGGCGAGATCAGCATCACCACCGAGCGCACGATCGCCTTCGGGAGGCTCCGCACGATCGCGTTCATCGACGCCGTGAGCCGCCACTCCTGCGCCGCGCCGCCTGCGTAGGCGTACATGCCGACGTGGACCGGGTCGTCGCCGGCCCAGCGCTCGATCGTCGCCGCGACCTCGGCCGGCCGCGCGAGAAGGTCGGCGCCGCCCGGCACCCAGGTCAGCGTGCCCGAGACCCGCGGATCCTTCAGCAGGGCCTCGCTGGGATCGCGCGCGTCGATGTAGAGCACGTCCGCGCCGGCCCGCAGCATCGCGCGGGTGGGCGACAGCTCCGCCCCGCCGCCGAGGGAGACGCACTTGTGGCCCGAGAGGTGCGCGCGCCCGCCCGCGCCCTGCGCCGCCTGCTCGAGGGTCCAGCGGATCCCGCGGTGCGCGCTGTCGGTCATCCAGCGCTTGGCGAGCCACGCGTCGGCGAGATCGCCGAGCCCCGCGCCCTCGTAATGCCGCCCGCGGAAGGTCACCTCCGGCACGAGGCCGGCCGTCTGCTCGAGCTTCACCGTCTCGGTGGGGAGCGGCTCCGCTCCGCCGCGCAGGTGCTCCCGCAGCGGGGTCTCGGCGCCCTCGCCGGCGAAGATCATCGACGCCTCGCTCGCCTCGACGATGGTGCGCGCGATCTCGGCCCGGTGCGGGGACGCCACCCGGCGCCGCTCGAAGGCGATCAGGGGCGCGGCGTAGTCGCGCTTGAAGGCGCGCGCGTCCTTGGGCCAGCGCAGCCCCTCGAACGCGCTCGGGTGGGCGCGGCGCGCCTCGTCCAGCACGTCGTAGAAGAGCTCGGACGCGCTCGTGCCCGGGCGGAGGTTGACCCCGTCGACTTTCGCCATGGGCCGCTCATAGCGCGCCGGAGGGGGCGGCGGCGAGCCCGTGTCCTCGCGCGAGCGACTCGACCACGCCGAGCGGGTGAGGCGAGATCCCGGGCGGGAAGGCGCGCGCGAGCAGGACCCGGGCGCCTCGCTCTCGCAGCGCCAGCTCGACCGAGGGCTCGTCGGCCAGCCAGCCGCCGAAGAGCGTGGCCGTGAGATAGAGGCGCTCGTCGTCGACCGCCGGCGCGCCTTCGCCGATCCGGGCGGCGGCCTCGAGCAGCCCGTCGACGCGCCGGCGCAAGGGATCGCGCGGGCCGCGGTGGTCGGCCAGGACCGCCGCGAGCTGCTCCGCTCTCGCCGCGATCGCGCGCGCCGCGGCGTGGAGCGAGGCGAGCTCGCCGGGGCGGCCCTCGGCCCGGGCGCCGTCCCGCGCGACCGCGTCGGCGGTCCCGGCGCACCAGGCGGCGGCGTCTTCGGGGCGCCGCGCGTCACACCACCGGATGAAGTCCTGCGCCGAGACGGTCTCGGGCCCCATGCGGACCGGGCCGAGCCGATCGACGTAGAGCGCGCGCGGCAGGTCGGCGCCGCGCGTTGCGTCGGTGATCTCGTCCCGGCCGGACGCGAACACGCAGTCGCACTCGGGGCGGGGCGCGACCCGGATCGCGTCGCCCACGTCGACGTGGCGCATCGGGTAGGTGCGGCACCCGAGCGGCTTGGCCTCCGCGCCCGCCGCCGCGTGCACCCGGCACCCCGCGTCCGAGCGATAGACGCAGGCGCCGTCCCGCATCGCGACCGCGAGCAGGCTCCCGTCGAGCCCGGCGTGAGGCGTGAACACGCGGTCCGGATCGTGGCCGCCGTGCTCGATCTCGGGCGCCGCGGCCCGGGCGCGCGCGGCCTCCAGCGGCGTGAAGGCCATGGTGGCGAAGGTCGCGCAGCACGCGCCCCGACCGTCGCAGGTGAAGCGGTAGCCGGGGAGCGGCAGCACGGGCAGGTCCCGGGCGAACGACGGCTCGCCGGCCGCCGGGTCGCCTCCGCCCCCGTCCTCGCCCAGGAACCCGGCCCGCTCCAGCGCCTCCACGAAGGCGGCCACGTGCGCGCGGGCCACCCCGGACGCGAGCGCGATCCCCTCCGCGTCCCGGGTGCCGTCCATCGCGCGCACCACCCGCCACTCCCGCTCGCCCAGCTTCATCGCCGCGGGGCCCCGGTGCAGGACCACGCAGACGTCGTCGCCGCGCAGATGCCTGCGGGCTTGGACGCTCGAACGGAGGCGGGGACGGGGGCTCATCGGTGTGCTTTTCCGTCGCTCACGGTATCTCGCGCTGGACGTTGAAGGGCGGGGAATGCGAGTGCCACGATGTACGTAGGCTGCGCAGCCGGGAGGGGCAGGCTGTATGAGCGACGGCACGGGGGCCAAGAGGCTGAGCGACACGTGGGTGGAGCCCGCGGCGCCCGTTCACAGCGACATCCGCGCGATCCGCGCCGACGCCTCGCCGCGCGATCGCCTCGGGGCGGTCATCGCCGAGCGCTACGCCCTGCGCGCGGTGCTGGGCGCGGGAGCGAGCGGCGCGGTCTACGCGGCGACCGATCTCGAGCGCGGGGTCGAGGTGGCGGTGAAGCTGCTGCATCCCCACCTCCGGAGCTCGGACGGGCACGTGGCGCGCTTCACCCGCGAGATCCGCGCGCTCTCGCGCATCGCCCACTCCGCGGTGGTCCGGGTGCTCGACGCCGGCGAGGATCACGACGGCGCGCTCTTCCTGGTGATGGAGCTGCTCGAGGGATCGCTCCTGCACGACCGCATCATGCTCGCCGATCTCGAGCCCCGCGAGGTGCTCAAGGTCGGGCGGCAGCTCCTCGGCGCGCTCGCGGCGGCTCACGCGCGCGGCATCGTGCACCGCGACATCAAGCCGGAGAACCTCTTCCTGATGACCTCGCCGAGCGGCAGCGTGCGGCTCAAGGTGCTCGACTTCGGCATCGCCAAGCTCACGCGCCCGGACGCGGCGATCAGCTTCCAGACCCTCGACGGGCTCATCCTCGGGACGCCCGAGTACATGAGCCCCGAGGTCTGCCGCGGGCTGCCGATCAGCGGCGCCGCCGATCTCTGGGCCGCGGCGGCGGTGCTCTTCCACGCCTTTACCGGCCGGCCGGTGTTCGAGGAGGAGCACGTCGGCAAGCTCCTGCTCCGCATCGTGCGGGAGCGCGCGCCCTCGCTCGGGTCGCTCCGGCCCGATCTGCCCCGCAACGTGATCGACGCGATCGACCGCGCGCTCGATCCGGATCCGGCCGCGCGCTTCCCGACCGCCGAGGCCTTCGCCACCGCGCTCGCCTCGTCGGCGCCGATCGATGGGCTCGACTGGGACGAGTAGGTACAATCGCTCGGTGGCCTTCGACTTCGAGACGGTGTTCGCCGAGAGCCGGACCCCGATGGCCATCGCGGAGGCGGACACGCTCCGGTTCGTGCGGGCCAACGCCGCCTTCTGCGAGATGCTCGGCTACCCCGAGTCCGAGCTGGCGGAGCTCGATCCGCTGCAGCTCACCCACCCCGAGGACGCGCCTCGGGAGGCGGCGCTCTTCCAGGAGATCCTGGAGGCGGCGCGGCCGTCGTACTCGCTCGAGAAGCGCTTCCTGCACGCGTCGGGGCGCGTGGTCTGGGCGTCGGTGACGGTCACCGTCTTCCGCGACGAGGAGGGGCGGCCGACCCACGGCGTCGCGATCTGCGAGGACGTCACCGCGCGGCGCGCGGCCGTGGCCGAGCGGCTCCGGCTCGAGACCGAGATGCTCCGGTCGCAGAAGCTCGAGAGCCTCGGGCTGATGGCGGGAGGGATCGCGCACGACTTCAACAACATCCTGGTCGGGGTCGTGGGCAACGCCGAGCTGGCGCGGGCCGACGCGAGCCCCGCGCAGCGCGAGCTGCTCGACGAGGTCCTGGAGAGCGCCGCCGCGGCCGCCGCGCTCTGTCAGCAGATGCTCGCCTACTCGGGGGGCGGCGCGGTGGAGGTGCGGCGGCTCGATCTCGCCGCGGCCGCGCGCGCGGCGGTGCGCCTCCTGGACACCGGCCGGCGGCGTCAGGTCGAGCTCGAGCTCACCCCGGGCGAGGTCGACGCCGACCTCAACCAGATGCACCAGCTGGTGCTGAACCTGGTCACCAACGCCTGCGAGGCGCTGCGTGATCCGAAGGGGCGGGTGCGGGTGCGGGTCCACCCCGTCGTGCTCGACGCCGCGCGCCTCGACCGCGCGCTCCACCGCGGCGCCGCGCAGGGGGAGGCGATCTGTCTGGAGGTCGAGGACGACGGCGTCGGGATCGATCCGGACACCCTGGCCGCCGCGTTCGAGCCCTTCGTGTCGACCAAGGGGCAGGGCCGCGGGCTCGGCCTCGCGGCGGTGCTCGGCATCGTGCGCTCCCACGAGGCGACGCTCTGGGTCGACCGGCTGCCGGCTGGCGGCACGCGGTTCGTGATCGCGTTTCCGCCGCCTCGAGGCGCGCTCGAGCGGGCGGCCGAGCTCGCGCCGATCGAGGACGAGCTCACCGATCACACGGTGCTGGTGGTCGAAGACCAGCCCGCGGTGCGGCGGCTCATGGAGCGCGTCCTGACCGGCACCGGCAACCGGGTCGTGCTCGCCGAGGGGGTGGAGGACGCGCGCGAGCGCCTCGCGGCCGGTCACTTCGACCTGGTGGTCTCGGACCTGACGCTGGCCGACGGGCTGGGCATCGAGGTGCTCCGGGCGGCGGGCGAGCGCGGGGTGCCGGGGCTGCTCGTCACCGGGCACAGCGAGGGCGCGCTCCGCCCGGACGACGGCGCGCTCGAGGTCCTGCGCAAGCCGTTCCGGCCGCGTGAGCTGCTCGACGCGCTGGCCCGCCTCACGAGCGCCGCCGCCGTCCGTGCGTAGCTGTCCCGGCTCATGGACTCACGAGCCAACTCAGGAGCGAAGCGCTGTCGGATCGCGGTGACCGGCGGCCCCGGCGGCGGCAAGAGCACCGCGGTGGACCTCTTCCGGCGCGAGCTGGGTGACCGGGTGGTGGTGGTGCCGGAGTCGGCGACGCTGCTCTTCTCGGGCGGCTTCCCGCGCACGAAGGAGCCGGAGTCCCGGCGCTGCGCGCAGCGGGCCATCTTCCACGTCCAGCGCAACCTCGAGGACCTCTACGCCAGCGAGTACCCGGGGCGGGTGCTCGTCTGCGACCGCGGGACCCTCGATGGCGCCGCCTACTGGCCGGTGAACGGCGACTTCTTCGAGGCGATGGGCACCTCCCGCGACCGGGAGCTCGAACGATACGACGCGGTGATCTTCTTCGAGAGCGCGGCCGTCGGCGGCCTCAGCATCGAAGGCGGCAACCCGACCCGGACCGAAGACGACGTCGAGGCGGCCCGGCTCGATCGCGAGCTCGACGCGCTCTGGTCGCATCATCCGCGATTCGTCAAGGTCCCGCACCAGGCGTCGTTCTTCGCCAAGCTCACCGCCGGGCTCGAGGCGCTGCAGGCGGTGGTCGACGGGGCCGCCTGACGCGTCGACTCACGCTCCCCGCTTGCCCCGACGGCGTGGAGGTCCCAAAAAGAGCCGGTCGGCCGAATTTGGTCGGCGAGGACCGAGACGTGTTCGACCTCCGACTGACCGAGACCGACGCGCCCGACATCGGGCTCGACTCCGACGGCCGCCGGGCCGCGCTGGCGCTCGCCGAGGCCATCCTCCCCGGCGCCCCCAGCGTGCCGGCCGCCGACGAGCGCACCCTCGCGCACACCTTCCAGGTCACCGAGCACGTCTCGCCGTGGGCGACCAAGGCGCTGCGGGGCGCGATCGCGCTGCTCGACCGGGCCGCCGTCCTCTCGACCGGGCGACGCTTCCACAAGCTCGATCACGTCCGGCAGCAGCGGCTGCTCCAGAAGTGGGAGACCGACCCGGTGCTCCGGACGCCGCTCGGCGCGGTGGCGTTCGCGCTGAAGTTCACCCACTTCGACACGCCCGACGTCTACCGGTCGATGGGCGGCAAGCTCAACGTCGTCCAGCACATGGAGGAGCCGCGCTGGCTCTCGCAGATCGTGCCCGCGACGGAGTGGGACGCCGACGACGAGATCGAGTGCGAGATCGTGGTGGTCGGGACCGGCGCGGGCGGCGCGGTGGTCGGCAAGGAGCTGGCGGACCGCGGCTTCGCGGTGGTGTTCGTCGAGGAGGGCGACCATCACCGCCGCGACGCGTTCACCGGCAGCTCGGTGCAGGCGCACTTCGACTTCTACCGGGGCTCGCTCACCCTCGGCAACGCGCCGATGCCCATCTTCATGGGGCGGCTGGTCGGCGGCTCCACCGCGGTCAACACCGGCAGCTGCTTCCGCACGCCGGGCTGGGTGCTCGACCGCTGGTGCGAGGACATCCGGACCGACGCCTTCGAGTCGGAGACGATGCGGCCCCACTTCGAGAAGGTGGAGCGCACCCTCGGCGTCGAGCCCGCGGACCTCGACGCGGCCGGGCCGATCGCCGACATCATGGCCCGCGGCTGCGACGCGCTCGGCTGGGAGCACCGCACGATGCTGCGGAACGCCCCGGGGTGTCGGGGCGAGGGCTTCTGCGACTTCGGCTGCCGCACCGACGCGCGCAAGAGCACCAACCTCAGCTACATCCCGCCCGCGGTCGAGAAGGGCGCGATGGTCTTCACCGGCTTCCGGGCCAACCGCATCCGGGTCGAGGGCGGCCGCGCGGTGGGCGTCGAGGGCGTGGACGCGCACGGCCGCACGCTGCGGGTCCGCGCGGACGCGGTGATCTTCAGCGGCGGCGCCGTCCCGACGCCGGTGTTCCTGCAGAAGCAGGGCCTCTGCAACTCGAGCGGTCAGCTCGGGCGCAACCTCAGCATGCACCCCTCCACCGGCTTCAGCGCGCTGATGGACGAGGCGGTGGAGCCGCACAAGCACATCCCGCAGGGCTACTACGTCGAGGAGCACATCAAGGACGGCATCCTCATCAACGCCGCCCAGCCAGACCGCAACTTCGCGCCGATCCTCTTCCCGCAGACCGGCGACCGCCTCATGCGGATCCTCGAGGACGTCGATCACCTCGCCTCGTTCGGGGTGATGATCGCCGACGACGTGGCGAGCGGCGTCGTCTACCCGGGCCCGGGCGGGCTGCCGATCGTGAAGTACAGCCTCACCGAGCGCGACGTGTCCCGCATGCACCGCGGCTTCGTGCTCGCGGGCGAGATGGCGTGGGCGGCCGGCGCGAAGCGGCTCCACCCGGTCTGCGTCTCGATGAGCGAGGTGCGGTCGATGGACGACTGGCGACGGTTCCGTCAGCTCGACATGAAGGCGTCGGACCTGATGCTGACGAGCTACCACCCGCTCGGCACCTGCAAGATGGGCAAGGATCCGGCGACCAGCGTCGTCGACCTCGATCACCAGGCGCACGACCTCCCGGGCCTGTTCATCGTGGACGGAAGCACCGTGCCCGGGCCGCTCGGGGTCAACCCGCAGATCACCATCATGGCGATGGCCACCCGCGCCGCCGAGCGCATCGCCGAGGTCGTCGCTTGACCTCGTGATAGGCTTTCGGGATGCGGCGGCCGTTCCGACCGTGTCTCCTCGCCCTCTTCTTGCTGGGCTGCGCGAGCAACGACACCTCCCTGATCGTCGACCTGCGCACCGATCTGGTGCCGGGCTACCAGTTCACCGGGATCACCACCGTCGTCCGCTACGCCGACGGATCGGCGGCTCAGCTGGCCGAGGAGCGATCGTTCGCGATGCCCGGCGAGGACTACCTGGCCGGGGTGCGGATCGCCGAGCTCGACGACATCCCGACCGGGATGCTCGCCATCGAGGTCACGCTCTACGACAACCTGAACACGCCGGTCATCGACCGCACGGTGCTGGTGCGCCTCGACTCCGCCACCGCGGTCACCGTGCTGATCACCGACTCGTGCCGCGACGTCACCTGCCCCGGCGCCGGAGACGATCCGTCGCTGAGCGCCTGCGTCGGCGGCCGCTGCGTCGACCCGCGATGCAGCCCGGAGTCGCCCGAGTTCTGCGGCGAGGGGGGCTGCGGCACCGACGCGGACTGCGTCACCAACGCGGCGTGCGCGGTCCCGATGTGCCTCTCGAACGAGTGCTTCGCGGTGGCGGACGACTCGCGCTGCGACCCGAGCGAGCTCTGCGACCTGCGCGAGGGCTGCGTGCTGCGCCCCGACGTGGACGCCGGCCCCTCGTGCCCGACGACCGAGACCGCCTGCACCGACGGGATGGACGACGACTGCGACGGCCTGACCGACTGCGCCGATCCGGACTGCCGCGGGCAGAGCTGCGACGACGGCTCGGTCTGCACCGAGGCGGACGTCTGCCTCGAGGACGGCAGCTGCGGCGGCGAGATGATCGCGTGCGACGACGAGAACCCGTGCACCGACGACACGTGCGATCCGGTGATGGGCTGTCAGAGCGCCAACAACACGGCGGCCTGCGACGACGGCTTCTGGTGCAACGGCGCCGACACCTGCCGCGACGGGCTCTGCCAGGACCACGCGAGCCCGCCCTGCGCCACGTTCTGCAACGAGATGGCGATGGCCTGCGAGGAGTGTCGGTCCGACGAGGACTGCGGCAGCCCCAGCTTCGGCGGCTGGAGCGGCTGCGGCGGCTTCTCGGGCACCTGCGGTCAGACGGGCACCCAGTCTCGCAGCGTGATGACCCCGCGCTGCCAGGCCGGCGCGTGCGTGGTCGAGATGTCGTCCGAGATGCGGTCCTGCACCCGCAGCACCGAGAACGACACCTGCGGCTCGACGACCTACACCAGCTGGGGGAGCTGCGGCGGCTACTCGAACGCGTGCGACGAGACCGGCACCCAGAGCCGAACCCGGCGCCGCCGCCTCTGCCGGAGCGGCAGCTGCAGCGACGTGAACAACACCGAGACGCGGGGCTGCTCGCGCTCGGTCGCGGACGGCACGAGCTGCGGCGGCACCTGGAGCCGCTGCTGCAACGGGAGCTGCCGCGACCTGCGGACCAACGCCTACTGCGGCGGCTGCGGCGTGAACTGCAACGCGATCGGCCTCACCTGCGCGAACACCGGCACCGGCGGCTACTCGTGTCGCGGCTGCAGCACGAACGCCTCCTGTCGCTCGATCCTCAACGGGAGCGCGACCTGTTACAACGTCGCGTCGCCCCCGGCGTGGTGCCAGTGCCAGTGCAGCTCGAACGGGGTGTGCAGCAACGGAGGGTGCGGCGCCGGCATGTTCTGCCACGACTGCCCCGGCACGAACTTCTGCGCGCCCTTCGGCGGATCCTGTTGAGCCACCGAGTCCGTCGGTGATACCCACGGCTCTCCATGGGGGAGCTGACGCGTCGGGTGGAGCAGGTCCGGGCGCTCACGCGCTCGCCGCGGATCGTGCTCGCGGCGATGATCGCGATGGTCCTCGTGACCGCCCTGATGCTCTGGCTCGCGCTCCGGTCGCCGCAGGTGACGCTCCGGGTGAGCGCGGGGGACGAGCTCGGGCGGCGCCACGAGATCGCGGAGGTGCTGCAGCGGCTCGCGGCCGAGCGAGGGCTGGCGCTGGAGCTCTCGCCGACCCGCGGCTCGGCGGCGTCCCTCGAGCGGCTGGCCGGCGGCTCGCTCGACGTCGCGCTCGTGCAGGGCGGCCTGCCCGCCGGCGCGTCGATCCGGGAGGTGGCGCCGCTGACCCTCGAGCCGCTGCATCTCCTCGTGCGGGAGCCGGCGATCCGGCGCGTGGAGGATCTGCGCGGGCGCAGCGTCGACCTGAGCCCGCCCGGCAGCGGCACCCGCGAGCTGGCCCTCGAGCTGCTCGAGCTGGCTCACCTCCGGCCGGAGCGGGACTTCGAGGAGGTCACGCTGCGCTACGACGTGCTGATGCGCGCGCCGGCGGAGGCGCTCCCGGACGCCATCTTCCACGTCTCCTCGCTCCCGTCGCCGGTGGCCGAGCACCTCCTGCGCCACCGCGGCTACCGGCTGCTGCCGCTGCCCTACGCCAGCGCGATGCACGTCCGCGACGTGGCGGTGCGCGACGCGGTGATCCCCGCCTACGCCTACGGCGCTTCGCCCGCGCACCCGCCCGAGGACACGCCGACGCTCGCCACCCGGATGCTGATCGTCGCGCGGGCCGACGTCGACGACGAGGCCATCCGCCGGCTCCTGGAGGTGGTCGCGAGCGAGGAGCTGGCGCGGGCCGCCGAGCTGTCGCCGATCGGGGCCGAGCAGCTGGCGGCGCCCGAGCTGCCGCTGCACGACGGCGCCCGCGCGCGGCTGTCGCGGAACGACCCGCTCATCACGCCCGAGGTCATCGACAACGTCGAGAGCCTGCGTAGCTTCCTGGTCTCCGCCGTCATCGCCCTGATCCTGCTCTGGCGCTGGTGGCGGGCCCGCCAGATGAAGGGCTTCGATCTCTACCTGCAGGGCGTCACGAAGCTGGAGCGCGAGGTGCTGAAGCTCGAGCTCGAGGCGGATCTCGATCTGCCGCGCCTCCTGACCATCCAGCGGCGGCTCGGGGAGCTGAAGAACGAGGCGCTCGAGGGCTACGCCGAGGGCAAGATCGCCTCGGCCGATCTGCTCAACAGCTTCCTCGCCCACGTCACCGACGTGCGCGCCTACCTCAACGCGCTGGTGCTCCACGAGCGCGAGCGGCTCGAGAAGAAGGCGCGCCGCGACCCGGAGCACGAGGACGCGATCCGCCGCGAGCTCTGGCGCGACGCCGTCCGGGGCGAAGACCGGTAGCTCAGCGACCGAAGAAGTCCTTGATCCGCTTCATGCGCTTCTGGAGCAGGATCGGGAGCTTCCAGGCCCGGCCGATCCGCGCGATCTGCGCGTCGGCGAGGATGTCGCCCAGCTCGTAGGTCGCCGGGTCGAAGGGCATCCAGAAGGGCTCCGGCTGCGCGTTCTCGTCGATGAGGAGGCTGCGCGGCCGGCAGAACGTGGTGAGCGACAGCTCGCTGTTGGCGATGCCGAAGCCGGTGTCGCGCACGCCGCTCCACGGGAGGTCGGGGATGGCCCCGGTCATCGCGTGGTTGTTCACGTCGATCACGCCGACCTCGAGGCGCTCGGCGAGGCGCTCGGCCCGGGCGACGTCCTGGGTCCAGATCGAGGCGCCGAGGCCGTAGCGGCTCGCGTTGACGCGCTTGATCGCCTCGGCCGCGCCGTCCACCCGGACGACGGCCAGCACCGGGCCGAACGTCTCGTCCTTCACGACGTCCATCGCGTCGGTGCAGCGGTCGAGCACCGTCGGCGCGTAGAAGAGGCCGACCCCGAGCTCCTCGCCGCCGCAGACCAGCTCCGCGCCCTTCGCGATCGCGTCGGCCACGTGTCGCTTCACGAGCTCGAGCTGAGGCCGGGTGGTGAGCGGCGAGACGTCGACCTCGGCGAAGTCGCCCTCGCCGACCCGGAGCTGACGCCAGGCGTCCCCCACGCGCCGGACGAAGTCGTCGGCGATGCGCTGGTCGACGTAGACGAGCTCCACCGCGCCGCAGGCCTGCCCCGCGTTGTGGAGCGCCCAGTGGGTGATGCCGGCGACCGTGCGGTCGAGGTCGCAGTCGGCGAGCACGATGGCCGGGTCGTTGCCGCCCATCTCCACGCTGCAGGGGATGCCGAGCTCGGCGCAGCGCACGCGGACCTTCGCGCCGGTCTGGCAGCTGCCGGTGAACACGCACGCGTCGATGCCGGAGTCGAGCAGCGCCTGGCCCACGTCGCCCGCGCCGTGCACGACCTGCACGAGCCCGTCGGGGAGCTCGCTCTGGAGCATGTCGGCGAGCCACTGGCTGCTCTTGGGCGTGAACTCGCTGGGCTTCAGCACCACGCCGTTGCCGGTCATCAGCGCCGGGATCAGCGAGCGGTAGAGCCCGGCCACCGGGTAGTTCCAGGGCGCGATGATGCCCACCACGCCGCGGGGCACGAGATCGATGCGCGCGCGCTTCTTGGGGAAGCTGATCGGGTTGAGGCGGACCTTGCGGCGCACCGCGCGCGAGGTGACGCGCGCCCAGCCGGAGACCGCGTCGAGCGGGCCGAGGGCCTCGGTGAAGAGAGCGTCGACGTCGAGCTTGCCGGCCTCGCGCTTCACCAGCTCCAGGATCTCGGCCCGCCGCTCGAGCATCGCCTTCGCCGCGCGCTTCAGGGCGGCGACGCGATCGGCGTGCGGCTGGTTGCGCCAGACGCGGGCCGCGCGACGCGAGCGCTCCACCGCCTCGCGCACCTCGTCCGCGCTCGCCACCGGGACCGGGGGCAGCGGGCTCAGGTCGAGCGGGCACACCCGGTGGATGGCGCCGTCGCGCACGGTCGTCTGGGCCGGCTGGGCTGCGGGCTCGGCCGCGCCGTTGGTCTTGGGGCTCGTCTCCACGGTCACCTCGAATTTCCGGGGGTCGGCGTACCACGGAAACCGGGGAGCGTCAGTCGGACGGGAGCTGCACCGCCTCCTGGCTCTCGGGCCCGAAGACGTAGATGAGCGCCGCGGTGGCGCCGAAGCCGAGCACGAGCGCGAGCAGGGCGGCGGCGAGGATCACGAAGAGGCGCTTCTTGAGCTTGGACGGGCGCCGCGGCTCGCCGTCGGGCGACGAGATGCGGTCCTTGGGCGACCAGACCTTGGTCAGCTCGCCGGTCTCCTCCTGACCGCCGCGGCGCGCGTGATCGCGGACCATGCGCATCAGGGCCTCGAGCCGCTGCACGACGTCGTTGGCGTCGGCCGGCCGGTCGGCCGCGTTCTTCTCGAGCAGGTCGCGCACCAGCGTCTCGAGCGCGCCGGGGATGTCCAGCCTCGGGTCCACCTCGCGGAGGCGCTTCGGCTCCTCGTGGATGTGCCGGTACATCGTGCCGATCGCGTCCTTCTCGTAGAAGGGCGGCTCGCCGACCATCGCCTCGTAGAGGATCACGCCGAGCGCGTAGAGATCCGACGCCGGGTAGAGGCCCTCCTTCGTGATGATCTCGGGCGCCATGTAGGTCGGCGTGCCGACCACCCGGTGCGCCTCGGTCAGCGAGGGCTCGGCGACCTTGTGCTTGTCCTCGGGGATCAGCGCCTTGGCGATGCCGAGGTCCACCACCTTCACCGTGCCGTCCCGGCAGAGGATGATGTTGTCCGGCTTGAGGTCGCGGTGGATCACCCCGGCGGCGTGCGCCGCGGCCAGGGCGAGGGCGATGTCGCGGGCCACGTGCAGCGCCTCGATCGGCCGCAGGCCCGGCGGGCGCCGGAGCCGCTCGGTCAGGGTCTCGCCGTCGAGCCGCTCCATCACCATGAAGGCGCGCCCGTCGTCGCTCATGCCCGAGTCGAAGATCTGCACCACGTGCGGGCTCGAGATGGCGCTCGTGTGCCTCACCTCGCGCAGGAAGCGCTCGTGCACGGTCGGGTTGCCGATGTGCTCGGGGCGAACGATCTTGACGGCCACCTCGAGCTCGTCGGGGAGGCGCTCGGCCAGGTAGACCGAGCCCATGCCGCCCTGACCGATCGGCTCGACGATCTGGTAGCGCTCCCCGACCACCGTCCCGATCAGGGGATCTTCCTCCCATCGGGCGAGCGGGGCCCCATCGCGCGGGCAGGTGGCGAGACGTCCGTCGCGGTAGGAGGCGCGACACTTCGTGCACACCCAGAGCTCGACTGCCAGCGCCTCCTGCATTCGCGGTCATCATACGGAAGGAAATCGGGGATCGATACCGTTCCGTCACACGGACGTGCTCCGATGGAGGGGCCGCGCCATGCTCCGCCCCATGCGATCGCTCGCCCTCCTCGCGCTCGTCCTGCTCGCCGGCTGTCAGGAGCCGGACAGCTGCACCCGCGGCGCGACCTTCGCCGACCTCGGCCTGGTCGACGGGGTGGAGCGCGACGCCGGCGGCAGCTTCCTGCGGGTCGGGTTCTCGCCCGGGAGCCCGATCGCCGAGGACCTGCCGGCCGCCTACTTCTCGGCCGGTCGGCTGCCGAGCGCGGTCGAGGTGGACGCGGCGGGCGAGAGCGCCTTCCCGGTCTCGCCGCCGGTCATCGCGGTGAGCCTCCCGCGCGAGGGCGAGCTCATGGTGCGGCTGCGCGATCTCGACGGCTGGATCGCCGAGGGGGAGCGAGACCTGACCTTCTCGGTCGCCTTCCCGGATCGACGCGGCTACACCGACTGCGAGCACGCCGGGCGCGACGACGTCTACTACCTCAACGTGCTCATCCGCTTCGACGCCGAGGGCCAGGTGCTCGAGACCAGCTTCAGCGAGGCGCTCCTGCTCGGCCTCGCCGAGTGATCAGCGCTCGTCGCTGGCTCGCTTCCGATACGCCTCGGCCACCGCGACGATGACGTCGAGGGGCTGCCCGAAGAAGCGGGCCGCCGCCCGGGCCACCAGCTCGTCGTCCGGCGACCAGACCTCGAGCGCGCTCTCGCCGTGGGGGTCGACGCCGTCGACGAAGCGGCCGACCCGGAACCAGGGCACCGCTCGGATGCTCTTGCCGTCGAGGCCGCCGACGAAGGCGTCGGGGGTGAGCACGAGGACGCGCCCCGCGTTGCGCCGCCGGACCGCCTCGATGCCGCCCATCAGCGCCGCGCCGCTCACCGCGCCGACCCCGCCCGCGAGCAGCATGCCGCCCGGGCCGAAGAGCAGGCCGTAGAAGCCCAGGGTCGCGGCCCCGATCGACCCGCCGGTGAAGGCGCTGCGCACCACGCTCGGGTGGGCCCGCGGGATCTCGACCGCGCCGGGGAGCGGCCGGTGGTCCAGCACCTCGGTCAGCACCTCGTCGGCCGGCATGACCTTCCGGGATCGACGTCGCTCCCGGTAGCCGCGGTGATCCACCGCCTCGAGCCGGAGCCTCACCTCGCGCTCGATCCGGGGCACGTCCAGCCCGCGCAGCTCGAACCACGGCACCCGGGGCGGCTCCCGGCTGGCGGCGAGGAGCAGCCGCCGCGGCTCGTCCACCCGGATCGGCACCAGGACCTCGTCCCAGCGGAGCGCGCTCCGCCGCCCGGCGCGCTCGAGCACGATGCCCTCGGGCAGGAGCGTCACCCGGTAGGGCTTTCCGTCGAGCACCTCGCCTTCGACCCTCGCCCAGCCGGGCAGGGCCTCGAGCGGCTGCTCGTCGTGCGCGATCCAGTCCACGCCGAGAGGTTCGGTCGGGTCGACCCGGGGGGCAAGCGTGACCTCGCTCACCGGGCTCCTTTGTAATCAATCGATTGATTAGTTAATGTCTCCTGCATGGCGCGACCCCCGAACGCCGACGCGGCCGTCACCAAGGAGCGCATCCTCGCGTGCGCCCTCAGCCTCTTCTCGGAGGGCGGGGAGTCGGTCTCGATCCGCAAGGTGGCCAAGGGATCGGGCGTGACGCTCGCCACCGTGCACCACTACTTCGGCAGCAAGGCGGAGCTCTGGGACGCCTGCGTGCGATCCATGTACGACGAGCTCGACGCGCTGCAGGAGGAGCTGGTCGCGCTCTTCCCGCGGCTCGCGATGAGCTCGCGCCGGGACGCGCTGCGCACGGTGGTGGTCACCACGTTCCGCTTCGCGCGCGCCCACCAGCCGGCGATGCGCATGATGCTGCGCTCGGTGGTCGAGCAGGGGCAGGTCCCGGAGGACCGCCGCGAGCGGGTGCAGGGGCCCTTCCTCGAGCGCGCCAGCGCGCTGCTCTCGGTGCCCTTCGGGCGGACGCCCGAGTCGCTGCGCTTCCCGCTCCAGAGCCTGGTGTTCCTGATCGCGCGCTACGCGATCAGCAGCGACGCCGAGCTCTCCATGCTCGCCGGCGACGCCGACCCGCTGGCCGCCGTCGAGACCCACCTCGTCGAGGTCGCCGTCGCGATCCTCTCCGTCAGTCAGGAGCCCCCCTCATGATGGCCATGTCCATGGCGGCGCCCGCGCGCCCGGTCGACCCCACCGCCCACCTCCGCGGCGAGGAGGCGACCGCGTACGCGAAGACCCTCCCGCTGACCCACCGCTTCACCCTCGGCGACGTGGTCACCGACGTGCAGCGCGCGTTCCTCGACCGGCACGGCTACGCGGTGTTCGGCGGCGTGGTGAAGGCGCCCGAGATCGCTCGGCTCGACGAGGAGGTGCGCGGCATCCAGGAGCGCTGGCTCGCCGAGAACCGGAAGCGCGTCTACGGCATCCCCCTCTTCGTGGGCAAGGACGAGCACGGGGCGCCCTTCATCCAGCGCTTCGCGTTCACCAGCGTCTACTCCGACTACATCCGCGATCTGGTGCGCGACCGCCGGTTCGAGCCGATCCGGACCCTCATCGGCGAGGACGCGCGGGTCGGCGACGAGGAGAAGGACGGCGTCGTCTTCAACCGCAACCTCAACGTGCCCGGCAGCGCCTACCCGCGCCTCGGCTGGCACACCGACGGCCTCCGGAGCCTGGCCTACGGGCGCATGCCCGGACCGATGCTCAACGTCGGCATCCACCTCGACCGCGTGACCGAGGCGGACGGCGGCCTGCGGATCATCCCCGGCACTCACCACCAGGGCTTCTGGAAGATGTGCTTCCACAAGCCGTACTTCGTCAGCCACGGCGCCGACCGACGCGAGGTCGCGGTGGAGACCGAGCCCGGCGATCTCACGGTGCACGACGGCCGCACCTGGCACCGGGTCCAGCAGTCCCCCCACGTCGGCGCCCGCAGCCTGCGCCGCACGATGTACGTGCCGTACCTGACCGACGCCTACCAGCCGAAGCGCGAGGACAGCCCGACCCCGTTCTACCACCACATCGGGCGCTTCCTCCGCTACCTCAAACGGCTGCGCGCGTAACCTCCGGGCGAGTCACGCGAGCGAGGCGAGCCGGCGCTCGATGAGCCAGGCGTCGATCGCGTCCGCGCCGGAGGGCTCCTCGGGGAGCGCGGTCTTGGCGCGGGCGTCCTCGAGCGCGCGCTCGAGCGCGGGCCATCGCGCGCGGTGCTCGGCGTCCAGGGTCTCGGGGAGCGCGGTCTTCTCCCCTTCGCCGCGCTTGTAGGCGACCAGCTCCTCGAGGCCGTCGAAGCCGTGCTCGCGGGCGTTCTCGAGCACGTCGCCTCGCACCTCGCCGGTCTTCAGGAGGTGCACGCCGGTCAGGGCGACCCGGTAGGCGTAGAGCATCGACTTCGCCCGCGGCGCGCGCGCGTGCTCCCGGCACATGCCCCCGAAGTAGCCGCGGTAGTGCCCGAAGAAGCGCTGGCTGATCGCGCCCTTCGCCAGCGCCCGCAGCGCCTCGAGGTCCTCGCCCTCGAAGAGCTGCAGCGGGGTGAAGATCCGCTCGAGCACGTTGCCGTTGCCCTTGAGCAGGAGCGAGAGCGCCTGCCGCGCCTCGTGCGTCGTCAGATCGTGCTCGTCGCCTTCGAAGATCTCGAGCGTGTCGTGGGTCTCGGGCGGATCGGTCAGCCCGAGCACGGCGCGGGTCGGCGCGAGGTGCATGCCCTTGAGGTCGAGGTCGCTGTCCGCGGAGGGGAA
The DNA here is from genome assembly GCA_036149055.1 of Myxococcota bacterium. Lineage (GTDB taxonomy): Bacteria > Myxococcota_A > Polyangia > Polyangiales > Sandaracinaceae > JAVJQK01. The sequence goes on along the minus strand of JAYZQJ010000227.1, from coordinate 16,942 downwards.
GCCGTAGTAGTGCGCGCCGACCAGGCCGACGTGCAGCAGCGCCCCGGGCGGCGGGCGCGAGGCGACGAAGCGGCGGGCGCGATCGAGATCGGGCGAGAGCGGCATGGTCAGCGGAGCGTGCGCTGGATCAGCCGCACCGCCAAGTCGTCGAGCGCGTCGGCGTCCGGCGCGTCGGGCAGGCTCGAGCGTCTCTTCGCCTCACGGATGCGCGCCTTCAGCCGCTCCGCCTCCTCGATCAGCCCGTCGTAGGTCAGCGCTCCGTCCCGCACCGCGAGCAGCTCGGCCCGGTCGTCGCGTCGCACCTTCACCTCGCCGGTCTCGAGGATCTCGATCGCCATGCGGCACAGCCGCACCAGGTGCATGGCGTGCTTGGTGTCGTAGCCGTGCTCCGCCTCGAGCGCGGCCCGCTTCGGGTTCCGGTGCTTCAGCCAGTGCTGATACTGACCCCACTCCTTGCGCGCCGCGCGGTAGCGCCGCTCCCGGTCGAGGATCGCGAGGAAGTTCGGGGACAGCTCGGCCTCCGCCACCCGCCCGTCCTCGATCAGCGCCTCGGCCGCCCCGAGCTGATCCTTCGGGATCACCGTGCGCTCCGGCAGGTCGAACGCCGCCCGGGTCGGCGCCTCGGTCGGAGGCTCGAGCAGCCAGCGGCGGTGACGACGGATGCGGCCGAGCTGAGAGAGCGCGTAGCCGCCGAAGGTGTCGGCCACCTGCTTGCTCAGCATGTGCGAGCGCGCCGCGAGCACCGCCTCGCCTTCGTCGGTCACCACGCGGTGATCGTCCGGGTGCGCGAAGAGCACCTCGATCACGCTCGGGTTCGACGCCGCCGCGAGCCGGAGCGCCTTGCGCAGCTCGTAGCGCACGTGGTCGGCGGACAGCTCGAGCTGCTCCGGCCCGGGCGCGAGCCCGAAGTACCAGGCCGGCGGCCCGATCACCACGCCCTTCAGGTCGGTGTCCGAGCCCTCGCGCGCGAGGCCGTAGGCGCGGCTCCCGTGCAGCGTCTCGAAGATGAGGGTGGTCATTCGCCGAGGATCGCGCCGGGCAGCTCGAGCACCTCCTCGGCGAGGTCGCGCGGCCGCTGCCGCCGGGTGGTCGTCGTCTCGTCCGGGTCTCCGAGCACGGAGTCGATCAGGCTGGGATCGCGCTCGGTCGGCCGCGGCTGGCGCTCGGTGCGCGCGGACGGCTCCCGCGTCGCGGCGGGCGTCTCAGCCTCCGGGACGGCCACGCCCTCCGGGACGACCTCCGGGATCGCCGCGGTCTCGGTGCCGGACTCCGTCGCCGTGGTGGCCGTGGCCGCGGTGCCCCGGCAGGTCGCGAGCTCGGCCTCGAGCTCCGCGATCCGGGCCCGGAGCGCCGCCGGATCGTCCGCGGTCGCCTCGCCTTCGGTCGTCACCTCCACCGGCGCCACCGCGGGCGGGGGCTGGGCCGCGGCCTGCGTGTCTTCCTCGGCGCCGCAGCCGAGGAGCGCGAGCGAGAGCAGACCGATCCGGATTCCCTTCATCGAGGCACACCTCCAGCGCCCGAGCATACGCCCCTTCCCCCGCGGACGTTCCTCGCGTTACTCAATCGCCATGCCCCTCACCCTCGAAGACGTCGTCCTGATGGACGGGGACCAGCTCGATCGGCTCATGCGCGAAGGGCACCGGATCGACGAGGGGGCGCTCGAGGAGCGCGAGTTCGACGGGGTCAGCCTCAACCTGCCGACGCTGATCGAGAAGCTCACCTGGACGAAGTTCTGCAAGGTGTTCCACCGCGAGCACGGCGGCGCGCTCCGCGGCTGGAACTGCAAGGTGGAGCAGACGCCCCTCGACTCGCCGTGGATCCTCACCCAGAAGGACGGCCGGCCGGTGACCTACGGGCACTACCGCGTCGTCTCGCCCGAGGGCTACCGCATGCCGCGGCCCTACGACCGCGGCCTGCTCCTCGACTACGGCAAGGGCGGCAACCCGCGCCGCGATCCAACCGCCCGGGTGCGCGACCCGATCGTGGCGGTGAACCCGGGCTCGAGCGCGCTCCTGCTCGGCTGGTCCTACCTCGACCTCGGCCTGACCACGCTCTCGACCCCCAGCTTCTTCGTGCTGCGCCGCGGGGCCGAGCTGTCCCACGTGGTGGCGCCCCCGCGCCTGACTACGGCCTGAGCTGCACCGCGTCGCCGAGCGCGCCCCGGATGACCGGCTGGCGCTCTCGCTGCGCTGCCGCGTCGAACGCGCGGAGCGGCCCGACGTGGATGTCGAGCGCCTCCGCCTCGCGCTGCGCCCACCGCAAGAAGTTGTTCTCGGTCCAGAGGGGGATCGCCTCGAGCGAGGTGACGTGCAGGCGGCCCTCCTCGAGCGCGAAGCCGGTCCGCAGCCAGACTCCGTCGCGGGTCGTCGGCAGGATCACGGCCGGGTGCAGGGTGTCGGGCAGCCTCCGCCGCCCGATGAAGTAGCGCAGCCCCTGGTTGCTCACGAGGTTGCCGAGGGAGTAGGCGATCACCGCGTCGCCCCGCGGCGACTCGAGGCGCTCCACCTCCTGCAGGATGTGCGGCCCGTGCCCGAGCACCAGATCCGCGCCGTGCTCCACGAGGGCGCGCGCGCTCCGGCGCTGGCCGCGGAACGGGCCCTCGGCGAAGTCGAAGCTCCAGTGGACCGAGACGACCACCAGGTCCGCGCGCGCCCGCGCCTCCGCGACCGCGCGGCACGCCTCCTCGAGGACGAAGCGCGCCGGGTGCACGTGGTCTCCCTGCGCGACCGGGCCGCGGTTGAGGCGCTCGGTGAAGCCGAGAAACGCCACCCGCATGCCGCCTCGCTCGACGATCACCGGACCCGCCGCCGCGCCCGGATCCACGCCGGCGCCGACCGCGGTGAGCCCCGCTCCGGACAGCGCGGCGAGCGTGTCCTCGAGCCCCGCGGACATCTGATCGAAGGCGTGGTTGTTGGAGACGCTCAGCACGTCGAGTCCGGCCGCCGCGAGCGCCGGCGCCACCTCGGCCGGCGCGCCCAGGATCGGTGGATCCCCGGTCACCGGCGGCACCCGCATCGAGAGCGGCGTCTCGAGGTTCGCGAACGCGATCTCGTCCTCCTCGATCACCCCGCGCAGCCCGGCGAAGACGTGCTCGAACCCGCCCTGCTGGCGCGCGCTCTCGATGACTTTGAGGTGGACCAGAATGTCTCCGGACGCCCCGATCAGGACCCCCGTCCCGAGCCCCGTGCCCCTGCCCGTGCCCCTGCCCGTGCCCGCGAGATCCGATTCCGATTCCGAATCCGAGACCGAGACCGAATCCGAGACCGACTCCGACTCCGAGACCGAGACCGAGACCGACTCCGACTCCGCGACCGGCTCCGAGACCGCGACCGGCTCCGTGACCCGCGGGCCCGGGGAGCCGCACGCACAGAGACACACCCACAACCACCAGCCGCGTCGCACGGGGCGCAGTATGCCCGCCTTGCGGGGCGCGACCAGGCTGGTACTCCATCGGGCCATGCGCGTTTGGCTGCTCACCCTGATCTGGCTGGCCGGCTGCTCTTGTGGGGGCGAGCCCGAGGCCCAGGCGGAGGTCGTGCCCGAGAGCGCGGGCGATCGCGCGGTCGCCGCGCTGCCGAGCACCGCGACCGAGGAGGAGCGCGCGCGGGCGCGGCTCGACGCGGACTTCCCCAAGCACGCCGCGGTCACCGACATCCTCAAGACCGTGCACGCCGAGGCGAGCGGCGAGTCGCCGATCGTCGGCTGGCTGCGCATCGGCAACCAGGTCCGCATCGGCGCCGAGGAGCGGCGGGGCCCGAGCTGCGAGGGGCCCTGGCGGCCCGTCCACCCGGTGGGCTGGGTCTGCGACGACGACGGCATCGACGTGCGCGACGCGGCGATCGAGATCGAGCCGCCGACCGAGGAGGGCTGGAAGGACGGGCAGGTCGAGGAGGCCGAGGCGCGGGGCGCGCTCGTGCTGCCGCCGGTCGCCCGCGACGCGCCGCTCCCCTACGACTACTGGTACGTGAAGGAGTCGACGGTCCCCGAGTACCACCGGCTCCCCTCGCGCAACGAGCAGCGGGCCGCCATCGCCAAGGCCGAGCGCTTCCGCGACCTGCTCGAGATCGACGAGCGCCGCGCGCGCCGCTACCTCTCGGGCGAGGCCGACGACGGACCGCCCGGCACCGCGGTGGTCAACCGCTACCTCGACCGCGGCTTCTACGTCGCCTCGCCGCTCGTCGAGGTCCGCGCCTTCCGCCGCTTCGTGCGCACTACCCAGGGCCGCTACATCAAGCAGGCGCAGCTCGAGACCCGGACCGGCCACGACTTCCGCGGCGTCGAGCTCGGCGAGGACCGGCAGCTGCCGGTCGCGTGGACCGTGCGGACGGCGCGGCCGATGGTGCAGGGTGAGGGCGGCCTGACCGACGAGGAGGAGGCCGAGCCGATCGAGCGGCAGACCTTGCTCGAGGGGTGGCGGGAGCGGCGCAACATCGACGGCCGCGTCTACCACGTGCTCGAGACCGACGCGGGTGAGCGCTACCTCCGCGCGTGGTTCGCCTCCGTCGCCGAGCGCGTCGATCGCCCGGACGGCGTGGCCGCGGACGAGCCCTGGGTGCACGTCGATCTCAGCGAGCAGACCCTCGTGCTCTACCGCGGCGACACCCCCACCTACGCCACCCTGGTGAGCACCGGGGTCGAGGGCCACGACACGCCCACCGGGCTCTTCGAGATCCGGCGCAAGCACGTCACCGACACGATGAGCAACATCGGCCCCGACGCCGGCGACGACCGCTACAGCATCGAGGACGTGCCCTGGACGCAGTACTTCGAGGGCGCGATCGCCCTGCACACCGCGTTCTGGCACACCCGCTTCGGGCTCCCGCGCTCCCACGGCTGCGTCAACATGACGCCCTACGACGCGCATCACGTCTTCGGCCGCACCTGGCCGGAGCTGCCGGAGGGCTGGGACGGCGTGTCCACCGACCGCACCCCCCTGCGGGGCAGCCACGTGCTCGTGACCGAGTAGCGGTGTTACCCTGGCGTCGGGGTGGAGCCCCGCGTGACCGATCCGACGCTGACCTCCAGGCCGCCTGCGTTCCTGAGCGACGAGCACGTCGTCGCCACCGTGCTGATCGTCGACGACGAGAAGCTCGGCGCCACCCAGGTCGCCGCGATGGTCCAGAAGAGCGGGCACCGCACGGTGCTCGCCCACAGCTGGACGGAGGCGATCCAGCGCTTCGCCGAGCACGACGTGGACCTCGTCCTGATGGACGCGGTCATGCCGAACGTCGACGGGCTCAAGCTCACCCGGATGCTGCGCGAGCGCTCCCGCTCCTACGTGCCCATCGTCTTCCTCACCGCCCAGAGCGACTCGAAGGCGCGCCGCCGCTGCATCGAGGCGGGCGCGGACGATCTGCTCGCCAAGCCGGTGGACGAGCTCGAGCTCTACATCCGCCTGATCGCGATGCTCCGCATCCGTCGGCTGACCCGGGCGCTCGAGGAGAAGAGCCGCGCGCTCGGCCAGCTCGCCAAGATCGACGCGCTCACCGGCCTCGAGAACCGGCGCATGCTCGACGAGCGCCTGCCGAAAGAGGTCGAGCGGGCTCGCCGCTACGGCCGCGAGCTCAGCCTGCTGATGATGGACGTCGACCACTTCAAGAAGGTCAACGACACCCACGGCCACGACGTCGGGGACGAGGTCCTCGTCTGCCTCGGCGGGGTGCTGAAGGGCAACGTCCGGGAGGCGGACTTCGCCCACCGCTACGGCGGCGAGGAGTTCGTGGTCGTCGCGCCCGAGACCGGCCTCGACGCCGCCGTCGAGCTGGCCGAGCGGCTCCGCGCCGCTTTCCATCGGGCGAGCGGGGGCGCCTCCGCGGCCGGCGCCCAGACTCTGTCGATCGGCGTGGCCAGCCTCGCGAGCCTGCCCGAGGACGCCGACGCCGCGGCCCTCCAGACCGCGGCCGACGGCGCCCTCTACGAGGCCAAGCGCGCCGGCCGCGACCAGGTCCGCCGAGCGGGGTAGGCGGGCCCGCTGCTACAACGCGGCGCGGTACGGCAGCGTCGGCCAGAGGGTCGTGCCGTCGCCGAGCTGACCGTGGGCGCGGAAGCCGGCGCAGCGCCAGCCGGCCGCGCTCTCGAGGCAGGTCATCGAGTTGCCCGCGACGACCGCGGTGATCCCGCTCGCCCCGATCCACGAGACCGGGAGCAGGAAGCGCTCCTCGCCGGTGGCCTGCACGCCGCCGTTGCCCAGCTGGCCGTCGCGGCCGTAGCCCCAGCACGCGACGCCGCCGCCGGTCTCGATCGCGCACACGTAGTTGTAGCCCGAGGCCATCGCGGTCGCGCCCGAGAACGCGAGCACCGCGGTCGACGAGTCGGTCTGATCGCCCTGCGCGAGCTGACCGTACCCGTTGTCGCCCCAGCACCAGATCTCCGTGCCCACCAGGGCGCAGGAGTGGTTCTCGCCGAGGCCGAGCGCGGTCACCGAGCCGGCGGGGAGGCCGATCACGTCGACCGGCGTCGCCGAGTCCGCGCTGCCTCCGTCGCCGAGCTGGCCGTTGTCGTTGTCGCCCCAGCAGCTCACCGCCCCCGTGCTCCGCACGAGGCAGCCGTGGTCTCCGCCGAGCGCGATCATCGTCGCGTCGGACACGCTCGGGAGCGCGACCGGGGTGCCCTGGTCGGTCGTGCCGGCCACGCCGGTCTGGCCGTTGTCGTTGTCGCCCCAGCAGACCACGTCGCCGCCGGTGCGCGCGCACGCGAACTGCCCGCCGACGCCGATCTCGTCGACCGCGCCGAGGCCGGTCACCGGGACCGGGACGAGGCTGTCGGTGGTGGCGGTGCCGCCCTGTCCGAGCTGCCGCTGGGAGTTGTCGCCGACGCAGGCGACGAAGGTCGCCGTGCGTCCGCAGCCGAAGCCGTCGCCGAGCTCACCCTGCAGCGTGCCGCCGAGCGCGGGGATCACGGTGGGCCGGGTCAGGTGCTCGCTGAAGCCGGTGAAGATGCCGCCGGCGCCGGCCGTCGTGTCGGTGCGCACCGAGTTGGCGGTGCCCATGCACTCCACGCTTCCGTCGGAGAACGACGCGCAGGCCTGGCCCCGGTACTCGGGCCGCGAGAGCGTCAGCCGCGTCGGCGCGCCGCCGGCGAAGGCGAGGGGCGCCCCGAGCTCGTTGCGCGACTCGGACGCGTGGCCGAGCTGCCCCGCCTCGCCGTAGCCCCAGCAGTAGCGCTGCGCCGCGTCGGTCAGCACGCACACGCCGCGCCCTCCGGCCTCGACGTCGGTGATCGTGAGCCCCCCGAGGCCACGCACCGGCGCCGGGGTGAGCACGTCGAGGATGTCTCCCTGGCCGGTCTCGTAGTCCACCGACTCGCCCCAGCAGTGGACCGAGCCGTCGGTGAGCAGGGCGCAGGCGAAGTCGTTCCCGAGCGTGAGGTCGGTGGCCGCCATCGGCAGCGTGGTGAGGGTCGGCTCCGCGCGATCGGTGGTGGTGCCGTCGCCGATGGCGCCGTCCAGGTTGTCGCCCCAGCAGAAGACCTGGCCGAGCGAGTCGCGGGCGCAGGTGTTGTCGTAGCCGGACGCGAGCTGCGCGACGTCCGCCAGGCCGGCGACGAGCGCGGGGTCGGCGCTGTCGGTGGTGGAGGCGCCGCCGCGGCCGAGCTGGCCGTTGTCGTTGTCACCCCAGCAGGCGACCGTGAGGTCGTCGAGGAGGGCGCAGCTGTGGTCCTGCCCGAGCGCCACCGCGGTCGCGGTCCGCCCGGCCGGCAGGGTCACCGCGGTGGGGGTGGCGCTGTCGGTGGTGGAGGTGCCGCCCCGGCCGAGCTGCCGGTTGTCGTTGTCCCCCCAGCAGTGGACCTCGCCCGCGCTCGTGACCACGCAGGTGTGGTCGCCGCCGGTGTCCACGTCGAGGAGGCCGGTGAAGGTGCCCACGCGCTGCGGCGAGGGCTGGTCGTTGGCCGTGCCCGTGACCGCCTGCTGGAGGTTGTCGTTGTCGCCCCAGCACCAGACCTCGCCGGCGCCGCGGAGCGCGCAGCGGTGGTCGGCGCCCGCGACCACGAGGGTCGCGTCGGCGATCCCGGTGTCGGCCGGCAGGAAGGTCTCGACGCCGTCGGTCCCGTTGCCGATCTCGCCGTCCGAGTTGACGCCGAAGCAGCCGACGCGCTGGGTGGTGGTGACCACGCAGCCGCCCGAGTCTCCGAGCGCGACCGCCGCCACCGTCACGTCGACCGCGCAGACGCTGGGCTCGCCGGCGCAGGCGTAGCCGAACTCCACGCCGCAGCCCGCGTCGCAGCCGTCGCCGCCGCTCAGGTTGCCGTCGTCGCAGCCCTCGGCGCCGCGGATGACCCCGTCGCCGCAGAACACCGTGCAGGCGCTCGGCTCGCCGTCGCAGCGGAAGCCCGCCTCGACCGCGCAGGCGTCCGAGCAGCCGTCGCCGCTGGTCGTGTTCCCGTCGTCGCAGGCCTCCACGCCGGCGAGCACGCCGTCCCCGCAGACCGTGGCGCACGCGCTCGGCTCACCGCTGCAGGCGTAGCCGCGCTCGGGCTGGCAGCTGCTCGCGCAGCCGTCGCCGCCGTCCATGTTGCCGTCGTCGCAGCCCTCGACCGAGGCGACGATCGCGTCCCCGCAGCCGGCCATGCAGACGCTCGGCGCGCCCGCGCACGCGAAGCCGCGCTCCACCTCACAGGTGGCCGAGCAGCCGTCGCCCGGATCGGTGCCGCCGTCGTCACAGGGCTCGATCGACGCGACCACGCCGTCCCCGCAGATCCCCGTGCAGACGCTCGGCGAGCCCTCGCAGGTGACCCCGGGCTCCACCTCGCAGCCGGCCGTGCAGCCGTCGCCGTCCGCGGCGTTCCCGTCGTCGCAGCGCTCGTCGAAGGTCACGACGCCGTCGCCGCAGACCGTCACGCAGTCGCTCGGCGCGCCGGAGCACTGGTAGCCGGGCTCGATCTGGCAGGCGCTCGAGCACCCGTCGTCGTCGCTGACGTTGCCGTCGTCACACTCCTCGTCGGCCGCGATGATGGAGTCGCGGCACACGGTCTCGCAGACCGTCGGCTCTCCCTCGCAGGCGAACCCGTCCTCGAGCGCGCACTCGGCCGAGCAGCCGTCGCCGTCGTCCACGTTGCCGTCGTCGCAGGCCTCGTCGCCCTCGATCGCGCCGTCGCCGCACATCGGACCGACCGCGCTGTCGGGCGGGCCGGCGTCCCCGACGTCGCCGGAGTCCGGGAGGATCGGGCCGCCGTCGGCGGGCACGGAGCCATCGTCACACGCGGAGACCGCGAAGAGAGCCAACGCACCCACGACCACACGCAGACAACGCATCTCGCACCTCGTTCGAAGGAAGATGCGAAAGGGTCGCTCACCGATGGCTCATGTCAATGTGGGAAGGTCGCTTTCCAGGATCGCATGTGAGTTACGGGTGCTTCGTGTCGTTCGTGGGGCGTCAGCGGACGCGATCGATCAAGCGCTCCGCGAGCGGCCCGGCGGACGCGGGGTTCTGCCCGGTGAGCAGCGGGCCGTCCTCGACCACCTGGGGCGTGAAGGGCGGCGCCGGCTCGAGGGTGGCGCCCTGGGCTCGCAGCCGGGACTCGAGGAGGAAGGGCACCACGTCGTGCAGCTCGCGGTCGCGCTCCTCCGCGTCGGAGAAGGCCGAGACGCGGCGCCCGTCGACCAGCGGGCGGCCGTCCGCGTCGGTCGCGCCCACGAACGCCGCCGGGCCGTGGCAGACCGCGGCCACCGTGCCGTCGCGGGCGAGCACCTCGCGGATCACGCGCTGCACGTCCGGATCCGCCGGCAGATCCCACATCGTCCCGTGCCCGCCGGGGAAATAGACGGCGTCGTAGGTCGAGGCGTCGACCTCGGAGAGCGGCCGCGTGGTCCGGAGCGCGGCCATCGCCTCGGGGTCGTCGAGGAAGCGCGCGTTCAGCGCGTCGTCGCGGCTCACTCCGTCCATCGGCGGCTCGCCGCCCTCGATCGAGGCGAGCGTCAGCTCGATGCCCGCCTCGCGCAGCGGGTAGTACACGTGGCTCAGCTCGCTCAGGTAGAAGCCGGTGTCCCGCCCCGTGTCGCCGAGCTGCCCGTGGCTGGTCAGCACCACGAGCACCCGCGGCGCGGCGGCCGGGTCGTCGGGTCGAGGGGCGGGCGAGCCCGCGCAGGCGGCGAGCGAGAGGGCGGCGGCGATGACGAGACGCATGCACGCGTCCTGGAGCCGCCGCGCCGAACCGCAACCGTCAACGCACGGCGCGCACGATGCGGAGGGGCTCGCCGCGGGGAGGGACGAGGGCCCCGTCGACGAAGAGCCCGGCGGCCTCGACGATGTCTCCGGGGGCGACGCGGTGGCCGGCGAGGGCGGCGCCGGCGGGGTCGATCTTCACCGCGCCGGTCTCGTCGACGATCTCGAAGGGGACGCCGCCGCCGCGCCAGGCCAGCGCCGGCTCGCCGTCGGGGTCGTCGACCGGGGTGCCCCGGGCGACGCCGTGGACCCGGGCGCGCACGCGGGGGCGGAGCTCGGCGACGGGGGTGCGGTCGAGCGACTCGACCTCGCGGCGCACGCCCTTGTCGCCGCTCCGCAGCCAGCGGCGCACGAAGACGAACGCGCTCGGCAAGAACACGATCGCGAACAGCAGCGCGTAGCCCTCGGCGGCCATGCCTCTTTTCTACGCGCCCGGGCGGGGCGGACAAGATCAGCCGGCGCGCGCGGCCTCGACGAAGCGGTCCCGCAGCCAGCGATGCCCGGGGTCGTCCTCGAAGCGGCGGTGCCAGAAGAGCCGGATCATCGGTCCGTCGAGCGGGATCGGCGACTCGAAGACCTGGAGGTCGAGGTGCTTGGCGGCGATCTCGGCCACCCGGCGGTCGGCCGGCCAGAGCAGATCGGAGTCGGCGCAGACCAGCGCGGCCACGAGGAAGTACTCGACCCGGAGGGCCACGCGCCGCGCCCGCCCGATCGCCTTCAGCGCGCGGTCCACCGGGCTCTCGACCCCGGGCGTCGTCACGCCGACGAGCACGTGGGGGATCTCGACGAAGGTGTCGAGCGACAGCTCCTCCGAGCGGATGGCGGGGTGGCCGCGGCGGGCCGCGATCACCAGCTCGCTCGGGAAGAGATCCGCGTGCCGCACGCCGGAGGCGTCGTCGATGCTCACGTCGAGCGCGAAGTCGATGGCGCCGCTCTGCAGCATCTCCGCGTAGCGCCCCTGGCTGCTCTGCACGGCGTCGATGTCCACGTGCGGCGCCCGCTCGGCGAGGACCCGGCGGAGCGAGGGCAGCAGCACCGTCTGACCGCCGTCGTTCGACGCGATCCGCACCGTGCGCCGATCCGTCGTCGGGTCGAACGCGGGGCTGTCGGTCAGGAGCCGCTCCATCGCCCGCAGCGTCCGGCGGAGCTCCGGCGCGAGCGACATCGCCCGCCGCGTGGGCTGCATGCCCCCCTTGCCGCGCACCAGCAGGCGGTCGCCGAAGATCTCGCGCAGCTGAGCCAGCGACTGGCTCATCGCCCCCTGCGTCACGCCCAGGCGCTTCGCGGCGCGGGTCACGCTGTGCTCGTCGAGCAGCGCGTCGAGCGCCACCAGCAGGTTCAAATTGATCGACGCGAGCTTCATTAGCTCAGCTTATGTCATCATTCGAAGGTTTCGTTTCGCTATTGACGGGCCCCCGCTCATCCTCGTATGGGACGACTGGGGGTTCTCGCATGCACGACATCGCCGTACGCGCTCTCCGCGCGCTCGCCAGCCGCGGTCTCGAGGCGCTGCCTTCCACGTGGTCGCTGCTCCGGCTCGACCGGCCGGTGGCGCGCAAGGCCGAGACCCACCTGTTCGGCGAGGTCGACGGGTACGACGCGATCGTCGCGCGCTTCGCGGCCGCGCTGAAGGAGGGCCGGCCGGTGCTCCTCTGGGTGCGCTCGCCGGGCGGCGACGTGCTCGGGCTCGAGGACGCGGCCAGGCAGATGATGGCGCTGCGCGCGGGCTACTCGGCGCCGGTCTACGCCGTCGTGCACGCCGACGCCTCCGACGCCGCGCGCCGCCTCGCGGAGTCGGTCGCCGACCGCCTGCTCCTCCGGGGCGAGCGCCACCGCCGACGCACCCACTCCGGGGAGATGAGCGTGGTGGAGGAGCTGACCGACGGCGACGACGAGCCACGCACCGCGTGAGCTACGTTCTCGGCGATGCGGATTCACCACGTGCAGCTGATGATCCCTCGCGGGCGCGAGGCGGAGGCGCTCGCGTTCTATCGAGACGGGCTGGGGCTGACCCGAATCCCGAAGCCCGCGGACATGCCGAACCCCGAGGGCATCTGGTTCGCGCTCGCCGGCGGGGAGCTGCACCTCGGCGTGCAAGACGAGCCGCCGCTCGAGACCCGCGCCCACGTGGCGCTGGAGGTCGACGCGCTCGACGCCACCCTGGCCCGGCTCGAGGGCGCCCGCACGAAGGCGTCGAGCCCGGTGGCCGGCCTCCGCCGGGTCCACGTCTGGGATCCCTTCGGCAACCGCCTCGAGCTCATGGGGCGGTGACCCTCACTCCCCGCGCAGGGTGGTCTCGCTCTCGATCCGGTCCGTCCCCGTTGCGTCGGCCACCGCGCTCGCCGCGCCCGGCGGGATCGTGCGCACGAGCTCCACGTTGAGGTTCTGCGGGAGCTCGTTCGAGGGGTCGCCCCAGCCGGTCACGTGCTCGAGCACCAGGAGGCGCCGGTAGCGGCGCTCCATGCAGCTCTCCTCGTCGTAGTCGACGAGCGTCCCCAGGATCGACAGCGTGCCGTCACCGTTGTCCACCAGCTCGACCACCCGCGCCTGACCGGGGTAGTCGCTCATCGCCGACGTCATGATCTCCCAGTAGCCCGGGTGGTCGGCGTCCGGCCCGGCGACCGCGCGCACCCGGTTCTGGTGGCTGTGCCCGACCAGCCAGGCGATCACGTTCTCGTAGCCGGCCACGATCCGCTCGAGCTCGTCGGGCGGCACCGCGTCCTCGACCGGCGTGGAGCCGAGCTGGCCCCGGAAGACGTCGATGGAGCGGGTCGAGTGATGGGACGCGAGCATCACCAGCACGCCGTCGGCCCGCGCCCGCTCGAGCTCGGGGATGAGGAAGGAGTCGACCGCGCCCCGGCGCACGAGGCCGTTGGAGCCGCCCGTCTCGTCGTTGGTGTCCAGGTTCAGGATGCGCAGCAGCCCGTCGACCGCGTCGTAGGCGTAGTGCGCGCCGTGGGTCAGGTCGTCCTCCGGCGAGTATCCGTGCCCCGCCGGGCCGGGGGCGCCGGTGTCGTCGAGCAGCATCTGCACGATCTCGTCCCGGCCGACGAGCCGTCGATCCGGGTCGGCGACCACCGCCCGCGTGCTCACCGCCCCGAACGGGCGGCGCCAGTCCCGCGTTCCGCCGATGGGATCGGTGCCGATGGCCGCGTCGGTCAGGCGCGAGTCGGGCAGGGAGATGCCGACGACGAGCACGTCGTGGTTGCCGGGCACGTAGAGCCACGGTCCGGGGAAGGCGACGGCGTCGAAGGGGTCCTTCGGGTCGTTGTCCGGCCCGGGGAGAGGGTCGTCGTCGTCCCCCGAGTCGGTGTGCAGCCCGGCCGCGCCGTTCATGAGGTCGATGACCCAGCGCGTCTCGTTGTATTGCGCGCTGTCGGCGCAGTCGCCGGTGACGATGCCGAAGTCGAACGGCCGGGCCGCGGCCAGCTCGGCGAGCGTCCGGTTCATCGCGGAGACGGCGCGCGGGAGGTAGGCCTCCTGCGCGCGGAGGCCGCCCGGGATGTCGGGCGTGTCGGTCAGCGCGAGCCGGGTGGGCGACTCGTCGTCGACGAGCTGGAAGTCCGCGTAGTGCACGAACCACGAGAGCGATCGGCGCGCTCCGCCGGACGGCGCCGCGCCCCCGAGCTCGGTGCGCACCACCCGCTCCCACCCGGGCGCCCGGACGTAGCGGTCCAGCCCGCGCTCCCGGTAGCCGCGCTCGCCCCGCTCGGACGCCGGGTTGTCGCGGCCGGGCTCGGACAGCGGCGCGTTCGCCGGGGTGATCGTCCCGAGCAGCGTGCTCGGCACCGGCGCCATCGGCGGATCGTCGGGCGGGGCCAGCTCCTCGCACGCGGCGTAGAGCACCGGCGGGCCGGCGTCCGGCGCCGCGGCGTCGCGACCTCCGTCGAGCACCCCTGCGTCGTCCGGGGCGGGCCCGTCACAGGCGAGGAGAAGGCAAGCGAGAAAGAGTGACCGTACGTTCACGAAAGCGACTCTACGCAGAAGGCGTCCCATGTCAAAGGCCGAAGACGCGCTCGGCGTTCTGGTGGAGGAAGAGCGCCCGGGCCTCGTCGTCGAGCCCGAGGTCGTCGACCTGGGCCACGCAGTCGGCCGGCTGGATCATCGGGAAGTTGCTGCCGAAGAGCACCTTCCGCCGGCCGTGCCGTCGCATGTAGGCGACCAGCTCGTCCGGGTAGCGGCTCGGCTTGTAGGCGGAGGTGTCGATGAAGACGTTCTCGTACTTCGTCGCCAGCGCGATCATCTCCGTCGTCCACGGGTAGCCGATGTGGCCGCCGACGATGGTGAGCTCCGGCAGATCGCAGGCGACGCGGTCGAGGTACGGGATCGGGCGCCCCGGCTCGCTCGGCCGGAGCGGCCCCGCGTGGCCGACCTGCAGGCAGAACGGCACGCCCAGCTCGACGCACTCGACGTAGAGCGGGTAGTAGCGGCGGTCGTCGGGCGGCAGCTCCCAGAGCCACGGCAGGACGCGCAGGCCCCTGAAGCCCAGCTCCTTCACGCAGCGGCGCAGCTCGCGCACCGCCTGGAGCGGGCGGCGCAGATCGACCGAGGCCACGCCGACCAGCCGGTCGGGCGCCTGGGCGACGAAGCCGGCGACCTCGTCGTTCGAGATCATGGCGCCCTCGGGCCCGTACCAGGCGCTCACCAGCGCGCGATCCACGCCCGCGCGCTCGAGAGCGCCGAGCGTGAATTCGATCGGGATCGACGCGGGCACCTCGTCGATGCCCATCCACCGCCGGAGCGACGCGAACATGTCGTGGCCGAGGAACGAGGGCGTGGGGTGCTGGATCCAGGCGTCGATCGTCATGCGATCGTCCTACCAGAGCCGGCGCCGATCGCCCTCCGGGATCTCGTCTCCGGCGCTGCCCACGCGCTCGGTCCGCTCGGCGTACTTCGCGCCGACCCGCAGCAGCTCCAGGGCCTCCGACGTCCCGGCCGGGCGCGCCGCGAGCGTCACGTCGAGCTCGGTCCGCCGGGTGACGCCGTCCTCGAGGCCGATCCACGAGAAGCCGTGCAGCTCGCCGCGCCCCTCGATCCGCCCGCCCATCGCCGCGAACGGGCGCACCGCGATCCGGCCCTCCCAGCCGACGCGCGCGCGATCCCCCTCGACGTCGACGAGCACGAAGGTCCGGTCCACGTCGACGGTGATCCCCCGCAGCCCCTCGGGCGACAGCGTGACCCGCGGCGCGCTCCACCGGTCGCCGCCCCGCACCTCGCCCTCGGGCAGCTGCACGCGGAGCGCCTCGATCGCGGCGAGCAGCGTGGCCCGCAGGAGGCGGCCCCCGTGGCCTTCGATGCGAGGCGCCTCGACCACCTCGTTGCGATCGTCGAGCACGAGGTGGGTCCGCGTCCCGATCGCGCCGTGCGTCCCCGGAGGCAGCGGCCCCCGCTCGCCGTCCCGCGCGAAGCTCAGCCGCTCGATCGTCTCGGTCGCGCTCACCCGCCCGGCGCCCATCGGCCGCAGCGCGAGCGCGCTCGTCAGCTCGAAGCGGAGCGAGTGCCCGCCGACGTCGCCCGCGAACGCCTCCCGGGTGCGGCGCCAGGTCGAGCCCTCGTCGAGCGTCAGGCGCAGCTGGACCGGCGCCGTCACCGTGGGCTGGACCGGGCTCGGATCGCGCACCTGCGCCGACGCGGCTGTGCAGCCGGCGGCGGCGAGCATCATCAGCGCGAGCGCCCGGGGCATCCTCTCCACGATGATGGGTGCGACGTCGGCTGTGAACCCGGCGGCGGAGGCGAGCGTGAACGGAGGTCGGCGCTCCGGGCACCGATCCTCGAATGCGCCGCGTTCGGAGCGCTGGATCGCTTTCTGCACCGCGTCCCCACGCCCACCTGCCCCGGAGTCCCACCATGCGCCGATTCGTCTTCCTCTCCGCCCTCTTCGCCGCCCTCGGCCTCGCTCACGTGGCCTCGGCGCAGGACTTCGACGCGGCGGGTGAGGAGGCGATGCTGAACCGGATCAACGCGCTGCGGGTGGAGCGTCAGCTCGCCCCGCTCGGCCGCTCGGCGGAGCTCGACGCGGTGGCTCGGGCGCACACCAGCCACATGATCGAGCGAGGGCAGCTCGCGCACGTCACCCCCGAGACCGGCACCCCCGAGGACCGGGTGCGGCGCGCGGGCGTGCCGGCGGGCGTCATCGCCGAGAACGTCGCCTTCCACCGGGACGCGCCCCAGGCCCAGGCGGCCCTCGAGGGCAGCGAGGCGCACCTGGCGAACCTGCTGAACCCCGACGTCACCCACGTCGGCCTCGGCTCCCGGAGCAACGGCCGCGGCGTCTACGTGACCCAGGTCTTCGCCCAGCTCGCGCCCCCCGCCGCGCCGCAGGTGGCCGCCGCCGAGCCGGTGACGCCCGAGCCCACCCCTCTCTCCGAGCCCGAGCTCGCGGAGCCGGAGCGTCCGGCGCCTGCCTTCGGCGTCATCCCGCCCTTCGTCGAGCAGGTCGCGCGCGGCGCCGCCGAGACCGCCACCGACGTCGTCGCCCCGGCCGACGAGCCCGTCGCCCAGGCCGAAGAGGCCGCCGAAGCCCCGGCCGACGAGGGCGCGCCCGCCGAGGCCGCCAGCGAGCCCTCCCTCACGCCCAGCGCCCGCGACACCCTCCGCGAGCTCGTCGGCCTCGCCCAGTCCCTCCTCGGCGGCTGAGTTTGTCGGGAGGGGCTTTTCACGCCCCTCCCCCCCGCTGCGCCGTCAGACCTGTCTCCGCGCCGGGTGAATCCGCACCCTCCGAAGAGACAGGTCAGCCGGCTCCGGGGGGCCCCCCCACCCACGTCGCGCGCCTCCGGCGCGCG